>JBIKKY010000123.1:0-3300 GCA_044360105.1 Sulfuritalea sp.
AGCGACATCCCGAAGTCGTCGTCACTGACTTCGAGTTCTGGCCGGACGATAGATTCTCGGTCTTTTCCCACATTTCCACGTCGGCATCGATCGAATCTTCTAGGCGCGTCGCCGAAATGCTAGCCCGAATCGTGGAGCCAAGAGCTGCTGGATCTCCTGTCAGCCAGCGCTGGCTGGCCGAGCCAGAGCAGACCGTCGACATAGACTTCCGTGGTCACTTCGCGGGCTACGGGTGGACTGACACCGCCGGAACCACCAATCGCTTCCCAATGCAGTTTATTGGGCCTCGGGGTAAGGCTTGGCTGTTTGTTCGCGTCAAACCGGGGATGGACTACCATCTCCGGGCCAGTTTTCAAGGCGCCCCGACTGCAGTTGAGGCCATGAAATTGACTGCCAACGGCATCCCGGCGAAGCACCAAGCGAGCGGAAGGAGCGGAGACCAAGGTTGGATCGAGTGGCTGTTGCCAGCAGCGGAAGTGGAACGCTATTCAGGTTGGCTGAATCTGGAGTTTCATACTGGCCCTGTCGAGCCCGCTCTGCGGCTGGCATTTCAACGGATAGGTTTGAGCAGCGTGAGCCGAGGCGATGGTGGGACTTCGTCCGAGAATATCCTGCGCAGGTAGCGCGAAAGCTATGGGAGAAGGAATATGAAACTGGTCCTGAAACAAATCGACTGCCCGATCTGCGGAACACCGCACCCGAGGCAGGTTATCCCATCCAGAAAGATGAACGAAACTACTAGGAAGTGGCAGGAGTCG
Organism: Sulfuritalea sp.; assembly: GCA_044360105.1. GTDB lineage: Bacteria > Pseudomonadota > Gammaproteobacteria > Burkholderiales > Rhodocyclaceae > Sulfuritalea. The sequence continues at coordinate 759 of JBIKKY010000123.1, forward strand.
CAGGAGATTTGGGTTTGCCTATGCGGAACTTGTGGCCTGGTATTCGAAAACCCACAAATCGACATACAGGCATCCCCGCGCTACAACGAAGACCATTACTACAACTCCTGGTACAACCAGGCAGAACTGCACGATCGCCTACAGCGTGCTTACTCGGGTTTTCGCCTTGATGTCGTTGAACAGCTAGTTGACCTCAAGTCAACATCACTTGCGCTTGATATCGGTGCGACCGGTGCCTGGTCACATATCCTCAAAGAGAAATACCCGGCAATCGAATCGGTTCTCTTGGAGCCATCGCGCGCAGCAATCGATTACTGCCGAGAAACCTACCCTGAAGTAACCCCAATTCATGGGACGCTCGAGGAATTCGACGGTGGGGAAAAACAGTTTGATTTGATCACTTTCTTCTATTCCCTCTATCACATCACAGATCCTATTGGCGGATTGCGGAAGTGCTACCGTATGTTGTCGCGGGGGGGGAAGCTAGTGATATGCATTTCCCATGTGCACTTGGAGCTCGAAGTATGGGGCTCGAATCACCATACGCCTTGGGTGGACCTAGAGCACTTTGTGCGGGGGGCTCCGCTGGTGTTCTTCAGTAGACGAACATTGCAGGAGGCGTGCAGAAGGGCTGGCTTTTCTGAAAGCACAATGGTTGTCGCAGAACACTCGAGCCCGGGCGAGTGGAACGGACGTCAGGATTTCTACCTCGTAGCAACCAAGTCCGACGTGGTGTCAGACGATATTGTCGTTCCGACGGAGGCTGACGTGCTTGCCGAAGCGGGTCGTCGCGAAGCATCGTGGGCGTATTCAAACCTCGTGAATTTCTGCGAACTAGCATCCAAGATGTCAATCTCAGCGTACCTCGCCAAACACCCCTTCCCCAAGGCTATCGTCGTCTGCAATGATCCGATCTATTCCATCTGGGTGCATCGCCTATTCGCGGACCTAGCACTGGAAACTGAGGTCATGAACGAAGACGCACTCGGTAAATGGATCTCGGCGTGCTCCGCCTTGGGCGGCGGACAGACCACCATCTTCAATGCAAGCTGGAAGCCACTCACCTCCGAGGTGCTTGCTGCAATTGGTGACATTCCGGTCGTGGATTGCATCCAAGGTACACATTCGACAGGCGATTATGGCTTACACATCTCTGATTCGGATGGAAATCGGGTGATAGCGAAGGCCTTCATGCCCTACCGCGGCGAAGAGTTCAGGTTGTACAGAGAGGCGACGGAGTGCCGAATTATTCGTCAAGGCGGCACCATGGCGAATACGTAGCAGATCTACAAGTAACACACTTGTCCTAGGTTGCGCCCAACTACATGTGATTGTTGGACGCGGGAGGTTTCATTGATGGCTAAATTGCCGACTATTGATCGTCCTATCTTCATTGTCGGGTGCGGTCGCTCAGGTACAACTTTGCTTTTTGATTGGCTGGCACAGCATCCCGGCTTGGTAGCAACTCGCGGCTACCCGGACGGAGAGGATCACGAGGGATGGATCACTCACGGGCAATGCGTAATGGCTGGCATTGGCAGTCCGGGGTCCGATCATTTTGGCAACGGCATCAACGGCTTCAATGCTTGCCTACATATGGACGAGGGGGCGGTTACGCCGGATGTACGGGCTGAAATGCATCGCTACTACGTTCAGGATGTGCTCAAGGAGCAAGCGGACAAACGGGTTCTCAATAAGTGTCCGCACAACTCAAACAAGTTACGCTATCTGCTCGCGCTGTTCCCGGATGCAAGAATCATTCATATCATCCGCGACTGCGAACCTGTTGTCGCCAGTTGGATGGCGATTATGAAGGCAGTGCCGTCTTTGGTCGTTTATCTACCCGAGAACGAACCTCATCCCTGCCTATGGCTGATGCAGGCGCCTACCGGCGAATCGCAACGTATGGCACTTGCCAATCACTCGCGCTTCTACCCCGGAGGCGGCGAGGCACTGTGGGTCGAATACTGGTCAAAGACGAACGACGGGATCGAAGTACAGATGAACGGCCGGCTCGAGCAGCTTCTCTCGGTACGGTATGAGGACTTGGTGACAGCTCCACAGTTTATGCTTGACGAGATCACGCGCTTTTGCCGTTTGCCATCTCATCGCTTTGCAACCGCTGGTGTGGATCGACAAACGGCCCATAAGCACGGGCGGCTGATTTCGCAAGGGCTTCGCGATACCATCGTACTGGAAGCCAGCTCAGTCCGCAGGCGATTTGGCTATGCGCCGGCCGTTGATAGCGCGCCTTCCTGTACGCTGCCGCCCGCCCGTCTGTTTCGGCCCTCTGCGGAGGAACTTGCTGCGCACGGCCCCCCTCAGTGGTGCCCTGATTCGCACTACATTATGGAAATCCTGCAATGTGCGGATGCCCGTTTGGCAAGCCGTGCGTGGCGGCTCGATAGTCACGCCGAACTGCCGCTCGGCGATGAACTAGCCTCCCTGCGATCCAGGTTTCTCAATCTGGGGCTTTCGCTCGATGAAGCACTCTCCTTTTTCGAGAAGGTTGTGGAGGCTGTCGGTACATTTCCACCCGATT
>JBIKKY010000008.1:0-81519 GCA_044360105.1 Sulfuritalea sp.
GCCGGCCCGGGGCTGCTGGAATGTCCCAGGTCGCCCATGAGCCAGAACAGCATGCCGCGCAATTCCTCCTCGGGTGCGATCGTCATGATCAGGGCCACCACCGCGCCGCAGCCGGAGGCGACGATGACCCCGGTCAGCAGCAGGCGGGTGCGGGTCCAACTGGCGTCGCCATGGGCCAGGCCGAATACCACCAGCATCGCGGCGAAGGCGCCGGCGAAGGCGAACAGGTTGATGAAGGCCAGAGCCAGGCCGGCCAGCATGGCCGACAGCGCGCCGACCGCGGCCCCGCCGGAAATCCCCAGCACGTAGGGATCGGCCAGCGGATTGCGCAGCAGCACTTGCATCAGTGCACCTGCCAGTGCCAGCAGGCCGCCGCAGGCGAAGGCCGCCAGCGCGCGGGGCAGACGCAGGCCGCGGATGACCTCCACCGCGAGGCCGTCGCCGCTGCCGCCGATGGCGCGAACGACATCAGCGAGCGAGACCGCCATGCTGCCCGCCGCCAGTGCCACGAACAGGCTCAGCACCGCCAGGCCGACCAGGGCGGCAACGACAAACAGGGCACGGCGGCGGGTGGGCATGGGTTCTACAAATTACCAGCGGAATTCGGCGCTGACGTAACCGTTTCGCCGGTCTTCCGGGTAGGCGTTGAAGGACGTGAACGCGCCATTGACGATGCCGTAGGAATAATAAGCCTTGTCGAACAGGTTGTTGACGCCGGCGGCCAGCCGCCACTGGCCGATCTCGTGGCTCAGCTTGATGTCGGTGACCGTGTACTCCGGCATCGAACGGAAGCGGTTCACCTGGTCGTTGTCATAGCGCTGCTTGCCCACGTAATTGACGTTGGCGGACAGGCGCGTAGCCGGTATCGGTTGCCAGCCGAGCATGAGGCCGATCCTCTCCTGCGGAACGAGTGGCACGTCGTTGCCGGACACGTCATTGCCAAAATAGATTCCAGACCGGAAGCGGGCGGTGGTGTGGGCATAGCGGCCCGAAACATCCACGGTCTCGCCCAGTGTCGCCTTGCCCTCGAGTTCCAGGCCGCGGCGCTGCGTTGGAGAAAGATTCATGTTGGTGAAGGTGATCGCGTTGAAATGGATTTCATCATCGAGATCGATATCAAACAGGCTGATGCGCAAGCTGGAGCCCTTGCCGCGCCATTGCAGGCCGAGTTCCTGCTCATGCGAGCGCTGGGGCTTGAGCAAAGGGTTGCAGGGCAAGCCGTAGCAGCGATTGTCGTCGATGTTGCCTACCCGGAAACTCTTGCCCAGACGTCCGTAAGCGAACACGCCGCGCCCCATATCCTGTTGCAGCGCCAGTTCATAGGCCGACAGATCGTGACTGACCGAGGCCTTCGGGATCGGGGTCAGGCGCTCCTCCTGCTTCAGGTCTACATGTTCGCGGCGGGCGCCGAGGCTTATCCGTGTACTTGGGGTAAGGGCCAGTTCATCGCGGAAATACACGGCGCGGTTGCGTTGGCTGCCGATCTCGTCCCGGTTGCCGAAGGTATTCAGCCAGTCGTTGGTATAGGACCATTCGCTCCAGTCGAAACCCACGGTGAGACGGTTTTGCAAGCCGGCGATTGGCGCGGTCCAGTGAAGGCGGGGAGAGATGCTATCGACTTTTACCTCGGTGTCCTGCTTGCTGCTGAAGCCGAAGCCGAAGTCGCTGAAGAATCGCATGGTCTTTTCGCGATGACCGACGTCCAGCGCCAGCGTAAGTTCGTCGAATCGCTTTTCGCCGCGCAGCGAGACTATCTGGCTGCGGGTGTTCATGTAATCGTTGGGGGTGGACGTCTCGCGGGGCGCGGTTTTCAGTTGGACTTCATTGCGAGGCCCCGGCAGTCGGGCCTTTTGGCTGTCTCCGCCCAGATTCAATGCGATGAAGTCATTTCGGTCGCCGAAGCGCAGTTCTCCGCTGGCGGCATCCTGTTCCGCACGGTTGTTTTTGCGGTAATTATCCGTCTCGGTATGCTGACCGTTGACGCTGATGCCCCAGCCGCCGCTGCCTGCCTCGGCGCTGCCGCGCAAATCACGCAGGCTGTGGCTGCCGAAAGTCGCTGAAGCGCTGCCCGAAGGCAGGGAGCCGGTCGCAGCGCGGGTGATGATGTTGATGGTACCGCCGGTTGCCCCGCTGCCATAGAGGACCGCACCGGCTCCGCGCAGGATCTCGATGCGTTCAATGGCATTGATCGGGATGGCGGACAGGCGCGGCGCAGCTTGTTCGTTCTCCGAGATGCGCTGGCCGTTTACAAGAACCAGCGTGTTCTCGTTGCCGGTCATGCCGAAGCCGCGCAGGTCAAGCGGTGAGTCGGGGACGCCGATGAAGCTGATGCGGGTGTGGACGCCACCGAGCTTGTTGAGTACCTCGGCCACCGTGGTTGCCGAACTATTGCGGATTTCATCGGCAGTGATGATCTGCACGGCAATCGGCTGGTCTATGGCGGAGGACCGGAAACGACTTGCAGTGACGATGATCGCGCTGTCGTCAACCGCGGAATTCGCCTGCTGGGCATGGACGGAAAAGCTGGAAATGACGCCGGCCGCGCAGGCGGCCATGGCAAAACGTCTCTGCATGAAATGAAACTCCCGAAACCCCGGCGAGCGTCCCCGCAGCCGGTAATGGCGATTGAATGCCTGGGAGGTGAGGGTGATGGACGGGGTGGACACAAACCCCCGGCACGCCGCAACCCCGCAACGCATTCGCTGGTTTGTCCCTGGCCGGTCTCCGGGCTTGGAAGTCTTGGTTCATCGCCTTCCCGGGGTGACCCAGTGGCGTAGTGATGAACCCGCACTTCCTTACCGTTGCGGGGGCAGCGCCGGAATCGACTGTTGGGTCTCACCGGCTTCCCGTTTCACCCGGCATGAAAACCATGCACGGGCACCACGAACGCGGCAGAGTATAGCAAAGCCATCACTGTTCTCAGGGGAGAAAATCGGGTCGCCGACAGTTTTTTGGAGCGACACGTTTGCCAAAAAACAAAAACCCTTGACCGCCAAGGGTATCGCCTTCAAACTTGACTTGCGTCAAGGATCACGGGAGGTCGGGCGAGCAATCTGGCGGCCATTGCTTCAAGATGGTTTTTCGTTGGCGCAACATAATTCAGGATTCACTCAAAAAGGAGAGAAGGATGAAACAGAAGTTACTCGGGATGTTTGCTGTTTCTGCCATGGCTGGGGCCATGGGTGGCGCGTTTGCCCAGGAAGGTGCGCCGGCGATGACGGCAGCCGAAAAGGCGCAGGGCGCGAAGATCTACTTCGAGCGTTGCGCGGGTTGCCACGGCGTGTTGCGCAAGGGCGCCACCGGCAAGAACCTCGAGCCGGCCTGGAAGAAGACCGACAAGGACGGCAAGGTCAGCGAGGGCGGGATGCTCAAGCTGGGTACCACGCGCCTGGAAAAGGTCATCGCCTTCGGCACCGACGGCGGCATGGTCAACTACGACGACATCCTGACCAAGGATGAAATCAACCTGATGGCCCGCTACATCCAGAACACGCCGGATGTACCGCCGGAGTTCAGCCTCAAGGACATGAAGGATTCCTGGAAGCTGATCGTTCCGGTCAAGGACCGTCCGACCAAGCAGATGAACAAGATCAACCTGGCCAACGTCTTCGCCACCACCCTGCGCGACACCGGCGAGTTGGCCCTGATCGACGGCGACACCAAGCAGATATGGCACATTCTGAAGACGGGTTATGCCGTGCATATCTCGCGCATGTCCGCGTCGGGTCGCTATGTCTACACCGTGGGCCGCGACGGTCTGGTAACGATGATCGACCTGTGGTTCGAGAAGCCGACGACGGTTGCCTCGATCCGTCTGGGTTCCGATGCCCGCTCGGTGGATGTTTCGAAATTCAAGGGTTACGAAGACAAGTATCTGGTGGGTGGTGGTTACTGGCCGCCCCAGTACTCGATCATGGACGGCGGTACGCTTGAGCCGTTGAAGGTCGTTTCGACCCGTGGCATGACCGTGGATGGCGAGTATCACCCCGAGCCGCGCGTAGCCTCCATTGTGGCTTCGCACATCAAGCCGGAGTGGGTGGTGAACGTGAAGGAAACCGGCATGATCAAGCTGGTTGACTACTCGGACATCAACAACCTCAAGGAAACCACGATCAACTCCGCCAAGTTCCTGCACGACGGCGGCTGGGACTACACCAAGCGCTACTTCCTGGTTGCGGCGAACGCCTCGCACAAGGTTGCCGCGGTTGACACCAAGACCGGCAAGCTGGCCGCCCTGGTCGACACCAAGAAGATCCCTCACCCGGGTCGTGGCGCCAACTTCATCCATCCGAAGTTTGGTCCCGTCTGGGCCACCGGTCACCTTGGCGATGCCGTGGTTTCGCTGATCTCCACCCCGACTGACGACAAGAAGTACGCCAAGTACAAGCAGTACAACTGGAAGGTCGTCGAAGAGCTGAAGATGCCGGGCGCGGGCAATCTGTTCGTCAAGACGCACCCGAACTCCACGCACCTGTGGGCCGACATGCCGATGAACCCCGAGCGTGAGAACGCCGAGGTGAACTATGTGTACGACATCAAGGATCTGTCCAAGCCGCCGGTCAAGATCGACGTTGCCAAGGATTCCGGCCTGCCGGTGACCAAGGCGCTGCGTCGTGCGGTGCATCAGGAGTACAACAAGGACGGTACCGAAGTCTGGATCTCCCTCTGGGGTGGCAAGACCGACCAGTCCGCCATCGTTGTGTATGACGACAAGACGCTCAAGCTGAAGAAGGTGATTACGGATCCGAAGATGATCACCCCGACCGGCAAGTTCAACGTCTACAACACCATGAAGGACATCTTCTAAGCGATCGAAACTTGATCGGCAGCAAGGATAAAGGGGCGCAAGCCCCTTTATCATATGGGTCTTTAGAAACCACTGATGGCATAGGGGATAGTTTCATGGCAGACAACAAAATTTCCGGCTTCCTGGCGATGATCCGGCGACCGAGCGCGAAGTATTCGCTGCTGAGCCTGCTGGTGGTCGGCTTCTTCTCCGGTATCTTCTTCTGGGGTGGCTTCAACACCGGGATGGAAGCCACCAATACCATGGAGTTTTGCATCGGCTGTCACGAGATGCGCGACAACGTCTATGTCGAGTACAAGAAGACCATCCATTACACGAATCGCACCGGCGTACGCGCCGTCTGTTCCGACTGTCATGTGCCCAAGGACTGGACGCACAAGATGATTCGCAAGATCCAGGCGAGCAAGGAACTCTGGGGCAAGATGACCGGTATCATCGACACGCCCGAGAAGTTCAATGCGCACCGGCTGCAGATGGCCGAGAGCGAGTGGGCGCGCATGAAGGCCAACGATTCGCGCGAATGCCGCAACTGCCACAGCTTCGACGCCATGGATGTCGAGAAGCAGAAGCTGCGCGGCGCCAAAATGCACAAGATCGGCCTGTCCGAGAAGAAGACCTGCATCGACTGCCACAAGGGCATCGCCCATACCAAGCCCAAGGGCATGAAGGAAGACGAGGACGAGTGAGACCTTCGGGTATCATTCGATTTTTCACCCACTGTTCGAAAAGGAATTCAACATGAAAAGATCCATGGTTTCGTCCTTCGTCGTTGGCGCACTGGCTGTTGTCGCCTCGCAGGCTGCCATCGCATCACCCGACTGGGGCAAGGTGCCCAAGCGTGACATCAACGTTTTCCATCCAGGCGTCACCCCTATGGAGTGGATCACCAAGAAGTCGGACCACAGTGGTACTGCCGGTATGCGCAAGGGCGAAAGCTGCGTCGGCTGCCACGAGGAAAAGGGCACGCTGAATTTCAACTTCAAGCGTCTGGCCGACAAGGAACTGGAGCCCGTCGGCGCGCCCAAGACCATGATGTTCCCGGTCAGCGTGCAAGCGGCATATGACAAGGAAAACCTCTACATGCGCCTGACCTTCAAGGCGCCTGCCGATGCGGCCGCCGACGCTCCGCGCGAGGACAAGGATCCCAAGCATGAGGTCAAGGTCGCGGTCATGCTGCTAGGCAGCAAGGTGCCGGAAGCCGGTCAGAATGGTTGCTGGGCCACCTGCCATGCGGATGTCCGCTCCATGCCGGGCGCCAAGCCGGACAAGAAGAAATACATCAAAGGGGCCAACCTGGCCGGTGATGTGTATGCCGATTACTTCCAGTGGAAGAGCGGTGTCGGCGGCAAGGGCGCCTTGCACCTGGATGGCCACGTGGCTACCGAGCGCGTGAACAAGGACGGCAAGGCCCTGGTCAAGGCCGAGGGCGAGAACAAGGGCGGTACTTATACCGTAACCTTTACCCGCAAGCTGACCGGTGGTGCCGGCGATCTGGCGCTGGCGGAAGGAAATGTGGTGCCGTTCGGCATCGCGGTCCACACCGACAAGACGGTCTATCGCTTCCATCACGTCTCGCTCGGCTACAAGTTGGGCATCGGTGCCGACGGCGACGTGAAGGCTGCCAAGCAGTAAGTTTGTCTTTGCACCGGAGATGGCTACCGGCGGCGACCTGCTGAAAAGAGTGCCAGCCCTGCTGGCGCTCTTTTCCATTATGTCCCCAGCTTTGGCTGGGGACGGTATCCCCCGGCGGGATGGAGCCGCCGCACAGCAGACGGTGACCGTGAATATGGCCGAGTACAAGTACACACCGGCCGAAGTGCGCATCAAGGCGGGCGATACCGTGAAGTGGGTCAACAACGAGCGGCGCACCAGTCATTCGGTGCTGTTCCCGGCGGAAAACGGGCTCGAATCAACGCGCATGTTCCCCGGCGAAAGTTGGGAGCGGCGCTTCCAGGCTCCCGGCCGCTACGAATACACCTGCGGACCCCACCCGGAAATGAAGGGTGTGGTCCATGTCGAATAGCGGCATCGACGGCTCCATCGCCGCAGTGCTGCTGCTGGCCGGCGTGGCGTCGGCGGCGGCGGCCGAGCCTTCGCCGGCGCGGCAGAAAGAACTGATCCACATGGTGCGCCAGGACTGCGGTTCCTGTCACGGCCTGACCCTGCAGGGCGGACTCGGGCCGGCGCTGTTGCCGGCGACGCTCGCCGACAAGCCCGCGGAAAGCCTGGTGGCCACTATCGTTTATGGCCGGCCGGGGACGCCGATGCCGCCCTGGCACCGCTTCGTCGCCGAGGACGAGGCGCAGTGGATCGTGGCCAAACTGATGGCCGGATTTCCGCAATGAGGCATTCACTTCAATTTTTGTTGCTTGGCCTGCTGGCGTTGCTGCTCGCCGCCTGTGCCGGCACACCCGTGCGCGGCACCGGCGACCTCGGGCTGGTGATCGAGCGCGCCAGCGGCCATGTCACGCTGGTGAATACCTCCTCGCGTTCCGCCTATGCGCGCATCGGCGGCCTCGGCGACCTTTCGCACGCCTCGGTGGTGTATTCGCGCGACGCACGTTATGCCTATGTCTTCGGCCGCGACGGCGGATTGACGAAGATCGACTTGCTCGACGCCTACATCGTCAAGCGCGTCATGCAATCGGGCAATGCCATCGGCGGTTCGATCTCCCAGGACGGCCGCATCGTCGTCGCGCAGAACTACACGCCGGGCGGCATCAAGGCTTTCGATTCGGAAACGCTGGAACTCCTGTCCGAAGTCCCGGCCGAGTACGCGCCGGGGCAATTCTCCAAGGTGGTCGGCCTCGCCGACGTGCCGGGCAACAAGTTCGCCTACGCGCTGTTCGACGGCGGCGAAATCTGGGTCAGCGATTTTTCCGATCCGAAGAAGCCCGTCACGCAGCGCTTCCCGGCCGGCCAGCAGCCCTATGACGGTTTGGTGACCCCCAACGGCCGCCATTACCTTGCCGGCCTGTTCGGCGAGGACGGTGTTGCCCTGCTCGACCTCTGGCAGCCGGAAAAGGGCTCGCGCAAGATCCTCGAAAAATACGGTCGCGGCGAAGAAAAACTGCCGGTGTTCAAGATGCCGCACCTGCGCGGCTGGTCCATGGCCGCCGGACGTGCCTGGCTGCCGGCGATCGGCCGCAACGAGGTGCTGGTGGCCGACGCGACGACCTGGCAGGAAACCGGCCGTGTCGCGGTCAAGGGCCAGCCGGTGTTCGTCATGGCCAGCCCCGACGGGCGTCAGGTCTGGGTGAACTTCGCCTTCCCCGACAACGGCTGGGTGCAGGTGATCGATACGCTGACGGGCAAGATTATCCAGACCCTGCAGCCGGGCAAGGCCGTGTTGCACATGGAATTCACGCCGCGCGGCGAGGCCGTCTGGCTTTCGGCGCGCGACGACAATCGCGTCGTGATCTATGACACGCGCAATTTCGCCCGGCTCGGCGAGATTCCCGCGGAGGCTCCCTCCGGCATCTTTTTCACCAGTCGTGCCGCTCGCATCGGATTCTAGGAAGCACTCGCCATGGACTCGCCCTACTCGCCGCTCGAATTTTCGCTGCTCAACGACTGGCAGCGGGATTTCCCCATCGTCGCGCAACCGTTTGCCGAACTCGGACGAAAAGTCGGCGCTGGCGAGACGGCGGTTCTGGCCGCACTCGAGCGCCTGCAGGCGCGTGGCGCCATCAGCCGCGCCGGCGCCGTGCTGGCGCCGCGCCGGATCGGCGCCTCGACGCTGGCGGCACTCGCTGCGCCGGCGGCGGAGATCGAACGCATCGCCGCACTGGTCAGCGCCCGCCCGGAAGTCAATCACAACTACCAGCGCGAGCACCGGTTCAACCTCTGGTTCGTCGCCACGGCGGCCGATCAGGCGACGCTGGACAACGCCTTGCGCGCGATCGAGCAGGAGACCGGTTGCGCCGTCATCTCGCTGCCGCTGGAACAGGAATACCACATCGACCTCGGCTTCGACCTGAAGTCGGCGCACAAGCATCACGCCAAGCTCCCCGGCACGCCGGCGCGCGAACCGGATGCTGCCGAGAAGGCTTTGATCGCCGCGCTGCAGCCCGGTCTGGAACTGGTGTCGCGGCCCTTCGCACGACTCGGCGAACGCGCCGGCATGAGCGAGGACGAGGTCCTTGCGCGGATTGCCGGCTGGCTGGACGAGGGCCTGATCAAGCGCTTCGGCATCGTCGTGCGCCACCACGAACTGGGCTACCGCGCCAATGCCATGGTGGTGTTCGACCTGCCCGATGCAGAAGTGGATCGCATCGGACTGCAGCTCGCCGCGGAACCCGGTGTCACGCTGTGCTATCGCCGCACGCGTCGCTTGCCGGACTGGCCCTACAACCTCTATTGCATGGTGCATGGCCGTTCGCGCGAAGACGCGCAGCCGGTGATCGACCGCCTCGCCGCCATGGCCGGCGCTGCGGCGACGGTGCTGTTCTCGACGCGTCGCTTCAAGCAGTGCGGTGCGCGCTATTTCGCCGAGACGGCGGCATCCGGAGACCAGGCGAACGGCCCCTCCGATGCGTGACGCGGCGGCGGCGTTGGCGGCGCCGGACGACATCGACCGCGATCTGATCAACGCCTTGCAGGGCGATTTTCCGCTGGTGCCGGAACCCTACCGCCAGGTGGCCGAAACGCTGGGTATGGACGAGAGCGAATTGCTGCGACGGCTCGATGCCATGCTCGAGCGCCGCGTATTGACGCGCTTCGGGCCGATGTTCCAGATCGAGCGCGCCGGCGGGGCATTCGTACTCGCCGCGATGAAAGTGCCGGAGGCGGACTTCGAGCGCGTCAACGCGCAGGTCAATGCCTTTCCCGAAGTGGCGCACAACTACCGCCGCGAGCACGCCCTCAACATGTGGTTCGTGCTGGCGACCGCGACGCCCGAGGGCATCGCCCGGACCGTGGCGGCGATCGAAACAGCGACCGGGCTGCCGGTGTTTCCCTTCCCCAAGGAACGCGAGTACTTTGTGGAAATGAAGCTCCATGCCTGAACTTGATGCCCTCGACCGGCGCCTGATCGTCGCCACCCAGGCCGGCCTGCCGCGCGTATCCCGCCCCTACGACGCGATCGGCAACGAACTCGGCATCGCCGGCGACGAGGTCATCGCCCGCCTGCAACGCATGCTGGAAACCGGCGTCATCCGCCGCATCGGCGCCGTGCCGAACCATTACGCCATCGGCTACACGGCCAACGGCATGTCGGTATGGGATGTCGACGATGCCCGCATCGACGAACTCGGCGCGCAGGTCGGCGCGCTGGCTTTCGTCACCCACTGCTATCGGCGTCCGCGCCGCCTGCCGGACTGGCCCTACAACCTGTTCGCCATGGTGCATAGCCAGAACCGGGAAGAGGTTGCCGCCCGCGTGGCGGAGATCGCGGTACTGCTCGGCGATGCCTGCCGGGCGCACGACATTCTCTACAGCACCGCCATCCTCAAGAAGACAGGACTGCGGATTTCCGGCTGAAGGATTGCCGCTACTGCTGTTCCTGAAGGGTGGTGATGTAGGCCAGGATATCCTGCATGTCCGCTTCCCTGAGCTTGTTGAGCACTCCACCGATTGCTTCCTCGTCGTGCGGCCGTTCACCCTTGACGTACAACTCCATCTGCCGTTTCAGGTAACTCGTATATTGGCCGACCAGCATCGGGAACATGCCACGCCCCAGCCCGGTCTTGCCATGGCAGGTGACGCACTGCTTCTGGTATATGGCTTCGCCGTTGGCCAGATTACCGGTCACCCGGGGGATGATCATGACGCGTTCGGTCAGGGTCAGGCGCGTCAGCGCGTCGTCGCTGTCCTTGAATACCGGCCATTTGGTAGGCAGTTCGATGGAAGCCAGGTAGGCGGAGACGTCCTTGATGTCTTCGTCAGGCAGTTCCCGTTCCTGGGTGTAGGGATACATCGGGATATTCACGCGCGTGCGGGCGCGGAAGGCCTTGAGCTGCGATTCCAGGTACTTGACCTGCTGACCGGCGAGACGCGGGTACTCGCCGCGCGATCCGCCCTGGCCCAGATCGCCGTGGCAGCCCGCGCAGGTCGCGTTGATCTCCTTGCCCTTTTCCAGGTTCTGGGCCTGCGCGGCGACGGTCAGGGTCAGGCTCAGGGCCAGCATGGTCAACAGGAAACGCGTCATCGTCGGGCTCGCATGAACAGGGTGATAGGCGAAGGATTGTCGCAGGGATGGCAAGGATCTTTCCTTGATCTGTGTCGGATAATTTCCCGATGCGGGTTATCCCGGTCGCCGCAAGCTGCTACAGCGGCGGGCCGAACAGCACCCGGCACCGGGTCGGTCCCGTGGACGGACTCAATGCCCTACTTCGGACCGATAGGGTATGGCAATCCGTTGCCGGTCGGTTTCGGCAGCGCCAGCGGCGACATTTGGTGGCAGATGACGGCTGTGACACTCAGGGCTGCGATCATCGCAAGATTGATTACGCAGAATTTGACGAATCTCAGGACGGTGTCTTCACACGCTTGGTTATGCCTGCATCGCATGAATTGATGCGTGGCAATATTTGATCTGCGTCAAGCTGTTGAAACCTGTTCTGGCGTCAAATATGCGACAAATTGCCGCAGCGGCGAATTGTCGCGGTAACATTGGGTGTTGGATGCATCGGAAGCAATAATCGGGCTGTATCAACCGGAATGGGAGTGAAAGCATGAAAAAGTTTAACAAGCAAGCCACCACGCTGCTGCTGGCAGCCGGGATGGGGCTGGCGGCGACCGCCTGGTCGGCCGACAGCCTGCAGGACGTACTGAAGGCGCGCGGGCTGAGCCAGCAGGATCTGCTGGCCGCCGCCAAGACCTATGTGCCAACCGGCAAGCGCGACGAGTTCGTCGCCTTCAGTTCCGGCGGCCAGTCTGGACAGGTCATCGTTTACGCCATTCCGTCGATGCGCATCCTCAAATACATCGGCGTGTTCACGCCGGAACCCTGGCAGGGCTACGGCTTCGACGAAAGCTCGAAGAACGTCCTGAAACAGGGCCGCATCGACGGCAAGGACATCACCTGGGGCGATACCCACCATCCGGCCATCTCCGAGACCAACGGCGAGTATGACGGCCAGTTCCTCTTCATCAACGACAAGGCCAATCCGCGCCTCGCGGTGATCGACCTGCGCGACTTCGAAACCAAGCAGATCGTCGTGAACCCGATTTTCAAGTCGGAGCACGGCGGCGCCTTTGTCACCAGCAACACCGAGTACGTGATGGAAGCCGCGCAGTATGCCGCGCCGCTGGAGAACAAGAAGTTCTACCCGCTGGAAGAGTTCAATGAAAAGTATCGCGGTGGCGTGACCTACTGGAAATTCGACCGCAAGGAAGGCCGCATCGATACCAAGAAATCCTTCTCGCTTGAACTGCCTCCCTATTCGCAGGATTTGTCCGACCTGGGCAAGGGGCCTTCGGATGGCTGGTCCTTCACCAACTCGTTCTGTTCCGAGCGTTACGTCGGCGGCATCGAAAAGGGACGCCCGCCTTACGAGGCAGGCTGCTCAGCCAAGGACACCGACTACCTGCACGTGATCAACTGGAAGAAAGCCGCCGAGCTGGTGGCCCAGGGCAAGGCCAAGAAGATCAACGGCCATGACGTGCTGATGATGGAAACCTCGATCAAGGAAGGCGTCCTCTTCCTGATTCCGGAACCCAAGTCGCCGCACGGCGTCGATGTGACCCCGGATGGCAAGTTCCTCACGGTTGCCGGCAAGCTCGACACCCACGTCTCCGTCTATTCCTTCGAGAAGATCATGGCCGCCATCAAGGCCGGCAAGTTCGAATCCAAGGATCCCTACGGCATTCCGGTGATCGCGATGAAGGATGCGCTGCATACGCAGGTCGCGCTGGGCCTGGGTCCCTTGCATACCCAGTACGACAGCAAGCCCTGCGTGGCCTACACCTCGCTGTACGTCGACTCGCAGGTGGCGAAGTGGAACTTCTGCGAAGGCAAGGTGCTGGACAAGATCAGCGTGCATTACAACATCGGCCACCTGATGACCATGGAAGGCGATTCGACCAAGCCGGCCGGCAAGTACCTCGTCGCGCTGAACAAGCTCGCCATCGATCGGTTCGTGCCGGTCGGTCCGCTACATCCGCAGAACCATCAGCTGATCGACATCAGCGGCGACAAGATGCAGTTGCTCTACGACATGCCGCTGCCGCTGGGCGAGCCGCACTACGTGGTGGCCATCGATGCCAAGAAGCTGAAGCCGGCGGTGCGCTACAAGGTCGGCACCGACAGTCGCACCGACAAGCCGCATCCGGGCGCCGTCCGCGCCGGCGAGGAAAAGACCGTCAAGAAGGGCAACAAGGTCGAAGTCTTTGCCACCCTGATCCGTTCGCACATCACGCCGGAAACCATCGAAGTCGAAGTCGGCGACGAAGTGACGATCAACCTCACCAACCTCGAGCGGGCGCAGGACGAGACGCATGGCTTCACGGTCTCGACCTATAACGTGCATGCGTCGGTCGAGCCGGGCAAGACCGTCCAGGTCAAATTCAAGGCGGACAAGGAAGGCGTCTATCCTTACTACTGCACGGAGTTCTGCTCGGCGTTGCACCTCGAAATGCAGGGTTACCTGCTGGTCAAGCCGAAGGGCTGGAAGCCGACAAAGACGACGCTGGCCAAGGGCAATTACACCGAAGCCGACTACAAGGCGACCGTAAAGAAGGTGGCTGACACCCAGGCCATCATCGACTCCGTCGTTGCCTACATCACCAGCGTCAACTACAAGGACTTCCCGGATGTCGTGGCGATGGTGGAAGACGCCTTCGACCAGCTTGGCAAGACCAAGGGCCTGAAGGAGAAGCACGAAGGCTTCGCCGCCAAGAAGGATTGGGAAAACGCCAACCTGTGGGCCGAGCAGATCTGGCAATACCAGGTCAAGACCGCCGACCTCGGCTTGCGCGCCAAGACCTACCTTGAGCAGAACGGAGCCAAGAAGGTCAAGTAATTAACGCAGGTCAATGCAGGTCACGGGGGGCGGATCTACTCTGCCCCCTGTTTTCTTGAAGAAAGGGATACCCATGAAACTGAAATTGATTCTTACGGCCACCGCCGCACTGGCTTTCGTCGCTCCCGCCATGGCCGACGGCAAGACGCTGTACCTCGAAAAGACCTGCGTCGCCTGCCACGGCAAGGACGCCAAAAAGCCGCTGACGCCCGAGTATCCAAAGCTCGCCGGGCAGAACGCCAAGTACGCCGAGAAGCAGATGCTCGACATCAAGAGCGGCGCGCGCGCCAACGGCAATTCCGCCGCGATGAAGGGCGTCATGCACCTGGTGTCCGACGAGGAGATCAAGGAACTGGCCAAGTACCTTTCGGAGATCAAGTAGTCCGAATTGATCTGGCGCAAGCGCGCCGAAATCTCCGGTTGATGAGTATCAATGAACTCTTATGTTCCCGATGCCATCATTCGCCAACTCCAACACATTGACGAGGAAACAGACATGTTCAAGATATTTGCAGTAGCGCTCTCCGTCTCCCTGATACCGACTTTCGCCCTCGCGGCGCCACCGGCGCCCAAGGCCGCCGGAATCGAATCCAAGGATTACCAGTGGGCCAAGATGGAAGGCGAACTCAAGGAGGCGCTGGACAAGAAGGGCGACGTCAAGCGCGGCAAGGAAACCTACGAGATCTGTGGCGCCTGCCACCTGCCTTCCGGCGCCGGGCGTCCCGACGGCACTTTCCCGCAGCTCGCCGGCCAGCACACGACGGTGCTGATCAAGCAAATGGCCGACATCCGCGTTGGTTTGCGCGACAACCCGACGATGTATCCCTTCGCCAAGGAAATGACCGATCCGCAGGACCTGGCCGACACTGCCGCCTACATCCAGTCCCTGTGCATTCCGGTCGACCACGGCAAGTATGAAGGCCCCGACGCCGCCAAGCAGGTTGCCGATGGCAAGGCGCTGTATGAGAAGCAATGCGTCGAGTGCCACAAGGCCAACGGCGAGGGCGTCAAGGAAAAGTTCTACCCCGTGCTCGCCGGCCAGCACTACAAGTACCTGCTGCGCCAGATGACCGAGATCCGTGACGGACATCGCCGCAATGCCAATCCGGACATGGTCAAGATCATCAAGCCCTACACCAACGAGCAGCTGGTGGCGATCTCGGCTTACCAGGCCAGCCTCTCGATGCCGGGCGCAATGTGCAAGGCCGGTCCCGCCGCCAAGGGTGGCAAGAAAAAATAACAGCGATCCGAAGCTTCCGCGCTCCATCGGAGCGCGGAACGCAGGCGGACGGAAGCCTCCCTCGACATCGAGCAAATCATGCAAGACCAGAAAAAACAGAACCGACTGATCACGGCCCTGACCCTGATCGCCCTGGCGGCCCTGATCGCCTCGTACTTTTCGCCGATCTGGTGGGTGTCGCTGACAGCGCCCAACTATCCCAAGGACGCGTTCCCCGACGGCATCCGGATCCATTTCCATTTCGACGGCGTGTATAACGGCTGCAAGGCCGCCGGCAAGGGCACCCGCATGGCCAATGAAGTCCTGCAGAAGGACCTCGATCATTCCGTGGAACGCTACAACCCCATCCTCGACCAGCACAAGAACGTCAACAAGGATGCCGAGGGGCTGGACTGCGTGCACGAGATGAACACCATCAACCACTATGTCGGCATGTTCCCGATCTCGACCGGCGCGCCGGTCGAAAAGCCGCTGGCCAAGTTCTTCTTCGGCTTCTTCGCCGTGATGCTGCTGGGTTTCATCACGCCCGAGGGGCGCAAGCGCGTACTTGTCCTGGCGGCCGGCTTCGTTGCCGTGGCGGTCTGGATGGTGGTGCACCAGTTCGCGCTCGGCCACATGGAGACCCATATCGCTGCCTACGTCAGCGAGGCAGGAACCTTCTTCAAGGAACCCGACAAGATCAAGGTCTGGGGCGACAACGTGCGCCTGGTCACGATGGGCGTGATCGTCGGCCTGATCGTGGCGATGGCCATCGTCGTTGCCGGCGTCGCCAGATTCCGCGGCTTTTCGCTGCTGCTGGTTCTGGTTCCGGCATTGATGCCGGTCTTCTTTGTCATCGAGTATGCCGGCTGGCTCTGGTTCTTCGGCCACAACATGCATCCGTGGGGTGCCTTCACCGTCAAGCCCTTCATGCCGACCGTGTTTGGCGAGGGCAAGGTCGCGCAGTTCTCCACCTACTCCTATCCTTACTGGGGCTACGCCCTGCTGCTGATAGCTTCCGCTTGCCTGGCGCTGGCGTTGCTGCTGCGTCGCAAGCAGTTGCGCGAGTCCTGAGGAACCTGGCGTCATGAACGCGCACTGGGTCCGACTGCTGCCGGCCCTGCTGCTTGGCGCTTCCTCCCTGTTGGTGGCAAGCCCCGCCGACCGCGATGAAGCGAATCCGCCCTCCCTTGGAGCGACGGCGGACTTGTCCACGGCGCCGCGGGTCGGCGTCGATCGGCCCAAGCCCATCTTCATGCTCCACGAGCGCGACAAGCGCGTGCATGGCCTGAAGCCCTTCCAGGAGCTGGTGGACGCCGCCCCCGCCGGGACCACGCTGCGTCCGCCGCCCGGCAGTTATTCCGGCCCGGTGGTCCTGAAGAGGCCGCTGGTGATCGATGGCGGCGGCCAGGTCACGATCGATGGCGGCGACCGCGGCACGGTGTTCTCGCTGGAAGCCGACGGTGCCGTATTGCGCGGCCTGCACCTCACCGGCTCCGGCGATTCGCACGACACCGACGATTCCTGCCTCGACGTGCGCGGCCATCGCAACGTAGTGGAGAACCTGGTGATCGACAACTGCCTGTTCGGCATCGACCTCAAGCAGTCGAACGACAGCATCGTCAGGAACAACAAGGTACGCTCGAAGCCGCGCGACCTCGGCGTCCGTGGCGACGGCCTGCGACTCTGGTACAGCGACCGCAACCTGATCGAAGGCAACGAAATCGTCGACTCGCGCGACATGGTGGCCTGGTATTCGAACGCCAACGTCTTTCGCGGGAATGTCGGTATGCGCAGCCGCTACTCGATCCACTTCATGTTCGCCAACAACAACATCGTCGAGGGCAACCGCTTCTACGACAACTCGGTCGGTGTGTATTTCATGTACACCGAGGGCGGCGTGATGCGGAACAACCTGATCTCCCACGCCACCAGTGCCACCGGCATGGGGATTGGGTTCAAGGAGGCCAGCAACGCCGTGATCGAAGGCAACGAGATCATCTATTGTGCCGTCGGCATCGGTTCGGACTTGTCGCCGTTCCAGCCCGACAGCAAGATATGGGTGAAGAACAATCGCTTTGCCTACAACGGCATCGCCATCAAGCTGACCAGCGAACTCGGCGGCAATGTCGTCACCGACAACATTTTCGAGGGCAACCTGACCAACGTGGTGCAGGCCGGGCGCGGCAAGTCGGGACTCAACGAATGGCGGGGAAACTACTGGGACGACTACCAGGGCTTCGACCGTGACGGCAACGGCGTCGGCGACACCGCCTACGAACTCTACGCCTATGCCGATCAGATATGGATCGAGTTGCCGCCGGCCAAGTTCTTCAAGACCGCGCCGGTCATGGAACTGCTGGATTTCCTCGAACGCCTGGCACCGTTTTCCTCGCCCGAGCTGACGCTGAAGGACGAGCGGCCGCGCTTCCGCAAGCCCGAGGCAGAAAAGGGCAGGGTGGCGGGATGAGCGACAAGGAAATGCCTGCCGACGACGTTGCGGACGCCATGCCGCCAGTGCCGTCCGCAGGGGATACCGTCTCCGGCAGTGCCGGAGACATAACTTCTGGTGGGTCGCCGCCTTCCGGCCCCGCCGCCAAGCCGCCACCCTCGCGCGAGCGCCTGCAGCAGGCGCGGCGTCGTGTACTGCGCACCATCCTGCTCACGGGCGGCGTCATGGGTGCCGCGCTGTCCGGCTACCTGCCGCTGGTGTATGCGCAGAAGAAGCGCCTGCGCCCGCCCGGCGCGCTCGACGAAAAGGATTTCCTCGCCTCCTGCATCAAGTGCGGCCAGTGCGTGCAGGTCTGCCCTGTGGCGGCGATCAAGCTCGCCGACCTGGTCGACGGCTTCGGTGTCGGCACCCCGTACATTGACGCGCGCGAACAGGCCTGCGATTTTTCCTGCGATGCCGTGCAGTGCATCCTGGCCTGCCCGACCGGTTCGCTGGTGTACAAGAAGCCGGCCTTCCTCGGCGTGCGCAAGGGAGCAAAGCTGGCTGCGGCGCCCATCCTCAAGGCCAAGGAGAAGGATGCCGAGCCGACCCTGAACCTTGCCGAACGCATCGGCGTCGCGCGCCTGACGCGGCCCGAGGCCTGCCTCGCGATCCAGGGCAAGGGCTTCAAGGGCCAGGTCCGCGGCGCCGCCTTCAAGGGCCGCCTGCGCTACATGGCGGTCGATCGCTGGAAACCGATCAAGGTCGCCGAGCATCCCTACGACATCGCAGAGTGCGACCTCTGCGTGCGCGAGTGCCCGGTCAAGGGCGCCATTTCGATCGAAACCGTGTTCGCGCCAGACGGCAGCAAGCGCAAGTCGCCGGTGGTGCATGAGCCCTGCGTCGGTTGCGGCGTCTGCGAAATGATCTGTCCGGTCGAGCCGACCTGCATCGTGGTCGAAGCACGGGAGGTCTGGAACACATGAATGCCTTCCTCAAGCGCCGCTTCCTCGACCAGATCGCGGTGATGTTCGGCCGCGAGGCGAAGAAGCCTCCGTCGATTTCCGAGGCCGCGCAGAAGATCCATTTCTACAAGCGCGGCAACCGCGACCTGATCGCGGAAAAGCTGCACGCGCGCGCCCATGCCGTGCATTCCAACAAGTGGCGCAACCGCCGCTGGGCGGTGCTGCTGGTCGTCAACCTGTTCTTCACGCTGTCCTTCTGGCTCGACATCCAGATCCTCGAAGGTGCGCTGACCGCATCGCGCTTTGTCGGCTTCCACCTGATCGACCTCAATTCCGCGCTGCAGGTGATGCTGGCGCACAAGCACATCATCGTGAACCTGGTGATCGGCACCGGCACCGTCCTCGTGCTCTGGATCCTGCTCGGTGGGCGGACTTTCTGTTCCTGGGTCTGTCCCTACCACCTGCTGGCGGAGTGGGCGGAAAAGATCCACCTCTGGCTGGTGAAGAAGAAGCTGGTGACCGACCAGGCTATCGACCGCCGCCTGCGCACGGCGTCCTGGATCGTGTTCGCCTTGCTGGCGCTGGCAACCGGCTACACGGTATTCGAATCGATCTCGCCCGTCGGCATCCTGTCGCGCGCGCTGATCTACGGGCCGGGGTTGGCGCTGCTGTGGGTGCTGGCGCTGCTGGTGTTCGAAGTGTTCTTTTCGCGCCGTGCCTGGTGCCGCTACGCCTGCCCGATCGGGTTGACCTACGGCGTGGTCGGCATCATCTCGCCCTTGCGCATCAAATACACGCTCGACGACTGCTTCCACGAAGGCGACTGCCGCAAGGTCTGCCTTGTTCCCCACGTACTCGACACCGTGATCAAGGGCCGCGCGGTGGATACGGAAATCCCCATCGGTCCCGACTGCACGCGCTGCGGCCTGTGCGTCGACACCTGTCCGACGGGTTCGCTCAACTTTGACGTCAAGGGCCTTTCCAAACTGCTTTGAATCCGGGCTCCCGGCCCGCCCAAACCATGATCCGTTTTTCCGACGTAACAAAAAGCTTTCGCAAGACACGCGTGCTCGATGCGATCAACCTGGAAATCGGGCTGGCCGAGCGCGTTGCGCTGATCGGTTCCAACGGCGCCGGCAAGACCACGCTGATCCGCTGCCTGCTCGGCGAATACACTTTCGACGGCAAGGTCACCATCAACGGCCGCGATCCGCGCCGCGAGCGTACCACCGTGCTGGGGAGCATCGGCTTCGTGCCGCAGTTGCCGCCACCGCTGAAAATGCCGGTGGCGCAACTCATCGATTTTTCGGCGGCCCTGTGCGGCACCGATCCGGCGCGCATCCATGAACTCGCGCAGCGCCTGGGCCTCGACCTGGCCCCCATCCTGACGCGGCCTTTCGTCAAACTCTCGGGCGGCATGAAGCAGAAACTCCTGATCGCCATCGCGCTGGGACGCGAGGCCAAAGTACTGGTGATGGACGAGCCGGCGGCCAACCTCGATCCGGAAGCGCGCAAGATATTTTTCGAACTCCTTGCCGAGCGGCAGGAGGACGTCACCATGCTGATTTCCAGCCATCGCCTCAACGAAGTGTCGGCGCTGGTCAATCGCGTCATCGAAATGGACATGGGCAAAGTGGTGCTTGATGACCGCGTCGCCGACGACGTTTCGCTCTCCGGACAGTTCGCCTGCCGCATCTCGATCAAGCGCAACGAGGCGGCATTCGTCAAGGCCATGCAAGCCTGGAACTTTCGCGACCTGGGCGAAGGCCTCGAATGGGAAGGCGAGGTACCTGGCCCCGACCGCCTGCGCTTCATGGGCATGACCTCGCGCTACGTGGCGCTGATCAGCGATTACTCGCTGGCAGAGTGCGGAAAAGTTATGTCTCCGGCTTCGCCGGAGACGGTATCCCTTGCGGACGGCGCTGGCGAGACGGCGCCCGGGGCTCCGAACTGATGGACCGCCGCCGTTTCATCGCCGCGAGTTTCGCCCTGACGCCGCTCGCCGCCGCGCTGTCGGCCTGCGGCAGCAGCGGCACCTGGCCCGAGGGCATGGCCGAGATCAAGTGGGATCGCGACACCTGCGTCCGCTGCAGCATGGTGATCTCCGACCGGCGCTTTGCCGCCCAGATGCGCGGCGGTGAAAAGAACACCGTGTTCAAGTTCGACGACATCGGCTGCGCCGTATTCTGGATGCGCGACAAGGCGAAGGATTTTCCCTGGATGGCGGAAGCGGCAACGCGCCTGTGGGTCGCCGATGCCACAGGCAAGGGCGACAAGTGGCTGGAGGCGCGCAAGGCACATTACTCCGGCGGGGCAATGTCGCCGATGGGTTACAACTACGGCGCCCGCGCGTACGCCGAGGCGGGTTCGCAGGGTTTCGAAGAAATGCGCCAGCACGTGCTGGCCAAAGGCAAATAGGGCAACGGCATGCGACGACGAACTGACCGCAGAACCGCCTTCAACACAGAGGCCACAGAGACACGGAGTACACCGAGGATGCTTTTCCTCCCACTTCTGCTTTTCTCCGTGATCTCCGTGTCTCCGTGTTCTCCGTGTCGAAAGAGGTTTCCTCGATGAGCCAACTCTGGCTCACCGCCAAGCTCGACATCGTCGAATCCCTGCGCGCGCGCTGGTTCCAGGTCTATACCCTGGTCTTCGGCGGCATCGTCGCGCTGCTCTTCCTCTTCGGCCTGACGGAATCGCGCGTGCTGGGCTTCATCGGCCTGTCGCGCCTGCTGGTGACCTACATCCAGCTGACCATGGCGATCCTGCCGATCTTCGTCCTCATCACCACGGTGCGTTCGGTGGCGGGCGATCGCGAAGCCGGGGTCTATGAATACCTGCTGTCGCTGCCGGTGTCGCTGGCGGCGTGGTTCTGGGGCAAGATCCTCGGCCGCTACATCGTCATCTTCCTGCCGGTGTTCGGCGCCATGGTGCTGGCGGTGCTGATCGCGCTGGTGCGCGGCATCGAAGTGCCCTGGGGCATGTTCGGCTATTACACGGCGCTGCTCGCGGTGATGGCGGCCTGCTTCCTCGGCATCGGCATGCTGATCTCGGCGCTGGCGCGCAGCACCGACATGGCGCAGGGCGCGGCCTTCGTGGTCTGGCTGACGCTGCTCTTGTTCCTCGACCTGATCCTGTTGGGTGTCATGATCCAGGGCAAGGTCTCGCCGGAGGTCGCGGTGACCATGGCACTGGCCAATCCGCTGCAGGTTTTCCGCACGGCCGCCTTGGCGCTGTTCGACCCGCAACTGATCGTGCTCGGGCCCTCGGCCTATGTCATCCTCGACCTGTTCGGCACCCTCGGCTACAAGGTGTTCGCCCTGGTCTATCCGACCGTGGTCGGCGTGCTTGCCGCAACCCTGGGTTATCAGTTGTTCAAGCGGGGCGACCTGCCTTGAGGGTGCAAAAGTTATGCCTCCGGCGGAGCCGGTGGCGGTATCCCTTGCGGACGGCGCTGGCGCTACGGCGATTATTCTTCCTCGCCTTACTGCTTTCGGGTACGGCGCATGCCGCCGGCACCGACGCCCTGTTCGCCGCCAAACTTGCCAGCAGCGACGACAAACCGGTGGCGCTGGAGGCGTATCGCGGCAAGCCGCTGATCGTTAACTTCTGGGCGCGCTGGTGCGCCCCCTGCCGGGTCGAGATTCCGGAGCTGATCAAGACCCAGGAGAAATACGGCAAGCGCGGCCTGACCGTGATCGGCATCGGCCTCGAAGACAAGGCAGAATCGGTGCGTGACTTCATGAAGGCCTACGAGATGAGCTATACCGTACTGCTGGCCAGGACCGGTGGCATCGAACTGATGCAGGCGCTGGGCAACAGCCGCGCCGGCGTGCCCTTTACCGTGGCCATTGGACCGAAGGGAACCATCGTTGCCAGCAAGCTCGGCGCGATGACCCGTGCCGAACTCGACGCCGCCGCCGAGGCGGCGTTGAAGTAGCCAGGGACGGACGATGGCGAAGCCGTTGGAACCGACGCTGGACGCGCTGCACAACCCGCTGCTGCGCTACTTCGTCGCGACGCGGCCGGCCTTCCTTTCCGTAACCTTTGTCGGCTGCCTGCTCGGGCTCGCCGCCGCGGTGTATTCCGGCATTGCCGTCGATCCGGCACTCGCCACGGCAACGCTCTTCTTCGCCCTGGTCGCCCACGCCGGCGCCAACGTGATCAACGACTACTACGACGCCATCTCCGGCTGCGACGCGGCCAACACCGAACGGCAGTTTCCCTTCACCGGCGGCAGCCGCTGCATCCAGAACGGCGTGCTCAGCCTGCGCGCCACCGGTGTCTTCGGCTACGCCCTGCTGGCGGCGGTGATCCCGGCCGGCCTGTGGCTGACGGCGGTGAGCGATCGCGGCCTGATCCTGATCGGCCTCGCCGGCCTCGTCGTCGGCTGGGCCTATTCGGCGCCGCCGCTCAAGCTGCAGAGTCGCGGGCTCGGCGAATTTGCCATCACCGCGGGCTGGCTGCTGGTCGTCGTCGGCAGCGACTTCGTGCAGCGCCACGGCTTTTCCTTCGTCCCCGTCGCCGCCGGCCTCGGTTTTGCACTGCTGGTCGCCAACGTGCTCTACATCAACCAGTTCCCGGACGTGAAGGCGGATACGGGCGCCGGCAAGCACACGCTGGTGGTACGCCTTGGCGTCGCCGCAGCGCGCTGGGGCTATGGGGTGATTGCCGCGCTGGCCTTCGGCTGGCTGCTGCTCATGGTCTGGCTTGGTCATCTGCCTGTGCTTGCCCTGGTTGCCTTGCTGCCCGCGCTGGCCAGTATCGCTGCGGCAAAGCAACTCAGGGCCAACGCGGCAAATCCGGCCGGGCTCACGCCGGCGCTCAAATTGACAATCCTTGCCGCGAGCGCTCACGGCCTGTTGCTGGCCGTCATCCTGTCCCTGCCGTGGAGTCGCGCGGTTTGAGCCATCCGGACTGAAACGCAAGGCGGCGATGCAGCAAAAAAACCGACTCGATGGCAGCTTTGGCAACCAGTCCGTGACTGCCGCCGAGCGGCGGCAGCGCATCAGCCGGGTCTTCAGTGCCGTGGCGCCGCGCTACGATCTGATGAACGACCTGATGAGCTTCGGCATCCATCGCCTGTGGAAACGCAAGCTGGCCGCACGTATTGCCGAAGCCGGCGGAGTCGTGGTCGATCTCGCCGGTGGTACGGGCGACGTGGCGCGCCTGCTGGTCGACGGACGACGCCAGGTGGTGGTCTGCGATCCGAGCCTGCCGATGATGATGGCGGGACGCATCCGGGGCAGCGCCGGCATGACATGGCTGGCGGGCGAAGCCGAAAAACTGCCCCTGGCCGACGCCAGCGTGGATCTGCTGAGCGTTGCCTTCGGCCTGCGCAACGCCACCCGGATGCAGCTCGCCCTGACGGAAATCAGACGCGTGCTGAAGCCCGGCGGCCGGTTTGTCTGCCTGGAATTTTCGCGACCGGCGGCGTGGCTGGCGCCGTTCTACGACCTCTATTCGTTTCTGGTGATTCCGCGCCTCGGCGCGCTGGTGGCGCGGGAACCGCTGGCCTATCAGTACCTGGTCGAATCGATCCGGCGCTTCCCCAGCCAGGGGGAATTCGCCCGTCTCATGGAGGAATCTGGCTTCGGGGACGTGCATTGGGAGAATGTATCCTTCGGCATTGCCTGTCTTCATTTCGGAACCTGCCCGCATGAGACCTGAACTGCCGCCCGCCGTTTTTGCCGCACCCCCGACCGGCTGGCGCGTCTGGTGGACCGCCACCCGGCCGCGCACGCTGAGCATTGCCGCCACGCCGGTTCTGGTCGGTACCGCGCTGGCCCTGGCCGAGGGTGCCGCGCCGGGCTGGCTGGCGATGCTGGCCGCACTGTGCTGCGCGATCCTGATCCAGGTCGGCACCAATCTGCACAACGATGCCGCCGATTTCGAGCGCGGCACCGACCAGCCCGACCGCATCGGTCCGCTGCGCGTGACCGCCGCCGGCTGGGCGAGCGCGGCGGCGGTGCGTCGCGCCGCCGCGATCAGCTTTGCCCTGGCCCTGCTGCTGGGCATCTATCTGGTAGGGGTCGGCGGCTGGCCGATTTTCGTCGCGGGGATGGCCTCGCTCCTGGCCGGCTGGTCGTATTCCGGCGGGCGGCATCCGGTTTCCCATACGCCCCTGGGCGAACTGTTCGTCCTGGTATTTTTCGGCCTGGTCGCCGTGGCGGGCAGCCACTGGCTGCAACTTGGCACCTGGTCGGCGAATGCGTGGCTGGCCGGGATCGTGGTCGGCCTGCCGGCGGCGGCGGTTTTGCTGGTGAATAACTATCGGGACCTGGAAGACGACCTGCGCAGCGGCCGGCGTACCCTGGCCGCCGTGATGGGCCGCAAAAACTCGCGCCTGGCCTATGCCGCGATGATGTCGCTGCCGTTCGCGGTCCTGCCCCTGCTGGCCTGGCGCGGCATGCCGGGTGCGCTGCTCGGCTTGCTGGCACTGCCCTTCGCCGTTTCGCTGATTCGCCGGCTGAACCGTACCGAGCCCGGACCGCAGCTCAACCTCCTGCTGGCGGGAACCGCACAGGCCGGATTTTCTCTCGGTGCGCTGCTCGCGATCGGATTGCTGCTGTGAATCTGCCGGTAGTCGAGCTGTTGCTGCCGCTGGCGCTGGCCTTCATCATGTTCGCGCTCGGCCTGACGCTGGTGGTCGATGATTTCAAGCGGGTGTTCACCCGGCCCCGGGCCATGCTGGTCGGCCTCGCCGGACAAATGCTGCTGGTTCCCGCCTTTGCCTTCGCGCTGGCACTGACCTGGAACCTGCCGGCCGAGATGGCCGTCGGCCTGATGATCCTGGCCGCCTGTCCGGGCGGCGTCAGTTCCGGATTGCTGACCCACCTGGCTCGCGGCGACACCGCGCTGTCGATCTCCCTGACCGCGGTGACCAGCGTCGCCGCGGTCGTCACGGTGCCTTTCGTCGTCGATCTGGCCATGGGGCGGTTCATGCATGCGGCCGTCGGCGTGGACTTCCCGTTGGCGAAGATGGTGCGCGGCGTGTTCCTGCTGACCACGGTGCCGGTGGTGCTCGGCATGAGCCTCAAAGCCTGGCGTCCGGCGCTGGCCCTGCGCCTGGAACGACCGGCGGGTCGCCTGGCCACCGCGCTGTTCGTGCTGATCGTGCTGGCCACCTTTTTCAGCCAGCGTCAGGTGCTGATGGCCAACCTGGGCAGCATCGGGCCGGCGGCGATGCTGCTCAACCTGCTGGCGATCGCGGCCGGTTTCGCCATGGCGCACGCCAGCGGCCTGCAGCGTCGCGACCGGATCGCGGTCGCCACGGAATGCGGCTTGCAGAACGCCGGTCTCGGAATTTTCATCGCCGCCGGCGTCATGCAGTCGCCGGCCATGGCGGTGCCGAGCGTGGTTTACGCGCTGCTGATGAATTTCGGCGCCATCGGCTTCGTGATCCTGATGCGGGGTATCGATCGGAATTCCGGCGGCGAGCGCATCAATGCCGCCGCCCGATGAAACTGCCGGCCTGCCTGATCGCATTGCTCGTCCTGCCGGCGTTCGCGGCGCCGGCGATCCCGCTGCAACCGTTGATCGACGCCACGCCGGCCGGCGGCACGCTGCGCCTCGCGCCGGGAACCTACGCCGGGCCGGCCACCATCGGCCGCCCGCTGACGCTCGACGGCGGGCGCCGGGCCGTGATCCGCGGCGACGGCAAGAGCACCGTGCTTTCGGTCGCCGCCAACGGCGTCACGCTGCGCGGCCTGCGCCTGACCGGCAGCGGCGATTCGCATGACCGGATCGACGCCGGAATCCTGCTCGAAGGCGACGATCATCGCGTCGAGGAAAACGAAATCGACGACGTGCTGTTCGGCATCCACCTCAAGCGGGTGAACCGCTCCCGCGTCGTCGGCAACCGGGTAATCGGCAAGGATCTGGAACAGGGCATGCGCGGTGACGCCATCCGGCTCTGGTACAGCCGGCACAACGTGGTCGAGAACAACAGCTTCCGTCGCGCGCGCGACCTGACCTTCGCCAACTCCGCCGACAACCGCATCGTCGGCAACCGCTTCAAGGATGGCCGCTACGGCATGCACATCATTTTTTCGCCGCGGCTGCACGTCGCCAACAACCATCTCGCGGACACCGGCACCGGCATCATCGTGCTGTATTCGCCGGACCTGGTGCTGCGCGGCAACCACGTCGCCCATGCATTGACGGCCGGCGGCGGGGGCATCGTGTTCAAGGAAAGCAAGGACGCACTGGTCGAGGGCAACGAGGTGCTGCACTGCTCGGTCGGCCTGCGCGTCGACGCGCCGCCGGAGTCCGTGGGCAGGCTGACGGTAAGCAACAACCGCTTCGCCCACAACATCGTCGGCCTGTTCTTCTACGGCGAGGAGGGCGGCCACCGCTTCTTCGACAACCGTTTCGAGAACAACCTCACCACGGTCGGCATCAGCGCGCCGGGGGCCGGCAGCGCCAATGTCTGGCGCGGCAACTACTGGGACGACTACCAGGGCTTCGACCGCAACAGCGACGGCATCGGCGACACGCCGCACGAGGTTTACCTGTTCGCCGACCGCATCTGGATGGAAACCCCGCTGGCCACTTTCTTCCGCGGCTCGCCGGTGCTGGAGACGCTGGATTTCCTCGAACGCCTGGCGCCGTTTTCCTCGCCGCACCTTGTCCTGCGCGATCCGGCGCCCAGGATGAAGTAACCCGCTTTCCTTCAGCCTACAATCCAAGCTCTCATCCAAGGAACCCGCATGAAACCACTTCGACTCGTTCTTGCTCTCGCAATCGCCGTACTGTCAGCGCCGACTTTTACCCTTGCCGCCGACGCCGAAGCCGGTCTGGCCGCCGTCAAGGACCTGGGCAGCGTGAACGGACAGGCGCTGGCCTGTTCCGAGGCCGCTCTTGCCGCCCGTGCCAAGCAGTTGATGCTGGCACATGCGCCGAAGACGCAACGCTTCGGCGCAGCCTACGAGGAAGCCACGCAGGAGGCTTTCCTGGCGCAGACGCGCGCGGCCGGCACCTGTCCCGATGCCATGCACCTCACCGACCGCCTCAACCAGCTGGCGCTGCGGCTTGCCGATACGCTGCCGGTTGTCGCGCCGGCGGCGAAGTGACATGAGCTGCCGCACGGCCGGTGTGCTGTTCGTCGCGTCGCTGTTCGTCGCCGGCATCCCGGCACTCGCCCAGCCGGTCGCCGCTGCCCGCCATGCTCCGGCGCCGGAGGATGTCGCGCCGCTGCAGCCGCGCTACCTGCTGATGGACCCGCAGGGCAGGGCGGTGACCATCGATGATTTTCGCGGCCGCTACCAGCTCGTTACCTTCGGTTTCGTTTCCTGTCCCGATGTCTGCCCGACCACGCTGCTGGAATTCAAGCAGGTGCTCGAACTGCTCGGCAGCGAGGCGAAGCGCCTGCAGCCGATTTTCATCACCGTCGACCCGGAACGCGATACCCGCGCGATCCTGCGCGAATACACCGCCGCCTTCGATGCGCGCATCCTCGGCCTGACCGGCTCGCCGGAACTGGTGCGGCGGGCCGCCGACAGCTTCCGCATCCGGTACGAGAAGGTGCACGAGCCCGGGGCGAAAGCGGGCAACTACACCATGAACCACACCGCCGGGATGGTCCTGCTCGACACCCAGGGCCGCTTTCTGGCCCGCTTCGCCTACGCCATGCCGGCCGCCGAAATCGCACGGCGCATCCGCGCCGCGATGGGCGCCGACGGCGGGCGCTAGGGTCTGACACCCGGGCCGGCACATGGTCAGCCGCCGCCGCTTTCTCGTTGCGGGCGCTGCGCTCGGTGCCGCCCGTTCCTTTGGCCAGTCGGCTCCCGAGGTGCTGCCGGCATCCGGTGGACGACGCGTCGTCATCGTCGGCGGTGGCTGGGGCGGGCTGGCCGCGGCAAGCCGGCTGCGCCGCCTGGCGCCCGCGCTGGAAGTGGTGCTGGTCGAACGCGAGGCGGAGTTCCGCTCGTTGCCGCTGTCGAATGCCTGGCTTGTCGGCTGGCGCGCCGTGCCGCCGCCGCGCCGCGATCTCGCCGCGCTCGGCGCTGCCCAGGGCTGGCGCCTGCTGCGCGCCGAGGTGGCGGCGATCGACCGCGAACGGCGCCGCGTGCTCACCGCGCAAGGCGAGCTCGGCTACGACTGGCTGGTGCTCGCCACCGGCATCGACTTCGACTACGCGCCCTGGCTGAATGATGACGCGCGCGCCATCGAGGCCACGCGCCGCCTCTACCCGGCCGGCTTCGTCGCCGCCGAACTCGACCCCCTGCGGCGCAAGCTGGAAGACTTCAAGGGCGGCGAACTGCTGATGACCGTGCCCCCCGGCCCGCTGCGCTGCCCGCCGGCGCCCTATGAGCGCGCGCTGATGATCGCCTGGTGGCTCAAGGCGCGCGGCATCCCCGGGCGCCTGACCCTGGTCGACGCCGGCGGCGGCATGGCGCGCTTCAACCGCACGTTTGCCGATCGTTACCCGGATCGCATCCGCCACCTGACCCACGCCACGGTGAAGTCGCTCGACCCCTTCGCCCGCGTGCTGCGCACCGAATTCGACGAGCTGCGCTTCGACGACGCCATCATCATCCCGCCGCAGCGCGCCGGGCGCCTGGCGCAGCAGGCCGGCCTGCTGGAAAGCGGCGCCGACGGCAAGCCCGGCCGCTGGGTGGCGCTGGACCCGTTTGCGCTGCACGCGCCGGGCGATCCGCGCGTGTACCCGGTGGGCGACATGGTCGGCACGGTCTCGCCGCTGTTCGGCCACTACCCCAAGAGCGCCCACATGGCGGTGCGCCAGGGCCAGGCCGCGGCGGCGGCGATCGCCGCGCAGGCCGCGGGCAAGCCCGCGGCGCCGGCGCTGCCGGAGAGCATCTGCCACGTCTTCACCGAGCTCGACCCGGCGCAGGCCATGCGCATCGAGGCGAGCTACCGCCGCCGCGGCGACGGCCTCGTCGCCCAGACCCTGCGCCAGGTGGAAGAACGCCAGCCGCGCGACGAGGATGCGGCCTGGGCGCGCGGCCTGACCGAAGAGTTTCTTGGAACGGACGGGGCGGGTGACTGAGGCTCACCCCGGGGCGACGCGGCCCGGGTGCCCGAACGGGCCGTGGTGAGGGGTGGAACCGGCCTGAGCAGGCGTTGCGCCGCGTGCGAAAAGTCGGCGCTGGCGGGACGGCGATTGATCGGCCGAAGCAGACACTGGCTAAGTTGCTCCAGACCGGTCACTCGCTGAATACGCTTCTCGATAGTGGTTCTTGAACGAGACTTCCAAGTTCGCGTTGGACCAGCGGCTCTTCGCTCCATGGGTCGGCCATTCGGGCTGGCCTCCCCGTGAGACGCCAGCGCAATACCAGCACCAGCCGGCGGAACGGCGGCAACGGCGGGTTTCAGGGCGCAATGCCGCGCTTGATGGCGCGTGCAATCGGCTGCGGCAGCTTGGCCAGCGATTGCAGCAGGTGCGGCAGCACGCGCAGCTTCAGTCCGGCCAGGGTGGGCGGCACGACAGCCTCGATCAGGTGGGGGCCCGGGGTGCGCAATGCGTGCTCGAAGGCGGCCAGAAATTCTTCGGTAGTGGTGGTGCGACGCGAGGACACGCCCATGCCTTCGCCCAGACGCACGAAGTCCAGCGCAGGATTTCCCAGGTCGAGCTGGGCCCTGGCCTTGTCGCCGGCACCGACAGCCCCCACCCGTTGCAGTTCGACGTTGAGGATGGCATAGGAGCGGTTGGCGAAGACGATGGAGATGACGTCGAGCTTTTCACGGGCCATGGTCCACAAGGCCTGAAAGCTGTACATCGCCGAACCGTCGCCGGCCAGTGCAATCACCTTGCGCTCCGGGCAAGCAATCGCGGCGCCCACGGCGTTGGGCAGACCCTGGCCGATGGCGCCGCCGGTGAGTGTGAGCACGTCGTGGCGGGGCGCGCCGGCCGTGTACATCGGCAACATGATGCCCGAGGTCTGTGCTTCATCGACGATGATCGCGTTTTCCGGCAGCAGGTCTCCGATGGCCTTGCACACCTTGTCGGCGGTGAATTTGCCGCGGGGGCGGCCGGGACGCTTGGGCAACTGCAGCACGGGTGTGGCCTGCCCGGCCGCTACGGCCGTGGACAGCTTCTCCAGGCTGGCCATCACGTCCTGCGTGGACGATGCCAGCTCTTGCAGTCGGCAAGCGTCGGGGACCAGGTAGCTTTTCTTGCCGGGATAGGCGAAGAACGAGACGGGCGCCTTGGCATCGACCAAGATGAGGTGGTCCAGGCCGGCCAACTGCACCGAGGCCAGTTCGGCCAGGTAGGCAATGCGCTCGACGG
This sequence comes from Sulfuritalea sp., assembly GCA_044360105.1. Taxonomy (GTDB): domain Bacteria; phylum Pseudomonadota; class Gammaproteobacteria; order Burkholderiales; family Rhodocyclaceae; genus Sulfuritalea. The sequence continues at coordinate 30,642 of JBIKKY010000008.1, forward strand.
AAGGCAGTCCGGCGCCGCGTTCGATGCGCGCGGGGAATACCTCGGCAAACAGTTTGGCGCCGGTGCGTGCGGCGATGCGGGCCACGGCCATCAGCGCGGGGGCGCGCAGCGCGCGCCCGCCAAGCAGGATGGCCTTTTTGCCTTCACCCTGCAAGGCCTGGGCGATGGCCGCCACCGTGGCGTCCTCCGCCGCGGACGGGGAAGAGATTTTCGGTGGCGGCATGGGCACGCCACCTTCGCCCCACGAGACGTCGGCCGGCAATATGAGCGTGGCCACCTGGCCGGGCGGGCCCATGCATGCCGCAATGGCGTCGACCGCGTCGCGACACAGCGCCGCCGTGCTCTGCGAAGTGCGCACCCACGACGAGACGTTGCGGGCCACGGTTTCGATGTCCGACTGCAGTTGGGCGTCGTACTGCGTGTGGTGGGTGGCGTGGTCGCCCACGATGTTGAGTACGGGCACTTTGCCCTTGCGCGCGTTGTGCAGGTTGGCCAGGCCGTTGCCCAGGCCGCAACCCAGGTGCAGCAGCGTGGCGGCGGGCTTGTCGGCCATGCGGGCGTAGCCGTCGGCGGCACCGGTGGCCACGCCCTCGAACAGTGCGAGCACGGCGCGCATTTCGGGCACCGTGTCGAGCGCGGCCACGAAGTGCATCTCGGACGTGCCGGGGTTGGTAAAGCAGGTGTCGATGCCCGCATCGACAAGGGTTCGGATCAGGGCATGGGCGCCGTTGGGCATCGTGGTCTCCGCGTTGTCAGGATCGGTTGCTGGCGCGAGCGCGGGCTTCAGAGGCCGCGGCCCGCGTTGATGGAGCGCGCCGCCGAGCGCGCGGTAAGGATGCAGCCGGGCAGGAAAGTCCCTTCCAGCGAGCGCTTGCCGCTGGCACCGCCGCCGCCAAAGCCCGCCGCCTCGCCGACGCAGTAGAGGCCCGGTATCGGCTGGCCGGCGCCATCGAGCACCCGGCTCTGCAAATCGGTCTGCAGCCCGCCCAGGCTCTTGCGGGTAATGAGTTGCATCTGGATCGCGATGAACGGACCGGCACCCCGCATCTGCAAGGGCGCCGGCTTGCAGGTGCGCAGCTTGTCCGGTCCCCAGTGGCGGGCGTGTTCAATCCGGCGAATCTGGTCGTCGTTGACCAGCGTGTTGCCGCGCATGAAGTTGGCATCAAAGGCATCGGCGGTCTGCTGCAACACGCCGGGCAGCACATCCCTGGTGCCGGCCAGCGCATTCATCTTTTCGGTCAGTCCGGCCAGCGTGGCGTCCACCAGGAAGTATTTGCTCTCGGCCGCAATTTGCCTGAGCAAGCGGTGGTTGCCGAAGAGTGTTTCTTTCAGAAGCTGGGGAAACTGCCTGTCGCGGATGCGCTGGTTGTACTCGGCGCCCGAAATGGCGAACTCTTTGGCGGCGATGCGCCAGTTCATGAGTTGCCAGGTAATCGGCTTTTCCAGTGCCGCCACGCGCTGGCACAGATCATGAGTATCGAACCCCGTGACCAGCGGCTGCGGACCAATGCGCCGCCCGGTGTGATCCAGCCACAGGGCGGACTTGCAGGGGATGGCGGAGAGCCCGTGCCCCTCGAAATGTGGATGCGGGTGCGGAAAACCGGCGGCGTAGTTCCACATCTCGCCGGCGTGGGTAATTCGACCGCCCAGGCCGGCCGCCAAATGGTGCAGCTTGCCATCGGCAAAAGGGTGGGCACCGTTGAGCATGGTCGCGGGCATCGGGCGGCCCGCTACCCAGTTGGCCCTCGCTTGCGCGTGGCTCCCGTTGATGCCACCCATCGCCAGCACCATCGCTTGCGCGCGGAATCGAAGCTCTTCACCGGTGGTGTCGTTGACGCCGCTGGCACCCGTGATCACACCATTTTGTGAATCCAGCGCGGTAATGCTGTGGCGACTGAGCAGCGTGAGCCGCTTGCCGGTGTCGGCCTCGTGCATAACGTCGATCATCCGCCGGATCAGGTATTGCGCGGTACCCCAGATGACGTGGTAGCGGGGCATGGAGTTGCCATCACCCTGCATGCCGCGCTCGACCCAGTTCACCGCCGGCATGAATTTCAGCTTGTGGTTGATTACCCAGTCATAGACCTGCGTACGCGAATGCTCGACGTAGTAACGCGCCCATTGCCGGGGCCAGTGCTCGCCTTCACCCAACTCGCCAAAACGCACCCAGTCATTGAATGCTGTTTCCGGCGAGTCTTTGAGTTTCATGCGCCGTTGCAGGGGAGTGTCCACCAGGGCCATGCCGCCAAACGCCCACAGCGCCAGGCCGCCCAGGCGCTCCGGCGTATCGCGGTCCACCAGCGTCACGCTTTGGCCCGCGCGCAGGCACTCAATCGCGGTGACCAGGCCGGCCAGGCCTCCGCCGACTACCAGAACATCCGATTGCACGGTTGTCAATGTCATCAACGCTTTCCTCGGTTAAACATATTTTCGCCCGACAGAGCCCCGGGGCATACCGCGCCCGCCGCTGCAGGGCATCGAGGCCTGAGCCGGGCGCGGCTACCGGCCCCTGTTGGCCACAACATCAAAGAACGGGGATTCCAGGCGCATGAGCGGAGTATCCCCGCCGGACGAAAACTGGTCAATGCCGGTTTTGTCGCACTGTCCCGTGTTACTGCGGATTGCCGGCACCAATAGTTGTGTCTCTGGCGGGGCCGGCTGGATCCGCTGCGCCTGCGGGCCGTGGGCGACGAACGCCGTCATCTTCGGGGCCAGCGGCAAACCACGCCGGTTCAGCGACAGCGGTTCTGCGCGTCGAGCTTCATCCAGCGCTGCAGCCATTCCTGGGTGCGCTGGCGGGCGTGGCGGGTGGCGATTTTTTCTTCGGGCGTCTGGTCGGGACGGAAGTCGAAGGCACGGCGCGCCAGCGGGTAGCCCTGCAGTTCGACCGGCACGCCCCGTTCCCACAGCGCATAGAAGGCGCGGCCGTTGCTCATGCGCCGCAGTTCGAAATCCTGCTCGCCGATCAGCAGCAGCAGCGGCGTGGTGATCTGCATGACCTCGGGCGCGACGCGGAACAGCTGGTCGGGCTCGGGGGCGTTGGGATTCTGCATGTGGCCGTAGTAGCTGACGATGGCGGCGATGTTCTTGCCGCGTTTCGCGGCGAGGCGCAGGGCGTAATAGGGCCCGCGCGACTGGCCGACGATGCCGGCGGGCATACGGCAGGCTTGCGGATGCTTGAGCAGGAGGTCGAGCGCCGCTTCGACGTCGCCCTCGGTCGCCGGGTCGTGTTCCGCCGGCCAGCGCTCGATCATGCGCCCGGATTGCCAGTCGGGCATCACCACCAGAAAGCCCTGGGCCGCCAGTTCCGCGATGTGCTTCTGCTCGTTTTCGTCGATGCCGCGCTTGGCATGGATGAACAGCACGGGCGGGAACGGACCCTTGCCGGCCGGCACGGCTATCTCCACGGGGACATCGACGTCGCCGGAACGGACCGTCGTCTTTTCAATCGTGACGCCTGACGCGGGCATGGCCGCGACGGACGCCGCCAGGAAAAACAGGGACAGGATCGTGCGCTTCACCGGAAACCCTCCTCCACGGCAGTATTTCAAGTCGGCTCCCGAAACAGGCATCGCGACCTTATTGTATGGCCGTCAGTGGCGAGCGAAGACGCTGGTCTTGCCGTCCGGCCCGACCAGCAGCGTGTTGAATGCCTCGCGCCGCACTTCGCGCTCCTGGCTGGCGTTGTCGAGGATGGTGCAGGCGGTTTCGCAGAAGGGGTTGGAGACTTCGCGTCCCGGTGCGCCGCGTGGCAGGCCCGGCACGGCGAGGCCACGGGCGCGCGGCTTTTCTTTGAGCAGCAGCTTGATGTCTTCGGCCGGGACGTGGCCTTCGATGAAATAGCCGGCCACCCTGGAGGTGTGCACCGATTCGAGTTCCGCCGGCACGTTGAGCCAGCGCTTGAGTTTCGGCATGCCGGCAATCGGTGTTTCCTCGATGCTGACTTCGAAGCCGTTCTGGCGCAGGTGGTCGGCCCAGTCGATGCAGGCCAGGCAGGGGCTGGGGGCATAGACGACGACCGGCGGCAGTGCCGCACCCCCGGCATGGGCCGGCACTGTGGCGGCTGCCGCGAGCAGCAGCGCGAGCAGCCTGCTCAGCACGGCTTGCCCGGCTTGCAACCCTTGAGTATCCACAGCGACATCTCGCCGGCCAGTTCGTCGGCACGGACCTTGCGCGCCATGCTCAGGGCATCGCGGCCGGCATCGGTCTTCAGGGTCGGATCGGCGCCGGCCTGCAGCAGCAGTTTGCCGTTCGCGGTGCGTGTCGAAAATGCCGCCATGTGCAGCGGCGTGCGGCCCTCGCCGTCGCGGGCATTGACCGCGGCGCCGGCGGCCAGCAGCGCCTGGAGCGGGCCGCTGTCGGTGTTCATCGCCGCGTAATGGAGCGGCGTGATGCCCAGCGGGGTGCGGGCGTCGCGCGCCTGCGGCGCAGACTTGAGGATCGCCTCGACTTCCTGCCGCGTGCCCATGCGGGCGGCATCATGGATCGGTTGCTCGTTCATGCCCAGCGTCGGCTCCGCGGCGGCATGCGAACTGAAGGGGAGGCTGCAGGCGAGCAGAACGGCAAGCTTGCGGAGGCTTCTGACAAAGGAATTCATTACTGGCATCACGGTTATCGGGAACGGAAATAGTACTCCGTGCGCGGTAATTCTGCCGCGGCCGGGCATAGAATTTCCTGCCCGCGACTTGACGGGCATCAAAGCGTCCGGCACACCCGGTGCGCCTAATATCGCCATGTTCAGAATCTCCCAATTCATGCAGGAAATCGCCGCGCCGACACCGATCGGGCCGACAAGAAAACCGCCCGGCCCGGTGGTGATCTGGAACCTGATCCGCCGTTGCAACCTGACCTGCAAACATTGCTATTCCATCTCTGCCGACAAGGACTTTGCCGGCGAGTTGAGCACCGACGAAGTGTTCCGTGTCATGGACCAGCTCAAGGCATTCAAGGTTCCGGCATTGATCCTCTCGGGCGGCGAGCCGCTCTTGCGGCCGGACATTTTCGAGATTTCGGCGCGCTCGAAGCAGATGGGTTTCTATACCGCGCTGTCCTCGAACGGCACGCTGATAGACCGGCCGATGTTCGAGCGCATCAGGGAAATCGGTTACGACTACGTCGGCGTCAGCCTCGACGGCCTGGGCGCCACGCACGACAAGTTCCGCCGCAAAGAAGGCGCCTTCGACCTGTCGCTGGCCGGCATCCGCCTGTGCCGCGATGCGGGCCTGAAAGTCGGCGTGCGCTTCACGATGACGCAGGACAATTTCCAGGACCTGCCCGGCCTGCTCAGGCTGGTCGAGGACGAGGGCATCGACCGCTTCTACTTCTCGCACCTGAATTACGCCGGGCGCGGCAACAAGAACCGCAAGGACGACGCCCTGCACCAGATGACGCGCAACGCCATGGACCTGCTGTTCGACACCTGCTGGAGCTATCAGGAGCGCGGCCTGGTCAAGGAATTCACCACGGGCAACAACGATGCCGACGGCGTCTATCTGCTCACCTGGCTGCAGCGGCGTTTCCCGGAGAAGGTCGAGCACATCCGCAAGAAGCTCGCGCAGTGGGGCGGCAATTCCAGCGGTGTGAATGTCGCCAACATCGACAACCTGGGCAACGTGCACCCCGACACCATGTGGTGGCATCACAATCTGGGCAACCTGCGCGAGCGCGGCTTCGCCGAGATCTGGACGGATACCTCCGATCCGTTGATGGCCGGCCTCAAGGCGCATCCGCGCAAGGTCGGCGGGCGCTGCGGCGCCTGCATCCATTTCGACATCTGCGGCGGCAACACGCGCGTGCGCGCCCAGCAGATGACCGGCGATCCGTGGTCGGAAGACCCGGGCTGCTACCTCGGCGACGAGGAGATCGGCATCGCTTGATGCCGATCAAGAAGGGCGTCGATTGACCCCAACTGCGACACTATGTCGCAGGGCGCTGCGAGTGCGACGTTTTATGATTCCCACACGCGAATCGAATTGAGGGAGATGCCTGATGACACAGAACCTACAGGATACGGCGGTCGACAAGAGCGAGATGGGATCGCTGCTGCTCGGCGCGGGTTTCGCCCTCGCTTCCCTGATCATCCTGCCGGCGGTGGCGCAACGCATCGGCCTCGGCTCCAGCCTGACGATCGCACTGCGCGGCGCCTTGATGCGCGCCGCCAATCGCGTCTAGCCGGCGGCGTTCCTCCGTTTCTTCGGGGCCGGCCATTGCGGCTGGCGTATGCCGGGGTATGCCTGCGTGAGTCGCGTGTCCCGCCGGCCTTGTCGGGTGCCGGGGCATGAATGATATGAAAACGAAAAGTTCGTTCCTGGGTGGCCTCGTTCTGATTCTGGCCGCCATGTTGCTTTCTGCCTGCCCGGATTCCGGCATGGGCGAACGGGTGCTTGTCGCGCGCCCTGACGGCGGCGACTTCGTCCTGCAAAGCGCGGCCGGACCGGTCGACACGAAGGCGCTGCGCGGCAATGTGCTGCTGATCTATTTCGGCTACGTCAATTGTCCCGACATCTGCCCGATGTCGATGGCGGCGGGTGCGGCGGCGCTCAATGCCCTGACCCCGGCCGAGAGGACGAGGACGCGGATGATCATGGTCTCGGTCGACCCCGAGCGCGATACGCCGGCCGGCCTCAAGGATTACGTCGCCTACTTCCATCCGGCGATGATCGGTGCGGTGGGGACGCCCGCAGAAACCGCCGCCATCGCGAAATCCTTCGGTGCCGGCTATCAGCGCCAGCCGACGCGGCCCGACGGAACTTATGCCGTGGATCACAGTTCGCAAACCTATGTGGTCGGGTCGGACGGAAAACTCATGGAACTGCTGCCGCTGGGCATCCCCACCGACAAGGTGGTGGCGGCCGTGCGCAAGCTGCTGTGATGCGTCCGGCCGATCGCGCCATGGTCCTGCTGCTCGCCGGAATCGGCGCCTTCGCGCTGTGCTTCGTCGATGCCGCGCGCCTGCGCACCGCGGCGGGAGCGGACGAGGCCGAACGCACGCGCCTCGTTGCGCAATTGCGCCTGACCGACCTCGCGCTATTCACCGAGGCCCGCTACACGCGCCATCCCTCGCAGGCCGACCTGCATTCGGCCTTCCAGGATCATCCAATGGCGCTCGAGCACTTCCCCACCGGCTCGCTGATCGGACCGCCGCCGGGTCTGGTGCAAAGCTATTCAAGAGTCGGCGCTGACGGGACGGCGACACCCGCAGCGGAAGTCGCGAAATGAAGCTCTGGCTGGCCAAGCAGCGCTACCTGATCGACTTCACGCTGGCTTCGCTGGCGCGGCGCAAGACGCGCAACCTCGGCCTGCTGGCGGTTTATACCCTGCTGGTGTTCATGCTGGCTTCGGTGACGCTCTACACCCACGCCCTGCGCCAGGAGGCGGCCCGCGTGCTGGCGGCTTCGCCCGAGGTGATCGTGCAGCGCATGGTGGCCGGCCGCCACGACCTGATTCCGCCCGGCTACATGGAAAAGATCGGCCAAATTGGTGGATTGCGCGGCGTGCAGAAAATGGAAGGCCGCCTCTGGGGCTACTACTACGACGCGGTGACCAGGGCCAACTACACTTTCATGGTGCCGGCCGAGAATCCGCCGGCGGTCGGCGAGATCATCGTCGGCCCGGCGCTGGAACGCTCGCGCGGACTGGCCAGGAACAACGGCATTTCCTTCCGTTCCTACTCGGGCAAGCTGCACACCTTCGTCGTCGCCGACGTGCTGCCGCAGGCGTCCGAGCTGGTCAGCGCCGACCTGGTGCTGATGAGCGAGCAGAACTTCCGGGCTTTTTTCGACTTTCCGGCGGGGCATTACACCGACATCGCGCTCTCGGTCGCCAATCCGCAGGAGGTGCGCAATGTCGCCGTGAAGCTGGCCGCGGCCTTGCCCGACGCGCGGCCCATCCTGCGCGACGAAGTGCTGCGCACCTATGCCTCGATCTTCGACTGGCGCGAAGGCATCGTGCTGGCGCTGCTTTCCGCCGCCATCCTGGCCTTCGGCATCCTCGCCTGGGAAAAGGCTTCGGGCCTCTCGGCCGAGGAGAAGCGCGAGATCGGGATACTGAAGGCGATCGGCTGGGAAACCGGCGACGTGATCAAGATGAAATTCTGGGAAGGCCTGCTGATTTCGCTGACGGCCTTCCTGATCGGTTTCGTCGCCGCCTACGTGCATGTCTTCCACTTCGCCGCCTCGCTGTTCGAGCCGGTGCTGAAGGGCTGGGCGGTGCTCTATCCGCGCTTCCAGCTGACGCCGCACATCGACGGCGTGCAGGTGGCGACGCTGTTCTTCTTCACCGTCGTGCCCTACGCCGCGGCGGTGCTGGTGCCGATCTGGAAGGCAGCGATTACCGATCCGGATTCGGTGATGCGGTCATGACGACCCACCCCCCAACCCCCGCCCCACGGGCGGGGGCGACAACGGTTCAGCCGCTGCGCGGCTTCCGTGTTTTTGGCTTGCCGTCCCCTTGGGGCGGCCCGGCGGGGACGCCATGATCGAGTTGAGTTCCATCCGCAAGGCCTTCAACCAGGGCCGGGACAACGAGTATTGGGCACTCGACGGCATCGATCTGAGCATCGAGGCCAACAAGGTCACCGCCTTGCGCGGCCCCAGCGGCTCGGGCAAGACCACCCTGCTGACCATCGTCGGCTGCCTGGCGCGGCCGACCGAGGGCCGGGTGCGCCTGGAGGGCGAGGACATCTCGGGCCTGCCCGAGCCCTTCCTGACCGGGATCCGCCGCCAGCGCTTCGGCTTCATCTTCCAGCAGTTCAACCTGATCAAGGGTCTGTCGGCGCTGGACAACATCATCCTGCCGGCCTACCCGACCGGACGCCCGCGTCGCGAATTGCTGGAGCGTGCCGAGGAATTACTCGCCGGCCTCAAGCTCGGCCACCGGCGCCACGCCAGGGTGGAATGGCTTTCCGGCGGCGAACAGCAGCGCGTCGCGATCTGCCGCGCGCTGATCAACGACCCCGAACTGGTGATCGCCGACGAGCCGACCGCCAACCTCGACACCCACCTTGCCAAGGAATTCATGGGCATTCTGGAGGGCCTCGCCGATCAGGGCCGCACCATCCTGCTCACCAGCCACGATCCGCTGGTGGTCGACTCCGACGTCGTGCAGCGGGTGATCGACATGCGCGACGGCAAGCTGATCGACGAGCACTGATGGTCGAAATAGTGATGAACCTAAAAACCGCAATTGCAACCGCTTTCAACACAGAGAACACAGAGCCACAGAGGGCACGGAGAAAAAGCCTTGGCTCACCCGATAGGAGAGTCCTCAACGCAATCCAACTCTCTGTGCTCTCTGTGCTTTTCTCCGTGTTCTCTGTGTCAAATGAGGTTTTTAGGATGAATCAAACTACCACCCCGTCGTTCCGGCGGACGCCGGAACCCAGTACGTTCCTGGATCCCGGCCTTCGCCGGGATGACGAATTTCAGCATGAATGACAACTAGCCATGTTGTTCCAGCCCGCCATCATCGCCCTGCTGCTGGCCTCCGCCTTGTGCGTGCTGGCGCTGGTGGCGAGTGCGCCTTTCGCGCTGGAAGTGATCCGGCGCTGGGACATCCGCAGCGGCAGCGAGCGCCAGTTGCAACTGGAGCGCCGCACCTACCTGTTCTCGACGCTGCTGACCTTCGTCCTCGCGCTGCAGCTCGCCGCCGTGCTGCTGTTCGTTTTTAATGCCGAGAAGATGTCGGGCATGTTCGTCGGCGCCATGTGCGCGGTGGGCACGCTTAACGTCAATGCCTTCGGCTTCCCGGCGCTCAACGCCAAGATCGGCGTGTTCTTCCTCGCCGCGATGTGGCTGGCGATCAACCACGTCGACAGCCGCGCCCGCGACTACCCGCTGGTGCGCATCAAGTACGCGCTGCTGCTTCTGCTGGCGCCGCTGCTGATCGCGAGCGGCTGGATCGAGCTGCAATATTTTCTCGGCCTCAGGGCCGATGTCATCACCTCCTGCTGCGGCAGCCTGTTCTCCGAGGGCAGCCCGACGCTGGCGGCCGAAGCCTCGGCCCTGGCGCCGCTGCCGGCGATGTGGCTGTTCTACGGCAGCCTCGGCGCCATCATCGGCCTGGCGGCATGGCACGGTTACGGTCGCGGACGGATCAGTGCCTACGCCCTCGCGGCAGCCAGTGCCGTCGGCTTCGCCGCTACCATCGCCGGCATCCTGTCCTTCGTTTCGCTCTACATCTACGAGCACCCGCATCACCACTGCCCGTTCTGCATCCTCAAGCCCGAATACGGCTACCAGGGCTACTGGCTCTATGTGCCCCTGTTCGCCGCCACGGCGGCCGGCCTCGCGGCAGGCGCGATTCAGCCCTTTGCCCGCATCGCCAGCTTGCGCGAAATCGTGCCGGGCTTCTCGCGCACTCTTGCCGCTATCGCCGCCAACGGTTTCGCCTTGACCGCCGTGATCGCCACTGCAATGATCTGGCAGTCCCGGCTGATACTTCTGGAGCACTGATGCGACTTATTCTTGCGGCCGTTCTCGTGCTGACGCTTGCCGCCTGCGGCGGCGACAAGCCGCCGGCGAAACTCAATATCGGCGACGTCGCGCCAGGTTTCCAGACGGTTCGCGCCGACGGCATGCCCGCACAGTTTCCCGTCGCCTGGGCCGGCAAGCCGCTGGTGATCCGTTTCTGGGCCGACTGGTGCAAGTATTGCGAAGGCGAGATGAAGGATATCGAGAAGGTCTACCAGCGTCTCAAGCCGCGCGGCCTGGATGTCATCGCCATCAATGCCGGACAGGACAAAAAGACCGTCGTCGAATTCATGAAAAAGCTCGGCGTCAGCTATCCGGCGCTGATGGACGAGAACTCGGCAATCGCCAAACGCTATGGCGTGGTCGGCCTGCCCACGACCTACTTCGTCGACGCCAAAGGCGTGGTGCGGGCCAAGCTGATCGGCGAGGCCGACGAGGCAAGCTTCGAGCGCGCCGCCCTGGAAGCTCTCAAATGACCACAGCCTGGGACCCCGAGGCGCCCTGCGACCTGTGCAGCCTGCCGGTCGGGACCAGGCCTTTCGTGCTGCCGACGCCGGAAAAGACCTTCGCCTTCTGCTGCGAAGGCTGCAGGGGGATTTACCAGATGTTGCACCAGATCAAAGAATCACCCGGGCATAGTGCCGATAATTGACAGGCAGGTATTCGAAGGAGACCAAAATGATGAACGAAGAGATGATGAAACAGGTGTCGCACACGATGGGGCAGGGCATGGGCATGATGGGCCACCCGGTGGCCAAGGGTGCCATGGTGGCCGCCACCGGCTATGCCGCGACCCGCGCGCTGGTCGGCCAGGGCCTGTTGCGCAATCCGCTGCTGTTGCTGGCGGGCGGCATCGCCGGCGGCCTCGCGGCCGGCTACCTGCTGCACAAGCACGAGAAGGAAGTCGTGCTGGCCATCTCCAAAGCCATCGGCATGGGCAAGGATTTCGTGATGCAGCAGCGCGAGAACCTCGACGACCTGGTGGCGGAGGCTAAGGAAACCGAAGCGCAGGCCGCTTCCGCTCCGTCCGCTCCGTCCGCTCCGGCCGCTCCGGCCGAGCCGAGTCCCGACGCCCAGGCCTGAGCCGTTCGTCATGAATGCCGACGATCTGGCGCGACGCATCATCGTCCGCCATCGCGAGGCGGGTTACCTGCGGCTCGAACTGCCGGCCGAGATCTGCCGGCCGGCAAGCGTCGTTGCGGTCGACGCCGTTCTGCGGAAAGTGGCGGGCATATATCGCGTGACTTTCTACACCGCGCCGCGCCGTCTGGTGGTGAGCTATGACGCCCATGTGTGCACGGCTGCCGACGTGGCGCGGGCGCTCAGGGGCTGCCTGCACGCGCTGCCGGAAGGGGAGGCGCGCGGCAGCGGGCCGACACATGCGGCCGCGCCCCTGGTCGAGCGGGTGGCGCCCGCGCTGCGTGATACCGCGCGCCAGGCCCGGCGCGCCTTCGGCCAACTGCGTCGCCGCATCGAGGCCCTGCGCCGGCCAAAGGCCGCTCCCGGCAGCTGGCAGGCGAAGCTGGAGCCCATGCTGGCCAATGCGCTGACGGAAAAGGCGATCATCAATTTTCTCAACGACCTGGTTGCCTTTTACCTGGTCAAGGTGCATTGGGAACTCATCAGCCAGCGCTGGCTGAAAGACCCGGTCAAGCATGCCAATGCCTGGCTGACCATTTTCTACCTGATGTTCCTGCTGGTGCGCTATCGCAAGTCGATTGCGGCCGAAGCGGCGAAGCCGGTGCCTGCCGCACAGCCATGAAAAACTTGCGCGTCGTTCATCGGCTCTCGCGCCGCATTCGCCTCGTCGCGCCGGCGCTGATCAAGCAGCCGGAGCGCTGCTACATCCTCGAAATCCTGCTGAGGAAGCACGGCGCGGTGAAGGACGTGCGGGCCGTGGCGCAGATCGGTTCGGTGACGCTGCATTACGATCCGGCGCAAGCGTCCGAAGAGCGCCTGCTGGCCGTGGTCGATGCGGTGATCGGCAATATCGCCGTGTCACCAGCGCCGACTCTTGTAGCGACGCCCGGTGTCGCGACGGTGATCGACGGCCCGGCGCAGGAGTGCAATGCCGCGCTCGAAGGCATGACCTGCGCCTCCTGCGCATTGCTGATCGAGATGAAGCTGCAGCGCGATCCGCGCGTCGATTCGGCGACGGTGAATTTTGCCGCCGGCACGGTCATGGTCAAGGGCCATCTGCCGCGCGAGGAACTCTTCGCTTCGGTCAAAAAACTCGGCTACGAGGCGCGGCCGATGGACACGCTGGCGCAGCGCCGCCTGATCGTCGAGCGCGAAAAGGCGCGGCTGGCCGATGCGAAGAAACGCCTGCTGCATGCGGCCCTGCTGACCGCGCCGGTGATGGTCTCCGGCATGCTGATGCATCGATCGCCGGTACTGCGTGTGCTGGAGCTCGGCTTGTCCACCGCCGTGGTGTTCGGCAGCGGCAGCGAGATCTTCAGGAAGGCCTGGTCTCTCGCCAAACAGCGCGAAGCCAACATGGACACGCTGATCAGCATGGGCGCAGGCGCGGCGTATCTCTACAGCCTGCCGGGCGTCATGCGGCCGCATCACCACGTCTATTTCGAATCGGCGGCGGCCATCGTCGCCTTCGTGCTGGGCGGCCGCTACATGGAGGAACGCGCCAAGGGCAAGGCCTCCGAGGCGATCCGCAAACTGATCGAACTGCAGCCGGAAACGGCAATCCGTGTCGGTGCGAACGGCGATGAAACCGTCGCCATCGAGGACGTGCAAATCGGTGACCGCCTGCGCGTGCGTCCCGGCGACAAGGTGCCGACGGACGGCGTGGTGGAAGAGGGCGGCTCCAGCCTCGACGAGTCCATGCTCACCGGCGAATCGCTGCCGGTATCGAAGGGCATCGGCGATGCCGTGACCGGCGGCTGTTTGAATGGCAACGGCGGCTTCATCCTGCGCGTCACGGCGGTCGGCGGCGACACCGTGCTGTCGGGCATCGTCAAGCTGGTCGATCATGCGCAGGGCGCCAAGCTGCCGGTGCAGAAGCTCGCCGACCGCATTTCGGCGCGTTTCGTGCCGGCGGTGGCCGGCATCGGCGGCCTGACGCTGGCCGGCTGGCTGCTGGCCGGGCATCCGGCCTCGCGCGCGCTGGCGCACTCGGTGGCGGTGCTGCTGATCGCCTGTCCCTGCGCGCTCGGGCTGGCGACGCCGACCGCGATCATGGTCGGCACCGGGCAGGCGGCGCGGCGCGGCATCTACATCAGGAACGGCGAAGCGCTGGAAACGGCGGCGACGCTGAATACCCTGGTGTTCGACAAGACCGGGACCATCACCGAGGGCAAGCCGGCGGTGACGGATTTCCTGCTGCTCGAAGGGCAGGACGAAGTCCGTATCCTGGCGCTGGTCGCCGGCGTCGAGGCGCACTCGGAGCACTTCCTGGCCCGCGCCATCAGCGCCTGGTGCCGCGCCCGCGCCGTGTCGCCGGCGCCGACTCTTGATTTCGCCGCATCGCCTGGCCGCGGCGTGCGTGCGCTGACGGATGAGCACAACGAAATCCTGGTGGGCAACACCGCGCTGCTCGATGCCGCGGGCGTCGACTACGGTGCGCAACTGGATCAGGCGCAGGCCTGGGCCGCGCAGGGCAAGACGCCCGTGTATGTGGCCATCGACGGCACCTGCGTCGCGCTTTTCGCCATCGCCGACCAGGCACGCCCCGGCGCCAGGGAAGCCATCGCGCTGCTGCACCGCCTGGGCCTGCAAACCGTCATGGCGACGGGTGACGTCGAGGCGGTCGCCAACCACATCGCGCGCCAGGTCGGCATCGATCGCGTCATCGCCCGCGCCACGCCGGGCGACAAGCTGGAACTGGTGCGCAGCCTGCAGCGCGACGGCCGCCGCGTCGGCATGATCGGCGACGGCATCAACGACGCGCCGGCGCTGGCCGCGGCCGACGTCGGCTTCGCCATCGGCGGCGGCGCCGACATCGCGGTCGAATCGGCCGACATCACCCTGGTCGGCGGCGACATCGCGCGCGTCGCCGGCGGCATCGAACTTTCGCGCCGGACCATGGGCATCATCCGCCAGAACCTGTTCTGGGCGCTGGGTTACAACGTCGTCGCCATTCCCGTCGCGGCCGCCGGGCGGCTGAACCCGATGATCGCCGCGGCGGCGATGGCGATGAGTTCGGTCTCGGTGGTGACCAACTCCTTGCGGCTGCAGAAGTAGCCGGGTGGACCACAGCCAGCACGCGCACATCGCCGAGTTTTCCTACTGGGCCGCCTTCATGGTCGGCATCCTCGGCAGCGGCCATTGCATCGGGATGTGCGGCGGGCTGGTCTCGGGCTGCTTCATGAAGCTGCAGGCGAAAGGCCCCTGGCCCTACGCCGCCTATCACGCCTCGCGCATCGCCATTTACGCCGGCGTCGGCCTGATCGCCGCGCTGCTCGGCACGGTGCTGGTCGCCAGCGGCATGACGGGTCTGGCGCAGGGCGTGCTGCAGATTTTTGCCGGCGCCATCGTGATCCTGCTCGGCCTCGACCTGCTCGGCGTCTCGCCGATCCGTAACACTTACGGTTTCGCGCCGATGGCCTGGCTGAGCCGGCAATTCGCTACGGCCTCGCAGAAAGGCCCGGTGCTCGGTGCCGCCATCAGCGGCGCGATCAACGGCCTGATGCCCTGCTCGATGACCATGGCCATGGCGGTCAAGGCCACCACCGCGTCGACGCCGCCCGAAGGCATGCTGCTGATGCTGGCCTTCGGCGCCGGCACCTTGCCCTCGATGCTGTTTGCTTCGGTGCTCTTCGGCAAACTCGGGCCGAAGCTGCGCGGCGGCCTGCAGAAGCTCGCCGCGCTGTTTGTCATCGCGCTCGGCGTATCGACACTGTGGCAGGGCCTGCGTTTCTACCTGGTGATGTACAAGCTGGTGGTTTGAGGCTCGTTCTGGGACTCGGGCTTGGCTCGGAAGTCAGCCGGAGTGAGGGCTGCGACGTCCAAGGTTCAGCCTTGCCCGGCGATTGCCTGGGCAATCAACTGGTCGAGGATCGGAAGGTCAATCTTGGCGGTGTTCCAGACGATCAATGCATCGATGCTTCGATAGCCATGCGTGAGCTTGATGCGCATTTCGTAGACGGCGCTGAGATGAGGCCATAGCTGGGGGCATTCTTGTTCGAGGCCTGGATCGAGACGCATGATGTTGTTGGCGGCTTCCCCGATATCCACCAGATTCTTGATTACGGAATCCTGAGTCTTCCTGTCCGCGAGAAACTGTTCCTTTCGCGTGTCTCCGATATGCCGGACGATCCAGGCAATCCCATCCCGCATGTCGGTCAAGCAATCAACGACACGCAAGGTCTTCGGAGGGCTGTGGGTCATACCCGTAGCGCCTCGCCCAGCACAGTCTGACGAAAGCGTTCGGAGAGCGAGTTGGGGGTCTGTACATCGACCTGAACGCCGAGCAGACGCTTCAGTTCACTTTCGATGCGCACAATGCTCAGCAAGGTGGTTTGCTCTGTCGGATCGACCAGCAGATCGAGATCGCTGTCCGCCGTATCGTCGCCATGCACCACCGAACCGAACACGCGCGGGTTTCCGGCGTGATTCCGCTCCACGATCCGGCGGATGTCGTCGCGATGCAGTTTGAATGCTTCGGAAGGTTTCATTTTGGTCCGGCTCCATGGTTCCCTCAATTCCGCAAAGGATACCCGAACTACCGACGAGAGTATTGCTGCTGCCCTCGATGCTGTTTGCTTCGGTGCTGTTCGGCAAACTCGGGCCGAAGCTGCGCGGCGGCCTGCAGAAGCTTGCCGCGCTGTTCGTCATCGCGCTCGGCGTGTCGACGCTGTGGCAGGGGTTGCGCTTCTACCTGGTGATGTACAAGCTGGTGGTCTGAGCGCCGTCGCGCCGGCGCCGACTTTTCCCGCGGCGCCTAGTTTGCCGCCGGCAGTTGGCCGGACGCGAACTGCGGTGCGTCTTGTGTGGCGATGCTCATGCCGGCACGGCGGCGCAGGTCGGCCATGACCTGGTCGCTGTTGCGTCGCGAGGCGAGGAGGTTCTCGCGCATGTCGCGCACCGCGATCAGCTCCGCCGCCTGCTGGCGCCAGGCCTGCATTTCCGGATGGTGATCGTGGTGCAGGTGCGCCACGCGGTGCCGGTTGATCCAGCGCCAGCCTTCCTTCTCGTTCTTCGCCGTGCCTTCGTCGTTCAGGTACATCGCGCCGAGGCGCGACTGCGATTCGCGATCCCAGCGTTCGGCGGCAATCCGGTACCACCTCATGGCCTCCGTCGGGTTTCGCGCCGCGCCGTCGCCGTGCTGGTGGATGGTGCCGAGGTTGAACGCGGCATTGACGTCGCCCTTCGATGCCAGAGCTTGCCAGATCGCGATTGCCGCGGCGGTGTCGCCCGCGCGGTGAAGCTTCGCGGCGTCGCGCGCCGGGACGTGATCCGCGGCCAGGGCGGGCGATGAAAACAGAACCAGCGCAAAACTGAAGAAGAAGCTCGGATACGTCGACATGGAGACTCCACGGGGAGATGGAAACGGTGTGCATGCTAGCTGTCTGATCGCATCAATGGAATGCGACATGTGGTCGCGCGACATGATGTCGCGGCATGCCGTCACCCTGCGCTTGCTTGATGCAGATCAATGGAAACCCGAAAACCGATTTCAGTGCGACCAAATGTCGCAGTTCCAGCGTATTCGCGACGCCTAATATTGCGCTGCACATTCAATCTTCAGGAGATTCACATGAACCGACGCGAAGCCCTCAAACTTTCCCTCTTCGCCGGCGCGGGTCTCGCCGCCGGCGGCGCCCGGGCGCAACCGGCCTGCGCCACCGACGGCACGCCGGCGCAGTTCACGCCGAAGAAGGCGGCCGACGCCAAGCCGCTGGAGAACGAATTCGACAAGTATCCGAAGTGCCCCTATTGCGGCATGGACCGCAAGGAACATCACCGCGCCCGCATGCTGGTGCAGTACAGCGACGACCTGGTGGATGGCGTCTGCTCGATCCACTGCCTGGGCCTGAGCCTGGGCGTGAACATCGACCGCGAGCCAAAGATGATCTGGGGGCCGGACTATGGCAGCACCGCCGAGCCGCGTCCGCTGCTGCCGGTGGAAAAGCTGACCTACCTGATCGGAGCCGACTTGAAGCACGCAATGACCAAGCGCAGCAAGCACAGCTTCGCCTCGAAGGACGTGGCGGAGCAGTTCAAGCAGAAGCACGGCGGCGAATTCGGCGACTTCAACGAGGCGCTGAAGCAGTCCTACCTCGACATGGCGCAGGACGTTGCGCAGATTCGCAAGAATCGCGAGGAGCGGCGCAAGAGGATGATGCAGAAGCAGGGATGAGCCAGCCATGACGCGTCGTACTCTTTTCCTGCTGGCCGTGCTGTGTTCGCTGACGGGTGTGGTACTGGCGCAGGGCGCGGCGAAAGTGCCGAGACCGGGCGCGAAGGATTTGTGCCCGGTGTGCGGCATGCTGGTGTCGAAGTATCCGAACTGGGTGGCGACCATCGTCTACAAGGACGGCCATGCCCACCACTTCGACGGCGCCAAGGACATGTTCAAGTTCTGGCACGAACCGGCGAAGTACGCGGCGGGGCACAAGCGCGAGGACATGGTAACGATCCGGGTGACGGATTTCTACAACCTGCAGCCGATCGATGCGCGCAAGGCCTTCTACGTGATCGGCTCTGATGTGCTCGGCCCCATGGGCCACGAGTTTGTGCCGCTGGCGACCAGGGAGGATGCGGCGGATTTCCTCCGGGACCACAAGGGCAAGCGCATCCTTACCTTCGAGCAGGTGACAGCGGATCTTCCTTCCAGACTCGACGACGGCAGGTTCTGAATCCGGCGGAGTTAGCCGAGATCAAGGCTTGGCACGGTTTCTCGGCTATGCTTTATGCCGCGTGCCGCGTGCCGCGTGCCGCGTGCCGCGCGACGAGACGACTATTGACCAGGGACGATCCAAAGCATGAGGCATGACTTCGCCAGCCGTTTTTTCTGCATCCGCCGCGCCGCGCGGACTGTTACCGCGCTGTTTGCTCTGTTCGCACTTTCCGCCGCCGCCGCCGATGCCCCTGCGCTGTATCAGCAGCATTGCGTCGCCTGCCATGGCCCCGGCCGGCTGGGCCTGACCGGGCCGGCACTGCTGCCGGAAAGCCTCGCGCGCCTGCGCAAGCCCGAGGCGATCCGGGTCATCGGCGAGGGCCGCGCCGCAACACAGATGCTGGGCTTTGCCGACCGCCTGAACAAGGAAGAGATCGCCGCGCTGACGGATTACATCTACACCGCCGTATCGCCGGCGCCGACTCTTGCCGAGGCCGACATCCGGGCTTCGCGCGTGGCCTATTTCGAGCCCGGCAGCCTGCCGGCCAAACCCGCCGAGGTGTTCAAGGGTGTGGACATGATGAATTTGTTCATCGTGGTCGAGACCGGGGACCACCATGTGACGGTGCTCGACGGCGACAAGCTGGAGCCGATCCACCGTTTTCCCAGTCGCTACGCGCTGCACGGCGGGCCGAAGTTCACGCCGGACGGGCGCTATGTGTTCTTCGCCTCGCGCGACGGCTGGATCACCAAGTTCGACATCTGGAACCTCAAGGTGGTGGCCGAGATCCGCGCCGGCATCAACACGCGCAACGTCGCCGTCTCCGGCGACGGCAAGTATCTCGCCGTGGCCAACTACCTGCCGCACACCCTGGTGCTGCTCGACGCCGACCTCAAGCTGCTCAGGATCCATGAGGTGTGGAACAAGGATCGCAAGGAAAGTTCGCGCGTTTCGGCGGTGTATGACGCCGCGCCGCGCCAGAGCTTCGTCGCCGCGCTGAAGGACGTGCCCGAGGTCTGGGAGATCAGCTACAACCCGAAGGCCGACGACATCCCCGTCGGCATGATCCACGACTTCAAGTACAAGGAAGGCAGCTTCATCCCCGGCTTCCTCAACCCGCGCCGCAGCTTCCTCAGCGAGCCGCTCGACGATTTCTTCTTCACCCAGGATTACTCGGAACTGATGGGTTCGAGCCGCGAGGCCGGCAAGGGCCAGGTGGTGCATCTCGACGTGCGCAAGAAAATCGCCGATCTCAAGCTGCCGGGCATGCCGCATCTCGGCTCCGGCATCACCTGGAAATACGCGCCGCCCGGGGGCGCCGCGCGCACCGTGATGGCCACGCCCAACCTCAAGGAAGGGTTGATCACGGTGATCGACATGAAGGACTGGAGCACGATCAAGACCATCCCTACGCTGGGCCCCGGCTTCTTCATGCGCAGCCACGAGAACACGCCCTACGCGTGGACCGATTCGATGATGTCGAAGGGCAAGGACACGCTGCAGGTGATCGACAAGCGCACCCTGGAGAAAGTGGCGGAAGTAAAGACCGATCCGGGCAAGACCCTGGCCCATGTCGAATTCACCCGCGACGGCAAGTACCTGCTGGCGAGCCTGTGGGAGCGCAAGGCCGACGGCGGCGCGCTGATCGTGTTCGATGCGGCGACCTTCAAGGAGGTCAAGCGCATCCCGATGGACAAGCCGGTCGGCAAGTACAACCTCTACAACAAGATCAACCGCTCGGAAGGCACCAGCCACTGAACCGCGAATCCGGGAGCGCTTCATGAGCAGCAAACACCGCCACGTCCTGGAGAACATTTTCCGGGATCCGATCAGCAACAACCTGCATTGGCGTGAGGTCGAGTCGCTGCTCCAGCATCTTGGCGCCGAGGTGGCGACGGGCCACGGCGCGATCTTTCATGTCAAGCTGAACCGGCACGAGTTCACGCTTCACCATCCGCATCACGGCAGCGCCCTGGGCCGGATGGACATCAAGCACCTGCGCGAGCATCTGGCCGCGGCCGGCGCGACGCTGTCGCGCTACGACGAGCAGGGCAAGCGGGGCGACGACGGAAAGTAGCCGGCAGGCCGGGCACCGGCGCGAGACGCGCGGCCCGGGTCTTCAGCGACGCCCCTCCTGGCGAGCGGATGCTGAAGGCGTGGCCTCCTTGCCGGATTCACCGGCACGGGGCTTTGCGTCACGTCCGGCCCGGTCGCCATGCGGCGGTGCCTGCGGTGGTTCACGCGGGGGCGTCGCGTGGCCGCGATTCCATTGTGTTTGCGGAGCCGCATCGGCCGTGTGCGTGGCCTGGCGGGGTTCGGCCGGTTCGCGTCGTTCGCCGCGATCACCGCGGTTGGCGCCTCTGACCTGATCGCGGCGATCCGCCCGTGCATCGGTGCCGGCTTGCGCTGGCGCCAGGCTCGCCCTCCGGATTTCGGGTGGTGCCGGCGTTGCTGCCGCCGGCTGAACGGCGGCCCGGCGGACATCGCCGCGCGGCTCCCCCGGCCGGTCCGGCGGAGGGGAGGGCTGGGCGAGCGGCCGGATCGCGGCTTGTACCCTGACCGGTTCATTCGGCTGGACGACGGCTGGCACGACCGGTCGGCCTGCATCGGCGCTCCGGTTCAAGGCCGGGTAGGCCGGCCCGCGCTGCCCGTCTTTCCGGCGTGCATCCTCCCTGTCCGCGTGCCGGGCGGGTTCCGGCGCGGGGTTCGCAGCGGCGAGCCGCGGCACCGGGACCGGGCCGCGATAAGCGACGCCCCGGCGATGAACCGGATCGTGTTGCCAGGCACCCGGCGGGCGATCGCCGCTGACGGCGCCTGCCCGCTGATAGCGTGCCGCGCCGTAGTAGTAGTTGTGCTGCACGACCTTGACGTGGCGGCGATGCCAGTCGAAGCCGCCGAAGAAATAGTTGGCCGAAATCCGGATCGACGGCCCCCAGAAATAGCTGCTCGCCAGGCCCGGCCAGGTGTAATAGCCGGGAAACGGCCGCCAGTAGACGGGCGTATGGTTGGGCCACCACCATGGCCCGTACACAACCCTCGGATCGTAGTAGGGCACGTAGATGATTTGCGGATCGGCAGGCTGCACGACCAGCAAGGGCCCGCTCTCGACGATGCGCTGACGTTCATCCGAGCGCAGGTTGCCGGCGGCCTGCGCCCTCCGCCGCAGGTTCTGCACGGTGTCCATCACCTGCGGCTCCTGGCCGAGAAAGGCGTCGCCGAGGGTCTGCAGCCATTGCAGGTTCTCGTCCATGCGCGCCAGCACCTGCGGGAAGGCAAGCAGGGATTTCACGCTCGGATCCCAGTACTCGTTTCCGGCCGCCCGCACCGCATCCTCGCCGGCCAGATTGGCATGGCTTCTGGACCAGCGCGCGGCCTCCACCACTTCGAGGGGGTAGGTCGAAGCCATGAGGATCTGCGACAGCAAGGGGTCCGGATAGAGCGCAATCGGCGCCAGCGTTCGTTCCAGTTCCTGCGGCGAGAGTGCAGGACGTTCCTCGGCATGGGCGCCGCCGTGCGCCACAAGCAGCGCCAGGAGCAGCGCCAGCAGCATCGCCAGGGGACGGGCGCTGAGGTTTATCGCAAGGTGTTTCATCGGGGATCTCCAGGGTTCGCACACGGTTCATGGCCGCCGTGAATTTGAAGCGACGCGCCATGAGTCATTCAACGTGCGACCGATCCGGTGGTTACGCCCGGAAGTGCAACAGCATGTAATTCGCGATGGTCCGGAAACATCCTCCGGCCCCGGGAACCTGCACCGGGGCTCGGGTAATCCACGTCAGCCCCGCCAATCGTCCATCCTGATGGAGTGAATAGAGGCTGTGTCGCAGGCAGGTGCCGGAGATCGCCTCGATGCGGAAGGAATTTGTCGCGGTCACCGCCGCTTGCCCGGAGCACGATGCTGCCGGTGGTTCAGGGGAATAGCGGCACCCGGTCTGTGTCCGTCGTTGCGGCTGCGCCCGCGGCCGCTTGTCCCGTGAAAGGAAGTGATCCGGCGACAGCGCCTGCGCTGCCGTTCCTGCGTCTGCGGGACGGAAAAACCGGTGTGTCGGGAAACGCCAGGCCCGGATGCGGAAACAAACTTTCCGTGATCCGGACGCGGCCGGGCGTCAGGGCTTTCTGCTCCACGTGCCGCTAGCGTCGCGCAGCCACCAACCGGACTTCCATTGCTGTTGCCAGCGGGCGCGCTGCAGTTCCCATACTTCCGCCTCGTCATTGCGCCGGCCGTTGCTGTCGGCCAGTGCCTGGATCAGGGCCCGGCGTTCCGGGTTCTCCACGTCGATCAGCTTTTCCGCGATCTGGCGCTTACCCAGCGACATCTTGCTGCTGTCGCGCAGATAGATGAAACCGTCATGGCCGAGGCCGATTTCGCCGGATTCGTAAAAGCGCACCAGGCGCGAGGTGCGTTGCGCCAGGGAGTGCTTGACCACGGCGACGGTCGGGGAGCCGATATCCAGGTTGATCGGCGGCTTCGCCGCATCCCTGGCGGGTTCGGCGGCGAAGGCGGGCAGCGCGAGGCCGGCAAGCAGAAGAATTGCGAAGCGTTTCATTCGGGTTCCTTGGGGTTTATTTGCCGGCCAGCAGCAGTTTGAGGTCGGCAGCGACGTTGGCAGGCGTTTCGCCGTGCCGCAGCAGCAGTCGCAGCTTGCCCTGCGGGTCGTAGACATAGCTGCCGGTGGAGTGGTCGACGCTGTAGGTGTCCGGCGTGCTTCCCGGCTGTTTGGCGTAGAAGACCTTGAAGTCCCTGGCCACCGCGGCAATGGTTTTTTCATCGGCATACAGGCCGAGGAAGCTCGGGTTGAACGCCGGCACGTACTGGGCCAGCAAAGCTTGCGTATCGCGCGCCGGGTCCACCGTGGCGAACAGCACTTGTACCCGTTTGGCATCGTCGCCGAGCAGGACCATGGTTTCGCGCAGGTTCGACAGCGTGGTGGGGCAGACGTCGGGGCACTGGGTGTAGCCGAAGAACAGGACCACGGCCTTGCCCTTGAAGTCGGCGAGGCGGCGCGGCTGGCCGGTGTGGTCGGTGAGGCTGAAGTCCTTGCCCCAGTCCACCATCGAGAGATCGGTGGAAACAAATTTCTTCGGCTCGGAGCATCCGGCGAGGAGCAGCACGAGGCTGAAAAAGAGAGTCGACAACAGCTTCATGGGAGGCAAAATGCGGGGGAATTGGTGAGCTTGCCAGTGTACCGCGTTTGCCGTCGGCCCTTGCCGTATACTTCAGTATTTTTCACGGAGTTATAGTGAATTCGCATAACGTAACGGTTTCCGGTGGATCGTCAAAAACACTTGCCAGGGCATGGTTATGGCTGGGCCTGCTGGCGCTGATCGGGTCCGGCCTGCTGGCGATCCTGCTGGTGCTGTCGCGCACGCCGGGCATCCAGGATGTCTTCCCGCTGAAGGACATGTTCCGCGCCGCGCTGGTGGTGCATGTCGATCTTTCGGTGGCGGTCTGGTTCATGGCCTTCGCCGCGGTGATCTGGAGTGCGCTGGGGCGCGACGGGTTCGCCTGGCTGGGCTGGATAGGCTTCGCGCTGGCGGCGACGGGCACCGCGGTGATGACGGTTTCGCCCTTCCTGCCCGGCGCCGACCCGGTGCTCAACAACTACATCCCGGTGCTGCAGCAGAAGGTGTTCTACGCGTCCCTGTGGCTTTGCGGGGCGGGATTCGGCTTCGCCGTGTTGCGCGCGCTGCTGACGACCTGGCCACGGCCTGTCCTGGGTGCGCCGCTGCAGCTCGGCGCCTTCCTCGGCGCGGTGGCGGGCTTCCTGGCGCTGGCGGCCTTCGTCTGGTCCTGGCTGATCATTCCGCGCGACGCGGAGATCGAAGCCAGGCTCTACTTCGAGGTCCTGTTCTGGGGCGGCGGCCACACGCTGCAGTTCCAGCATGCCCTGCTCATGGCGGTGGCCTGGCTGACGATCGCCGCCGCGCTGGGCCGCGATTTCCGCGAGGCGCCGGGCGCGCTGTCGATCATGTTCTGGATCGCGGCACTGCCCCTGCTGGCGGTGCCGGCGATTTACCTGACCATACCCGCGGGCGAACTGCCGTACATGGAGTTGTTCGCCAAACTGATGATCTGGGGTCATCCCTACATGGCGCCGCTGATCGTCGCCGGGCTGGTCGGCCTGTGGGGTGTCCGCTCTGCGCCGCCGGGCGCGGCCAAATCGGCCTACATCGCTTCCTTCCTGTTGTTCGGCGTCGGCGGCGTGCTCGGCTACCTGATCCAGGGCGTCAACGTGGTGATTCCGGCGCACTATCACGGCTCCACGGTCGGCGTCACCCTGGCCTTCATGGGCATGGCCTATGTGCTGCTGCCGCGACTGGGTTTCGGCGCGGCAGAGGGTCGCATGGCGCGCTGGCAACCGTACGTTTATGGCGGCGGGCAACTGATCCACATCCTCGGCCTGGCCTGGTCGGGCGGCTACGGCGTGCAGCGCAAGGTGGCCGGCGCCGAGCAGGCCCTGACCACGTTGCCGCAGAAAATCGGCATGGGCATGATGGGCGCCGGCGGCCTGATCGCCGTTATCGGCGGCATCATGTTCGTGCTGGTCTGCCTCAAGGCCATGACGCGTTGGAGGCGGTGACGGCGCGAGGCTCACTCCCGCCGTACAGATCGTCCGGTTGAACGCTTGCCGCGCTTGTCGTTTTGTGTCCGGTGACCCTCGTTGCGAATTGTTCCGCCTCAACTTGACCACGGCACCTTTGGGGCTCGCGTAGATCCACGGGCTCCCGGGACTTTGAAGCTACCCCGCAATTTCCAGGGCAGGTTGATCCAGAGCCTCTATGGCTCCCTCCAGCGCACGTTCGAACATGGGGCCGTCGGCCTCGACGAGTCGGGCAGTCTCCATATGCAGCCGGTGGACCAAAGCCTCGGGTGAAATTGAAATGGCGCAGTTGGAGGCGTGGTTGCTGAAAAGAAAGAGCGAGCGATTTGGGCTGATCCAACTCAAGCGCTCCCGTCTGCTTTGACCGTCGTCGATAAATTCGACCCAGTCGCCGCGCACCAGGTGTTTGACGCGACGCTGGTTTGCGCGATCCTGGGCACTGCCATCGGTCGCTGCGGCCCCCTCCGGAAGCGAGACTTCTTCAAGACGAACGCCATTCTCCACCGAATGGGTCACATGCAGTTCGGCAACCGGTGCTTCGACAGGTGGCGGGGTAACGGCAGCTTGTGAAACCACCAGGTCCGGGACCTGTTCTTGTACGTGCCGGCCACCTCGAATTGCCGCCAGGGTCAAGTCCATCAGTGCATCCATGAACAGACGACGCGCATCTGCGGGAGCGCCGATTTGTTCCAGTCCCTGATTCAATCCGCTCACGATCTTTGGCAACAAGGCCGCCTGGCGTTTGCGCTCGCCGGCATCCCTCTTCGGCGCAACGCTCCAGACGAGTTCTTTGGCGATAAGTTGGGCACCGAGGAATGGGGCGCTGTCCGTTCCCGACGTGAGGACATGGTGCTGCAACACGTCACGCCAGTGGCCGCGCAGAAACTGTTCGACAGGCATTGGCAATTCCCCGGCAAGCAGCGGTGACAGCGCCGAGTCGGCGGTCGCGCGGGCAGCAGCCTGTCGCTCGCGTTGTGACAGCAGCTCGTCATTCTTGCGTTGAACGATTTCTGCGACGACACGGCTGGATTCGGCTTCCATCGCCTCGTGCTCGGTGACGAAGGCTGTCAGCTCGGTGATCGCGGTGCCAAAAATATCGGCATCCTGGGCAAAGGTGCTCTGGATACGTTCGACCAGTTGGGACAGTTGTATGTAGAAGGGGTCGCCTTCATCGACGGTTTGGCCCCAGCGTATGGAAATGCCCGAGATGCTGTCGAGAAAGCGGCGTGCCGGATGGCTTCGGTCGGCAAAGAATTTCTGGTCGACCATCGCCACTTTGAGAATCGGGATCTGCAGACGACTGACCAGGCCCTTGATGGAGCTTGAAACCTTGTCGTCGTTGAAGATCAGATCGAAGAGCGTCGCAACGATATCCAGCGTGATTGCTTCGAGCGGGGGTACCTGGCGCGCCGCATCGCTGTCCCGTCCTAGGCGTACGACATTGGTCAGCGCTCCCGGGGTAGCCGCCGGTTCCGCCTGAAGAGCCTGCAGCGACTCGAATAATGCCGCGTTGACTGCAATCGTGCCGGGCGGCAAAGCTTCGCCACCGATGCCGCTACCGGCACCGGGCGGGCCGCTTCCGGGAATACCCGTGCCGGTCATCGGGCCGGCAGCCATGCCTGCGCCGCCCAGGTCGTGTGAGCGTGCCTGCACCAGACGCTGGATGGCACTCAAAATATTGGCTGCATCGACCGTCTCAGCCTCGATACCGGCAGGCGCCGAGCGGCGATAACTGCGCTTCAACGTGGGCAGAATCTCGGCCTGGACCATGATTTCGTTGATGACGCGATAGAGCTGGGGTAGTTCCGAGCGCAGATGACGCTCCAATTGGCGCAGCAGCAAGCTGTGCTGATCGAGGTCCGCGTACATGGCCGTGCAGCCGGCGCGGACGGCTGCGCACACGGTTGCCGGGCCGAACTGATTGTCGCTTCCGTGCTGATCCTCGCGTCCGGTCAGATAGGCGATACGTTGATCGAGAGCGTAGGTTTCTTCGCTGCAGGCCTCGCTGACGCGCCCCACGAATTCACGCATGACGATTTGCTCGGTCAGATCCTCGTCGCTGACAATTTGCAGATCCGCAAACCCGGTCGCTTCGCCTTCGGTCGCTTCGCTTTGAGAGTTCTCTGTCGTGTTGACCGGCTGCAGCTGCCTGTCCAGCTCTGCACGACATGCGGTAGTCAGCGTCTCCCAGCGGTTCTGCAGGTCGGTGCGCAAGCGCAGATATTCCGCTTTCTTGGCTTCGTCACGGGTCGAATCAATGAGGTCAAGCACTTCGCCGGCAATTACCGGACCGAGTTCGTCGATCCACTCGCCCAGATCGTGTTCGAGCAAATCACGACATTCGCGCAGTAGTCGTTCGGAAGTATGCGGATCAATCTTTGTCACGGTATGAGTGGCGGCTGTGGTGAGGGCTGCTGACGCCGGATTCTATCCGTTTCAACGGCTGCCTGGCTCTGGCCGCAGCATCTCAAAACCCCGTTCTTCCGGCCCCGTCAGTATCGGCTCCCGCCGCCTGTGCGGAGTCCCCGACTATGTGGCGATCCCCATAATGCTGCATTGCAGTCGGCGGAACACCGGATCCTGGCACACGGCAAGGGCGGAATCGTCAGTTCAAGGCCATTGGCGGCGGACGCCCGGACAGATGGTGCGGCACGGGAGATCAACCCGCTATGAACCTAGAAACCGCAATTGCAACCACTTTCATCACAGAGAACACAGAGCCACAGAGGGCACGGAGAAAAAGCCTTGGCGCACCCGATAGGAGAGTCCTCAACGCAATCTGACTCTCGGTGTTCTCTGTGCTTTTCTCCGTGTTCTCTGTGTCAAATGAGGTTTTTGGGATGCTTGGCCCGGCAACCGCCAGCGCGCGGCGGTGACATGACCGGTTCCCGGGCGTTGCGCCTCCTTTCGGTGCCAGCCGGTCATGCGGGTGACGGAGGGTCGGCGCGGACCGCGCTACCGGATGCGGTTAACCGGTCACAATGGCGATTGTTGCAAAGCTCAAGGATTACAACGTGAACAACTTGTTGCCCGCCATCGAAATCGAAACCGCCGCCATGCCGCGGTATTCCGTGATCTGGCTGCACGGCCTGGGCGCCGACGGTTCGGATTTCGAGCCCGTGGTGCCGGAGCTGGGCCTGGATGGCGGTCCCGGCGTGCGCTTCATCTTTCCGCACGCGCCGCAAATTCCGGTCACCTGCAACGGCGGTTATGTCATGCCGGCCTGGTACGACATCGTTACCCTGGATGCCAATACCCGCGAGGTCGATGAAGCCGGAGTCATCGCTTCCCGGCACGCGATCCGGCGCCTCATCGCACGCGAGAACCAACGCGGCGTGCCCTGCGCGCGGATTTTCGTGGCGGGATTTTCGCAGGGCGGCGCGGTGGCCTACACCACGGCCCTGACCCACGCCGAATCGTTGGCCGGCGTCATCGCGCTATCGACCTACATCCCGACGCCGTTGCTGCTGGAAACCGAAGCGACGGCCGCCAACCGGGCGCTGCCGATTTTCGCCGCCCACGGCAGCTACGACGATGTGGTGGCGCCGGAACTGGGAATCCGCGCGCGGGATTTCCTGGTTGGGTACGGCTACGGCGTCGAGTGGCACGACTACCCGATGCCGCATTCCGTCTGCCTTGAGGAGGTGCAGGAAATCGGGCGCTGGCTCAGGGACAGGATGGGCTCATGAACCTAGAAACCGCAATTGCAACCGCTTTCAACACAGAGAACACAGAGCCACAGAGGGCACGGAGAAAAAGCCTTGGCGCACCCGATAGGAGAGTCCTCAACGCAATCTGACTCTCGGTGTTCTCTGTGCTTTTCTCCGTGTTCTCTGTGTCAAATGCGGTTTTTAGGATGAATTTTCACCCGGGGTCCGGCGCGCGGTCTTCCCCTGATCCGCGAAGGGTTCTCGCGCGGTAATCAGCCGGGCCACCACCTGGTTTTTCTTGCGCCACTCCCGCGGCGGCATCGGCGCAGGATCCTGCCAGAGGCCGATGCGCCGGGTCTTGGCATCGAACTCGGCGTATTCGTAGTAGCCCTGGTCGGAGAGCGTCTGCTCGCGCCGGGTTTCCCGATCCCACCAGGCCAGGCCGGCTTCGAGTTGCGCCAATCCGGCATCGAGCGTCTTTGGGCAGGTGGCGCAGGGCGGGTCGAGCAGGATCAGCTTGCCGACGATGCGGCCATAGCGATCCTGCTTGCGCCATTCGACCTTGACCGCCTTGCCCAGCAACATGTCGGACAGGTGCTGCCGCGATTCCCTGCCGTAGGGTTGCCGGGCTTCGGGCGCGTCGATGGTAGCGAGACGCACCTTGCGCAGCTTCCCGACATTGTCGATGACAGTCACGCTGGCGCCATCGCCGACCTCGCTGACTTTCCCGGTCAGCGTAGCCGCCAAGAGCGCGGTGGCCTGCAGCAACATGGCGAGGAGGACGAGACCGCGAGCCATGGCAACCCCCGATCAGGCAATGGACGAGCTCACAGCCTACCGGATTTTCCGCCGACCCTGCGCTGCCCGCCGAAAAGTCGGCGCTGGCGGGACGGCGCGGCGGGCGTGAAAGGCGTCAGCCCTTGGGCTGAAAAGCCATCGAACGTGCCGAGACGGTAAAGGCATCGGAGAAGCACATGCCTTCCTCGGCGCCCTGGGTCTTCAGCGAGGGGAAGATGGCCTCGACCATCTTCACCGAGCCGCAGGCATAGATTTCCTTGCCCCTGAGATCGGGGAAATCTTCCAGGATGGCTTCGTGCACCAGGCCGGTGCGGCCGCTCCAGTTGTCCTCGGGCGCGGCATCCGAGAGCACCGGGATGAAGTGGAAGTTCTCATGTTCCTTCGCCCAGCCCGCGGGCAGGTCCGGCAGATAGAGGTCGGCGAGCTTGCGCACGCCCCAGTAGAGGTAGATCGGGCGCTTGAGGCCTCGATGGAAGGCATCTTCGACCATGCTCTTGACCGGAGCAAAGCCGGTGGCGCCGGCAACGAAGACGATCGGGCGCTCGGATTCGCGCAAGGAGAAATCGCCCAGCGGACCTTCGAACCTGACCGCATCGCCGACTTTCATCTGCTCGAAGACATGCGTGGTGAAGCGGCCATTCGGCATCAGGCGGATCTGCAGTTCGATCAGGTCGGGCTGGTGCGGCGGATTGGCGAAGGAGAAGGCGCGGTGCTGGCCATCGTCGAGCACGATGTTGATGTACTGCCCGGCCTTGAAGGGAATCTGTTGCCCTTCCGGCAGCTTGAGCATGACGCGCATGACGTCGTAGGTGAGCTTTTCCATGCTCAGCACGTGGGCGGTGTATTGGCGAATCGCGGTCGGCGCGGCGGACGATTCATACTCGATCTCGACATCGCCCAGCGCCGTGGCGCAGCACAGCAGTACCTTGCCGGCGGCAAGTTCCTCCGCCGACAGCGCGCTGGGCTGGTAGAGGCCGGGGTCCACATTGCCGGAGAGCACCGTGCATTTGCAGTGGCCGCAGCCGCCGTTGCGACATTCGTAGGGCAGGTTGATGTCCTGGCGCAGGCCGGCATCGAGCAGAGTTTCGTCGAAGCGGATGGCGACCGCCCGGTGGTCGGGATGGAAGGTCACCGTCGCTTCGGCCTTGGCCGCGCCCATGCGCTTGGGCGGCAGCCAGGGCGCGAGGAACAGCAGGAGCGACAAGCCGATGATGCCGAACCAGAGGTAAAGCGGGTCGACTACATAGACCAGCGCCAGTGTCGGCATCTGGAACCAGTCGAAGGCGATGTTGGTCGGCACAACAGAGAGATCGGCCTCGCCGCCCTGGCTGACGATGGGCTTGACCAGGGCCAGCACCAGGAACATCAGGGTGAAGGCGATGGCGATTTCTCGTGGCGGGTTGACGTGGGCGCGCGGCACGCGTTGCACATGCACCCAGGCGATGACGCCGGCGATCAGCGGCGCGCCGAGGTGGATGAAGGCGAGCAGGGTGAACAGGCGGCTGTTGACGTTGTCCTGGTAGATGAAATTTCGCACCAGGGTGCCGTTGAACATCGGCAGCACGTCGAACCATTCGGCGGTGGCGACCACCACGAACTGCGCCAGCTTGTCCCACACCAGCATGAAGCCGTTGAGGCCGGAGATGTAGATCAGCCAGATCAGCGCGATGCCGGTGGCCCAGGAGAACCAGCGGAAGCCGCGGTAGCGGTCGTAGGCGAAGTGCCGCAGCATGTGCAGCAGCATGGTCAGGATCATGCCGTCGGTGGCGTAGCGGTGGATGCTACGCATGATGCCGCCTGCCCACCACTGGTCGTGGGTGATGCTCTCCACCGATTCGTAGGCGTCATGCACGCCGGTATCGGCGAAGATGTAGAGGTAGATGCCGGTGCCGATCAGCAGCCAGAACTGCCAGAAGCTGATGGTGCCGAGATGGTAGAAGGGATTCAGCTTTTCGCCGAAGGCCAGGTTGAAAAGGTTCTCGGCGCGCATGAAGAACCAGCGCACGATTTTTTGCAGGAAGGTCAGCATGGTGGTTGTCCGCGCAATGGGATGGAGGTTCGGAGGGGTGTGTTCAGTGCTTTTCCGCACTGCCCTGCTGGAAGAACAGGCCGCCGCGGTCGGGATTGAAGTCGATCACCAGGATCTCGGCCGGCTTCAGCGTGATCTGTGCTTCCTTGACGAAATTGAAGCCGGGATTGACCAGGTTGTCGTTCATCTTCACCGCGAGCTTGTAGCTGCCGGCCTTGAGTTCGAAGCGCTTGTAGACCGAGGAGATGCCGTCGCGCGAGAGGCCGGTGGGATGCATCAGGGTCTCGAACATCGGCTTGTCGTCGAGTTCGACCACCAGCTTGATGTCGGAGCGCCCGCGCGGGCACTCCAGCGGCGCGCGCATGTTGGGCGGCATCTTCGCCAGTTCCTCCGGAGTGCGCTTGCGGCACTCGCGTCCGCCGAGGTGGCTGATCGAGAGCTTGATCAGGGCGACGTCGTCGGCGATCTGCTTGTAGGTCGGGTTGGTCGCAAAGTAGCCGATGAAGGCGGCGAAGGCGCCATAGAGGACGATCTGGCCGATGATGGCAGCGGGTTTATCCATGACTTCTCCGGGAGTAGGCGGGAGGCCGGGCGGCCTCTCCTTGGGATTCGAGACGGGTCCTGAAGGCGGCGACCGCCGCCGCCAGCCGTCGCTGTTCGCCGCGCGCGGCGGGGAGGATTTCGATGCGCTCCTGCGGTACCAGTGCGCGCAGATGCGGTTCGCGACTGCGCGCCAGCCGTTCGCGCGTCCATTCCATGCCGAGGCGGAACTCGCAGCCGCCGTCGCGGCAACCGGCGACGACGATGCCGTCGGCGCCGCTGCGCATGGCGTATTCGATGAAGGAGGGCGGCAGCATGCCGGCGCAGATCAGGCTCAGCGCGGCGGTATCGGCGCCGGCGAGGCCGCGGACGTCGGCGCCCTGGTCGCAGCCGAAGACCACCAGTTTTGTGCTCCCGCGCAGGCTCGCCAGTTGCGCTTCAAGCTGCTGGCGCAGCGCATCGACCGGCTGCTGCGGCATGTCGATGCCGGTCACCAGCCGCTGCTGGCTGCGGAAGGGCGTCGAGGACGGGCAGGAACCGGCGCAGATGCCGCAGCCGGCGCAGTGGTCGGCATCGACGATGGCGATCTTGTGGTTCGGCTTGTCCGGATGCGGCGCCATGGTGATCGCCTCGTAGGGGCAGTCGACATGGCAGCGGCTGCAGCCGTTGCAGTTGGGCGCGTCGACCACGGCGATCGGCGCAGCAGCAGGGTGGGGCAGGAAGGGCAGGGCGAAGAGCAGCAGCGTGGCGCCGAAGATCAGCGCCCATACCGCCGCCGGCGAGGTGAAGTCGGTCAGCGGGTGGAGGAACAGGATGAACCAGTCGAGGGGCACCTCAGCCGGCACCTGTGCCAGGTCCGCCGGCGCCGCCGAAAGCGCCGGCTTGAGCAAAGCCAGGGCAAGGAAACTCGCCAGCGTGGCGAGCATGACGCGGCGCGACGGCAGGTAATCCACCCGGCTGATGCGATTGACATGGGCCCAGAGGCCGAGGATCAGCATCAGCGGCACGCCGATATGGATGAATACCAGGACGGTGAAGAAGCGGTCGTTGATCGAGTCGGGGGCGAGGAAGTTGCGCGCAATCGGCTCGTTGAAGAAAGGCAACCAGTCGAGGAGCTCTGCCGTGGCGACGGCGGAGAACTGCGCCAGCCGGTCCCAGACGATCCAGTAGCCGCCGATGCCGGATACATAGACCAGCCAGATCAGCGGCACGCCGGTGATCCAGGAATAGAAGCGGAAGCCATGGTAGCGGCCGTAGGCCCATTCGCGCAGCAGGTGCAGGAACATCACCACGACGAAGGCGTCGGAAGCGTAGCGGTGCAGGCTGCGCAGGATGCCGCCGAGGTACCACTGCTCGCGCGAGAGCCACCCGATCGAGCTGTAGACCCCCTCGATGCTGGTGTCGAGCACGATGTACAGGTACAGCCCGGTGGCGACCAGGATCCAGAGGAAGTAGAGGCCGAGGGCGCCGAGGTGCCGCAGCGGATTGTCGGCGCCGCCGAAGGACGCGTCGAAGGCGTTTTCGATGCGTTCGAAGCCGGTCTGGGCTACAGCTTGCAAGCTCACGTGGGGACTTTCCTGGCGCCGGTGCGGTTGCCGACCATTAGTAGTTGATGATATACCTGTCGGGAGCGCACCGACTTGACTGCCATCAACCCGATTGAATCTTCTCCTCGCGGCGCTTGCGCATGAAGCTCCAGGCCACCCACAGCATGAAAAACATGAAGCTGATGAAGCCGGCAATCTCGAAATACAGTGCGTAATTAGTGCGGTATTTTCCGGTAAGCGGGTCATATACCGAGCAGATGATGCGCAGGCGGTCGGCCAGCTCCACCAGGGTATTGGTCTGCGCCGGCAGGGGCGCGCCGGTCACCATGGCCTTGAGCGGTTCGGCGATGTCCTCCGCGGTGAAGCTTTCGCCATAGACCTGGCGCACGATGCGGCCCTCGGCATCGACGAAAGAAACCTGGTTGAGGTGGTCGAAGCCGGCCGTGGTGCCGATATAGCTGAAGCCGAAGTTGCCCGTCACCGCGTCCACGATGGCTGGCGCCGGGCTGAGGAATTCCCAGTTGGGCAGATTGATGCCGTACTGGGTGGCGAAGGCCTTCATCGCCTCGGGCGAATCGAAAGGCTGGTTGAAGCCGATGCTGACGATGTTGAAACGGTCGGTACCGAGCACGGCGATGGTGTTCTGCACAGCCTTCTGCAGGTTCTTGGTCGTCGTCGGACAGACGTGGAAGCAGGCGGTGTAGATGAAGTTCACCAGCAGCGGCTTGCCTTTATAGTCGGCAAGGCGTGTCGGCCGGCCCTGGCGGTCGAGCAGGACATGGTCACCCACGGGCTTGCCGATGGCCGCTTGCGAAATCTTGTAGGCGGCCTGGCTGTCGAGCGTGTAGAGCATCAGGCCGCTGCGGTCGCCCTGCGGCACGGCGACGAGGTCGGGTGCGGGCGTCGGGTTTGCCGGAGGTGCCTGCTTTGGCGTGTCGCCAGCGCCGACTCCTGGCGCAGCGGCAAGCATGACTGCCGCGAGCGCGGCACGGAACATGGTACAAATCATGGGATGAAGTCCTGGCAAGCAGCCTGTCGGACTTGATTCATTCCGCGAATCAAGTCCGACAGGCTGCTAAAAGCGGGCGTCGATGATCGCAGCAGTGAGGACCAGAGTCAACTGGGCCAGTGAGGCATGGAAGCAGGTCATGGCGGTTGCACGGTTGGTGTTCTGCACCAGGCGCCAGGCTTTCTGGATGAACAGGAAGCCACCCGTTGCGGCGCCGGCGAAGTAGATGGCGCCGAGGCCGAAGGCCAGCGGCAGCATCGAGGCCGCCACCAGCGCCAGGGTGCTGGCGAATATCACTTTCGCCGCGCGCTGGTCGCCGACCACCACGGGCAGCATGGGCACGCCGGCGGCGGCGTAGTCGTCGCGATAGGCGATGGCCAGGCTCCAGAAGTGCGGCGGCGTCCACAGGAAAAGCACGAACGCCAGCGCCAGCGGCACCGCGCCGACCTGCGGGTCGGCCGCGGTGGCGCCGGCCAGCACGGCCCAGCTGCCGGCGAGGCCGCCGAAGACGATGTTGAGCCAAGTGCGGCGCTTGAGCCACACCGTATAGACGACGGCATAGAAGAAGGCGCCGAGGAAGGTGAACAGCGCCGCCCAGGCATTCAGTGCCATCCATGCCGCGATTACCGAAACCGCCATGAGGCCGAAGATGACCACCAGCCAGACCGGGCCGTGCTTGATCTCGCCGGTGGCGAAGGGGCGGTTTTTCGTGCGCGACATCAGCGGGTCGGTGTCGTGCTCGTAATACTGGTTGAAGGCGCCGGCGCTGGCCGAGGAGATCAGCACCGCCAGCGTCAGCGTGACGAGTTGCACCAGGCTCAGGCTGGGGCCGGAACTGACGGCCAGTCCGGCGAGGGCGGTGAAGGTGATCACCACGCCGATGCGCAGCTTGAATACGCCGGCGATGCCGTGCAGGCTCAGCCCGGAATTTCTCTTGGTGGGTAGCGTCGATTCCATGGTTTGTTCAGGGCGCCATCGTAGTTGTTCTCTGTCTTGCCTGCTTGAATCCGGCCTGCGTCGCAAGCCGGATTCAGGCAGGTCCCGCGCGGGTGCGCGGGAGCCTGTACTACGTGTCGATCAGCTCAAGCCCCAGACT
This sequence comes from Sulfuritalea sp., assembly GCA_044360105.1. GTDB lineage: Bacteria > Pseudomonadota > Gammaproteobacteria > Burkholderiales > Rhodocyclaceae > Sulfuritalea. The sequence goes on from JBIKKY010000008.1 coordinate 66,178, forward strand.
TCGGACAGGTACTTCCAGTTCACGAAGTAGTAGAGCACGAAGCAGACCAGCAGCGTCGTGGCCAGTACCACCGTGCCCGGCACGCCGATATGCTCCTCGCTGCCGGTACCGGAGGCACTGGCGGCAATCGTCTGGTCGGGGATCGGTGTCGGCTTGTCGGACTCGGTGCCGCCGTCGAGCTTCTTGCCGAACAGCAGGGACCACACCACGACGAAGATCCACAGGCCGCCGCCGATGACCGCGATCACGCCGAAGATGCCGGTGAGACCCATCATCAGGTAGGCCGCGCCCGGCCATTCATACTGGAACGGTGCGCCGGAGAAGGCCATGTCCCAGTGACGGCGGGAGACGCCCAGCGTACCGGCGCCCATCATGACCAGGCCGAGGATCGACATGCTGATGCCGAACAGGTAGGGCTGGATCTGGCACAGCTTGGGGAACATCATCTCGCGGCGGAACAGGGTCGGCACCAGCAGGTAGGTGATCGACATGAAGGCCAGCGTGGTGCCGGTCACCACCGTGGTGTGGAAGTGGCCCGGAACGTAGAAGGTGTTGTGCATCAGCATGTTGATCTGCTCGGTGCCGAGCACGACGCCGGAGATGCCGCCGAGGAAGCCGAAGCTCACCAGCGAGATGAACATGCCGGAGAACACCGGGTTGCCCCAAGGCGCCTTGCGCAGCCATTCGAACAGGCCGTTGGTGTAGCCCTTCTTGCGCTGTGCCGCTTCGATCGCACCCGGAACCGTGAAGCCGTGGATCATCGAGGCGAGGACCGCGAAGTACATGAAGTAGGAGGTGTTCAGCACCTTCCACTCCGCGCTCATGCCCGGGTCGGACAGCAGGTGGTGCGCGCTGGCCAGTTGCAGGAACAGGATGTAGAGCAGGAAGGCGAAGCGCGAGACTTTCTCCGACAGCGGCTTGGCGCCGAAGATCACGGCGGCCGTCAGGTACCAGATCGACACGTGGGCAGCGACGTTGATCTGCTGCGAGGAGTGACCCAGTGCCCACCACACCATGCGATACAGTTGGGCGTCGATTTCCTTGATCAGGCCGACCGACCAGAGGAAGGTCGGGATCAGGATTGCGGCACCGGAAGCGATGGTGAATACCGCGATGATCGCGGCCGTCAGGGCGCCGAAGGTCACCAGCGGGATCGAGCCGACGTAGGTCTTGTCCTTCTTCGCCACCACCAGCGTGCCGAAGAACACGCCGGTACCCAGCAGCGCGCCGACGGCCACCAGGATGATGCCGAGGTAGAAGTGCGGCGCGGCCTGCATCGGCACGTAGGAGGTGAACATCACGGAGGACTCGCCCTGGAAGATGGCGACGTTGGTGATGATGCCGCCGACGACCATCAGCCAGAAGCCTAGCCAGGCGACTTTTGGCGTGGCCAATCGGCAGCGTAGCAGGGTCGATGAGGCGAAGTAGAGGACCGCCATTTCGAAGAACAGGATCCACAGGATCAGCATGTCGACGCCGTGGGCCGTCAGGATCATGTAGAACTGGTCGGCCGGCAGCAGCTTGATGGCCGGCCAGCGGGTCAGGATCACCAGCAGGGCGGTGATGCCGCCCACCAGCAGCCAGAGCACGCCGGCTACGGCATTCCAGCGCATCAGTTTGTCGGCATCGAGGTCGAACTGCAGCCCGGTGCGCGGACAGGTACGGTAAGTAGTTGCCATCTGTTTATCCCCTTATTTCACGTAAATACGGCCAAGCATCGAGTGGTGTCCGATGCCGCAGTATTCGTTGCAGACGATGGCGTAGGTGCCGGCCTTGGTCGGCGTCATCTTGACCACGTGCTCATAGCCGGGAATCACCTGGATGTTTATGTTGATCGGCTGCAGCGAGAAGCCATGGTTGTAGTCGACCGACGACATGTGGATCTTGTAGGTCTTGCCGGCTTCCAGTTCCAGGATCGGATACCAGGACCACAGGCGTGCCAGCAGGAAGGCTTCGCCCTTGGCGTTGGGCTTGACCACAGGCATTTCGTCGGTGGGGTTGGCGAGATTCTTCTCGGTACGGATGGTGTTTTCCTTGACGAAGGCATCCGTCTTGGCTTGAAACATCTCGGTGGTCGTCCGGTACACCTCGTTGGAGAGGTTCTGTTTACCGTTGATGTGCCAATACACCATCATGACGAACATGACCATGGCCCAGACGAAAGCGATACCGATCCAGGCCCATTCTTGCCCGGCGATCGGCTGTTTCCACCACAACCGCTCTGAAGGCGGCAGGATTGCACTCATATGATTCTCCCTGATTGACTGGATTGCTTACTTGGCGAGCGGGACGCTCATGATGTCGATCACGCCCCACAGGATGTAAAGGAGACCGGGAGACGCTACCCCGAGGAACAGGAGCAGGAAGTGGTTGTCCAGCAGCTTCTGCATGAAAGGAACGTCGTCGTCGTTGTTATCCGCCATTTTTTTGCCCTCTACGGTGAGCGCGCTGCAGCGCGCGGTTGAAACGAAAATTCGGAAACCAATACCGATGGGAGGCGAGGATAACCCGACCACGGCTGTTGGTAATTTGATTCAGGACAAGATTTTGCCCCATTGCCAAAGGTTTTCATGCTGCGCTGCGACAAAACGCCGCAGTGATATGTCCCGGATTTCCGCACGAGAATCGACCCGGGCCTGAAGCCTGGCCTTGCGGGCCGGTCAGGCCGGTTCCTGGGCCTCGAGCCAGTAAGCGAGACCCTGGGCGTTGAGTTCCAGGTCGAGATGGCAGATGTCCAGGATTTCCCCGTCGCTCAGGCGGCAGCCGTGGGCGTGCGCCTCGGTCAGCAGGAGCGTGGTCAGTCGCTCGCGGATGCGCGCCGTCTTGTCCTCGTCCTCAGCGGCCGCCAGAGCGATGGCAACGTACTGGTCGAGCATGCGCAGCACCGTGCGGCCAAGCTCGGCCGGCGGCGCGAGGCGGCTGAAGTGGGTGAGATACACGGCGTCCGGATTGAAGGACAGCATGCGTTCGATGGAAGCGCGCATCTCGTCCGGGTCGAACTGGATCGGACTGGACGAGGGGAATATCAGCGGCCGGCCGTCGACATCCAGCTCGCGGTAGGAAATGCCGAAGGTGTCGCCGGTGAAGATTCCCGTCGACCGGCGGTCGACGATGGCGATGTGGTGTTTCGCATGCCCTGGCGCGTCGATGCAGAGCAGTTCGCGCGAACCGAGCCTGAGCACGGTGTTGTCATGGGCCTCGATGATGCGTTCGGCGGAAATCGGCAGCAACTTGCCGTACATCTTCCTCGCCCGTTCCCGGCCATAGACGCCCTCGACGCCGGCCATGAGTCTGGTCGGCTCGATCATGTGCCGCGCCCCGCGCGGATGCACCACGAGCCTGGCTTTGGGGAAAGCCTCCATCATCACGCCGGCGCCGCCGGCATGGTCGAGGTGGATGTGGGTCAGGATCACGTAATCCACGCTTTCCGGCCCCAGGCCGCGGGCTTGCAGCGCGGCCAGTGCCTGCGGCATGACTTCGTAGTTGGCGGTGTCTACAAAGGCAATGCGGCCATCGCTTTCGATCATGTGGATGGCCGCCAGGAGCGGGCGCATGTAGCCGGCGTCGAAGGCATAGATGCCGTTTTGGTAATCTATCAGTGGTGATTGCATGGGGCGATGGCCGATGTTCGGTCAGTAAAGTAAAAGACCGTCACACCGGCGAACGCCGGTGTCCAGGCTTTTAAGTCTCTGGATTCCGGCGTTCGCCGGAATGACGGGGTGGTCCATCGAGTTCCTGTCGATGGCTAAGCGATTTTCCGCGCGGCGCGGATCAGCTCTGCGCCGCGCTCGGCGATCATCACGGTTGGCGCATTGGTGTTACCCGAGGTGATGGTCGGCATGATCGAGGCGTCGACCACGCGCAGGCGTGCAATGCCGCGCACGCGCAGTTCTGAATCGACCACGGCGTTCGGATCGTCGTTGCGGCCCATGGCGCAGGTGCAGGTCGGGTGGAAAATCGTGGTGCCGATGTCGCCAGCCGCCTTCGCCAGTTCTGCGTCGCTCTGTTTCTGCGCACCGGGCTGGTGCTCCTCGGGCCGGTAGGGGGCCAGGGCCGGCTGCGCGACGATATTGCGCGTCAGGCGCAGGGCGCGCGCGGCGACCCGGCGGTCGTTGTCGGTGGATAGGTAGTTCGGCGCGATGACAGGTGCCGTCGCCGGATCGCGGTCGCGGATCTGCACCACGCCGCGCGAGCTCGGCCGCAGGTTGCAGACGCTGGCGGTGAAGGCCGGGAAGGGATGCAGCGGATCGCCGAACTTTTCCAGCGACAGCGGCTGCACGTGGAATTCCAGGTCGGGCGTGGCCACTTCCGGCGAGGAATGGAAGAAGCCGCCGAGCTGACTCGGCGCCATCGACAAGGGCCCGGAGCGGAACAGCGCGTATTCGAGGCCCATCATGGCCTTGCCCCAGAGGCTGTTGGCGCGCTGGTTCAGCGTCGTGATGCCGTGCACCTTGAAGATCATGCGCAACTGCAGGTGGTCCTGCAGGTTGCCGCCGACGCCGGGCAGCTCATGCACCAGCGGTACGCCGCGGTTCTGCAGCAAGTGGGCGGGGCCGATGCCGGATCGCTGGAGGATCACCGGCGAGCCGATGGCGCCGGCCGTGAGCAGGGTCTCGCAGCGCGCCGTGACGCGGTGCTGCACACCGGCCAGGCTGAACTCGACACCGCGCGCCTCCTTGCCCTCGAGGATCAGCGTGTCGATCAGCGCGCCGGTGACGACCTTCAGGTTGGGCCGGTGCAGCACCGGGCGCAGCATGGCTTTCGAGGCATTCCAGCGCACGCCCTTCTTCTGGTTCACCTCGAAGTGGCCGATGCCGAAATTGTCGCCGCGGTTGTAGTCCTGCTTGAACGGGATGCCGGCTTCCTGCGCCGCCTGCGTGTAGCGGTCGAGGATATCCCAGTGCAGGCGCTGCTTTTCGACTCGCCATTCGCCCTTGTCGCCGTGCATGTCGTCGGCACCATTCCAGTAGTCCTCGCTTTTCTTGAATATCGGCAGCACGGATTCCCAGTTCCAGCGCGAATCGCCGGTGATCTGCGCCCACTCCTCGTAGTCGCGCACCTGGCCGCGCAGGTAGAGCATGCCGTTGATCGAGGAACAGCCACCGAGTACCTTGCCGCGCGCGTAGATGATCGAGCGGCCGTTGAGGCCTGGCTCGGCCTCGGTCTTGTAGCACCAGTCGGTGCGCGGGTTGTTGATGCACTTCAGGTAGCCGATCGGGATATGGATCCAGATCCAGTCGTCCTTGCCGCCGGCTTCGAGCAGCAGTACCGTCACCTCCGGATCGGCCGAGAGGCGGTTGGCCAGCACGCAGCCGGCGGCGCCGCCGCCGGCGATGACGTAGTCGAACTCGCCGAAATCTTTCACGGCCGGGACGCCTTGAAGCCGCTATCGACACAGAGGGCACGGAGACACAGGGAACACGGAGAAGATGCAAGGAAGAAATCCGATAGACCGCGCCCGCCTCCGGGCCTACTCTGTGCTCTCCGTGTCTCTGTGATCTCCGTGTTGAAAGAGGTTTGCATTGGTCGCGGGATTCACTCGTTCACCGGCATGACGAACTCGGGGCCTTTCGATTCCGAACCCGGCCAGCGCTGCATGATGCTCTTGTAGCGGCTGTAGAAGCGCACGCCTTCCTCGCCGTAGATGTGGTGGTCGCCGAACAGGCTGGCTTTCCAGCCGCCGAAGGAATGCCAGGCCATGGGCACCGGGATCGGCACGTTGATGCCGACCATGCCGACCTCGATTGATTTCACGAAGGCCTGCGCCGTGCCGCCGTCGCGGGTGAAGCAGGCGACGCCGTTGGCGAAACTGTTGCGGTTGATCAGCTCCACCGCCGCGGCAAAGGTCGGCACGCGCACCACGCAGAGCACCGGGCCGAAGATCTCGTCGCGGTAGATGCTCATTTCGGGCGTGACGTCGTCGAACAGCGTGGGGTTGATGAAGAAGCCCTGCGCCAGCTCGCCCGTCAGCCCCTGGCGGCCGTCCAGCACCAGCTTCGCCCCTTCCTGCACGCCGGCGGCGATGTAACCGGCCACCTTGTCGCGATGGGCGCCGGTCACCAGCGGCCCCATGTCCACATTCGCCGTGTCGCCGGCGCCGACTTTTAGTTTCCTCGCGCGGTCGAGGACGCGCGTCACCAGTTCGTCGGCGCAACCGCCCACCGCCACCGCGACCGAGATCGCCATGCAGCGCTCGCCGGCCGAGCCGTAGGCGGCGCCGATCAGCGCGTCGGCGGCGCCGTCGAGGTCGGCGTCGGGCATCACTACCATGTGGTTCTTCGCCCCGCCCAGCGCCTGCACGCGCTTGCCGTGGGCAATGCCGTGCGCCTGGATGTACTGCGCGATCGGCGTCGAACCGACGAAGGACACCGCCTGTACATCCGGGTGTTCGAGCAGGGCATCGACCGCTTCCTTGTCGCCCTGCACTACGTTGAAGGCGCCCGCCGGCAGCCCGGCCTCGCGCAGCAGTTCGGCCGCCAGCATCGACGGCGAGGGGTCGCGCTCGGAAGGCTTCAGCACGAAGGTGTTGCCGCAGGCCAGCGCCATCGGTGCCATCCACATCGGCACCATGAAGGGAAAGTTGAAGGGCGTGATGCCTGCCGTGACGCCGAGCGGCATGCGTTGGCTCCAGTGGTCGATGCCGCCGCCGATGCCGTGCGAATGCTGGCCCTTGAGCAGTTGCGGGATGCCGCAGGCGAACTCGATGATTTCGAGTCCGCGCTGCACTTCGCCCAGCGCGTCGGGCAGGGTCTTGCCGTGCTCGGCGGACAGCAGCCGGGCCAGGTCGCTCGAATACTGCTCGACCAGGTCGCGAAACTTGAACATGACCCTCGCCCGGCGCTGCGGCGCGGCCGAGCCCCAGTCGGTGAAGGCGGTCCGGGCGGCGGCGACGGCGCGGTCGACGTCGGCGCGCGAAGCCAGCGCAATCTGCCTTGCGACTTTGCCCTGCGCCGGGTTGAACACATCCCCGCGCCGGGTGCCGCTGCCGGCATCGGCGCGGCCGTTGATCCAGTGGCCGACAAGATCGGCGGCATTGATGTAGTGGAGGCTCATGGGGTTCTCTGTACAGGGTGTGAAAGGGCCTCATTGCAGCGTGACGGCGGGATGAAGTCAAGTCGGGAAGGCCGGCGCAAGAACATTTATTGCACCTGATCGCCGCTCTATGGCAGAATGCGCGCCTTCCAACGCGGAGTGGTAGTTCAGTTGGTTAGAATACCGGCCTGTCACGCCGGGGGTCGCGGGTTCGAGTCCCGTCCACTCCGCCAAGTCACAAAGCAGAAAAGCGCCTTCCGGGGCGCTTTTTTGTTGTACCCACCAATGCGCCCGTCGATTCTCCGGACGCTTGCCGTGGTGCCAGCGCCGACTATCGCAGGTTGTGCTGACGATGCGCTCTCCTCTGCTTTTCTGATATCGGTATGCCGACGATGATCGCCCTGGCCTTGGCGAGATTGAAATGCATGATTCAGGTGTGTAGGATTAAATCCTACGCTCGTCATGGAGGTCAGTATGCGCACAACCCAACAATTCAGCATCACCCTGCCAAACGAAATGGCCGGTCTGGTGAAGGCAATGGTGGCCACCGGCGCTTATGCCACCGAAAGCGAAGTGTTCCGCGACGGATTGCGGGCGTTGATGGCGCGCGAGCGCGCCATGGAACGCTGGCTGCATGATCAGGTCGGGCCTGCCTATGATGCATTGAAGGTCGATCCTTCCCGTGCCGCAAGTCCTGACCGGGTGCGCGCCCGGATTGCTGCTGAGCACAAGGCGGTGTCAGGCAAGGCGAGATGAAGTTACGCGTCATCTTCTCGCCGGAGGCGGAGGAGCAGTTGGCGGACTTGTATCGATATATCGCCTCGGTAGCGTCGCCCGGTATCGCCGAGCGCTATGTCAATGCCATCATCACTTACTGCGAGACCCTGGAGACATTCCCCTTGCGAGGTGCCCAGCGCGACGACATTCGTCCGGGCTTGCGTATTGTCAACTACAAGGGACGAACGGTGATTGCCTTCGATGTAGGCGCCCAGGTTTCGATCATCGGGGTGTTCTACGGTGGGCAGGATTACGAAACCGCAATGCAGGATGACCTCGAAGACGAGCGCTGATGATCCGGGCAGGCGGTATCAGTTCCAACTGTTGGTGTGCGTTTAAAGCTTCCCAGTTGCGCAGGGTCTGTTCGCAGCTGGCGGTGCGCTGTGTTCTTGCCGGGCGGGGTATCATCCCGGCTGATTTCCGATTGGGCATCCGCGTTGAAAATTCCTCCCGTTGAACCAGGCACCGTCGGCCCCTGTCCGGTGGCGCCGGACGCCCTGCAGGGCATCGTCCGCCAGCAGACCAATGCCGCACGCTGGAACGGCGCCGGCTGGCGCGACTTCGTCGCCGACCTGAGTGCCGCGGGCGTCACGCTTGGCGAAGGCGCGGCGGCGACCGGCATCTATGCCACCGACGCGGGCGGCACCGCCTACGGCCTGCCGCACGGCGTGCTGGTCGCGCGCAGCGCGGCGCAGGTGGCCACGCTGCTGCAGATGGCGCAGGCGCATCGCGTGCCGGTCACGGTGCGCGGTGGCGGCCTCACCACCGAGGGCGAATCAGTGGCCTACGGCGGCGTACTGCTCGACATGACCGGCATGAGCCGCGTGCTGGCGATAGATGCGGACGCGATGACGGTGCGCACCGAGGCCGGCATCTACTGGCACGGCCTGGCCGAAGAACTGCGCCGCTCGGGGCTCGACTACCTTTCGGCGCCGCTCAACATGACCTCGTCGGTGGGCGGCACGCTGGGTGTCGGCGGCATCGACGTGAATTCGGCGCGCCTCGGTTGCAGCGCCGACCAGGCCATCTCGCTGCAGGTGGTGACGCCGACCGGCGAGATCGTCGAGTGTTCCGACAGCGAGAACGCGGAGCTGTTCCAGCGCGTGATCCTCGGCTACGGCCAGTTCGGCGTGATCACCGAGGCGACGCTGAAGATCCGTCCCTACACCCCGCTGGCCATGCACTACTACTACTATTCGACCTTACGCGAGGCCATTGAAGACCTGCAGATGCTCGACGCCGGCGACGCCAGCGACTACTCGGGCATTCTCACCATCATGGATTGCGCGGTGAACCTGCTGGTGGCCTTCGATTCGGCCGAGCGCGAGGTCGCGTTCAAGGCCAACTGGGAACGGCGCCTGCGCGGCCACGGCGAATTCGGCTTCGCCCTGTGCATGGCCGGTCATTACGCCCTGCGGCCGTGGAAGCTCGGCGAGGCGCTATACCTGCTCAAGCGCAAGCAGGCCGTGTTCCCCGAATTCCGCCGTCCTGAATTCCACCGTGACGGCCGCATGGAGGACCGCACCGTGGTCTTCTCGCGCGCGGTGTGGAAGCACTGGGGTTCGCGCAACATGGTGATCCCCGACCTGGCGACCTCGGCCGACAAGTTCATCGAGGCGGTGGAGCGCGGCAATGCCGTGTGCCGCAAGTTCTTCCCGCATTACACGCTGTATTGCGTCGGCATCAGGCTGCGTCCGGAGCACAAGGCGCACTACGAAATGTCCTGCGTGCCGCCGGATGCCGAGGGCTGGGCCTACGGCTGCGAGTTCGAGCCGATGATCGAGGACGCGGTCTACAGCCGCGACCACTTCCAGTCCTTCAAGAACGCCATCTACGACATCGGCGTGGACCTCGGCGCCAGCTACTACCGCTTCGGCGGCATGATGAAGGGCTACATCCGTCGCGTCTTCGGCGATGCCCTGGTGGACAAGCACCTTGCCATGAAGCGCCAGGCCGACCCGGCCATGATCCTCAACCGCGACGTGATTTTCTGATGTACTCGAATGCCCATCCCCGCGACTACCCGGCCTGTAGCGGCTGCAGCCTGTGCCGGCTGGTCTGCCCCATGTGGCGCAGTCAGCGCGATCCGCGCTACAGCCCGGAAGGCATCGCCAAGGCGCGCCAGAGTGGTGCGGCACTCGCCGAACTGGCGCCCGCGCTGGAGGCCTGCACGCTGTGCGGCGCCTGCGATCCGGTGTGCCCGGAGAACATCGACCTGAGCGGGATGATCATGGACCTGCGGCGCGAGTTGCCGCCGCATCCCGAACTCGTCGCGCTGCAGGTCGGTTACCAGCAGGTTGCGGAAAGCGCCGCACCCGCGTCGGCCGGCGCCTTGCTGCTGCCGGGTACCGCCTTGCGCGCCGATCCGGCCCTGCTCGAGAAAGTGACGGCCCTGCTCGGTATTCGAGTTGCAGAGGACGACGGCGCGGACATCGTCGTGGCACTGGAAATCGGTGGCGAAATCGCGCCGCAGCGCCTGCGCCGCTTCCTCGATGTACTCGACGGCCGCAGCCTGGTGGTCGGTGACGGCCTGCTGCAGCGCCAGCTGCGCCGCTGGATGCCCGCTGGCCGGCTGCAGGGCTTGGGCGAGGCACTGGGCAATCTGAGCACGATCCGGCGCCGTATCACCAGCGCCGACTTTTACGTGATCGAGGCGCGTGCCTTCCACGCCGACCATGAACGGCTGGTGGCGCACTACGACACGCTGCGCAAGGAAAGCGGCTGCGCCATGAACCTCGACCTGCAGCGCATCGCCATGCCGCCGCATGCCAGCGGCTATCCCGGCCTGCGCATGGGTCCGGCGCGCGAGGACCTGGACCAGTCGCGCTGGCTGCTGCAGGGCCGGACGCCGGCGCGCATCGTGGTCGAGAACCCGGCCGAGCGCGCTTTGCTGCGCCGCGTGGCCGACGTGCCGGTGCTGCACCTGGCCGAACTGGCCGGGGTATAACGCGTATGGCACCGAGCTCTACTGACCCAAGATGAAACATGCGAAGGGCGAATTGGTCGCCCACCCCCCTTCCCCCCTCACGGGGGGTTACCAAGCGGCGCGCTGCGCGCGTCCATTTGCGGAGACTTCGAACCCGGTGTTCCAAGTCAAACGAGGGAATACGAATGCGTAATGTCGATGTCGTCATCGTCGGAGCCAGCCTCGCGGCGGCCGCCGCCGCCAAGCGCACGGTCGATGCCGGGCTGGAGACCGTGATCCTCGAACGCAAGGAACTGCCGCGCCACAAGATCTGCAGCGGCATCCTCTCGCCGCGCGGCCACCGCTTCCTGCTGGAGAACTTCGGCCCGCTGCCGCGCGAGACGCTGCACGAGCCGACCTCCTGCCGCGGCGTCACCTTCCATTTTCCCTGCCGCGTCGAAATGCCGATGGATTTCTTCCATGGCACCACGCCGCACCTGCATCGCAAGTATTCCGACCACTGGGCGATCCAGCGCAGCGGTGCCGAGGTGCACGACCAGACCTCATTCGCCGGGCTGGAAGAACGCGGCGACCACGTCATCGTCCATGCCCGGCGCGGCGGCGAGCCGGTCGAGTACCGCGCGCGCCAGGTAATCGGCGCCGACGGCCCCAGTTCGCTGGTGGTGCGTGCCGTGTATCCGGATTACACCAAGCAGATTCCGTGGTTCTTCGTCGGCCAGAAGTTCCACGAGATCATTGATTGCCCGCTCTCGCCCGACTACTTTCACTTCTGGTTCCATCCGGGGCTGGGTCACTACACCTGGAGCCATGCGCGCGACGGACGGCAGATCGTCGGTGTCGGTTTCAAGCGCGGCGACAATTTCGCCAAGAAGCATCAGGTCGTTGAGCAATACCTTAGGGACAAGCACGGCGTGCACCTCAAGCCGGCGGACGACGACCACGAGGGTTGCGCCGAGAACTTCGGTCCCTCGTTGATCAACCGCTATGTCTTCGGCAAGGGCAACGTGCTGCTCACCGGACAGGCCGCCGGCTTCCTCAACATGATCGGCGAAGGCATGAGCTGCGCCCTGCATTCCGGCGCGATTTCCGGCGAGGCCATCGTCGAGGCACAACGCCGCGACCGGCCGGTGCAGGAGATCTACCGCAAGATGATCGGCTCCGAGGTGCGTCGCTGCAGCGACCAGTGGAACCCCCTGAAGATCGCCTTCGACCGCCCGCATGAAGCGGATTTCCCGGAAGCGCTGATGAAGCTGTCCTGGCCCGAACGCAAGCTGGTGTTGCGCGACATGTGGAACTTCATCGTGCTGTTCAAGGAATTCAAGTGGGGCCGCCAGATCGCCGCCGCCGCGCTGCAGCGTCCGCTGCTGGGTGGCTACCCGGTACAGAAGTGGTTATAGGGAGCGCAAATTGCCGGCCGTGCGCCTGCTGCGGACGCTGAAGGCCTGGGCGCGCCGGACGCCGACGTTACCGCGCGAACTGCAGGCCGGCCGCGACGTCATCGCGGCGATCGATGCCGGTGGCCTGCCGCTCGATGCGGCACGCATCAACCGTATCGCGCGCGAACTGGGCCTCGAAGTTTCGCCGCAGGCCCCGCTCGAGCAAACCGTGGCGCGCCTGCGCGCCGCCGTCGAACGCGGCTTGCAAAGCCTGGCGATGCAGGATGCCGCCAGAAAACACAAGGGAGGAAGCAAATGAACGCCAGAACCGTCGCCACCACACCCTTCACCGACCAGAAGCCGGGCACTTCCGGCCTGCGCAAGAAAGTCACCGCCTTCCAGGTGCCGCACTACCTGGAGAACTTCGTCCAGGCCGTGTTCGACACGATTTTCGACAATAGCCCGGCGCCGGCCGGCACCACGCTGGTGGTCGGCGGCGACGGCCGTTACCACAACCGCCAGGCGATCCAGGTAATCCTGCGCATGGCTGCCGCTACTGGCATCGCCCGCGTGCTGGTGGGGCAGGGCGGCATCCTGTCCACCCCGGCCGCGTCTTGTGTGATCCGCAAGCACGGGGCCTTCGGCGGCCTGATCCTTTCCGCCAGCCACAACCCCGGCGGCCCCGAAGGCGACTTCGGCATCAAGTACAACACCGGCAACGGCGGCCCGGCCCCGGAAAAGGTCACCGACGCCATCTTCGCCCGCAGCAAGGCGCTGACCACCTATCGCATCCTGGATGCCGCCGACATCGACCTCGATCGGCTTGGGACTCAGATGCTGGGCGCGCTGGCGGTCGAGGTGATCGACCCGGTCGCCGACTATGCCGAACTGATGGAATCGCTGTTCGATTTCGCCGCGATCCGCGAGCTGATCGCCGGCGGCTTCGAGCTGTGCTTCGACGCCATGCACGCGGTGACCGGCCCCTATGCCAGGGAGATCATCGAGCGGCGCCTCGGCGCACCCGCCGGCACCGTGATCAACGGCGCGCCGCTGGAGGATTTCGGCGGCGGCCATCCCGATCCCAACCTGACCTACGCCCATGAGTTGGTGGAGGTCATGTTCGGCGCCGACGCGCCCGACTTCGGCGCCGCTTCGGACGGCGACGGCGACCGCAACATGGTGCTCGGCCGCGGCTTCTTCGTCACGCCCTCCGACAGCCTTGCCGTGATCGCCGCCAATGTCGCGCTGGCGCCTGGCTATGCGGTGGGCATCGCCGGAATCGCGCGTTCGATGCCGACCAGCGCGGCGGCCGACCGCGTCGCGCAGAAGCTCGGCGTGCCCTGCTACGAGACGCCCACCGGCTGGAAGTTCTTCGGCAACCTGATGGATGCCGGCCGCGTAACGCTGTGCGGCGAAGAAAGTTTCGGCACCGGTTCCAGCCACGTGCGCGAAAAGGACGGCCTGTGGGCCGTGCTGTTCTGGCTCAACATCCTGGCCCGGCGCCGGCAGTCGGTGGAGGCTATCCTCTATGCCCACTGGGCCGAGTACGGGCGCAATGTCTATTCCCGCCATGACCACGAGGCGCTGCCGACCGAGGTGGCCAACGGCATCATGGCGCAGGTGCGGACCCGCTGCGCCGACCTGCCCGGAAAGTCCTTCGGGCGCTACATGGTGAAGTTCTGCGACGACTTCGCTTACACCGATCCGGTCGATGGCAGCGTGTCGACCGGACAGGGCCTGCGCGTCGTGTTCGAGGACGGCTCGCGCATCGTGTTCCGCCTGTCCGGTACCGGTACCGAAGGCGCGACGGTGCGCATCTACCTCGAGTCCTTCGATGCCGACCCCGCCACCCAGCGCCTCGACGCGCAACTCGCGCTGGCCGAACTGATCGCGATCGCCGATGACATCTCCGGTCTGAAAGCACGCAGCGGTCGCGAGCGGCCGACGGTGATCACGTAAAAGAGCCGAAGGACGCAAGTCCTTCGGCTCTTTTACTTCGGCTTGCGACCGGCCTAAACCGCGGCCAGTGCCTGCTCCAGGTCGGCCTTGATGTCGTCGATGTGCTCGATGCCGATCGACAGGCGCACCATGTCTTCCGAAACGCCGGCCTTCTTCATTTCCTCCGGGCCGAGCTGGCGGTGTGTGGTGCTGGCCGGGTGGCAGGCCAGGCTCTTGGCGTCGCCGATGTTGACCAGGCGCGTCACCAGCTTCAGCGCGTCCTGGAAGCGCGCGCCGCCGGCGGCACCGCCCTTGACACCGAAGGAGAGGATGCCCGAGGCGCGGCCGCCCATGTACTTCAGGATCAGCGCGTGGTCGGGGTGGTCGGGCAGGCCGGCGTAATTCACCCAGCTCACCTTGGCGTGTCCCTTGAGGTAGTTCGCCACCGCCAGCGTGTTCTTGCAAATGCGGTCCATGCGCAGCGCCAGGGTTTCGATGCCCTGCAGGATCAGGAAGGAATTGAAGGGCGAGATCGCCGCGCCGGTATTGCGCAGCGGCACCACGCGGCAGCGGCCGATGTAGGCCGCCGGGCCGAGCGCCTCGGTGTAGACCACGCCGTGGTAGGACACGTCCGGCGTGTTGAGGCGCTTGAAGCGCTCCTTGTGTTCGGCCCAGGGGAACTTGCCGGAGTCGACGATGACGCCGCCGATGCTGTTGCCATGGCCGCCGAGGTACTTGGTCAGCGCATGCACCACGATGTCGGCGCCGTGTTCGAAGGGGCGGCACAGGTAGGGCGTCGGCACCGTGTTGTCCACGATCAGCGGCACGCCGGCGTCATGGGCAATCTTGGCCAAGGCGGCCAGGTCGACCACGTTGCCCAGCGGGTTGCCGATCGATTCGCAGAATAGCGCCTTGGTGCGGCCGTCGATCAGCGGCTTGAAGCTCTCCGGCTTGCGGTAGTCGGCGAAACGCACTTCGATGCCGTATTGCGGCAGCGTGTGGGCGAAAAGGTTGTAGGTGCCGCCGTAGAGCGTGCCTACCGAAACGATGTTGTCGCCGGCTTCCGCGATGGTCTGGATCGCGTAGGTGATCGCCGCCATGCCGGAGGCCACGCCCAGGCTGGCGATGCCGCCTTCCAGTTCCGCCATGCGCTTTTCCAGCACGTCGGTGGTCGGGTTCATGATCCGCGTGTAGATGTTGCCGGCGACCTTGAGGTCGAACAGGTCGGCGCCATGCTGGGTGTCGTCGAAGGCGTAGGATGTGGTCTGGTAGATTGGCACCGCGACGGCCTTG
>JBIKKY010000124.1:0-3253 GCA_044360105.1 Sulfuritalea sp.
TGCACAAGGTTGGCAATCGCGCCGAACACCCGCTCATCGCCGTCAATTGCGCCGCCCTGCCGGAGCAGTTGATCGAATCGGAACTGTTCGGGGTCGAGAAGGGCGCGTTTACCGGCGCCCAGCAATCACGTCCGGGTCGTTTCGAGCGGGCGCACGGCGGCACATTGTTTCTCGATGAAGTCGGCGAACTGTCCGCCTCGGCGCAAGCCAAGCTCTTGCGCGTGCTGCAGGAAGGCGAACTGGAGCGGATCGGCGATACGCGCACGCGCAAGGTAGACGTGCGCGTTGTCGCCGCGACCAACGTCGACCTGGCGCAAGCGGTGGAGGAGGGTCGTTTCCGCAGGGATCTCTACTATCGTCTGAATATCTACCCGGTGACCATTCCGCCCTTGCGCGAACGCAAGGAGGATATCGCCCTGCTGGCCCAGCGTTTCCTTGAGAAATATCTGGTGCGCCACAGCAAGAAGGTGTTGGGCATTTCCGACCAGGCCATGCATGCGCTGAAGCAATACAGCTGGCCGGGCAATGTGCGCGAACTGGAAAACGTCATCGAACGCGGCGTCATCCTGGCGCCCGGCGGCGGACGCATCGATTTGTCCGACCTGTTTCCCTCGGTAACGTCCGAGGTCAAGCAGCAGCACCTGGTTGCGCTGGCGAGGGACGGCAGCGTACTCAAGCGCGACGCCGGCACGGTGAACGACTTCCTTGACTATGTGCTGAAGAATCAGGTCAGCCTCGACGACGTCGAGAGTGTCCTGCTCAAGGCCGCTGTCGAGCGCAGCAAGGGAAACTACAGTTCTGCCGCGCGCATGCTGGGCATGACGCGGCCGCAGTTTGCCTATCGCATGAAGAAGCATAATCTCGACGTGGCCTGATATCGCCGGCGCCTGCTTCAGGCCTCATCGTGTTACCAAATGATCAAATCGTGAAGAACCCTGACCATTTGATAAGCCAATAAAATCAATATGTTGCATGGCAGCAAGAAAAGCCGTATTGATAACAGCTAGATAGTCTCTGGCACGGCCCATGCTAAGTAGTTGCCATTCCACAAAGAGTATGTGGGCTTACAACGAGAGGGGACGCCAATGAATTGTCTATACCTTATCCGCTGGCTTGCGGCCGCTGCGGCACTTGTCGCGGCCGGCCACGCCAACGCCGACAGCACCGGCAAGTGGCAGAGCAGCCAGGAGGTCTACAACAAGGTCTGCGGCTACTGCCATGAGGCGAATGTCGGTCCGGCGATCACCGGGCGCAACTTGATGCCGGAATACATCAGCGCCATCGTGCGCAACGGCAATCGCGCCATGCCGGCCTTCCGCGAGTCCGAAATCAACGATGCAGCCCTGGCAGGGGTGGTGAAACTCGTCAGTACCAGTCCGGCGGCAGCCGCGAAGAAGTAGGCCCGCCATGGACAGGCGCAATTTCATCAAGACGCTGATGGCCAGCGGCGTCCTCGGTTCCAGTCCCCTGGCAGCGCAGGCGGCGAGCGAACTCTTCACGCCCGGAGCAGCACTGCCGATGATGATCATCGGCCAGAGCGGCTTGCCGCATGCGGACGAACTTGTCGCCCGCTTGCGGCAGGTGCTTGTCGCAGCGGGTATCGAACACGTTCACGCAGAGGCTACGGGCAGTCAGTTGGCCGAGTATTCGCACGTTTCCGCGCTGCTCGACCGGATTCCCGGCAAGCGCGTGATAGGTGTCATGGACGATGCCGCGGCGCTGATCTTTCAGGAACTGGCCGCGGTGCGCGGCGCTGCCTGCGTCGTCAATACCCATCATCGCTTCGCCGCGCAGGAAGTGCGTCACTGCTGCACCTCGGCCGGGCTGGAGGCCAGCATCGTCTGGTCGGATTCACTCCCCGACCATGCCGAGCGGATCAGCCGCCTGTATGCCGGAACGCTCGGCGTACAGGCGTCGGCGGGCAGCGGCGCAGCGGCAGCGGAGTACCTGGCCGGCCCGGCAGTAGGTACGCCCGGCAGCCTGGTTTCCTTCCTGATCAATGTCTGAGATGGCCGGTCAGAACCCACATTACGCGGAGAAAAAAGATGAGTACAAAACGCAAGGCTTTGCCCAAGGGCATCGCGGCAGGCGAATTCGACAAGGCGATCAAGGAGCTCAAAGCCATTCTGGGCGACGAGAATGTCCTGGTCGACGAGGTGCGCCTGGCGCCCTACAACAAGATCATGATGCCGGTGCCCAACGACCAGCACGCGCCCTCGGCCGCCATCGCGCCCGCCGGCGTCGAGCAGATCCAGGCCGTGCTGAAGGTGCTCAACAAGTACAAGATTCCGGTCTATCCGATCTCGACCGGCAAGAACCTCGGCTACGGTTCCGCGGCACCGGTACAGCGCGGCCAGATCGTCATGGACCTGAAGCGCATGAACAAGATCATCGAGGTCGATGCCGACCTGTGCACCGCGCTGGTGGAACCCGGCGTCACCTATCAGCAGCTCTACGACTACCTGCAGGAGAAGAAGCTGCCGCTGTGGTTCTCCTGTCCGGCGCCGTCGGCGATTGCCGGACCGCTGGGCAACATGGTCGATCGCGGCGTCGGCTACACGCCCTACGGCGAGCACTTCCTGTTTTCCTGCGGCATGGAAGTCGTGCTGGCCAACGGCGACGTGCTGCGCACCGGCATGGGTTCGATGCCGAACTCGAATACCTGGCAGGTCTTCAAGTGGGGCTACGGGCCGACGCTGGACGGCATGTTCACCCAGTCCAACTACGGCATCGTGACCAAGATGGGCATGTGGCTGATGCCGGCGCCGCCCGACTTCCGGCCGTTCTGCATCCAGTATCCCAACGAAACCGACATCACCAAGATCGTCGACGCGCTGCGTCCCCTGCGCATCGCGATGGTGATTCCCAATGCGGTCGTCATCGCGCATACGCTGTGGGAAGCGCCCTGCACGCCGGTCAAGCGCTCCGACTACTACACCGGCCCCGGCGCGATTCCCGATGCCGCCGTGAGCAAGATCCAGAAGGACCACAACATCGGCGCCTGGAACGTGTATGCCGGCCTCTACGGCACCAAGGAAACCAACGACGCCAACTGGAAGATCATCGAGGCGGTGGCGGCCGGAACCGGCGGCAAGATCATCACCGCCGAGCAGTCCAGGGGCAGCGAGGCGCTGCAGTACCGCTTCGACCTGATGAAGGGCAAGCCCAACCTCGGCGAGTTCGGCCTCTACAACTGGCGCGGCGGCGGCGGCTCGATCTGGTTCGCGCCGGTGTCGCAGGCCAAGGGTTCGGA
>JBIKKY010000038.1:0-30932 GCA_044360105.1 Sulfuritalea sp.
TCAGGCGCCACGCCGCGGGTCTTCAGGGTGTGGCGCAGGCGCGAGGCGCCCAGGCGCGAGGCATTGCTGCGCAGGTAGTTTTCGGCCGTACGTTTGTCGGACTGCAATTGCGAGGCCACCATGTCGACCAGCACGGCGGCGATTTCCTCCGGCGTACCGAAGCCCGCGAGCTTGCGTGCCAGTTCGACACGGGTGTGCTCGCGCCGCGCCAGCAGCTTGATCGCCTGCCGGCGCAGTTCATTAGCCATGGTGATTGTCGCGCCAGGCGCGGCAACATCTGTTCGACAAGATGGGCGCCCAATCGGTTTTACGCCTGGGTACCCTTTGGCGCTTCGACGGTGCCCAGCGCCGCAACGCCGACGGCCTCGCGTACCCGGTTTTCGATTTCCACGGCGATATCGGCATGCTCGCGCAGGAATTCACGCGCGTTGTCCTTGCCCTGGCCGATCTTTTCACCCTTGTAGGCATACCAGGCACCGGATTTCTCGACGATCTTGTGTTCGACACCGAGTTCGACGATCTCGCCCTGGCGCGAAATGCCTTCGCCGTAGAGGATGTCGAAATGGGCTTCGCGGAAGGGTGGCGCGACCTTGTTCTTGACTACCTTGACCTTGGTCTCGTTGCCGATCACTTCGTCGCCCTTCTTGATGGCGCCGGTGCGGCGGATGTCCATGCGCACCGAGGCGTAGAACTTCAGCGCGTTGCCGCCGGTGGTGGTCTCCGGGTTGCCGAACATGACGCCGATCTTCATGCGGATCTGGTTGATGAAGATCACCAGCGTATTGGTGCGCTTGATGTTGGCGGTGAGCTTGCGCAAAGCCTGCGACATCAGCCGCGCCTGGAGGCCGGGCAACTGGTCGCCCATTTCGCCCTCGATTTCGGCGCGCGGCGTCAGCGCGGCGACCGAGTCGATGACGATGCAATCGACGCCGCCCGAGCGCACCAGCATGTCCGTGATTTCGAGGCCCTGTTCGCCGGTGTCGGGTTGCGAGATCAGCAGGTCCGGCACGTTCACGCCGAGCTTTGCGGCATAGCCGGGGTCCAGCGCGTTTTCCGCGTCGATGTAGGCGGCGACGCCGCCGGCCTTCTGGATTTCGGCGACGATGTGCAGGCACAGCGTGGTCTTGCCGGAAGACTCCGGCCCGTAGACCTCCACCACCCGGCCGCGCGGCAGGCCGCCGATGCCCAAAGCGATATCGAGGCCCAGCGAGCCGGTGGAAACGGTTTGAATGTCATCGATCGCCAGTCCTTCGCCCATCTTCATGATGGAGCCCTTGCCGAACTGTTTTTCGATCTGGGCCAGGGCGGCCTGGAGTGCCTTGCTCTTGTTCTCGTCCATTTTTTGCTTCCTTGAAAGTGATTCGATTATGGCATGGATGGCACAGTTTTTGCGCGCTCCGGTTTCTTATGCGGCATCGAGTCGGGCCAACAGGCCGCGCAGGGCGTAAACCACCGCCTGGCGGCGGATTGCCTCGCGGTCGCCGGCGAATAAAACGGTTTCCGCTGTAGCTGTCTCGCCGACCCGACACCAGGCAAAGCATACGGTCCCCACTGGCTTACCAGGTGAGCCACCCGTGGGCCCGGCAATTCCTGTAATAGCCAATGAAATCATTGCCCTGGAGTTATTCAGGGCGCCGGTGGCCATTTCCGCGGCGGTTTCCGGGCTCACCGCGCCGAAGCGCTGCAGGGTTTCCCGTCGCACGCCGAGCATTTCGGTTTTGGCGTCATTGGAATAGGTTACGAAACCCCGCTCGAACCAGCCCGAACTGCCTGCCGTGTGAGTGATCACTTGCGCCGTCCAGCCACCGGTGCAGGATTCGGCCGTGGCAAGCAAAAGTCGGCGCTGGCGACACGCCGTTCCGATTGATTCAGACAATGCAGTCAGGTCGGCTTCCATCAGAACGGTAAAAAAGCCTTGAACACGGCAATGGTCAACACGGTGTAGCCGGCGGCGACGAGGTCGTCCATCATGACGCCGAAGCCGCTTTTTACCTGCGTGTCGAAGAAGCGCGCCGGCTCCGGCTTGACGATGTCGAAAAAGCGGAACCAGAGGAAGGCGGCCAGTTGCCACAGGAGTTCCGGCGGCGTCAGCAGCAGCACTGCCCAGAAGGGCACGATTTCGTCCCAGACGATGGCGCCGTGGTCGATCACGCCCAGGGCGCGGCCGGTGATCTGGCAGGCGGCGACACCGACGGCGAAGGCCAGCAGCAGGAAAATCGCGAAGCCGAGGTCGCCCGGAAGATACATGCGCAGGAAGGGATAGGTGAGCCAGGCGAAGGCCGTGCCTACCGTTCCCGGCGCCCAGCGCGAAAGGCCGCTGCCGAAGCCGCAGGCGACCAGGTGCGCCGGATGGTGGAGCAGGAATTTCAGCGGGGGCGCGGGCAGTCTGGCCATGCTACGCATCCTGGGATACCGGCCCCGCCTCCGGCGGGGACATAAAGTGATCGTAGCCGCGCCGGGGCGCTTCGATCGGTGTTCCGTCGGCACCGGTCAAGTCGATCCGGCCCGCCGGCCCGTCTTCGATGCGACCGATGCAGGTCAGAGCCAGGCCAAGTGACTGCGCCAGGGCCAGGATGTCGGCATGCCTTGCCGCCGCTACGGTGAATACCAGTTCGTAGTCGTCGCCGCCGGCCAGGAAGGCATCGCGCTCGAAAGTCGGCGCTGGCGGTACGGCGATTTTCAGCGCTGCGGCAAGGCCCGAGGCGTCGAGGATGTGGCCGAGGTCGGCGAGCAGGCCGTCCGAGACGTCGATGGCCGCGGTGGCCAGTCCTTGCAAGGCGAGGCCGAGCGCGACGCGCGGTTGCGGGCGCTGCAGGGCGGCGATGCAGGCCGAGAGTTCGGGTTCATCGAGGCGGATCCGTCCCTGCAGGTGGGCCAGGCCCATTGCCGCGCGCCCGGGCTGACCGGAGATCCAGATGTCGTCGCCAGGCTTGGCACCGCTGCGGCGCAGGGCGCGTCCGGACTCGGCTTCGCCGAAGATCGTGACGCAGAAGTTGCGCGGTCCGCGCGTGGTGTCGCCGCCGACCAGGTCGATGCCGAACTCGTCGGCGCAGGCGAAGACGCCGCGCGCGAAGGCGGCAATCCATGCTTCATCGGCGGCGGGCAGGGCGATGGCCAAGGTTGCCCAGCGCGGCCGCGCGCCCATCGCCGCGATGTCGGAGACATTGACCGCCAGGGTTTTCCAGCCGAGGTCCGCGGGGTCGGTATCGGCCAGGAAATGCGTGCCTTCCACGAGCATGTCGGTGGAGATCACCAGCTCGCACCCCGGCGCGGGCGCGATCAGGGCGCCGTCGTCACCGACGCCCAGCACCGTGTGTCGGGTGGGGCGCTTGAAATATTTGTCGATCAGTGCAAATTCGGAAGGCATGAAAACCTCTTTGCCACAGAGCGCACATGGTTCGACAAGCTCACCACGAGCGGAGGTATTAATTTGTTTCCGATCATCCTGAGCTTGTCGAAGGATGTGTCCTCTGTGGCTAATTGGGTTTTGCTTCTCCGGAACGCAGCACCGTGGCCAGTTTGTCCAGCACGCCATTGACGAACTTGTGGCCGTCGGTGCCGCCGAAGGTCTTGGCCAGTTCGATGGCTTCGTTGATGATCACGCGGTAGGGCGTTTCCGGGTGCAGCTTGAGCTCGCAGGCACCGAGCAGCAGGATGCAGCGCTCGATGGGCGAGACTTCGTCCCAGTTGCGGTCGATATGCGGCGTCAGTTCGGCCTTGAGCGCCTCGGCCTGCTGCCGCGTTTCGGCCAGCAGCGTGGTGTAGAGCGTGCTGTCGGCCTTGTCGAAGCCGGCCACACCTTCGGCCTGGACCTGGATCGCCGCCTCGTCCTGATCGCCGACCTGCCATTGATACAGGCCCTGGATGACAAACTCGCGGGCGCGCCGCCGCGGCGATTTGCTGCCGGCCACTATTTGTTCGCTTTCAGCAGCGCCTTTATCAAATTAGCCATCTCGATGGCCGCCTGCGCCGCCTCGGCACCCTTCTGCACCATGCGTACCAGCGCCTGGTCGTCGTTTTCGGTGGTCAGCACTGCATTCGCGATCGGGATGCCGGTGTTGAGTTGCACGTCGGTGATGCCGCGCGCCGATTCATTGGAGACGATCTCGAAGTGGTAGGTCTCGCCGCGGATCACCGCGCCCAGCGCCACCAGCGCATCGAAGCGGCCGCTTTGCGCCATGACCTGCAAGGCCAAAGGGAGTTCCAGCGCGCCGGGCACGGTGGCGCAGGTGACGTCGGCATCGGCCACGCCCAGGCGCGCCAGTTCGGCCAGACAACCCGAGCGCAAGCCCTCGCCGATGTCCTGGTTGAAGCGGGCCTGCGCCACGCCGACGCGCAGGCCGTGGCCTGCCAGCTTGGGTTCGAGTTCGCGAATAGTCATGCCGTCTCCTGATTAGCCACTAAGTTCAGCCAAGCGAAATTCCCCTCCCCTTCAAGGGGAGGGACAGGGTGGGGATGGGATTTCTTGGGAGCGCATACGCCGCTGATATGCCCCATCCCCCCTCCATCTCCCCCCTTGAAGGGGGAAAAGCAGGATAGCTGAACATTGTGGCTAGTCATGTGCCGTCTTCTCTCCCGCCGCCGTGAAGTAGCCGGTGATTTCGAGGCCGAAGCCGGCCATGCTGGGCATCTTGCGCGGGCTGGACATCAGGCGCATCCGGCCGACGCCGAGCTCGCGCAAGATCTGCGCGCCGATGCCGTAGATGCGCGGGTCCCAGGTGTAGGCCGGGCGTTCCGTGCGCTCGCTTTTGAGCGCCGCGAGCAGGGCGTTGCCGGTTTCCGCGCGATGCAGCAGCACCAGCACGCCGCGACCTTCCTCGGCGATCTTGCGCAGGGCGAAGTCTACGCTGTAGGTGTGGCCGCGGCTGTTGTGGTCGAGGAAATCCAGCACGCAGACGGCCTCATGCACGCGCACCAGGGTTTCCTCGTCTGCCGTGATTTCGCCGCAGGACAGCGCCAGATGCACGTCGCCGCTGCTGCGGTCGGCAAAGGCGCGCAGGCGGAAGCTCCCTTGCGCGCATTCGACTTGCTTGTCGGCGACGCACTCGATGAGCTTTTCGGTTTCCGAGCGGTGGTGGATCAGGTCGCGGATGGTGCCGATCTTGAGCTTGTGCTCGGCGGCGAACTCGAGCAGGTCGGGCAGCCGCGCCATGGTGCCGTCTTCCTTGAGTATCTCGCAGATCACCGCCGCCGGCTCGCAGCCGGCCAGTTGCGCGAAATCGCAGCCGGCTTCCGTGTGGCCGGCGCGCACCAGCACGCCGCCGTTCTGTGCCATCAGCGGAAAGATGTGGCCGGGCTGGACGATGTCGGCAGCGGTGGCCTTCTTCGCCACGGCGGCCTGCACCGTGCGCGAGCGGTCCTGCGCCGAGATGCCGGTGGTGACGCCTGTCGCCGCCTCGATCGAAACCGTGAAGGCGGTGCCGTGCGGCGTCTTGTTGTCGCGCACCATCAGCGGCAGCTCGAGCTGGCGGCAGCGTGCCTCGGTCAGCGTCAGGCAGATCAGTCCGCGGCCGTGTTTCGCCATGAAATTGATGGCTTCCGGCGTGACGTGTTCGGCGGCCAGCACCAGGTCGCCCTCGTTTTCGCGATCCTCCTCATCGACCAGGATCACCATGCGGCCGGCGCGCATGTCGGCGACGATTTCGAGTACGGGGCTGATGCTCATGGTGTAAGTCTCTGGCGGAAGGAACCGCGCATTTTACGCCGCGCCGGCCGACAGCATGCGTTCGACGTAACGTGCGATGAGGTCGATTTCCAGGTTGACCTTCGCGCCCGGGTGCAGGCGCTTCAGCGTGGTCACCTCGACGGTGTGCGGGATCAGGTTGATTGAAAACTTGCGGCCCTTCACCTTGTTGGTCGTCAGCGAGACGCCGTCGACCACGATCGAGCCCTTGCGCGCGATGAACTTCGCCAGATTCTTCGGCGCCTTGATCACCAGCTCATGCGACTCGCCGACCCGTTCGAACTTCTCGACTTCGCCGACGGCGTCGACGTGGCCGGACACCAGGTGGCCGCCGATGAAGTCCGACAGGCGCATGGCCTTTTCCAGGTTCACCTCGCCGCCGGCGGCATCGAGCCCGACCGTGCAGTCCAGCGTCTCGCGCGAGACATCGACCTGGTAGCTGCCCTTCTTCTTGGCGATCACGGTCAGGCAGACGCCGCCGTGGGCGATCGAGTCACCCAGCGCGACATCGCCGAGCTTGAGGCCGGGCGCTTCGACGGTCAGGCGCAAGCCCTTTTCCAGCGGCTGGACATGGCTGATTTTTCCTGTGGCGGTGATGATGCCCGTGAACATGGGAACTCCAGAGAAATTAACGTAAAACAACAGACCCGGTCGCTGGTGATATCGAGCGGAGCGAGCTAATCAGAAGCCTCCCCGTGAGGGGAGGATGGGAGGGGCGGGCCCATTTGCAAGCCAGCCGCTTATCGAAAGCGCGATGTTTCATCGTGCGGGGTGGTTCATCGAAGCCATGAGCGTTGGTCTAACGCAGCGCGCGCTCGAGGGTGGGCAGGAACTTGTCGGCAGGAACGAAGCCGACCACGCGCAGGTCGCCCAGCTCGCTGCCGGCCGGGCTCCAGAAGATGATGCCCGGCGGGCCGAAGAGGCCGAAGCGCTTCAGCAGCGCCTTGTCGGCGTCATTGTTGGCGGTGACGTCGGCCTGCAGCAGCACCATCTGTTTCATGCGCGCGGCGACCTTGTCATCGGCGAAGGTGAAGCGCTCCATTTCCTTGCAGCTGACGCACCAGTCGGCGTAGAAATCCAGCATCACGGGTTTGCCTGCGGCCTTCGCCGCGGCGAGGCGGGTATCGAGGGCTTCGACCGTGGCGACGCGCTCGAAAGCCGGTCCGTGCGCTTCGGCGGCCACGCCGCTGCGCAGGAAGCCCAGCGGCTGCAACGGGTCCTTCGCGCCGCCCAGCACGCCCATCAGCATCGCCGCGCCACCGAGCAGCAGCACGACGCCGAGCCCCTTGCCCAGGCGTTGCCAGCCGTGGGCGTTTTGCGGCAGCGGATCGAGCGCATGCAGGTAGATCGCCGGCACCACCATCAAGAGCGCCCAGCCGAACATCTGCAGCCACAGCGGAATGACCGGCGAGACCAGCCACAGCGCCGTGGCCAGCATGATCACGCCGAAGAACTTCTTGACGCCTTCCATCCACGGCCCGGATTTCGGCAAGAGCGAACGCGAGAAGGCGCCCACCAGCAACAGCGGCGCACCCATGCCCAGTGACATGACGAACAGCGCCATTCCCCCCAGCGCGGCATCGCCGGTTTGTGCGATGTAGAGCAGCGCGCCGGCCAGCGGTGCGGCGACGCAGGGGCCGACGATCAGGGCCGACAGCGCGCCCATCAGCGCAATCGCGGGCAGCGATCCGCCCTGGCGGTTGGCCGTGTCGGACACCCGGCTTTGCAGCGCCGCCGGCAGTTGCAGTTCATAGAAGCCGAACATGGAAAGCGACAGCACGACGAACACCAGCGCGAAGCCGCCCAGTACCCAGGCGTTCTGCAAGGCGGCCGACAGCAGCGTGCCGGACAGGCCGGCGGCGACGCCGACCGCGGCGTAGGTCACGGCCATGCCCAGCACATAGGCCAGCGAGAGGATGAAGGCGCGCAGGTGGCTTAGCGCGTGGCCGTGATTGACGATGATGCCCGACAGGATCGGGATCATCGGGAACACGCAGGGCGTCAGGGAAAGCAGCAGGCCGAAGCCGAAGAAACTGAGTAGCACCAGCGCCAGGTTGTCGCCCTTGAACAGGCCGGCGATGCGCGAGCTTTCATCGGCCGCGGCCGGCGCCGAAGCCGAAAAACTCGGCGCTGGCGACACGGCGGCCGACGGGCTGGCGGCGCCCGCCATGGTCAGTTGGGCGTCCTGGTTGATCGGCGGGTAGCAGATGCCGCCGTCCCAGCAGCCCTGCGATATCGCCTTCAGGGTGACGGGACCGCTCGCCTCGACCGGCAACAGGATTTTCACTTCCTTGCGATAGACCTCGACATTGCCGAAGGTCTCGTCTTCCTTCATCTTGCCCGGCGGCAGCTGCGGCGTACCCAGCGTGCCACCTTCCAGCGCGAACTTGAAGTTGTCGCGATACATGTAATAGTCGCCGGTGATTTGCCAGCGCGCCTCGATGGTTTTCGCGTCGACCACCCGCGCCGAGAAGCGGAAGGCCTGCTCGGGCGGCAGGGGTTCTTCGGCGCGGGCCAGGCCGGTCAGCGCGAACAGCAACAGGAACAACAGGCGGATCAGCATGCGGCGGGACCTTCTCGGGAGGCGTCGGGCAGGGTTTCGGCAGCGACCCAGTCCAGGTATCCGGGCAGGCCATGGGCAATTGGGACAGCGATGATCTCGGGAAGTTCATACGGATGGGCGGCGCGGATCGCCGCCTCCAGGTCGGCATAGCGCGCTGCCGTGGTCTTGATCAGCAGGGGAACCTCCTGCGCGCTTTCGATCGCGCCCTGCCAGCGATACACCGAACGGCAGGGTGCCAGCACGTTCACGCAGGCCGCCAGGCGCTCGCTGACCAGCGTCGTCGCCAGTGCCTGCGCGCTGTCCGCGTCGGGCAGGTTGGTGAGGACCAGCAGGGTCTGGCAGGCGGTTTGCGATGCTTCCATCGCGCTATTCTACCTTCGGCGACCGGCCCGTCCGGGTCAGCCTGCCGCTCCCGGACGCAACGGCAAAGGCCGGTTCCAGGAACGGCCTGCCTCGGCCGGGCGTGGCGCCGTGACGACGAATTCACGGATTTGCGGCGGTATTGGCCATGCCGATGTTGCCCTAAGGCATCAACTCTGCTAGCTTTACGGTGCAAGCGCAGAACAAGCTTTAACCTTGATTTGTTCCGTTGATGATTTTATTGGGGATTGTTATATGACGAAAGCGATAGCCAGCGTGTTGGCCGCTGCGTTTTTTCTGGCATTCGGTTCGCTGAATCACGCGGCCGCGCAGGAAGCCGCCTTCGACATAAACCGCATTCAGGTCGAAGGAAATACGATCCTGCCGACGCAGACGGTTGAGGCGCTGGTGGCGCCTTTTGCCGGCAAGGGCAAGGTCTATGGCGACGTGCAAAAGTCCCTCGAAGCGCTCGAAAACGAATATCGCCGCCTCGGCTACGGCACCGTGCAGGTCTATGTGCCGGAACAGGAACTCACCGGCGGCGTGGTCCGTCTGGTCGTCAGCGAGGGCGTGATCGGCAAGGTCACCATCACCGGCAACAAGAATTTCAACGAAGAAAACGTTCGCGCCGGCCTGCCCGAGCTCAAGGAAGGCACGCCGCCCAACATGCGCAAGCTTTCCGAGAATGTCCAGCTCAGCAACGAAAACCCGGCAAAGCAGGTCGAGGTGACGCTGGGCGTCAGCGAAGAAGAAGGCAAGGTCAACGCCCGGATCGATGTCAGGGAAGAAGACCCCGACCGCTTCTATGTGACGCTGGACAACACCGGCACCCGGGGCAGCGGCTACGCCCGCCTGGGCTTTTCCTACCAGAACTCCAACATGTTCAACAAGGACCAGGTTCTGACCCTGGCCTACACGACCGCGGTCGACCCCCCCGGTCGCATGAAGGTTTTCGGGCACCGCGTCTTTCCCTGGGACGAGGGCAAGGGCGTCGAAGTCGATATCTACAGCATCGGCTACCGCCTGCCCCTGTATGCGCTGGGCGACAGCATCGACTTCATTTACGCCAATTCCAGTACCAACACCCCGGCCAATGTGCTGGTTCCCGGCGGCGGTCTCGGCATCAACGGCAAGGGCGAGATCTGGGGCCTGCGCTACAACCACATTTTCCCGCGCGCCGGCGAATACAGCTCGCGGCTGGTGTTGGCCTATGACCGCAAGTACCTGGACAATACCTGCGACTTGCCGGGTGTTGCGTCCTCCAAGTTGCTCTACGCCAACAACTTGGCCACGGCGGGCTGCACGCCCTACACGATCCAGCCGGTTTCAGTCACCTACAGCGGCCAGTGGCAAAAGCCCGGCGAATCCATCGATTTCTACCTCACGGCGGCGCAAAACATCGCGACGGGTGCTGACTATGTATGGCCTTTGACGGGGAAGGACGACAACTACTCGGGCGCTTCCGGCTACAAGGTCCGGGATGATTTTTCGGCGGTACGCGTCGGCGGCAGCTATTTCGCCGTGTTCGGCGGCGACTGGCTGTTCAGATTCGCCGCCAACGCCCAGTATTCGCACAGCGCGCTGCCCGTTACCGAGCGTTTCGGTCTGGCGGGCTGGACCACCGTGCGCGGTTTCAATGAGCGCGCCGTTTCCACCGACCGCGGTCATGTCGTCAATTTCGAGGTCTATACGCCGGACATGGCGACCAGCTTTGGCCTCCCCGGCACCTTGAAGTGGCTGGCCTTTATCGACTCGGCGCAGGGCACCAACGTCGGCCCGTCGCTGAAAGTCGGCATCGCCTCGGTGGGCGTCGGCTTGCGCTACAACCTCAAGAAAGACATCAGCGCCCGTTTCGACGTGGCGCAGGTCGTGGATGGCTACTCGCCGCCCGGCAACAACGTCCAGCCCGAAGGCAGCGTCCGCGGCCATGTCGGCGTCGCCTTCGGTTTCTAGGCGACAGGGCGGCCAGGAATTTTTTCAGGAGTGTGACTTAGTGCATGGTCGGCGACCCGGTTTTGGCGCTATAAGTGGAATACGTGTGGGCGGCTGTTCCGCCCTTGGAGTTTGACATGAACTGCAAGAACCTTTCCCGCAAACAGCCCGCCCGCCTCTCCATACCCGTCCGCCTCGGCGTTGCCGCGGTGGCCGCGTGCTTCATCAGCGCCCCGGTCCTGTCCAACCCGCTGAATCCCACGGTTGTCAATGGCGTGGCCACCTTCAACCAGGCCGGCAACGTCCTGACGGTCACCAACAGCAACGGCGCCATCATCAACTGGCAGAAGTTCTCCATCGGAGCCGGCGAAACCACGCACTTTGCCCAGGCCTCCGCCTCCAGCTCGGTACTCAACCGGGTCCTCAACGACCCGACGGCGATCTATGGCACCCTGAGCTCCAACGGCCGCGTCTGGCTGGTGAACCCCGCCGGCATCATGGTCGGCCCCGGCGGTACGGTCAACGTCGCCGCCTTCGTCGCCAGCACGCTCAACATCAGCAACGCCGACTTCCTCGCCGGCCGCAACGTATTCATCAATGACGGCGGCGCCGGGAACGTCATCAACCAGGGCGAAATCCGCACCCCGGCGGGTGGCAGCGTGTACCTCATCGGCAGCAACGTCACCAACGAAGGCCTCATCACCACCCCGAAAGGCGAAACCATCCTCGCCGCCGGCGCCACCGTCAGCCTGATCGACAGCGCCACCCCCGGCGTCAAGGTCGACATCACCGGCAGTGAAGGCAACGCCACCAACCTCGGCACCATCACGGCGGAAGCCGGGCGCATCGGCATCGCCGGCGTCATCGTCAGGAATAGCGGCCTGCTGAATGCCAGCAGCGTGGTCTCCGAGGGCGGTCGCGTCTTCCTCAAGGCCAGCCAGGACGCCTATGTGGACGGCAACGGCCGCATCGTCACCACCGGCACCCGGGGCGGTCGTGTCGAAGTGCTGGGCAATCGCGTCGCGGTCATGGACAACGCAGAAATCGACGCCAGCGGAGTCAATGGTGGCGGCCGCATCCTCGTCGGCGGCGACTTCCAGGGCAAGAATCCGGACATCCAGAACGCCAGCGTCACCTGGTTCGGCCCCGACGCCACACTGAAAGCCGACGCCAAAGACGTCGGCGATGGCGGTACGGTGATTGTCTGGGCCGATGACACGACGCGGGCCTACGGCAGCATCTCTGCGCGGGGCGGCGCGACGGGCGGGGATGGCGGCTTCGTCGAAGTTTCCGGACACCGGTATCTGGATTTCCACGCCAGCGTCGACCGTCGTGCGCCGCACGGCAAGGCGGGTTTGTTGCTGCTCGATCCATCCAACATAGAGATCGGTAACACGGATGACTATATTGCTTACGGTGGGGATTTCACTGGCGTTTTCCCCAATACCTTTTACGGCGCAACATCAAACCAGAGCAAGATTTCCTGGGCGACAATCAGCACCGAGCTTGGCAATGGCCCTGTAGCGATCACCACAACAGGCACTGCCTGCTCGGATGGCACCTGTGGCGATATCAAGTTCTCGGCCAGCAGAGGAGATCTGAATTCATCAGCCAATTTGAGTTTGCTGGCTCACCGGCATATCGAGACGCAGGGCTACGACCTGATCAACATAGCCGATGGCGGCTTCACATTCGTCGCCGGATGGGATGGCACTGCCAGCCCCACATCGGCGAACGCAACAGGGCTTGGCAATATCATCATTTCCGGCTCAACGATTCGAAGTGCCGCCGGCTTTGTCAAACTCTGGGCAGGAAATGACATTGCGTTGTCGAACTCCGGCAGCACCGGCACATGGATCCAGGGCGCCGTGATGGATGTGTTTGCCGGTAACAACCTCACGCTCACGGGTGGGGGCGGCACTCCGAGTGGGCTTTTCGGTCCAGGCGTCATGCTTTTCAGCACGGGCGTGCAAACCGTCACCGCTGTCAATCAGATTCTGCTCACCGCCGGTACCGCAAACAACTCCGTCCATTCCGGCAGTTCCCAGTACGGCGGCTCGGTGGCCATCAAAGCCTATGGCAATCAGACCATTTCCGCCCCCACGATCAAACTATGGGCAGGAACGGGGGGGCATGACAACGTGGCAGCCATCACTACTGATGGCGCCATTCAGGACATCTGGGTCACCAATTCGCTGCAACTGACCGGCGGCTCCGGCGGCAACGACAACTACGCGTGGATTGGCGCCACCGGTAACGACACGGTCCAGACCATCAACGCTGCCGGCGCCAGCATTACCCTCACCGGTGGCGCCAGCGGCGGCGCACCGGACCGCGAGAACAGCGCCGATATCGGGCTGAGCGAAAACAACGTGTCCTTTTCGCAGACCGTCTACGCCGGCAGCATCACCATCAACGGCGGCGGTGACAGCGCCACTTGGGGCGGAGCCGGCTTCGGCACCGACAATGGAAACAACCAGTCCTTCTATGTCAGCGGCGACCTGACCATGAACGGCGGCGGCGGTTCCGGCAGCGACCTGCGGGCCGCGCCGGCCTACATCGGCAGCGAATATGGCGGTGGCACCATCACCCTTAACGTCGGTGGCAGCGTCTTTCTCAACGGCGGCAGCGGCACCGCCGGCGCCGTCCTGATCGGAAGCCTCGACGACTCGGACGGCCAGACCCATGTCAACATCTACTCCGCCAAAGACATCAAAGCGACCGGCAACACCGGCGGCGTCTGGCTGGGGGTCAAGGAAGCGAACTACAGCTCGGGCAGCAGCGTCACGCTGAAGGCCGGGTGGAATGCCGATGGCGGCGAGGGGGGCGGCGCTCCCAGCGGTTTCGGTGGCGACATCACTCTGAGCGGGCCAGTCCACATCCAGACCGATGGCGGCAGCGGATTCGTCAGCATAATTGCCGAAGAAAGCAGCACGGGTCTCCTTGGCAACATTTCCCTTAAGGCAGGTACGACTGTGTATGGCGCCGATATTCAAGTCGTCGCCGCCGGCAACAACGAGATCGCCGGCGAACTGGTTTCCACGGGCGACATTTATCTCGATTCAGGCTGGAGCGACTATGGCGGCACTACAAGCCTGCGCGGCGGCGACCTGACCTTGACGGCAACGAGCTACCTGGATGCCGGCGGTGTTGTCTATATGTATTCCCAGGTCGGCACCAATGCGCCCTATGGTGGCGGCATCATCACCCAGAACGGCACGCTGCTCAGCTATGACGACATTTCGATGTACGCCGATCGCGATATCCGTATCAATGGCAGTGTAACAACCTCCTACGGCGGCCTTTATTTGCAGGCAGGCTACAGCGAGACCTACGGGTTCGGCGGCAATCTGGTCTTCGGCAGTGCCAGCGAGGTGACGGTAACCGGCCCGATTCAAGCTTACGCATACTCGGGCGACGAGAGTCGCGGCGACATCGTGCAGTACAGCGGTTCTTCAATTTACAGTGACGGCAATATTGGTCTTTATGCCAACGGCAACGTCAAGCTCGGCGGCGGAGTGGAGACGCCGAACAATCTGTATGTCTATGCCGGGCTGGATAACTACTTGTTGCAAGGCGATCCGTATTACAACAGCGAATACGGCGGCAATATCGAGCTCGGCGCGAACAGCCAGATTTCTGCTGGGCACGTGGAACTCATCGCCAACCGCGGCTTCGTCGATACGACCACCGGCAATATTACCCAGTCTGCAGGCGGCTATCTCGAAACAGTCGTCTTCGACAGCCTCAACGCCTATGCCGCCGGGAATGTCGATCTGCTGGGTACGGTCGTCGTTAATAATGGCGCGCCGGTCCATATCGAGGCTGGGTACGATTACCCGTGTGGCGAGTGTCGTCAGGAGATTTCGGGCAAGCACATCACCATCAATTCGCTTGTCGCCGAGGGCAGCAGCGTGAGCCTCTACGCTACCGGCCGAATAATCGCCAACACCCAGGGTGTCGGTTCGATTTCTGCCGATATTGACAACAGCAGCAGCGGCGGTATCGAAATCACCAACATTGGTGTGCAGCCAGGCAGCGTGATGTTGACGGACAGATCGACTGCCCAGTCAAGCGTCAGCTTCTACAACAGCGGCGATCTGATTCTGGATGGCTCGACCTCGTTCGAGACTCCCAATGGGGGGGATATCTTGATTGCAAGCGACGGCAACCTGACCTACTACGGCGCAAACATCGATAGCTATGGCGGCAGCCTGATTCTCGGTGCGGGCGGCGTCTTGAACATCGGTGACGAACTTAATACCAGCGGCTCGCTGGGTATCGCCGCGCCGGTGGTCTATGTACATGGGGATGGGGGTGAGGGCGGCATATGGGCAGCAGGCGACATCTTCCTCGGAGCCACGCAACTGACCATTGGCAATTTCGACTACACAGGCATTTACAGCGATGCGAACATAACGGTCAATACCGGCACCCTGACGATGCAAACCGGCGGGCTTTTTGCCGACGGGGACGTTGATATCACCGCTGGCAGCATTTATGGCACCGACTGGAGTGCGATCACCGCTACCAACATTAAGGCGAAGGTAGCGGGCGATATCCGCTGGAACGACTACAGCCAGATGATAGGCTATAACGATGTCTTCCTGACCCTGTCAGGCGGATCCTCGACGGTCTACCTCAATGACACGACGGGTTTGCCGCCATCGAGTATTGGGTCGGGTATACCCACTACGGTGCATCTGAACTTCCTCGGTCGATCATCGGGCGGGGTCGTCATCGACGGTGTGGAAACGACCACGACGGTCTACGGCGGTAGTGGTTTCTATGCCAACGGCTTGCCGGCGACCACGGGACCCGGTGGCGGGCTGGTGATCACCTACGCCAGCACCGGCGGCGTGGATTCCTGCGTCAACAGCCCGGACCTGTGCAAGCCCCCGCTTCCAGTCATGGATATGATGGAAAACGGGGCTGATCCCTGTGCCAGCGATCCGGATTCGGCCCAGTGCAAGGCGCTGAAGGATGAAAAAGAGAAAGCGGAAAATGACGGTTTCGGAGATGGGGAAAGCAATGGAAAATCAAGCAAGAAAAAAGTCGCCCAGTGCAGCGTTTAAACCGGAAGCCGGCGTGATGCGGGCGCTGCTCGCGGTCGTGGCCGCGGGCTGCCTCTGCATCCCGGCCGCCCATGCCGCCACGGCGGGCCAGATCACGCACCTGTCGGGCACGCTGTCGGCCAAGAAGCCGGACGGCACGAGCAAGCTGCTGTCGGTCAAATCCGACGTCGCGGAAGGCGATACGCTGACCACCGAGAAGGAAACCTATGCCCGCATCAAGTTCGTCGACGGCGGCGAAGTGGTGTTGCGTCCCGGCACCCAGTTGAAGATCGAGAGCTACGCCTACAACGCCGCCAAGCCCGAAAGCGACAACATCGTCCTCAGCATGTTCAAGGGCGGCCTGCGTGCGGTGACCGGCCTGATCGGCAAGCGCAACCGCGAGAAGGTGAGCTTCGCCACCGAGACGGCGACCATCGGCATTCGCGGCAGCCACTGGGGGCAGCTGTTGTGCCAGAACGATTGCGGCAGCGTGCCGACCACCAGCGGCACACCGCCACCCAATGGCTTGCATGTCGACGTCACCAACGGCGCGATTACCCTGAGCAACGGCGCCGGCTCGATACAGATCAACGCCGGACAGTTCGCCTTCGTCGCCGGTCCCGGCACCCCGCCGGGCATTGTGCCGCCGGGACAGGGCGTTTCGGTCACCATGCCGAGTTCGATTTCGCAGAACAGGGGCGGTGGCCGCGGCATCGGCAAGGGTGACGACGCCGAATGCAAGATGTAAGGCTGTAACGCGCCTTTCATTCACCGTCCCGCCAGCGCCGACTTTTACTGCTGCGAAGGAATGCAGAGCTTTCATTTCATCTCGGGCCTGCCCCGCGCCGGTTCGACCCTGCTCTCCGCGATCCTGAGCCAGAACCCGCGTTTCCATGCCGGAGTCAGCAGCCCTCTGGCGGCTTTCTTCTCCTCCGTCGTGGCTCAGTGCAGCGTCGGCAGCGAATGGTCGACGCGGGTCACCACCAGCCAGCGCCGGCGTCTGCTGCATGGCCTGTTCGAGGCCTATTACGCCGACCTGCCGCCCGAAAAACAGGTGGTGTTCGACACCAACCGGGTATGGACGGCGCGCCTGCCGGCATTGCTCGACCTGTTCCCCCAGGCCAGGGTGATCGCCTGCGTGCGCAATGTGGCCTGGGTGATGGACAGCATCGAACGCCTCTACCGCAAGAACCCCTACGAGAACACCGCCTTGTTCGGCAACGAGGGAGAGCGCAGCACGGTCTACACCCGCACCGAGACGCTGGCGCAGCGCAACCGCCTGGTCGGTCTGGCTTATTCCGGATTGAAGGAAGCCTATTACGCCGAACAGGGCCGCGCCATGCTGGTGGTCGATTACGACCTGCTGGTGCAGCGCCCGGCGCACGTGATCCCGCTGATCTACCAGTTCCTCGGCGAGGAAGCTTTTCCCCACGATTACGAGAACCTTAATTTCGATACGCCGGAGTACGACGAAGGCCTCGGTCTCGTCGGTCTGCACAAGGTGCGGCAGAAGGTCAGCCCCGAACCGCGCGAGACGATCCTGCCGCCCGACCTGTTCGAGCAGTATTCCAAGTTGTCATTCTGGTACAACACCGCCAGCAGCCGCTGCAACGTTTTGATGGTCCGCCCCTGAGGTTGCGGCCGGGCGGGCCGGAAAAAGTCGGCGCTGGCGTGACGGCGTGCCGGTCCGGCAAGTCCTACCTGGCCTTCGCCACCCGTCCCATCAAATAGAACTCGTCGTTCGCCCGCATCGCGGTCATGTTGGCCATGCGGTTCGACAAGCCGAAGAAGGCCGCGACGGCGCCGATGTCCCAGATGTCTTCGTCATCGAAGCCGTGCCCGTGCAGCGTGGCGAAATCGGCGTCGCCGACGGCGGCGGAGTCGAGCGCGACCTTCATCGCGAAATCGAGCATGGCTTTCTGGCGCGGCGTGATGTCGGCCTTGCGGTGGTTGATCGCGACCTGGTCGGCGACCAGCGCGCTCTTCGCGCGGATGCGCAGGATGGCGCCGTGGGCCACGACGCAGTACTGGCAGCCGTTGGCGTTCGAGGTGGCGACCACGATCATTTCGCGCTCGGCCTTGGTGAGGCCGCTGTCCTTTTCCATCAGCGCGTCGTGGTAGGCGAAGAAGGCGCGCCACTCGGCGGGGCGGTGCGCCAGGGCGAGGAAGACGTTGGGGATGAAGCCGGATTTTTCCTGCACTTCGAGGATGCGGGCGCGGATGTCCTCGGGCAGGTCTTCCAGCTTCGGAACGGGGTAGCGGCTGATCGGTGGCATGCTCATGGTGTCCTCGTTGATATGGATTGCAGGTCGGGATATTCTATGTGTCCCCGCCGCGAGGCGGGGACGGTATCCTAGCGATATGCCCCCGCCGGACACGGCACGGACGGTATCTTAAGATACGGTTTCCCCAAACCTCAAAGAGGAGTTCCCGATGAACACCAGCGAAGCGAAGGCCGCCAGAAAAAGCGACGAGCAGTCCGAATTTGACAGCCTGCTGCCGGCAACCCAAGTCAACCGGCGTGGCTTCATCGTCACCGCGCTGGGGGCAGGCTTTGCCCTGTCGGTGCAACCCAGCGCCGCGCAAAGCCCGATCAAGACCGGCACGGAAGGACTCACCGCGGGCGAGGTCAAGGTGCCGGTCGCCGATGGCGAGATGGTCGCCTACCGCGCCATGCCGGCGGGCAAGACCGGCCTGCCGGTGGTGCTGGTGGTCTCCGAAATTTTCGGCGTGCATGAGTACATCGCCGATGTCTGCCGGCGCCTGGCGAAGGAAGGCTACCTGGCGATCGCGCCGGAACTGTTCGCTCGCCATGGCGACCCGCGCAAGTACGCCAGCGTCGCCGACCTCTACGCGGCGGTGATTTCCAAGGTCCCCGATGCCGGGGTGGTGAAGGACCTCGACGCCTGCGTGGCCTGGGCCGGCAAGAACGGCGGCAACGCCGCCCGGCTGGGCATCACCGGTTTCTGCTGGGGCGGCCGCCAGACCTGGCTCTACGCCGCGCACAACCCCGCGCTCAAGGCCGGCGTGGCGTGGTACGGGCGCATCGACGGCGAGGTCAACGACCGCACGCCGAAATACCCGCTCGATTTTGCCGGCGAGTTGAAGGCGCCGGTGCTGGGGCTTTATGGCAGCGCCGACCAGGGCATCCCAATGGACGACGTGCAGGCCATGAAGGATGCGCTGGCCAAGGCCGGCAGCAAGTCGCAGATCCACGTCTACGACGGCGCGCCGCATGCATTTCACGCAGATTACCGCCCGACCTTCCGCAAGGAACCGGCCGAGGACGGCTGGAAGCGGATGCTGGCTTGGTTGCGGACTAACGGTGTCTGACGGCGGCGCACAATGCGCTAATACGCGCCCGCCCTGACACCATGAGCACCGCCGCGCAAGACCCGGATGGCACTACGCAGTGGGACAGTTTCGCAGTTCAGTGGAGCTTGCTTGGCTCACCGTTGCGTCCGTGCATGGAAGACATCGGCATTTGCGAAGGGATGCTTGCGGCGGAACCCGAGATATTCGGCGCCGGCGCGCAAAAGCGGGCGTGGCTGCTCGGCATCACCCCGGAAATTGCTACCTTACATTGGCCGCAAGAAGTTGAGCTAATCGCAGTCGAACGGGTCCAGGCTATGATCGACGGAGTATGGCCCGGCAACACCGATAGACGGCGGGCGATATGCGGGGACTGGCTGGATGTGCCGTTCCCTGATGAAAGCTGTGATCTTGCGATCGGCGACGGCTGCGTTAGTCATGTTGGTTTCCCCAATGGATTGTCGCGTTTGCTTGTTTCGGTGCATCGCTGCCTGCGTTCCGAGGGCTATCTGATGCTTCGCTTGTTCTGTCGCTCCGATGTCGCCGAGTCGCCGAGCGCCGTGATCGACGCGTTGCAGTCCGGTTCGATCGACAACTTTCACGCTTTCAAGTGGCGTCTTGCGATGGCGGTGCAAGGAATGGATGATGCGCCCGATGTCTCGGTCGATGAGGTCTGGCGGATTTGGAATGCGGCGGGAATTGATGGGAATGCGCTGGCGTTGTCACGCGGTTGGCGACCCGAGGAAATCGGGACGATCGATCTGTATCGTGGATCATCGGCGCGCTACAACTTCATGCGTTTTGACCAGACGATCCGGTGCTTGCAGCAAGCCGGCTTCGATCTGCTGACGACACGCACCGGCAGCTACGAACTGGCGGAGCGCTGCCCGCATGTGCTGCTGAGAAAGCGGTCGGATGTTGCTTTAGCCGGCCCATCGTGAAGGGTGTATCGTTTCCGGGCGCGGCATGGCCACCGTTGCAGTCACGTCTGCCGGGTGTCGTCTGGCCTGCGGTGCCGGGACAGCAAGGCTTGTTGCTGGCCGCGCTGCTGACGCAACTGGAGCAATCGCAATGGTTGCCGGTGGCGGCGATCGAACAGGCGCAGATGCGCCAGTTGCGTGCGCTGATAGACCATGCGCAAAGGTACTCGAGTTTCCATGCCGAGCGGCTTGCCGGATTCCGTCCTCCGCAAGCACAGGGGCTGCAGGAATGCCTGTCGGCAATTCCTTTAATGCACCGCGCCGATTTGCAATCCCGGCGCACCGAGATTGACTGTGCATGGCTGCCGCCCGAGCATGGCGAACTGTCATTGGCACCGAGCACGGGTTCGACCGGCGAACCGGTCGCTGCGCGGCGCAGCGGGCTCAACGGCCTGATCTGGATGGCGATGACTCTGCGCGAGCATTTGTGGCAGCAGCGCGATTTTTCGCAGTCGCTGGCGGTCATCAGGGCGCAACTTGCCGAAGAGGATATGGCACGGAGGGGCGTCTCGTGGGCGGACTGGGGGCCACCGGTCAGCCATCTTTTTGCTTCGGGACCGTCTTACGGGTTGAGCCTGCAAACCGATGTCGCACGCCAGGCCGAGTGGCTGCGGCAGATCATGCCGGGCTATCTGCTCACGTATCCGAATAATTTATCGGCGCTGCTCGATCTGGCTGAGGAAGATCTTGTGGAGCGTGCCGGTTTGGCCCGCCTGAAACAAGTGCGAACCATAGGCGAGACGCTCCATGATTCGCTGCGCGAGCGTTGCCGGCGCGTGCTCGGGGTTGGCATCGCGGACCTCTACAGCATGCAGGAAATTGGCGTGATCGCCATCGAGTGTCCGCAAGGTGGCGGTTATCACGTGATGTCCGAGGGCTTGGTGCTTGAACTGCTGGGCGAAGATGACCAGCCCTGCGCCGACGGTGAAATGGGGCGCGTTGTTATAACCGATCTGCATAACTTCGCGACGCCGCTAATCCGTTACGACCAGGGCGATCTGGCCGTGGCCGACGGCCCATGCGCCTGCGGCCGCGGCCTGCCCAAGATCCGGCGCATCCTCGGGCGCCAGCGCAACCTGCTGCGCCTGCCCGACGGCCGGCGTTTCTGGCCAATGGTTGGTGCCTGGAGTTATCGCGATATTGCACCGGTCCGTCAATACCAGATCATCCAGCGCAGCTTCGAGCGCGTCACCTTGCGCCTGGCAGTCGAGCGGCCGCTGGGCCTCGCCGAGGAGAATGCCCTGGCTGAAAAACTCGTTGAATTTCTCGGGCATCGTTTCGCGGTGGATTTCGAATACTTCACGCCCGCTATCCCGCGCGGTCCCGGAGGAAAGTTCGAGGATTTCATTTGCGAGATAAAAGTCGGCGCCGGCGGCACGGCGCCGCCGCCAGGCTGATCCCGATGGAACTGCTGTCCGCACGATTTCTCGCCGGTCCGAACGTCCATCACCGGGACTCGATGCTGGTGCTGGCGTGCGATCTCGCAGACCTGGTTCGATCGCCCGGGATCGCCGTCGGTCCGTGCGCCGGGTGGCCGGCGGGGCGCCCGCCCGCGCTGCTGTGTTCCCTGGGGGAAGCCTGGCTGGAGGCGACGCGGGCTCATCGCACACTCGTCGATGCGATGCTGTACGTCGCGCTGGTGCTACAGCGCGACCTCTGTGTCAGGCCCGCTTCCTTCGCAAGGCTGCTGGGTACATCGGGCAGCGTGGCTCACGTGGCGATACAGTGCGAGACCCCCGCCGTGGGAATCGCCGCCTGGCAAATGGCGGCGAGCAGCGCTGCGCTGTTCCTGGGCGCCCATCCCGATCCCGAACGGGAGGCCGCGCTTGCCCTGGAAACCGCCGAACGCTACCGCAACTTTGTCGACATGGCCCAGTCGGTGAGCCTCGATCGGCGCACACTCTTGCTGCTCCGCGCGGCGGATCAGCGCGACATTCCCTGGTTTCGCCTTGGATCTCCGCACCGCATGGTCCAGCTTGGGCAGGGCAGACATGGGCGGCGCCTGCATGAAACCATGCTGGAAACCACCAGCCACTTTGCGGTGAGGCTATCCAGCAACAAGGCCGCAACCCATCAGTTGCTTCAACGCCTTGGGGTTCCCCAGCCGGTGCAGCACCTTGTCCAGAGTGCCGACCAGGCGGTCCAAGCGGCGCAGTTGATCGGTTACCCGGTGGTTGTCAAACCATGCCATGGCATGAAAGGGCGGGGCGTCGGCGTCGGCCTCGCGGCCCCGGAACACGTTCTTCAGGCCTACCTTGTCGCCGCACAAGGCGGCGATAGCGTGGTGGTCGAATCCCTGGTGGCGGGTGATGACCACCGTCTGCTGGTGGTGGGCGGACGCTTGATAGCCGGTGCGCGCCGGCTGCCCGCATTCGTTGTCGGCAATGGCCGGTCGACGGTGGCCGAACTGGTCGCCGAACTCAACCGCGACCCGCGTCGCGGGTTTGGGTACCAGCAGAAGTTGATGGAGTTCGTCGAGCTCGACCAGGAGGCCGCAGACACTCTCGCCCGACAGGGTTTGGCCGCCGCATCCATCCTGGCGGAAAACCGCCGCGCCCTGCTGCGCGGGACCGCGAACATCTCGCGCGGCGGGACGGCGGAGGATGTAACCGACATCATGCATCCCGACAATGTTCAATTGGCCGAGGATGTCGCCCGGGTCATGGGGCTCGACGTGACGGGCATAGACTTCCTGGCCACGGATATCCGGCGTTCATGGCGCGACATCGGGGGCGGCGTCATCGAGGTCAACGCGAATCCTGGTTTGCGTCCGCACTGGATCGACAACCCGACGCAACGGGACGTGGTCGGTCCGATCCTCGATGTGCTGATACCCCGCTCGACGCCTACGCGCATACCTACCGTTGCCGTCACCGGCAGCATCGGCAAGAGCACGACCTGCCGGATGGTCGCCCACATCCTTGCCGCCGCGGGGAAGCGGGTTGCGCTGTCGACCACGCAGGGATCCTTCATCGACAATCGGCCGCGGCGTCACGGCGATCACGCAGGTGGGCATGCCGCCTGCAATCTCATGCTGCACCCGGATGTCGAGGCAGGCGTCTTCGAAATGGCGCGCGGCGGCTTGGTCCGGGCCGGCATGGTGGTCGATCGCTTCGACGTGGGGGCTGTTCTCAACGTGCTGGACAACCATCTGGGACTGGACGGCATCAACAGCCGCGAAGAAATGGCAAGGGTGAAACGCATCATCGCCGAGAATTGTGGCGAGCTTGTGATTCTCAACGCGGACGATCCCCTGTGCCTGGCGATGCGCGCGCATGTGCGCAGCCGCCGGCTTTGCCTGTTCAGCCGGAATCCGCAAAGCCCGGAGCTGGTGTCGCATCGCGCTACGGGCGGCTGCACCGCAAGCATTGCCGGGGATGGTCCGGGGGCCGCTATCGTGTTGGCGGAAGGCGCAGCGGAGGTCGGCGCGCTGGAGATTCGCGACATACCCGCGACCCTGGGTGGTCTGGCGATGGGAAAGGCGGTCAATGCCGCGTTTGCGCTTGCCCTGGCGCACGGACTCGGGATTCCCTTTGCGACGGCCGCATCCGCCTTGCGCGGGTTTGCGTCCACGGCCGAGACCAACCCAGGGCGACTCAACCTCTTGCGGAACCTGCCTTTCACTGCTCTGGTCGACTGGGCCGATGGCCCCGAGGCCAGCGCGGAACTCGCCTCGGTGGCGCGGAACCTGCCGATCGAGGGCCGGCGTCTGCTGCTATTGACCGCTGTCGGCAACCGCTCCGATGAATTCATCATGGCTGCCGCAAAAGCCTTCGCCGGCAAGTTCGATCGCTACATCTGCTCGAACTTCACCGACCTGCGCGGCCGCGCGGCGGACGATGTTCCGGCCCTGTTGCGCAGGGGCCTGTTGCAGGGCGGTGCAGCCGCGGATGAAATTGTCTGTATCGGGGATTTTGCCGGGGCCTTGGATGAAGCGAAGGCATGCGTCTCGGAAGACGATCT
The DNA here is from genome assembly GCA_044360105.1 of Sulfuritalea sp. Classification (GTDB taxonomy): domain Bacteria; phylum Pseudomonadota; class Gammaproteobacteria; order Burkholderiales; family Rhodocyclaceae; genus Sulfuritalea. The sequence continues at coordinate 23,848 of JBIKKY010000038.1, forward strand.
GCTGGTTGTTGCCGCCTATGCAACGAACCTGGTTCTGCGAAGCATCCTGCCGCCGGCGACTTGAGTCGTCGGGTTTCCGGGTCACCTTCGGCTACTCGTGTTGACCGAGCTGCGGCGACCCCGGATACTTTGCATCGTGTGTTCGAATTCCCTACCCCGAGCGCCCTTGCGTCCCCGGTGCTACGTCGTGCTCGGCCCTTTCCGCAGCGGGACCTCGCTTGTCTCGCGTATGCTCGCGCGACTGGGAGCCGACCCGGGGCCGGTCCATCAGTTGTATGAACCGACCGACTGGAACCCCAAGGGCTATATCCAAAGGCCGGACGTGACGGCTTTCAATGCAAGCCTGATCACCGCCCCGGGCGGCACACTGTCCCGTCCGCCGCTACCCGGGCAGATTGCCCGAAGTTCCACCCCCGCGACCTTCGGCGCGCTGGACCTTGGCTGGATGCGGTCCGCCCCGGTCATCCTGCTTAAAGACCCGCGGTTCTGTTTTACTCTGCTGGCTTGGTACCGCCATGTGTCCTTTTGGGGGCGCGACCTTCACCTTGTGCGCGTTTCACGCGGGTTGGAATCCAACGTTGACAGCGCCCTGGCCCATTACGACGTGAAATATTATTGTGGAGAGTCGCGGGAAACCGCGCGGCAGGTGCTTGCAGCCTACGACGAAGCTGCCGCCTGGCATCTCGCCCGGTTGCCGGTTCCGGGTCTGCACCTGGTTTACGAAGACCTCGTCACCGACACTGCCAGGCAGGTCGAGCGTCTCGCAGCCTTTATGGGTGTGACGGACCCGGCTAGTCTCGCTGCGGCCCGTGGCGAGGTCGGGACCGGCCGATCCAGGTTTGACACGCCCGCGAATACTGAACGCGATACCTGATGATCGAACTCCGGTACCTGGCCACTTACGTCGGACCCAACCCCTACGGCTCCGATCCGGTCATCGTCGCGTCCCTGCGTGTCTCCGCTGGATTCACCGCTGGAGCGTCCGACAAGATGACCCTTGTCAGCCGGGCCTGCGCAACCTGGTTTACGCCACCTGCCACCGAAGGACCCGTAGATGAAGCGAGCGTCGGACGCTTCATCGCTCATTGGGCCCTCGCGGCGCTCAATGAATTCGGCGGAGGACTCACGACGGCGCTCGTGATCCGGACAACGGACGACGTCCAGGTCGCGCTCGGCTTTTACCATCCGAAGCTCTCGTTCGACGCCCTCGCCCTCGCCGCAAAACTGCTCGCGGACATCGACAGACTCCCTGTGACCGACTTCGCGGAAGCCCTCGAGCGCTTGTGGCAGGCCTGCCGAACGATCAATCCGGACTACCAGGCCCAGTTCCTGATCGACTATGCGCGGAAACACGACCTGCCCTACCGCCGGCACTTACCGGGAACGCGCTTGTGGCAGTTCGGCTGGGGTGGGCGCTCCGAGATCTTTTTCGAGTCGTCACCCATGGAAGACTCCGCGCGAGGCCAGTCCTGGGCCCGCGACAAGGCGCTGAGCAAGCAGATCTTCCGCGCGCTCGGCGTCCCTACGGCCCCGAGCGTGATCGTGCGGTCGGAAGCGGAACTTGAGCAAGCCATGCGAACGGTCGGCTTCCCCTGCGTGACGAAGCCCCTCGACCGTGGTCGCAGCCAAGGCGTTACGACGGACATACGCGACCACGCACACTTGATCCAGGGGCTCCGGGAGGCGGCAAAACTCACGACGGGCAGCGTCATGATCGAGCGCTACGTCGAAGGCGAGGTGCACCGGCTGATCGTCGTCCGTGGCCGGCTCTGGAAAACCATCCGTCGCGACCGCCCGCATGTCGTCGGCGACGGCCGGTCGACGCTGCTGTCGCTCACCGAAGCCCGCAACGAGCCGCTCCGCCGGCAGATTCGCCCCGGGGGTTTCGTCGGCCCGGTGCCTCTTGGCGATGAATTTCGCTCTGTGCTGCATCGGCAGGGTTTCGGCCCGGAGGATGTCCCGGCCGCCGGCCTCCGGGTCCGCCTGCTCGATATCCCGCTGCTTTCGGCCGGAGCTGCCTACTGCGACGTGACCGGGCAGGTGCACCCAGACGTGGCCGTCATGGCCGAGGCGCTCGCGCGGGCTTTCGGCGTGGCTAGCTGTGGACTGGACTACATTGCAACCGACATTGGCCGCTCCTGCTTCGAGCAGGGCGCCTTCATCGAGATCAACCTCACCCCCGGCCTGCGCGTGCCGCTGATGGCGGGAGTTCCGGCCGACGAGATCGCCCGCATCATCCTGGGTGACCGCCCCGCGCGCCTGCCCTACACGCTCGTCATGGCGCCGGCGGCGGACCACGAAGCGATCCGGGCCCGACTTCCGCTCGCGCCCTCGGTCGGATGGGCCTGCGGCGGGCGCACGGGTCTGGGTTCGCTAACCTTTCCTGACGTCCTCCCTTCGATCCATCAGGTCATGGACCGGCTCGTGAAGCACCCCGGCGTTGCCTCGCTCATCCTCGTCGCTGACCCAACGCAGCTGATGAGTGAAGGCCTGCCGGCCGGCCGCACCAGTCGGACCATCGTCCTCGCCTCCGCCCGCCTCGATCCGAAATGGAGGGAAGTCGCGATCCGCCATACTGATCAAATGATCGAACTCCCCGACCATGCGGCTCTCCGCTGGTAGGCTGCCGTGCATCGTGATGAACCGCAAAAATGCGGTTAGCCGGCCTACCAGCCAGGGGCAAGGCGTGAGTGAAATTCACATTCGCAAGATGCGGAATGTAGACGTGCCAGCCTGCATGGCGATTCTGGAGGGTTGGAACATGGCGCCGCGCCCGCAAGCGGATGGTGCCGCCGAGCCTGAACGCACGGGTATCGAGGTCGCCAACGGTTTCGTGGCGGAAGTAGACGGCAGGGTCGTCGGTACCTGTGGCTACATTATTCACTCGCCAGAACTTGCCGAAACCGCGAGCCTTGCTGTCGCCCCCTCATTTAGGGGTGCCCGTGTCGGCTTTCTGTTGCAGAGTGCGCGGCTGGATGAAATGCGTCGACGCGGTATCAGGCGGGTACGCACCGAGGCCGACCGTCCGGAAACCATACGCTGGTATGTCGAAATGTTCGGCTATCGCATTGTCGGCACGAATCCCAAGAAACACGCCTTCAGTCTTGAGGACGTGGATTTCTGGACAGTCCTTGAGCTTGACTTGGGCTAACCATTGGCAGTGATGGGCCGTCGTCAGGACAGGCACCCGCTTTCTTACATGCAGCTTGACCAGCTCTGCCTTGCGTGAAATTCGGCCGGGTTCCGGCACAAGTCATGACAATTCGATTTCCTGGTCAGCCTGAACCCGCCAGCCGCGCCAGCGCCGCGCGCCCGGACAGGAGATGGTCGTGCATGGCCTGCCGCGCCAGTTCCGCATCCTTCGCGCGCAAGGCTTCGAGGATCTCGCGGTGTTCCTGCAGCGATTGCTTGAGGCGGCCTTCGAGGCGCAGCGAATCGCGGCGGGTGAGCTTGATGAGTTTGCGCGCATCGTCGATCAGTTGCGCCAGGTAGCGGTTGCCGGCGATTTCCTGCAGGCCGGTGTGAAAGCGCTGGTTGGCCTCGAAGAAGCGGTCGGCGTTGTTGGCGGCGGCGTGCTTTTCGAGCTCGTCGTGAATCGCGGCGAGCCGGGAAAAGTCGGCGCTGGTGGCACGGCGCGCGGCCAGTTCGGCGACCCGGCCCTCGAGCATGGCCATGACCGGGAAGACCTCGTCGATATCCTGTTCCGAGAGTTCGGTTACGTAACAGCCGCGGCGCGGCTTGAGTACCACCAGACCCTCGGCGGCCAGTACTTTCAGGGCTTCGCGCAGGGGCGTGCGGCTGATGCCGTACTCCAGGGCCAGAGCCTGCTCGTCGATCCATCCCCCTTGCGGCAACTCATGGGAGTAAATTCGTGCGCGCAAGCGTTCGGCCACCTGTTCATACAGTGCAGGCGGTACAAGAATATGTGAAGAAGGTCTTGCATTCATAATTATGGATGCAGTATCATGCGCCTTCGTCTGGAAGTCAAGCGTCCTAGCGTGAAACAATTTGTTCGGAGCGGTTGGTAATAGTCGAGCGAAGCAAGCAAATCAGTAGCCCCCCGTGAGGGGGGATGGGGGGGCGGGCCTTCAATTTGCCTGTAACGATTTCGTGGCGCTGGGGTGGTCTTGGCGACCATGCAAGTTAGAAAAAGGAAGAGACATGAGCAAGGCACCCGAAGTCAGCATCCCCACGATCGACGCCTGGACCAAGGCCGCCGCAAAGTCCGCGCCCGGGGGCGACGTCGCGAAACTGAACTGGGTCACGCCCGAAGGGCTGACCGTCAAGCCGCTCTACACCAAAGCCGATGTCGAGGGCCTGCCCTGGGCCGACACGCTACCCGGCTTTGCGCCCTTCCTGCGCGGCCCACAGGCCACCATGTACGCGGTGCGGCCGTGGACCATCCGCCAGTACGCCGGGTTCTCGACCGCCGAGGCGTCCAATGCCTTTTACCGCCAGGCGCTCGCCGCCGGCGGCCAGGGCGTCTCGGTGGCCTTCGACCTCGCCACCCATCGCGGCTACGACTCGGACCACCCGCGCGTAACGGGCGACGTCGGCAAGGCCGGCGTGGCGATCGATTCCGTGGAGGACATGAAGATACTGTTCGACGGCATCCCGCTCGACAAAGTGTCGGTGTCGATGACCATGAACGGCGCAGTGTTGCCGATCCTCGCCGGCTACGTGGTCGCCGCCGAGGAGCAGGGCGTGGCGCAGGAGCAGCTCTCGGGCACGATCCAGAACGACATCCTCAAGGAGTTCATGGTCCGCAACACCTACATCTACCCGCCCGAACCCTCGATGCGCATCATCGCCGACATCATCGGCTATACCGCGAAGAACATGCCGAAGTTCAACTCGATCTCGATCTCGGGTTACCACATGCAGGAAGCCGGGGCGACGCAGGCGCTTGAGCTCGCCTTCACCCTGGCCGATGGCCGCGAGTATGTGAAGACGGCGCTGGCCTCGGGCATGGATGTCGATGGCTTCGCCGGGCGCCTGTCCTTCTTCTGGGCGATCGGCATGAACTTCTACCTCGAGATCGCCAAGATGCGCGCCGCGCGCCTGCTCTGGTGGCGGATCATGAAGGAGTTCGAGCCGAAGAACCCGAAGTCGATGATGCTGCGCACCCACTGCCAGACCTCCGGCTGGTCGCTGACCGAGCAGGACCCCTACAACAACGTGGTGCGCACCACCATCGAAGCCATGGCGGCGGTGTTCGGCGGCACGCAGTCGCTGCACACAAACTCGCTCGACGAAGCCATCGCGCTGCCGACCGAATTCTCCTCGCGCATCGCGCGCAACACCCAGCTCATCATCCAGGAAGAAACCCACATCACCAGCGTGATCGACCCCTGGGCCGGCAGCTACATGATGGAAAAGCTGACCCAGGACATCGCCGACGAAGCCTGGCGCATCATCGAGGACGTGGACAAAATGGGCGGCATGACCCAGGCCGTGCAAAGCGGCTGGGCCAAGCTGCAGATCGAGACCTGCGCCGCGCAGAAGCAGGCGCGCATCGACTCGGGCCGGGATGTCATCGTCGGCGTGAACAAGTACAAGCTCAAGGAAGAGGCGGCGATCGACACGCTGGACGTGGACAACCACGCCGTGCGCGACGGCCAGGTCAAACGCCTGAAGCAGATACGTGCCGCACGTGACAGCGCTGCCGTGCAGTCGGCGCTGGCGGCATTGACGGACGCGGCAAAGACCGGCAGCGGCAACCTGCTCGACCTGGCAATCAAGGCCAGCCGCCTGCGCGCTACCGTCGGCGAAATCTCCGACGCGCTGGAAGCGGTCTATGGCCGCCACCGCGCGACCAACCAGACCGTGTCCGGCGTTTATAGTGCGGCTTTCGGCGAGGACGGCACCATGAAGGAAATCCGCGACCTGATCGACAACTTTGCCGCCGCCGAAGGGCGCCGGCCGCGCATCATGATCGCCAAGCTCGGTCAGGACGGCCACGACCGCGGCGCCAAGGTCGTCGCCACGGCTTTCGCCGACCTCGGCTTCGATGTCGATGTCGGTCCGCTGTTCCAGACACCCGAGGAAGCCGCGCGCCAGGCCATCGAGAACGACGTCCATGCCGTCGGCGTGTCGACGCTGGCCGCGGGGCACAAGACGCTGGTGCCGGCACTGATCAAGGCACTGCGCAGCCAGGGAGCCAACGACATCGTGGTCTTTGTCGGCGGCGTGATTCCGGCACAGGACTATGAGCAACTGTACAAGGATGGCGCCGCCGGCATCTTCGGGCCCGGTACGCCGATACCGCAGTGCGCGCACGAAGTGCTGCGCGCCATCCGCGCCGCGCATCTGCCGGCGAGTGCTTAATCCGGGGTTTGCACAATCTGTATTCATGTAATACAGTAGGACAATTATTTCCCGTCAGGAGCCCGTCATGGCTATGTCCGTCCGTCTGGATCCTCTGCTCGAAGCCCGCGTTGAACAAGAAGCGCGGCGTCTGGGCATCACCAAATCCGAGTTTGTCAAGGATGCGCTGGAGCGCGTACTCGGCCTGAAAAACCCCTATGCGTTACTGATGCAGGTACGCGACCCGGATGCCTATCTCGCCGGCGAGCCGATGACTACCGATTCGGAAAACGTGTCCGCGCTGGTAAAGGAAAAGCTGCGTGCGAAACATCATCGTTGATGCCGGCCCGCTCGTAGCGACTTTTTCTCCACATGATTCTTATCGTGCCAGGGTGGAAGGAAAGCTTGCCGCTCTGGCGAAGGAAGGCTTTCGACTCATCACGACCTGGCCATGCATCGTCGAAGCCTCGCACCTACTGGCCGCACCGCGCCGCTTCGAGCTACTGCAATGGGTAGAGCTTGGCGGTCTGGTGGTCTATCCATTCGATACCGGTCATCTGGGAGAAATGCTTGTCTGGATGCGCCGCTACACCGAAGACGGCAAGCGTGAAATGGATCTCGCCGACGCATCGCTCTACTGGCTGGCCACGGATACGGGCGTGATCGAGATCATGACCACCGACCAAAACGACTTCGAGCGTTACCGTCTTCCGGACGGACGACCATTCGCGATCGTCTGACCGCCATGAACGCGCCCAAGGTTTCCGATCTTGCAGCGG
>JBIKKY010000085.1:0-10823 GCA_044360105.1 Sulfuritalea sp.
GAGCGATTTCTTGCCACGCCACTCGTCGATCTGCTTCCACCACGCCGCCAGTGCTTTCGGCTCGGGCATGCCGGCCGATGCTTCGAGAAGCTTTTGCAGTTCGTCCAGCACGTCGGGCAAATTGCCGACGATGGGCACATCGACCTTGACCCGCTTCGCAATCGAGGACGGATCGATGTCGATGTGAATGATCTTGCGCGGAACCTCGGCGAAATGCACCGGATTGCCGATAACTCGGTCATCGAAGCGCGCGCCAACCGCGATCAGCACATCGCAATTCTGCATGGCCATATTAGCCTCATAGGTGCCATGCATTCCCAGCATGCCCAGCCATTGCTTGTCGGTCGCCGGATAACCACCCAAGCCCATCAGGGTGTTGGTTACCGGGTATCCAAGCTTGCGCGCAAGTTCGACCAGTTTCTCCGAGGCATCCGAAAGAATCACGCCGCCTCCGGCGTAGATCATCGGTCGCTTGGCCTCCAGCAGCATCTGCACTGCCTTCTTTATCTGCCCGCCGTGCCCCTTGATCACCGGGTTGTAGGACCGCATGGCAATCGTCTTGGGGTATTCGAATTCGCACTTCTGGTTGGTGATGTCCTTCGGGATATCGACCAACACCGGACCGGGACGCCCTGTCTTGGCTATATAAAAGGCCTTCTTCAGGGTTATCGCCAGATCCCGGACATCCTTGACCAGGAAATTGTGCTTGACGCAGGGCCGGGTAATCCCCACCGTATCGCATTCCTGAAAGGCGTCCTGTCCGATATAGCCAGTCGGGACCTGACCGCTGATGATCACCAGCGGCACGGAATCCATGTGCGCCGTGGCGATGCCGGTGACCGCATTGGTGACGCCGGGCCCCGACGTGACAAGGCAAACGCCGATCTTGTTGGACGACCGTGAATAGGCATCCGCTGCGTGTACAGCGGCCTGCTCGTGACGAACCAGGACATGCTTGAACTTGTCCTGCTTGAACAGTTCGTCATATATGTAGAGAACCGACCCGCCGGGATAGCCGAATACGTATTCGACCTTTTCCTCCTGCAAGCACCTGATTACGATTTCTGCGCCAGTTAGCTGCATTGATTGCACCTGTTACACTTTTCGAGTGAAACATATAACCTTACTGACTCGGCCGCAAATGGTCAAGATTTATAGTCTGTTTTTATTTGTGAGAAACTGAAAAAACCGGCAGGAGCCTTCCCTGGGTACTCGAGTCGAACTTTCCAATTTCCTTTCCAGCGTGGAACGCCGGGCTTTCAAACAAGCCATGTTTGCCATTCGAAACGAAGAAACCGCTTTGGACATCGTTCAAGATGCCATGATGCGGCTCGCGGAAAAATACGGTGATCGACCGATCAACGAGTGGCCGATGCTGTTTCAGCGTATCCTGCAAAATGCCATTCGTGACAGCTACCGGCGGTCCAAGGTACGCTCCCTCTGGACAACCCTGCTTTCGTCGCTTTCGCCAAATGATGACGAGGATGCAGATCCCCTTGAAACTATTGCGGCAGAGAACGAGTCAGAGGGTCTGACGACGCCGCACCGGCAACTGGAACGAACGCAACTCCTTGGCGTTATTGAAAAAGAGATTGAGAAGCTGCCGCCACGTCAACGTGAAGCCTTCCTGATGCGTTACTGGGAAGAGATGGATATCGCCGAAACGGCAGCAGCAATGGGTTGTTCGGAAGGAAGCGTGAAAACACACTGTTCGCGCGCAACGCATACCTTGGCTGTCGCACTCGGGGCAAAAGGCATAAAGCTATGAATGAAGATACTGAATTCGGCTACAAAGCAAGGCAGATTCTCAATCAGGGTGTGGATGACCTTGATCGGGCGGTGGCTGATCGCCTCCATGGCGCCCGGCAGATCGCCTTGAATTGCCAAAAAGCGCCGGTAGCAGGCTTGCGCTTGGCCGGAATCGGCCGTGATCTCGAGTTTTCCGTGCTGGCCAACGCGCGTAGTCTGGTTGCCGTACTGGCTTTGATCGTTGGCGCCACGGGCACCTACTACTGGAATGCTTTCGAGCAAGCCCAGGAATACGAGGAAATCGACAGCGCCCTTCTTGCCGACGAACTGCCCCCTTCCGCATATCTTGATCGAGGCTTCCAGGCATGGCTCGAGCGCGCTTCGGACTCATCTTCGCAGTAACGCTTTGGCTGGCCTCTCCGCTCAGCCACGCAGTCGTCACTCCTCCCCTGCCGCAGCCGTCATGGGCTGAACTGAGCACGGAGCAGAAGCAAGTTCTTGCTCCGCTGGCCGGCGAGTGGGACAAGATGGATGGCTTCCGTCGCAAGAAGTGGCTGGGCATCGCCCAACGTTACCCTTCCCTGAGCCCTGATGAGCAGGCCCGCATGCAGCGAAGGATGACCGATTGGGCCAAACTCACCCCGGATGAACGCAAGCGCGCAAGGGAGAAGTACCTGTCGCTGCAAAAAGCCCCGCCCGAGAAAAAAGAAGCCGTAAAGCAAAAGTGGGAGGAGTACAAGGAACTTCCGGAAAGCGAGAAAAATCGCCTCAAGGCCGAGGCCGCCCGGAAACCAACTCCGCGCCCCACTCCGTCGAAGCCGGCGGTCATCGCCAAGCCGCCCGCACAAGGCGTTCCGCCGCCGGCCACCAGCGCCGAGCAATCCGCATCCGGCATTCCGCCCGCTGCTAGCCCAGAGCCGCCCGCAAGCCGCTGACCCGCCGCCATGCCAGCCCCAGCAACCGCGTCCGGGGACGAACCGCCAACTATTCTCTGTCGCATCGCCAGCATGGCTTACGAAAGCCTCCTCCTGGCTGGTGTACTGTCAGTAAGCTTCATGTTGCCGCATCTGGCACTGGGAATGGCATACAACATCACCGTGCCCGGGTGGGTGTTGTGGGGCCATGTCTTCATTGTGCTTGGCGCCTACTTTGCCTGGTATTGGCATCACGGTGGACAAACCCTGGCAATGCAGACCTGGAGAATCCGGCTATCGACACCGAGCGGCGCGGCCCCGTCGCTGGCACAGCTGGCGCTCCGCTATTTTCTTGCCTGGCCGAGCGTAATTTGTCTGGGCACCGGCCTGTTCTGGGCGATCTTCGATCGCGATCGCCAGTTTCTCCATGACCGGCTGGCTGGGACCCGCCTCGTGTTCAAACGCGACTGACCGTCCCCGCGGCCCAGTCGGGCCGCGCTCAACGTCGCTCAACCCACCATAACATGCCGGCTGCCGCCACCAGGAAAAGTACGCTCGGAGTAATTGCGGAAAAAAAGGGTGGCCAGCTGTTGATCACGCCGAGACTGGAAAACAGTCCGTTCAACATGTGGAAACCGATGCCGAGCATGATTCCAGCGAAAACCCGGATGCTGACCGCACCCATACGATCCTGCATGTAGGCAAACGGCAGCGCCAGAGCCATCATTACCAGCGCCGCCAAGGGATAGATCAACTTCTTCCACATCGCGATGTCGTAGCGATCGGTCTTTTGCTGGTTTCCGCTCAAGTGGCGAATATATATGTACAAGTTCACCAGCGACATGCGTTCCGGAACCACCAGAAGCACTGCCAGCAAGTCCGGATTGAGAGCCGACTTCCAGGTCATTTCGGGATATTTTTCGACGTGCGCCGCATCGCCCGAAAACACTGTGCGGACCACGCCGTCCAGCGCCCATGTCCCGGAGCCGACATAACGGCCGCTTTCAGCCTGGCTGATCGACCTCAGTTGAAACCGGTCATCGAACTCGAACACGCGGACGCTCCGTAGCGACGCATCGGGTCGGACCTCGCGGACGTTTACGAAGGAGCGCTCGTCTCTCACCCACAAGCCCGAACGAAACTCCTGCGCTACCAGCTTGCCCATCGCCTTCAACCGCAGCTGCTGAGCGGCCCTCTCGGAAGGCGGGGCAAGAAATTCGCCCACCAACAGGGTCATGACGGCAAACACCAGCCCGATCTTGGCCAGGGTGAGCAGCAGATCCCTGGTGGACAACCCGGCCGCCCGCAGCACGGTGATCTCGGAGTGACGGGCAAGGACCGTGAGCGCGTACAGGGTTCCAATCAGTACGCAGATCGGAAACAGCTCGTACAAGCGTCCGGGCAAGGTCAATATCACGTACCCCAGGGCGTGCTGAATCTGGTACCCCCCCCGGCCGACACTTTCAAGCTGGTGGATCAGGTCGAAAAAAGCAAACAGCAGCAGGAAGGCCAGAAGCACCAATCCCGTGGATGCATAGATCTCGCGCGCCAGATGGCGCTCGTAAAGTTTCAGCGCCACCGGAGTCTTCCCCACGCAAGGGGATTCTGCCGTCGATAGAAGAGAATGATCAACAGCAGGAACATGCCTACATGCACGGCCCAGACCCCGATTCCGAACCCAAGCCTGCCCTGCGCTACCCAGGCCTGGCTGACGCTGAGCAAGTTACTGTAGATCATGTATGCAAGCAGCGCGAACAGGAAATTATTTGCCCGTCCCGCACGCGGGTTGACGAAAGACAGTGGTATCGCCAGAACCGCCAGATTCAGGGCCGCGAGCGGAATCCCGATTCGCCACAGCAGTTCCGCCATATGCGCCGGCCTCGGATCGCGCAGAAGTTCCCACACTGGTTTGCTGCGCGGCGAGTCCACGAAGCTGCGGGCCTCCTTGGTCTCGATACGAACCGCATAGCGATCGAACTCCATCACCCGATATTCCGCCGTGCCGGCGGTACCCTCATAACGTCGCCCCCGATCGAGGACAAGAAAGCGGTCTCCGTTAGGCATGGTTTCCGTATAGCCTTGCGCCGTCGCCATGACACCCAGCCGACCCTGCTGAATGGAACTGATGAAGACGTTCTTCACCTTCCCATCCTCGTTGGCCATGCTCTCGACAAAAAATACGCGATCGGCACCCTTCGACTCATTGAATGCGCCGGGCGACACGCGCGCCACGTCGTCGCGCTGGTCCATGGTCTGCCGGTATGTCTCGCTCTTGTGCGCAGCCCACGGCGTCAGGAACAGGGAAAGGGCCGCTACCACGATCACCGGCGGTCCGACAAACATCAATACCGGCTTGACCAGGGCCGTCAGTGGAATTCCCGACGCCAGCCAGACCACCATTTCGGAGTCCCGATACCAGCGCGACAAGGTCATCAGGACGGCGACGAAGAGGGTCAGAGACAGCAATACCGGCAGATAGCCGATGGCGCGAAATCCGAGGAGGGCAACCACGGCTTCGGAAGCGAGTTTCCCGCCCGCCGCATCTCCCAGCAGGCGGATCAGTTGGGTCGTCATCAGGATCGCGAAAAGCGCGACAAAAACCCCCGCCGCCGTATGGGTGAACTCCCGAATTGCAGCGCGCTGGAAAATCATCGTGTAGCGGAGTGTCTGCTTTGACTTTTAGTGAAAACTTGGGGAATAATCGGGGCAGAAACGGAAACCTCCCGAAACAGAACAATTTCTATGGTTTCCCACAGCCCCCAAGGAGAGTGTTTTGGAATTTAGCATAAAAAGCGGAAGCCCGGAAAAGCAGCGCAGCGCCTGTGTCGTGGTCGGCATCTTCGAACCCAGAAAGCTGTCGGCAGCGGCGGAAATTGTTGACCGGGCAGCCCAGCAGTTTCTCAGTGACATCCTGCGCCGCGGCGACATGGAAGGCAAGTCCGGCAGCAGTTTGTTGCTCCACAACGTGCCCGGGGTCGAAGCCGACCGTGTCCTGCTGGTCGGACTGGGCAAGGAAAGGGAATTTCGCGAAAAAGAGTACCGCGCCGCATTGGGCACGGCCGTTCGACAACTCAACGAAACCGGCGGTTTCGACGGCACGGTATACCTCACCGAACTCAATGTCAGGAAGCGTGACGTTGCCTGGAAGATCCGGCAAGCGGCGCTCGTCGTGCAGGAAACCCTCTACCGGTTTGATCGCCTCAAATCGAAGAAGGAGGAAGTGCGGCGGCCGCTGCGAAAACTGACCTTCTGCGTCAGTCGCCGCAACGAGTTGTCGAGCGCCGAAGCGGCGCTCGCCCAAGGATTGGCGATTGCTGCCGGCATGGAGCTCGCGAAGGACCTCGGCAACCTGCCGGGCAATATCTGCACACCGAGCTATCTCGCCGAGCAGGCCAGGCAGATCTCGAAATCGCATGGACTCGGCGTCGACATCCTCGACCGGGCCGACATGGAAAAGCTCGGCATGAATACCCTGCTTTCGGTCGCCAGGGGATCGCACGAGCCGCCAAAGTTCATCGTCCTGGGCCATGCCGGCGGTATCGCCGGAGCAAGGCCGGTGGTCCTGGTCGGCAAGGGCATCACCTTCGATTCCGGCGGCATTTCGCTCAAGCCGGGGCCGGAAATGGATGAAATGAAATACGACATGTGCGGTGCGGCGAGTGTCCTGGGAACCCTCAAGGCAGCGGCCCTGATGAAACTGCCGCTGAACGTCATCGGCGTCATTCCAAGCACGGAAAACATGCCCGGAGGGGCCGCCACAAAACCGGGGGACGTCATCACCTCGATGTCGGGTCAAACCGTCGAAATCCTCAACACCGACGCCGAGGGTCGCTTGATACTCTGCGACGCCCTCACCTACGTCGAGCGCTTCGATCCGGAATGCGTGGTTGACATCGCCACACTGACCGGCGCCTGCGTGATCGCGCTGGGGCACGTGGCCACCGGCCTGCTCGCCAACAACGAGGGTCTGGCCAAGGAACTGCTCGATGCCGGTCACGACTCCTATGATCGCGCCTGGCAAATGCCCCTTTGGGACGACTATCAGGAACAGCTGAAAAGCAACTTCGCCGACATGGCAAACATCGGCGGCCGCCCTGCCGGCACCATAACCGCGGCGTGCTTTCTCGCCCGCTTCACCGAAAAGTACCACTGGGCACACCTCGACATCGCCGGCACCGCCTGGCGCTCCGGCAAGGAGAAAGGCGCCACCGGGCGGCCGGTTCCGCTGCTTGCCCATTTCCTGCTGGAACGTGCGAGCCGGGCCATCAAACCGACCGGCAAGCGCAAGCGGGGATGACACAGATAAGCTTCTTCCACGGCGCCCGCGACCGGTTGCAGGCGATTGCCGCCTGGCTCGGACGCGCCGGCGGCGAAGGCAGGCAGGTGCTGGTCTATGTGCCGGCCGCCGAGCGCAGCGAGCATCTCGACCGCCTGCTGTGGACACACCCGGCTACCGGTTTCACACCCCACTGCCGCGCAAACGATCCGATCGCGGCCGAGACGCCTGTCCTTCTCGCCGCGGAACTCGACAATCCGCCGCACGATTTCTGCCTCCTGAACCTGTCGAACGAAATCCCGCCCGGATTCAGCCGCTTTCAGCAACTGATCGAAATCATCAGCGTCGACGATGAAGATCGATTGCCCGGCCGCGAGCGTTTCCGCTTCTATCGTGAACGCGGCTATCCGCTGGAAAACCGCGACATATCCGGAGGTATCTAGAAGGTGGCTGACGACAACACAGAGGACGTCTTGCGCAAGGCCGACGCGCTGATCCGACGCACCCGGGTCTTTGTTGCCGGATCAGCGCCCGAAGCTGCACCCGCTCCGCCGCCCGAGGACGACTTGCCGGTTCTCACCGAGGTCGTGACCGAACAGGAAGCGGCGCTTGCCACCGCACCGCCGCACATGCAGCAGCATCTCGACGCCCTGCGCGAGGAACTTTCGCGCTGGCTCGAGCTGGAATTGCCAGACGCCGTTCTCAAGGTTACGGACGGACTGGCGGATCAATTGATGGCCGAGCTCACGAATCAAGCCGAAAAGAATCTGCTGCCCCGCCTGATCGCCCGCCTTGACGGCTCGGCCTCGCCACCCGCCGTGCCGAGGGACGAAAGCTAGCCCTGGGGCACGGTTTCCGCAAACGCGGGACGCTGCATGAGCTTTTTGTAGAGTTGCGCGAGATTGGGATATTGCTCGCTCCAGCGTATGTCACCGAGCCGGAAGGAAACATAACCCAACGCGCAGCCGACGGCGATGTCCGCCAGCGAAAGGCTGCTGCCGTGACACCAGGCTTGTTCGCCGAGGTCATCGGACATGGCTTTCAAGGCCTGATCGACCTTGCCGCGCTGCCGCTCGATCCATGCGGGACTGCGCTCGCCGTCGGGGCGCTTGGCCTCGAGGAAGGCCGCTACGGCGGCATCGAGAACGCCATCGGCCAGCGCCTCCCAGCGCTTGACGCTGATGCGCTCGCGCCCCGAAGCGGGTATCAGGCGATTGTTCGGCGCCACGGTATCGAGGTACTCGGCGATGACGCGGGAATCGTAGAGGGTGCTTTCGTCATCGAGCACCAGCACGGGAATCTTGCCCAGCGGATTGACCGCCGCCACCTGATTGCCTTCCACCCAGGGTGAATCGAGGACCAGATCGCAGTCGATCTTCTTTTCCGCCAGCACGATTCGAATCTTGCGAACGTAGGGGCTGGTAAGCGAGGCAATTAGTTTCATGTGTCCAAATCGCGGAAATTCAGGGTGAGGAAACTATACCATGGTGCCTGCTGCCTGCTGCCGGCCGCCGCGCCTGACGCACCTGGCCATCTGGCAGCAGATACCAGCATGTTAAAATTCCATTGTTCCCCCGCCTGCCGCGCAGCGACCTTCCCCGCAAAAAACATGACACTCAACGCACTCACCGCACTTTCGCCGCTGGACGGACGTTACGCCGCGAAAGTCGAAAACCTGCGGCTCCATTTTTCCGAATTCGGACTCATACGCAATCGCGTCCGTGTCGAAATCGAATGGCTCAAGGCACTCGCCTCGGCCCGCGAAATTTCCGAGTGTCCGGAATTTTCCGTCGCAACGATTGCCGAGTTAAACGCCGTCGTTGCCAGTTTCTCGGTCGCCGATGCCGAAGCCATCAAGGCCATCGAGGCCCGCACCAACCACGACGTAAAGGCCATGGAATACTGGCTGAAGGATCGCCTGGCAGGCAACGCCGAAGTCATGCGCGTCAGCGAGTTCATCCATTTCGGCTGCACCTCGGAAGACATCAACAACGTGTCCCATGCGCTGATGCTCAAGGATGCCGTCGCCGCGAGCCTTTTGCCGCAACTCGACGGTCTGATCGCCCGCCTGCGCGACCTGGCGCATCAACTGGCCGAACTGCCCATGCTCGCGCGCACCCACGGCCAACCCGC
The DNA here is from genome assembly GCA_044360105.1 of Sulfuritalea sp. Classification (GTDB taxonomy): domain Bacteria; phylum Pseudomonadota; class Gammaproteobacteria; order Burkholderiales; family Rhodocyclaceae; genus Sulfuritalea. Next base: position 9,073 of record JBIKKY010000085.1, read on the forward strand.
GACACCGACCACGCTGGGCAAGGAAATGGCCAATATCGCTGCACGGCTGATACGGGCCCGCAGGCAGATTTCCGCGGTATCCCTCAGCGCAAAATTCAACGGCGCCGTGGGCAACTACAACGCGCACCTTTCGGCCTACCCGGATGTCGACTGGGAAAACTTCAACCGCAGCTTCATCGAATCCTTCGGGCTCGAATTCAACCCCTACACCATCCAGATCGAGCCGCACGATGCGATGGCCGAACTGTTCGATGCCATGGCGCGCACCAATACCGTCCTGATCGATGCCGACCGCGACATCTGGCAGTACATCTCCCTGGGCTATTTCAAGCAGAAGCTGAAAGACGGCGAAATCGGCTCCTCGACCATGCCGCACAAGGTCAATCCGATCGACTTCGAAAACTCCGAAGGCAACCTGGGCCTGGCCAACGCCGTACTGCGGCACCTGGCGGAAAAGCTGCCGATCTCGCGCCTGCAGCGCGACCTGACCGATTCGACGGTACTGCGCAACATGGGTGTCGCCTTCGGCTATACGCTGCTCGCCTTCGACTCCACCCTGCGCGGCCTGAACAAGCTCGAAGCCAATCCGCAGCGCCTGGCCGAAGATCTGGCGGATGCGTGGGAAGTTCTGGCCGAACCGGTGCAGACCGTAATGCGCCGCTTCGGCGTGCCCAACCCCTACGAACAGCTGAAGGAACTGACTCGCGGCAAGGGCATCGAGAAAGATGTCCTGCGCCAGTTCATCGCCAGACTGCCCCTGCCGGAAGCCGATCGCCAACGCCTGCTCGACATGACGCCCGCGTCTTACATCGGCAAGGCGGCCGAACTGGCGAAGCGGATCTGAAATGGCCTTCGCCGACAACCTCAAGCAGCTTCCCCGCATTTCCCATCTGAGCGCGATCCAGTTGCTTGACGCCGACTCCGCCGTGGTCGCCACGATCGAAAACAAGTCCGGACAGGCCGGTTCGTTGACGATCTACAACCACCTGGGACAAATCTTCGGCGCCATCACCGCCGAGGCCGCTCGCAAGGGGCTCGACCTTTACGCCGAGCACACCGACGACGCCCGCCAGAACCCGGGCAAGCATCCCAACATCGACCGGCTTCTGACGCTGGCGGCGGGGGAAGGCGGCCTGCTACGCGTCAAGCACATGTTCGCCACGACCGTCGAGTAAGGACACAACCGGTCGGATTCCGGCCCGTACCGCTTGCCGGCAGATGTGTGGAATAATCGTCGCCGGCCATCCGTATACCCGATGCCGGTTACCGCTGACCCTTCCCCAGACAGAAAAAGGAGTTCATATGAAATTCAACAAAATCATCGTTGCAGCCCTCGCCATCGGCCTCACCGGCGCCGCCATGGGCCAAGTCGTCGGCAAGGCGGAAGACCAGATTCGCTGGCGTCAGTCGGCCTACCAGACCATGGTTTGGAATATGCAGCGCATCAAGGCCAACGTCGAAGGCACCTACAACAAGGATCAGGTGGTACAGGCCGCCAATGTGATCCAGGCGATTGCCACCTCCGGCATGGGCGCGCTATACCAGCCCGATACCAACACCGGAAAGGGCTGGCGCGAGACAAACGTCAAGCCCGAGTTCTTCAAACCTGAGAGCAAGGACGAAGTCGGCAAACTTGCCGGCGCCTACATCAAGGAAGCCAAGGAAATGGCCACGGTAGCTGCGGGAGGCGATGCCGCTGCCGTCAAGACGCAGTTCGGCAAGCTGGCGAAATCCTGCGACAACTGCCACGA
>JBIKKY010000039.1:0-30215 GCA_044360105.1 Sulfuritalea sp.
AGCGCAGCGAACGTCAAGCGTAGGAACCGAAGCCAAAAACAGGTTGGGAAGTAATTACGACCTGTTTTCGGCGCAGGCTGACATGAGCGCAGCGAACGTTAAGCGCAGCGGCCGAAGCCAAAAACAGGTTGGGAAGTAACCGGCACCCTCCGCACCGGAAAGAAGCGGACAGAAAAAAGGACGCCATGGCGTCCTTTTTTGTTGTGCGAAAAAGATCGCCTATTCAGCTACAGCAGCGGGCGCTGCCGCTTCCGCTGCAATCGCCTTCATCGACAGCCTGACGCGGCCCTTGTCGTCGGTCTCGATGACCTTGACCTTCACCACCTGACCTTCCTTGAGGTAGTCGGCGACGGCATTGACGCGCTCGCTGGCGATCTGCGAGATGTGCAGAAGGCCGTCCTTGCCCGGCAACAGGCTGACGATGGCGCCAAAATCCAGCAGGCGCAGCACGGTGCCCTCGTAGATGCGGCCGACTTCGACTTCGGCGGTGATGTCCTCGATGCGTTTCTTCGCCACTTGCGCGGCATCGGCATTCACCGAGGAGATCGTGATCGAGCCGTCGTCTTCGATGTCGATGACGCAGCCGGTTTCTTCGGTCAGCCCGCGGATCACGGCGCCGCCCTTGCCGATCACGTCGCGGATCTTTTCAGGATTGATCTTCATATGGATCATGCGCGGCGCGAAGGTGGACACTTCCTCGCGATGGCCGGTCATGGAGCCCTTCATCTTTTCAAGGATGTGCAGTCGCGCCTCCTTGGCCTGGGCCAGCGCAACCTGCATGATTTCCTTGGTGATGCCCTGGATCTTGATGTCCATCTGCAGCGCGGTGATGCCGTTTTCGGTACCCGCCACCTTGAAATCCATGTCGCCAAGATGATCCTCGTCGCCGAGGATGTCGGTCAGAACCGCGAAGCGCGGACCGTCCTTGATCAGGCCCATGGCGATGCCCGCCACGTGCGCCTTGAGCGGCACACCCGCATCCATCAGGGCCAGGGAACCGCCGCAGACGGAAGCCATCGAGGAGGAACCGTTCGATTCGGTGATCTCCGAAACGACACGCATCGAATAGCCGAACTCCTCGGGCGACGGCAGCACGGCCAGGAGCGCACGCTTGGCCAGGCGGCCGTGGCCGATTTCGCGACGCTTCGGCGTACCGACGCGTCCGGTCTCGCCGGTGGCATAGGGAGGCATGTTGTAGTGGAGCATGAAGCGATCGCGATACTCGCCCTGCAGGGCGTCGATGATCTGCTCGTCGCGGCCGGTGCCCAGCGTGGCGACAACCAGCGCCTGCGTTTCGCCGCGGGTGAACAACGCCGAACCGTGGGTGCGGGGCAGCACGCCGTTGCGGATCACGATCGGTCGCACGGTACGCGTATCGCGGCCGTCGATGCGCGGCTCGCCGTTGAGAATCTGGCTGCGGACGATCTTCGCTTCCAGATCGAACACGGTGTTGCCGACAAGGTTGGCATCCGGCGCGTTTTCGACACCCTCGGTCAGGGCGGCGATGGTCTTCTTGGTGATCTCACGGGTCTTGATGGTGCGGGCCTGCTTGCTGGTAATGCGATAGGCCTCGCGCAGATCGGCTTCCGCCAGTTCGGCGACACGGGCAATCAGCGGCTCGTTCTTGGCCGGCGCCTGCCAATCCCATTCCGGCTTTCCGGCCTGTTCCACCAGTTCGTTGATGGCCTTGATGGCTGCCTGCATCTGGTCGTGGCCAAAAACCACGGCACCGAGCATGATCTCTTCGGATAGCTGCTTGGCCTCGGACTCGACCATCAGGACGGCGCCCTCGGTACCCGCAACGACCAGATCCAGTTCCGCGTTTTCCAACTGGGTCTTGGTCGGGCACAGCACATACTTGCCATCGATGTAGGCGACCCGGGCGGCGCCGATCGGGCCGCTGAAGGGGATGCCGGAAATCGCCATGGCGGCCGATGCACCGAGCATCGCCGGAATATCCGGATCGATTTCGGGGTTGCACGACATCACCGTGCAGACCACCTGCACTTCGTTGTAGAAAGCCTCCGGAAACAGCGGACGCAGCGGACGATCGATGAGGCGGCAAGTCAGGATTTCCTTCTCCGACGGGCGGCCTTCACGCTTGAAAAAGCCTCCGGGAATGCGGCCGGCGGCGTAGGCCCGCTCCTGATAATCGACGGTCAGGGGGAAGAAATCCTGCCCCGGCTTGGCGTTGCGCGCACCCACCACGGTGGCGAGGACCACGGTGTCATCCATGGTAACCATGACGGCGCCACCGGACTGACGGGCGATTTCCGCAGTTTCAAGGGTGACTGTATGGTCACCGTAGGCAAAACTCTTCTTGATCGGATTCAGCACAAAAATTCCTTTCGACAAAAATTAAAAGCCGGCACAGCCCTCATGGCTGTGCCGGCCTGTTCAGCAAGCCCGCGTAGTATCCGGCGCAAAGCGCATCGGGTTGGTGATATCCCGCAGCAGCGTTGGGTGAAACTACTTGCGCAGACCGAGGCGCTCGATCAGCGATCGATAGCCGTCGACGTTCTTGCGCTTGAGGTAGTCCAGCATCGAGCGACGCTGGCTGACCATCTTGAGCAGGCCGCGACGTGAATGGTGGTCTTTGGTGTGTGCCTTGAAATGGTCCGTCAGGTCGTTGATGCGCGCGGTAAGAAGCGCCACCTGGACTTCGGGGGAGCCGGTGTCACCCTGGGCACGCTGGTAGTCGGTGACGATCCTGGCTTTGTCGGTAGTGGAAATTGCCATTGTGGTTTCCTTGCTGATCCTGTGATGTTGGGCTCTTGGAGAACCGTGGATTATAGCGTTGCAAACGGTATTGAATCAAGCATCAGGAACGAATTCGTCGCTCAGCCACCGGCAACCAGCCGTTGGGCTTGCAACCAGCCGTCGGCGGTCTGCCGGCAAACACCGATGAACCGCTGTTCATGGTCATAAACACGCAGCCGGCTGCCTTCCCCGGCGGACCAGCGAACGGCCTGGCCGTGCCTCAGCCGCGCAGCATCGGCGGCATCCAGCCGGACTTCGGTCAGGCCCGACAAAAGTCCGTCGGGCGGCAGCAGCAAGGCATCGCGGGCTTCGTCCGTCAGGGCTTCCAGCTCGGCCATGGAATGCGCTGCCGCGACATCCATGGCTCCGATGCCGGTGCGGCGCAGGCCGGCCAGATGCGCGCCGCAGCCCAGCCTCTCGCCGATGTCGGCAGCCAAGGTGCGCACATAGGTGCCCTTGCTGCAACAAACTTCGAACACAAAGCGCCCTTCGCCAATCAGCTCGCTCGAGTCGAGCAGACGCAACTGGTAAATGCTGACCCGGCGCGTTGCCCGTTCCACTTCGATGCCAGCGCGGGCGTACTCGTAGAGCGGCTTGCCGTCACGTTTCAGCGCCGAATACATCGGCGGCATCTGCTCGATATCACCGACGAAGGCCGCCAGTGCCGACTCAACTGCCGGCCGGTCAAGTTCCACCGGGCGGCGCTCAAGGACTCTGCCTTCGGCATCCGCCGTGTCGGTGGTGACACCGAGCTGCACGGTGGCCACATAGCGCTTGTCGGCGTTGAGCAACTCTCCAGAAAACTTGGTTGCCTCGCCGAAACACAAGGGCAGCAGGCCGGTCGCCAGGGGGTCAAGGGTGCCCGTGTGTCCGGCTTTCTCTGCGTTGTAGAGACGCCGCGCGGCCTGCAGGGCGTGATTGGAGGAATGTCCGAGGGACTTGTCCAGCAGCAGCACCCCGTCAAGCCGGCGGCGCGCGGGTTTGCGCGGGGCGTTCACTCGTCGTGCAGTTTCCTGTCCGATTCCACCGCCTCGTCGATCAGCCGCGAGATCCGGGCACCTTCCTGGACGGACGGGTCGAATAGAAAATGCAGTTCGGGAATATGATGGATGCGAATCCGCCGACCCAGTTCGCGGCGCAGGAAGCTGGCCGAGTGTTTGAGCCCCTGATCGATCAGTTCGTTGGCTGCCGGGTCCGCCAGCGATGTATAGAACACCTTGGCATGGGCATAATCGGCGGTGACTTCGACCGCTGTCAGCGTCACCAGCGTCAGCTTGGGCGCGATGCGCAAATCCTTGAGATGGAAGCGCAGCAGATCCGCGAGTTCGCGGCGGATCTGCTCCGAAACGCGGTCAGAACGGGCATAGCCATGGCCTGAGCCGCGCTTTGTCGCCATCGCGGATCAGAGCAGCGCGCGGGCGATTTCCTGGACCTCAAACACTTCGAGTTGATCGCCTTCGTTGATGTCGTTGAAGTTCTTCAGGCTCAGGCCGCACTCGAACCCCTCCTTGACCTCGCGCACGTCATCCTTGAAACGCTTGAGCGAGTCCAGTTCGCCGGTGTGGATCACGGCATTGTTGCGCAAGAGTCGCACCGAGGCGCCGCGTCTGACCACGCCGGAAAGGACCATGCAGCCGGCGACCGCGCCGATGCGGGAAATGCGGAACACCTGGCGGATGTCGACCAGGCCGATGACGACTTCCCTCTTCTCCGGCGCCAGCATGCCGGACAGTGCAGCCTTTACCTCATCCACGACAGCATAGATGATGTTGTAGTAGCGGATATCGACGCCAAGGCTTTCGGCCGCCTTGCGCGCGCCGACGTCGGCGCGCGTGTTGAAGCCGATCACCACGGCCTTCGAGGCAGCAGCCAGGTTGATGTCGGACTCGCTGATGCCGCCGACGCCCGCGTGAACCACCGTAACCTTGACTTCGCCGGTCGAAAGCTTGTTGAGGGACTGCGTCAGCGCTTCCAAGGAACCCTGGACATCAGCCTTGATGATCAGCGGCAAGGCCCGAATTTCGCCCTCGGCCAGTTGTTCAAACATGTTTTCGAGCTTTGCCGCCTGCTGCTTGGCAAGCTTGACGTCGCGGAACTTGCCCTGGCGGAACAGCGCAATCTCCCGCGCCTTGCGCTCGTCGTTGAGGACCATGCCTTCGTCGCCGGCAGCCGGCACATCAGTGAGACCCTGAATTTCGACCGGAATCGACGGGCCTGCCGAATCGACGGCCTTGCCGTTCTCGTCCAGCATGGCGCGGACGCGGCCGACGACCGCCCCGGCCAACAACACGTCGCCACGGCGCAAGGTTCCGGACAACACAAGGATGGTCGCCACCGGGCCCTTGCCCTTGTCGAGGCGCGCCTCGATCACCAGGCCCTTGGCCGGCGCATCCACCGGCGCCACGAGTTCCAAAACCTCGGCCTGCAGCAGCACCTGTTCCAGCAACGCATCGATGCCTTCTCCGGTCTTCGCCGAGACACCGACGAAGGGAGAATCGCCACCGTACTCTTCGGGTACCACGCCTTCGGCGACCAGCTCCTGCTTGACGCGCTCGAGGTTGGCGTCGGGCTTGTCGATCTTGGTCACGGCCACGACCAGGGGCACGTTCGCGGCCTTCGCGTGGGCAATGGCTTCCTTGGTCTGCGGCATGACGCCGTCGTCGGCGGCGACGACGAGAATCACCAGGTCGGTGGCCTTGGCGCCGCGTGCGCGCATTGCGGTAAATGCCTCATGGCCCGGCGTGTCGAGGAAGGTGATCATGCCGCGCGGGGTTTCCACGTGGTAGGCGCCGATATGCTGGGTAATTCCGCCCGCCTCGCCATGGGCGACACGGCTCTTGCGAATGTAGTCGAGCAGGGACGTCTTGCCGTGATCGACGTGACCCATCACGGTGACCACGGGAGCCCGCGGCAATTGCACCACATCCTTGTGCGCGCCCTCGTCAACGAGGTATGCGTCCGGATCGTCGAGCTTTGCGGCAAACGCCAGATGGCCCATTTCCTCGACCACGATCATCGCGGTTTCCTGGTCAAGCACCTGATTGATGGTAACCATCGAACCCATCTTCATCAGCGTCTTGATGACTTCGATGGCTTTGACCGTCATCTTGTGTGCGAGGTCGGCCACCGAGATGGTTTCCGGCACATGCACTTCACGCACGATCGCTTCGACCGGCTGCTGAACCTGCGCTTCTTCGGCATGACCGTGACGGCCACCGTGGCGCCCGCCGCCCTTCGAGCCACGCCACCCGGATGTACCGGCGTCGCCGCGCGTCTTGATCGCACGCCGCTTGGCGGCGTCATCCTTCCAGGCATCCTTCTTGGCCGGCTTTGCCTTGCCGTCATCCGGCTTCGCGGCCGGCTTGTGGATAGTCCCCGACACGCCCGCTGCTGCAGCCTCCTTTGCCTTCTTGGCTTCTGCAGCGGCCAATAGCGCCTGCTGCTCGGCAAGGCGCGCATCGGCTTCGGCACGTGCACGGGCTTCGCGATCATGCTTTTCCTTGAACTCGGCGGCCTGAATCGCGGACAGCTTGCCCTGGCGCTGCATCTCGGCATCGCGCAAGGCGCGCTGCGCATCATCGATTACCGACTTTGGCGCTATCGCCGGCTTGACACTGACGACATCGACATGTTGGCCTTCCGTGGCGACAACATCGGCTGCAACGGATGCCTCGACCACGGGAACCGCTTCGACTGCAATGACTTCCGGCGCAGCCACAACTGCCGGTTCAAGGACGGCGCTTTCGGCCGCGTCTCCAGCGGCAGCCTCGGCTGCCAACTCGCTGGGGTCGCGCTTGACGAACACACGCTTCTTGCGAACTTCAACCTGAATCGTCCGCGCCTTGCCGGTGGAGTCCGAGGCCCTGATCTCGCTGGTCTGCTTGCGGGTCAGGGTGATCTTGGCTTTCGGCACGGTGTCGCCATGCGACTTGCGCAGATAGTCAAGCAGCCGGGTCTTGTCCTGTTCGGACAGGGTGTCATCGGATTCCTGCTTGCTGACGCCGGCCTTGGCCAGCTGCTCGAGCAGGGCCGGCGCCGGCATTTTCAGCTCGGTCGCGAATTGGGAAACTGTCATCGAAGCCATGCCTTACCTCTCATTCTTCTTCTGCGAACCAGTGGGCACGCGCAACAGTAATCAGTGCCGTCGCCCGCGCCGCATCGATGCCGGTCATTTCGATCAGTTCGTCGGTTGCCAGGTCGGCCAGGGAATCGCGGTCAGTGACGCCGTTCTTGGCCAGTTTCGCCGCCAGCGGCTTGTCCATGCCCTCGAGCGAAAGCAGGTCGTCCGCGACTTTCTCAAGCTGCTCTTCGTCGACGATGGCTTCGGTCAGCAGCACGTTGCGGGCACGCTCGCGCAACTCGGTAACCGTCGCTTCATCGAACGATTCGATCTCGAGCATTTCCGCGAGCGGAACGTAGGCGATTTCTTCCAGCGTCGAGAAACCTTCCTCGATCAGGATATTGGCAACTTCCTCGTCGACGTCGAGTTTCTCAATGAACAGGCCGCGGATCGAACTGTGCTCGGTTTCCGACCGCTGCTGCGACTCTTCAATCGTCATCAGATTGATGGTCCAGCCGGTGAGTTCGGAAGCGAGACGCACGTTCTGTCCGCCGCGACCGATGGCGATCGCAAGGTTGTCCTCGTCGACCACGACATCCATCGCATGCTTTTCTTCGTCGACCACGATGCTCTGCACTTCGGCCGGGGCCAGGGCGCCGATGACGAACTGGGCGGGATCAGCCGACCACAGAATGATGTCCACGCGTTCGCCGGACAGCTCATTGGTCACCGCGGTCACGCGCGAACCGCGCATGCCCACGCAGGTGCCGATCGGATCGACGCGCGGATCATTCGACTTGACGGCAATTTTGGCGCGCATGCCGGCATCGCGTGCGGCAGCCTTGATTTCGAGGAGGCCATCTTCGATCTCTGGCACTTCAAGCTCGAACAGCTTCATGATGAACTCGGGAGCGGTACGCGACAGGATCAGTTGCGGCCCCCTTGCCTGACGATCGGTTTTCATCAGCCAGGCACGCACGCGGTCGCCGGGACGAAGATTTTCCTTGGGAATCATCTGGTCGCGCGGCAAAAGGGCCTCGATGCGACCGGCTTCGATGATCGCGCTGCCCCGCTCCATGCGCTTGACGGTGCCGCTGACAAGGAATTCCTTGCGGTCAAGGAAGTCGTTGAGCAACTGCTCGCGCTCGGCATCGCGAATCTTTTGCAGGATGACCTGCTTCGCCGCCTGGGCGCCGATGCGACCGAAATCGATGGGCTCCATCCCCTCCTCGATAAAGTCTTCGAGCATGATGTCGGGAAGTTGTTGTTGCGCGGCGGCCAGGCCGATCTGCTGCTCGGGGTTCTCGACCATGTCATCGGCAACCACCAGCCAGCGGCGGAAAGACTCGTATTCGCCGGTTTCGCGATCGATGTCCACACGCACGTCGGCTTCGTCGTTGGTACGCTTTTTTGTCGCCGACGCCAACGCCATTTCAAGGGCGCCAAAGACGATGTCCCGCGGTACATTCTTCTCGCGGGCCAGGGCATCGACCAACAGCAGCAATTCACGGCTCATGTGAGTCCTCCAGCATTAGTCAGAACTTCGGCACCAGGCGCGCCCGATCGATATTCTCGAGCGCAAACCGGTGCAGTGTTTCATTCATCCGCAGGCAGACCACTTCCGCTCCGCCCTCTTCCTGCAATCCTTCAAGCACGCCGCTGAAGTTGCGCTGGTTGCCCAGCGGCACACGCAATTTCAGCTGCACGTCCTGCCCGACAAAGCGGCGATAGTCCGCCGGCTTGACCAGTGGCCGATCGAGTCCGGGAGAGGACACTTCGAGACGATCGTAATCGACGTTTTCGACCATGAACACGCGGCTGAGCTGGCTGCTCACGGTCGCACAGTCTTCGACACTGATACCGCTCTTTTCCGCCTGCGCGCCTTGCGGTCTGTCGATGAAGACGCGTAGCAACCGGGCCCGCGGACTGGTCTCGAATTCAACCAGTTCATAGCCCAAACCAACAACAGTCGTCTCAATCAATTCAAGCAGTTGCATGAAAACTCACAAACTCGTCGCACAAATAGAAAATGGGCCAAAAAGCCCATTCTTTCTCTCTCCCGAGAACACGGTGCCAACCAAAGCCGGACAATTATAGCAGAGGCATTATTTCTCTGCCAAATCAATTCGATTGCCGTCGGCGTCGCTCTCCTGTTCGAATCCGTCTTCGCCATCCGGATACAGCCCCTCCGCGCCAGGCACCGTCGTTTTGCGCTCCGGCGGCAGCAGTTTCAGCAGTTCCTGCACCTCGCTCTGCTCCAGGTCGCGACATTGTCCGCGTTTCAGGCGCGGCGAAAGATGCACCGGCCCGTAGCGCACGCGCATCAGGCGGCTGACCAGCAGGCCCACGGCTTCGAACATGCGCCGCACTTCGCGATTGCGTCCTTCCGTGAGGACCACCCGGTACCAGTGATTGGAACCCTCGCCGCCGGCTTCGCCGATGAAGTCAAACCTGGCCATGCCATCTTCGAGCTGGATGCCGCTGCGCAAGCGTTCGAGCATTTCCGGCGTCGCTTCGCCCAGGACCCGCACCGCATATTCGCGCTCGATTTCATAGCGCGGATGCATCATCCGGTTGGCAAGCCCGCCGTCGTTGGTAAACAAGAGCAGGCCGCAGGAATTGAAATCCAGCCGGCCGATCGACACCCAGCGCCCGCTCTTGAGCCGCGGCAACCGTGCAAACACGCTCGGGCGGCCATCGGGGTCGTCCTTGGAAACTATCTCGCCCTCGGGCTTGTGATAGACCAGCACGCGCGGCAGGCGCAGGAGGAATTTGAGCTGCACCAGCTTGCCATTGAGGCGGATCTTGTCTTCCGGGCCGACCCGCTGGCCGACGTGCGCCGGCTGACCATTGACGCTGACGCGCCCGGCGACGATCCATTCTTCGAGCTCGCGCCGCGAACCGTAACCGGCATCGGCCAACGCCTTGTGCAGCTTGGGCGGGTCGATGAAGACGGGATCCTTGCGATGCCTGGCGTGGGCAGGCAGCGAAGAGCCGCCGCGCGAACGCGGCGCTTCGGCCCGTGATCCCGGAGATCCCTGCGGTGCCCTGAAGGGACTAGCCTTGCGGCTCTGGCGCTGCGGCAGACCCTTCGGATTGCGGCTCGGCGAGGTCGAGTTGCCCGTCGGCAGGGTCGGTTGAGCCGCGGTCGGACTGCGGCGCTTGCTGCTGCTCTGCAGGCTGCCCTGATCCGGGGTGCCCGGTGTCGGGTTCTTCGGCCCGCGTCTGGACCGGGGAGGCTTCGGCGATTGCGGTTTGTCCAAGGTCCATCACCCTTTCAATTTCGGTCAGTGGCGGCAACTCGGTGAGGCTGCGCAAGCCGAGGTCGTCCAGAAAACGCCGTGTCGTTGCATACAGGGCCGGTCGTCCGGGCGCGTCACGGTGCCCTACTGCATCGATCCAGCCCCGCCCTTCAAGCGTCTTCAGGATGTTCGGCGAGACTGCAACGCCCCGTATGTCTTCGATGTCGCCACGCGTCACGGGCTGACGATAGGCAATGATTGCCAGTGTTTCCATTACCGCGCGCGAATACTTCGGCGGCTTGTCGTTCTTGAGCCGGTCAAGGTGGGACTGGTATTCCGGGCGAGTCTGGAAGCGCCAGCCGGAGGCCAGTTGCACCAGTTCCGCGCCCCGGTTCGCCCAGTCGCGGCGCAAGTCGTCCAGCAGTGTACGCCAGGTATCGTCGTCGAACCCCTGGTCGAAGAGCTTTTTCAGCTCGGATAGGGGCAAGGGCTCGGCAGCCACCAGCAGCGCGGCTTCCAGCACGCGCTTGTAGTCATCAGGTTTGTATAGCGGCAGCATCGGGTAACTTAACGTAAATGGGCGCCATGGCCTCGTTCTGGGTAATTTCGATCAGCGCTTCGCGCGCCAGTTCAAGCAGGGCGAGAAAGCTCACCACCAGCCCCTGCGCGCCGAGCGTCAGGTCGAACAGCTGGTCGAATACGACGTAGCCGCCGCCCTGCAAGCGACGCAGGATGATGCTCATGTGCTCGCGCACCGAAAGTTCCTCGCGGTGGATCTTGTGGTGCTGATGGATCCTGGCCTGCTTCATCAGCGACAGCCAGGCCACCTGCAGATCGTGCAGGCTGACGTCGGGCTGGCGCTCGACCACCTTGTCGGCGATCCAGACGGTGATCCATTCGTAATCGCGCCCCGCCTGCGGCATCTCGTCCAGCTTCGCCGCCGAGGCTTTCATGCGTTCGTATTCGATCAGGCGGCGCACCAGTTCGGCACGCGGATCTTCCGGCTCGCCATTCTCCGCCTTGGGCGGGCGCGGCAGCAGCATGCGCGACTTGATTTCGATCAGCATGGCGGCCATCAGCAGGTATTCGGCGGCAAGTTCCAGGTTGCCCTTGCGCATCGCCTCGACGTACACCAGGTACTGCGCCGTAAGCGGCGCCATCGGAATATCGAGAACGTTGATGTTGGCGCGGCGGATCAGGTACAGCAGCAAGTCCAGCGGTCCCTCGAAGGAATCGAGGATGATCTCCAGCGCATCCGGCGGGATGTAGAGGTCGCGCGGCATTTCGGCCATGAGTTCGCCATAGACGCGCGGCCGATGCTCGGCAAGCAGCGCATCCGCCAAAAAAGTTCCCGCCGGGACGCAGAGCGCTGGCGCTGGCGCTGGCGACACGGCGACCTGCTCGGTAGCCTGATCCGGAACGGCGTTTTCCATCACGGGTAGTCGAGTCCTATTGCTTCGCGCACGTCGCGCATCGTGTCCTGCGCCAGCTTGCGCGCCTTTTCGCAGCCGTCGGCGATGATATTCCTGACCAGCTGCGGATCTTCCTCGTACATCTTCGCCCGCTCGTGCATCGGCTTCTGCTCCTTCAACACGGCCTCGATCACCGGCTGCTTGCATTCGATGCAGCCGATGCCGGCCGAGCGACAGCCCCTCTGCACCCAGGCTTTGACCTCGTCGTTCGAGTAGATCTGGTGAAACTGCCACACCGGGCACTTGTCCGGGTCACCCGCATCCGTGCGCCGCACGCGCGCCGGATCGGTCTGCATGGTGCGGATTTTCCGGGTCACGACATCGGCATCTTCGCGCATCGTGATCGTGTTGCCGTAGGACTTGGACATCTTCTGGCCATCCAATCCCGGCATGCGCGAGGCATGGGTCAGCAGGGCGTCGGGCTCGACCAGAATCATCTTGCGCGTGCCTTCCAGCCAGCCGAACAGGCGCTCGCGGTCGCCGAGCGAAAGGCTCTGCGCTTCGTTCAGAAGTTCATGGGCCTGTTCCAGCGCCTCGCCCTCACCCTTTTCCTGATAGCGGGTGCGCAACTCGTCGTAAAGCTTGGCGCGCTTGCTGCCGAGCTTCTTCACCGCCTCGCGCGCCTTGTCCTCGAAGCCGGGTTCGCGGCCATAAAGGTGGTTGAAGCGGCGCGCGATCTCGCGCGTGAACTCAACGTGGGGCACCTGGTCGTCGCCTACCGGCACGCGGTTGGCGCGATAGATCAGGATGTCGGCCGCCTGCAGCAGCGGATAGCCGAGGAATCCGTAGGTCGTCAGATCCTTGTGCGACAGCTTTTCCTGCTGGTCCTTGTAGGTCGGCACGCGCTCCAGCCAGCCCAGCGGCGTCATCATCGACAGCAGCAGGTGCAGTTCGGCGTGTTCGGGCACCTTGGACTGGATGAAAATGGTCGCCTGCGAGGGATCGACTCCGGCCGCCAGCCAGTCGATGACCATCTCGTAGGTGTTGTCGGTGATGGTCCCCGGCTCGTCGTAGGCCGTGGTCAGCGCGTGCCAGTCGGCGACGAAGAAGAGGCAGGGGAACTCGTGCTGGAGCTTGATCCAGTTGGCCAGCACGCCATGGTAGTGGCCGAGGTGGAGGCGCCCGGTGGGGCGCATGCCGGATAGGACTTTTTCTGCGTACATGTCAAAAACCGAAAAGGGTTCGAATCAGGGTGTTGAACACCCGCAACAAGGGCCGCAGGATGTAATCCAGCCAGCCCAGGAACAACAACGCCAGCAGGATGGGGAAACCCCAGCGTTCCAGCTGCGAAAACTTCCATGCCGCGCGCGGTGGCAACAGGCTGACCGCGATGCGCCCGCCGTCGAGCGGCGGCAACGGCAGCAGGTTCAATACCATCAGCACGCCGTTGATACCGATGCCGACGCGCGCCATTTCCTTCAAGGCTTCGGAATACATCATGGCGGGACTGCCTATGGCCAACTTCAAGACCAGGGCCCAGAACAGCGCCATGACCAGATTCGCCCCGGGCCCGGCCGCTGCGACCCAGAGCATGTCCTGCTTGGGACGACGCAAATTGGCGAAATTCACCGGCACCGGCTTGGCCCAGCCGAACAGGAGCCCGCCCGAAGAAACAAGGAGGATCAGCGCCGGCACCAACAGGGTTCCCACTATATCCACGTGGCGCAGCGGATTCAGGCTGATGCGCCCCATCTGCCAGGCCGTCGGATCGCCGAAATGCCGTGCCGCGTAGCCGTGCGCCGCCTCGTGCAGCGTGATGGCAAAGATGATCGGCGGGGCGGCAATCGCCAACTTCAGTATGAAATCCATGGGATGGCTTGATTTTAACAGAGCGGATCATTCGAACCCGAACGGCGCCAGCGGGCCCTTACCGGCACGCACCAGTTCCGGCTGGGCGCTCGTCAGGTTGATCACCGTCGTCATCGCCGTGCCGCACTGGCCGGCATCGATCACCAGATCGAGCAGCTTTTCCAGATGCTCGCGAATCTCGTCGGCATCCGCCAGCGGCGCCTCGTAGCCGGGCAGGATCAGGGTCGAGGTCAGCAACGGCTCATCCAGTTCTTCCAGCAGCGCCAGGGCCAGCGGATGATCGGGTACGCGCAGCCCGATGGTCTTGCGCTTGGGGTGCAGCAGGCGACGCGGCAGTTCCTTGGTGCCTTCGAGGATGAAGGTATAACTGCCCGGCGTGGTGGCCTTCAGCAGGCGATACTGGCTGTTGTCCACCCGCGCATAAGTGGCGATCTCGGACAAGTCGCGACACATCAGCGTGAAATGGTGGCGCTCATCGACGCCGCGGATGCTGCGGATTCGATCCAGCAATGGCGCATAGCCGGCCACGCCGACCAGCGAATAGGCGGCGTCGGTGGGCAAGGCGATGAGGCCGCCGCTCCTGGCAATCTCGGCCGCCTGCTTGACCAGGCGCGGCTGCGGATGTTCGGGGTGAATCTGGAATAACTGGGCCATGCAGGGACGGAAGACTGAAGAGGAGGGGCGGAATTTTACCGGCCCTTTGCGCCGCCCGCATTACTTCCTGCGGTCCCCGGTATCAAAGCTGCGACCAGACCGGCGTCAGATCCTCGGGCAAGTCGGGCATTTTCCCCAGATCGATCCAGCTTTCGCCCGGTCCATGAAAATCCGAACCGCGCGATGCCAGAAAGCCGAACTCGCGCGCGATACGGGCGAATTCGCGCACCTCTTCATCCTTCTGGGAACCCGACAGGACTTCAATGCCGCGCCCGCCGAGATCCTTGAATGCGACAAAAAGTTCCTGCCGCTCCGCCTTCGACAGCCGGTAGCGACCCGGATGGGCGATCACCGCCGTGCCGCCGGCGCCGACTATCCAGCGCAGCGCGTCCTCCAGCGTGGCCCAGGAGTGTTCGACATAGCCCGGCTTGCCCTTGGCCAGCCAGTGGTCGAATACCGACTTGACGTCCTTGACGTGTCCCTGTTCGACGATGTAACGGGCGAAATGCGAACGGCTGACCAGTGCCGGGTTGCCGGCATGGCGCAAGGCGCCTTCGTAGGCGCCGTGGATGCCGACCTTGTCCAACTCCACCGCCATGCGTTCGGCGCGCGAATCGCGTCCGCTCCTGACCTGATGCAGGCCCGCCTGCAATTCGGCATTGGCCGGATCCACGCCGTACCCCAGGATATGCACGGTCTGATCGTCGCCCCAGGAAATCGATATCTCGACCCCATCGACAAAGCGCAAATCGATCTCGTCCGCGGTCGCCCGCGCTTCGGCCAGGCCGCCGAGTTCGTCGTGATCGGTCAGCGCCAGCAGTTCGACGCCATTCCCCTTGGCGCGCCGGACTACCTCGGCCGGCGTCAACAGGCCGTCGGATACGGTCGAATGGCAGTGCAAATCAGCGTTAAGCGGTTTCATGCGGCAAAAAACTCCTCGATCATCTGTGCCACCTGTTGCGGCTGATCATGATGCAGATTATGCCCGCAGTCCTGCACTAGGACTTCCCGCAGATCGCGAAAACAGGCCAGGCGGCGGCGATAGTCCTCCGAATCGCGCGAGAACAACTGCTTGAAGATGAAGGAGTCGGCCGCCGTCACCCAAAGCACCGGTGCCGTCACCCGCCGCCAGATCGACATTGCCTCTTCGACCCGATAGATCACGGGATTGACCCAGCGATGGTAGGGATCCGCCGCCTGATGGATGCCTCCTGCCCCATCATCCTCGCCCATGTATTGCGCAAGGTAGCCTAGCTTCTCTTCCGACAGGCGCGGATTCTCCTTCTGCAGTCGCGCGGCAAACGTGGTCCGGTCCGGATAGGAACGGAAGGTCGGCGTGTCGCGCAACTGATCCAGCCAGTTGACGTAGCGATCGGCAGCCTCTTCCGGCGCGTAAAGGCGCAGCCCCAAACCCTCAAGGTTGACCAGTTTCAGGATGCGGTCGGGCCGGATCCCCGCGTACAGGGTGCCGGCATTGCCGCCCAGGCTGTGCCCTACCAGCCGCACCGGATCCTGCGGCGAGTAGTGCAGGAGCAAGGCGTCGAGATCGGCGATGTAGTCGGGGAACCAGTAGACGTCATCGTTCCATTCCGACAGGCCGAAGCCGCGCCAGTCCGGGGCGACGATGCGCCAATCCTTTTGCATGGCATCGACGACGAACTGCCAGGAGGCCGACACATCGCACCAGCCGTGGAGCAACACCAGCAGAGGCGCCGTTGCGCTGCCCCAGGTGCGCACATGCATGCGCCGGCCGCGGATCTGGAGGAATTCGGACTGACAGGTCTTCATGCCGGGCATCTTACCAGCGCGCCGCGACCGGCCCGCCGGGCCGAAGCTTGCGCTCAGTCGGGAATGACAGCGGTGGCCTCGATCTCGACCCGCGCGGCATCTTCCATCAGCCCCGCCACCTGTACCGCCGTCATGGCCGGGAAAGTACGGCCGATGACTTCCCGGTAGGCGCGCCCGAGTTGCGGATAAGCCGCGAGGTATTCGCGCTTGTCGATCACATACCAGGTCATGCGGATGATGTGTTCCGGCCTGCCGCCGGCTTCGGCAAGAATCGCGACGATGTTCTGCAAAGCCTGTTTGGCCTGCTCGGCAAAATCGCTGCTGTGGAAGCGGCACTGGCTGTCCCAGCCGATCTGGCCGCCGATGACCACGCTGCGGCCGCGGGCGGCGATGCCATTCGAATAACCCAGGGGCGCGGCCCAGCCGGCGGGTTGCAGGATCTGGATGTCCGACTCGGGCGCGGCGTCCTGCCGGCTCATTTTTCCCGCAGCCTCCCCGGCATGATTCATGTCCTTTCCCCTGCAGTGGCTTCTTTCAGCAGTTCGCGCGCGATGATCAGTTTCTGTACCTCGGTGGCGCCTTCGTAAATCCGCAGGGCACGGATGTCGCGATAGAGGCGCTCGACCGGCGCCTCGCTGACCACGCCCAGTCCGCCAAAGATCTGCACCGCGGAATCGATCACCTGCTGCGCCGATTCGGTGGCAACCATCTTGGCCATGGCCGCTTCCCGGGTCACCGTCCGCCCCTGGTCGCGCAGCCAGGCCGCGCGATACACCAGCAGGGCGGAAGCATCGATGGCGGCGGCCATGTCGGCCAGTTTGGCCTGGGTCAGCTGGAAATCGGCCAGCGCGTGGCCGAACATCTTGCGCGCCGTGGCCCGCTGCACCGCCTCGTCGAGTGCACGCCGGGCGAAGCCCAGCGCGGCGGCAGCCACCGAGGTGCGGAAGATGTCGAGCGTGCGCATCGCCAGCTTGAAGCCCTGCCCCGCCTCGCCCAGGCGCTGGCCGGCCGGAATGCGGCAGTGGCTGAAACGCAGCCGTGCCAGCGGATGCGGCGCGATGACTTCGATGCGTTCGGCGATTTCGAGGCCCGGCGTATCTGCATCGACGATGAAAGCGCTGATGCCGCGGACACCCGGTGCCTCGCCGGTGCGGGCGAACACCACGTAGAAGTCCGCGATGCCGCCGTTGGAGATCCAGGTCTTCTCGCCATTGAGGACGTAGCCGTCGCCATCCGGGTGCGCGGCGCAGCGCATGGCGCCGACATCCGAGCCGGCATCCGGCTCGGACAGGGCGAAAGCGGCAACGGCAGTTCCCGCCACGACGCGCGGCAGATAGTTGCGCTTCTGCTCGTCGCTGCCTTCCAGCGTAATCGCGCCGCTGCCCAGGCCCTGCATGGCAAAGGCGAAGTCGGCCAGGCCCGAGTGGCGTGCCAGCGTCTCGCGGATCAGGCAGATGGCGCGCGTATCGATGGTCTCGGCGCTGCCGCCGTACGAGGTACCACCGACGGCATAGCGGATCCAGTTCGCGGCACCCAGCTTGCGCACCAGGGCGATGCAGGCGTCGTCGGTTTCCTTGCCGCGCGCATGCGGTGCATCATGGATATTCTCCCGCGCCCAGCGCTCTAGTTCAAGCGCCAGCGCCCGATGCTGCGGCTCGAGGAAGGGCCAGTCGAGGTAGCTCGTGTCGGCCATGGCTCAGTCGCCTTCGAACACGGGTTTCTGCTTGGCGACAAAGGCGTGATAGGCACGATGAAAGTCGTTGGTCGCCATGCAGATCGCCTGAGCCTGCGCTTCGGCCTCAATCGCCTCGTCGACGCCCATGTTCCATTCCTGCTGCAGCATCTTCTTGGTCATGCCGTGGGCAAAGGTCGGGCCCGTGGCCAGATCCTGAGCCAGCTTCAGCGCCTCGGCGGCCAGCGCATCGGGTTCGCACAGGCGGTTGAAGAAACCCCAGCGCTCGCCCTCCTCACCGCCCATGGCGCGACCGGTCATCAGCAACTCCGTGGCGCGGCCCTGGCCGATCATGCGCGGCAGCATGGCGCAGGCGCCCATGTCGCAACCGGCCAGGCCGACGCGGGAAAACAGGAAGGCCGTTTTCGAACGCGCGGTGCCCAGGCGCATGTCCGAGCCCAGCGCCAGCAGCGCGCCGGCGCCAGCGCAGATGCCGTCGATGGCGACGATCACCGGTTGCGGACAGGCGCGCATGGCCTTGATCACATCGCCCGTCATGCGAGTGAAGGCGAGCAGGCCCGGCATGTCGAGTTCGGTCAGCGGGCCGATGATGTCGTGCACATCGCCGCCAGAGCAGAAGTTGCCGCCCTCGCCGCTCAGCACCACGGCCTTGACGTCGGCGGCATAGACGAGATTGCGGAACAGCTCGCGCAGTTCGGCATAGGAATCGAAAGTCAGCGGGTTCCTGCGTTCGGGTCGGTTGAGCGTGACCAGCGCCACGCTTCCATCCGTACGGTAGCTGAAGTGGCGCGCCTGATAAGACTTGAGTTCCTGCCGGTTACCCGGCAACTGGTGGGGCTGGCCTGGAAGATGTTTCATGCGTCGCTCCTCTGTCTGCTTTTGTCGATGCTGCGCCGCCCGCGCTTACGCGATGAGCGCCAGTTGCGCCGCGCGTTCCAGGTTGCGTTCGAGCTGGACCTTGCCGCCCACATACTGCTTCGGCCAGACGATGTCCTTGACGCCCTGTTCGGCCGCGGCATGCAGCGTCCAGGCCGGATCGGCGAGATGCGGACGGGCCAGCGCGCACAGATCGGCGCGGCCGGCGGCGATGATGGTATTGACGTGGTCGGCCTCGAAGATGTTGCCAACGGTGATGGTCGGCACATTCAGTTCGTTGCGGATCTGGTCGGAGAAGGGCACCTGGAACATGCGGCCATACACCGGCTGTTCCTCCTTGACCACCTGGCCGGAGGAGACGTGGATGATGTCGGCCCCGGCGTCCTGGAACAGCTTCGCCACTTGCGTCGCGTCGTCGGGCGTGATGCCGCCCGGTGCCCAGTCGTGGGCGGAAATGCGCACCGACATGGGCTTGTCCTGCGGCCAGACTTCGCGCATGGCCTTGAACACTTCCAGCGGATAACGACAGCGGTTTTCCAGGCTGCCGCCATACTCATCCTGGCGCTGATTGGTCAGCGGCGAGATGAAGGAGGACATCAGGTAGCCGTGGGCGGCATGAAACTCCACCATGTCAAAGTCGGCGCTGGCGGCACGGCGCGTCGCGGCGACGAAATCGGCCTTGACGCGATCCATGTCGGCACGCGCCATTTCCCGCGGCACCTGTGAGCGGCCGGCGAGGTAGGGCAAGGCCGAGGGCGCGATCAGCGGCCAGTTGCCGGCGTCAAGCGGCTGGTCGATGCCTTCCCAGGCGAGCTTGGTCGACCCCTTGCGCCCGGCATGGCCGATTTGCAGGGCCATTTTCGCCTGGCTGTTGGCATGGACAAAGCCGACGATGCGCTTCCATGCGGCCGCCTGCTCATCGTTCCAGATGCCGGCGCATCCCGGCGTGATGCGCGCGTCGGCGCTGATGCATGCCATCTCGGTCATGACCAGCGCCGCGCCGCCCAGGCCGCGCGCCGTGTAATGCTGAAAGTGGAAATCCCCCGGCATGCCGTCGGTCGCCGAATAGGTGCACATCGGCGAGACCACGACGCGGTTGGCCAAGGTCATGCCGCGCAAGCGGAAAGGCGTGAACATCGGCGGTACCGGCGTTGCTCCGGGGGGCGTCGGCACACCATGTTTCTCTGCAAACCAGCGGTCGTAGTCCTCGGTGTAGGCCGAGTCGCGCAGCTTCTGGTTGGCATGGCCGACGCGCTGGCTACCGGTGAGCAAGGCGAACGCGAACTGGTCGGGCTCCATGTCGACATAGCGGTCGACGTCCTCGAACCAAGTCATGCGATTGCGCGCGGCGCTCTGCAACTTGAGCGCCTCGATCTCGCGCTCGGCCTGATAACGGGCAAGGCGCGTCGGCACGTCACCATCGGTACTGTTCAGCACCTTGACCAGCGCCGCCGCATCTTCCATCGCCAGCTTGGTGCCGGAGCCGATGGAGAAATGCGCCGTGTGCGCGGCGTCGCCCAACAGCACGATGTTGTCCTTGAACCAGCGTTCGCACAATACGCGATTGAACTTCAGCCATGCCGCCGATCCTCTGAGGTGCCGGGCATTGGAGATCAGCCTGGCGCCGTTCAGCATGTCGGCAAACAACGCCTCGCAGAAAGCGATCGACTGGTCCGGGTCCAGCTTGTCGAGCCCGACCTTGAGCCAGGTTTCCTCGGGCGTCTCGACGATGAAGGTGGCCCATTCGTCGTTGAACTGGTAGGCGTGAAGGTTGAACCAGCCGTGCTCGGTCTGTTTGAAATTGAAGGTGAAGGCATTCAGCTTCATCTTGGTGCCCAGCCAGATGAAGCGGCACTTGCGCACATCGATGCGCGGATTGAAATGGCTGGCGTACTTGGTGCGCGTGGTGGAATTGACGCCGTCAGCGCCGATGACCAGGTCGTATTCGCGCGAATAGTCGTCCGGATCCTTGAACTCGGTCTCGAATTTCAGGCTTACACCGAGTTCCCTGGCACGGGCCTGAAAGATCTGCAGCAGTTTGAGCCGCCCGATGCCGCAAAAACCATGACCACTGGATACCATCCGTCGGCCCTTGAAGAAGACGTCGACATCGTCCCAATGATGGAAATTGCGTTCGATCTCGGCAACGACCTGGGGATCATCCTCGCGAAAGCCGTCCATGGTCTTGTCCGAAAACACGATGCCCCAGCCGAAGGTGCTGTCCGCCTGGTTGCGCTCGATCACGGTGATGTCGGCTGCCGGATTGGCTTTCTTCATCAGGATCGAAAAATACAGGCCCGCGGGGCCTCCGCCCAGACAAACGATGCGCATTGCAGTCTCCTTGCTCAGCCGTTTTATACGATTTTTGTTTATTTTAGGTCTAAACTATTTTTCATGTCAAGCCTTGGCGAATCCTAGCGCCAAACGGGGCTGCCCGTCTGCGACTGCAAGGTCCGGCGCATCGCCGCGATGGCCTGTTTTCATCGAATAGAATAGCGCCTCGCGATTGTCCCCCGGCGCCAAACTTCCCTTTCATTCCTGATCCGACATGAAAACCCTCTTCATTACCGGCGGCGCCGGCTTCATCGGCTCGGCGCTGATCCGCCTGCTGATCGCCGAAAGCGACTGGCGCATTGTCAATGTCGACAAGCTGACCTACGCCGGAAATCTGGAATCCCTGGCCGGGCTGGCGGACCATCCTCGCCACGTCTTCAGCCGCACCGATATCTGCGACCGGGAGGCACTCGATGCACTGTTCTCCCGCTACCGGCCGACCGGAGTGATCCACCTCGCCGCGGAGTCGCACGTCGACCGCTCGATCCACGGTCCCGGCGACTTCATCGAGACCAACATCAAGGGCACCTACACGCTGCTCGAAGCGGCACGAGCCTATTGGTCGGCGCTTGAACCGGGGCCCCGGTCCGGCTTCCGCTTCCATCATGTCTCCACCGACGAGGTCTTCGGTTCCCTGGGCGATTCCGGCCTGTTCGTCGAAACCAGCCCCTACCAGCCGAACTCGCCCTATTCCGCATCCAAGGCCGCCTCCGACCACCTGGTGCGCGCCTGGCATCATACCTACGGACTGCCGACGGTGATGACCAACTGCTCCAACAACTACGGCCCTTGCCAGTTCCCGGAAAAGCTGATCCCGCTGATGATCCACAACGCGGTATCGGACAAACCCCTGCCGATCTACGGCAAGGGCGACAACGTGCGCGACTGGCTCTACGTCGATGACCACGCGCGCGCCCTGCGCCTGGTGTTCGAACGCGGTCTGGTCGGCGAAACCTACAATATCGGCGGCCACAACGAGAAGACCAACCTCGAAGTGGTCGACACCCTGTGCGCCCTGCTCGACGAACTGAAGCCGCGCGCCGACGGCCGCCACTACCGCGAACAGAAGATTTCGGTGGCCGACCGCCCCGGCCACGACAAGCGCTACGCCATCGATGCCGGCAAGATCGAGCGCGAACTGGGCTGGACGCCGCAGGAAAGCTTCGAGACCGGCATGAGGAAGACTGTGCAGTGGTACCTGGAGAACCACGCCTGGGTCGCCCACGTCGTCTCCGGCGAATACCGGCAGTGGATGGATCGCAATTACGGAGACCGCACATGAGCGCCCCGCACGGCCGCCCGAAGGGGCGCCTTCCAAGACCCGGAGCCGCGCAGCGGCGAACCACCGTCACCCCCTGCCTTGGGGCGAAGGCAGGGTTTCGCGGAGCACTGCTCCGCGCTGCCGCAGCCGGCCGGCTATGCAGAGCCGGCAGTGGGATCGGGGCCGGGGGGAGGGCTGTCAAATGACCACCCGCGGCATCATCCTCGCCGGCGGTTCCGGCACGCGCCTGCATCCGGTCACGCTGGCCGTGTCGAAGCAGTTGCTGCCGATCTACGACAAGCCGATGATCTACTACCCACTGACCACGCTGATGCTGGCCGGTATCCGCGAGATCCTGCTGATTTCCACCCCGCTCGACACGCCGCGCTTCGAGCAGCTGCTGGGCGATGGCTCGCAATGGGGCGTGGAGATCAAGTATGCGGTGCAGCCCAGCCCGGACGGGCTGGCACAAGCATTCATCATCGGCCGCGATTTCGTCGGTGACCATCCCTCGGCACTGGTGCTGGGTGACAACCTGTTCTACGGTCACGATTTCGCCACCCAATTACAACGCGCCGCCGGGTCCGAGTCAAAAGTCGGCGCCGGCGCCACGGTGTTTGCCTATGCGGTGAGCGATCCGGAACGATACGGCGTAGTAGAGTTCGATGCCACAGGACGCGCCGTCAGCATCGAGGAAAAGCCGAAGGCGCCCAAATCGCGTTATGCCGTCACCGGCCTGTATTTTTACGACACCCAGGTCTGCGATATCGCCGCCAAGCTCAAGCCCTCCCCGCGCGGCGAACTCGAAATCACCGACCTCAACCGGATCTACCTGGAACGGGGTCAGCTCAAGGTCGAGATCATGGGTCGCGGCATGGCCTGGCTCGACACCGGCACCCACGAGTCGCTGCTCGAAGCGGGCCAGTTCATCGAGGTGATCGAAAAGCGCCAGGGCCTCAAGGTCGCCTGCCCGGAAGAAGTGGCCTGGCGGCAGAAGTGGATCAGCGACGCGCAACTCGCAAAGCTGGCCGAGCCGCTGGCCAAGAGCCAGTACGGACAATACCTGCAGAACCTGCTGACACACGGGGTGCAGGGATGAAAATCATTCCCACCTCGATCCCGGGCGTCGTGCTGCTGGAGCCGAAAGTATTCGGTGACGAGCGCGGCTTCTTCTACGAGAGCTGGAACAAGAGGACCTTTGCCGAACTCGGCATCGATGGCGATTTCGTGCAGGACAACCACTCGAAGTCGCAAAAGAACGTATTGCGCGGCCTGCACTACCAGATCGAGCACGCCCAGGGCAAGCTGGTCCGCGTCACGGCCGGCGAGGTGTATGACGTGGCCGTGGATTTGCGCCGCTCCTCGCCGACCTTCGGCAGGTGGGTCGGCTTTACGCTTTCCGCCGAGGACAAACGCATGGCCTGGATACCGCCCGGCTTCGCCCACGGTTTTTTTGTCACGTCCGACTCCGCCGAGTTCCTCTATAAGACCACCGACTACTACAGCCCGACGCACGAGCGCACCCTGCTGTGGAATGACCCGCAGCTGGCGATCCCCTGGCCGCTCGACGGCGAGCCGCTGCTCGCCGCCAAGGACAAGTCCGGCCTGCCGCTGGCAGAGGCCGAAACCTTCGCATGAAGATCCTGCTGAGCGGTTGCGCCGGCCAACTGGGGCGCGAATTGAAACGTTCGCTCGCCTGCCTCGGCGAGGTGGTCGCCTGCGACCGGCGCCAACTCGATCTAGCGCACGCCGACAGCCTGCGCGCAGCGGTTCGTCAGATCGCCCCGACGGTAATCGTCAATGCCGCGGCCTACACCGCAGTCGACAAGGCCGAGAACGAACCGGCCGCGGCCGAGACGATCAACGCCGTAGCCCCCGGCATCCTCGCCGACGAAGCGAAGCGCCTGGGCGCGCTGCTGATCCACTATTCGACTGACTACGTTTTCGACGGCAGCAAGGCCACGGCATATACGGAAGACGACACGCCTCGTCCACTTTCCGCCTACGGTCGCAGCAAGCTCGGCGGCGAACAGGGCATCGCCGCCTCTGGCGCCCGTCATCTGGTTTTTCGCACCAGTTGGGTCTATGGCCTGCACGGCGCGAACTTCATGAAGACCATGCTGCGTCTGGGCCGTGAGCGCAATGAACTGCGCGTCGTCGGCGACCAGATTGGGGCGCCCACCTGGACCCGCCATCTGGCCGATGCCACGGCCCTGATCCTGGCGCGCAAGGATATCCCCAGCGGCCTGTACCATCTCGCCGCCGCCGGCGAAGCCAGTTGGCACGCCTATGCCGAAGCCATTTTCGCCGAAGCGCAAGGCATCGGCCTGACGGAAAAATCGCCCGTGGTTCACCGTATCACCAGCGCCGACTATCCTCTGCCGGCCCCGCGCCCGGCCAACTCGCGGCTGGATTGCGCAAAATTCCGCCGCGACTTCAACCTGGCCCTGCCCGACTGGCGCATAGGCCTCGCCGACTGCCTGGCCGACGCACGCTTCTGAACGCTCATGGCACTCAGCGCCGCCCACCGAAAATGAAACACGCGAAAACGAAGTTTCAGTGGAGGCTAACGCCGGCATCATCGGCGTTAAGCTCAGCGGCCGTAACTAAAAGCCAATTATTCGCCCGCCCCCCTTCCCCCCTCGCGGGGGGTTACCGATTGGCGCGCTACGCGCGTCTATCACAGAGAACTCCGCACATAAACGTCTCACGTTAAAACAATACGAACCATGGCTGTCACCCCCGCCTACGACGAATCCTCCTTCCGCGTCCTCAAGGGACTGGAGCCGGTGCGCGAGCGCCCCGGCATGTACACCCGCACCGACTCGCCGGCACACATCATCCAGGAAGTCATCGACAACTCAGCCGACGAAGCACTCGGCGGACACGCGAAAAACCTCCACGTGCTGCTGCATCTGGATGGCTCGAT
Source organism: Sulfuritalea sp. (assembly GCA_044360105.1). Taxonomy (GTDB): domain Bacteria; phylum Pseudomonadota; class Gammaproteobacteria; order Burkholderiales; family Rhodocyclaceae; genus Sulfuritalea. Next base: position 24,879 of record JBIKKY010000039.1, read on the forward strand.
CACGGTCACCGACGACGGCCGCGGCATCCCGGTCGGCCTGCATCCCGACGAAAAGATTCCCGTCGTGGTGCTGGCCTTCACGCGCCTGCACGCCGGCGGCAAGTTCGACAAGAGCACGGGCAATTCGGCCTATGCCTTTTCCGGCGGCCTGCACGGCGTCGGCGTGGCCGTCACCAACGCATTGTCCACCCGCGTCTCGGTCGAGGTAAGGCGCGAAGGAAAAATCTGGGCCATCGAATTCTCCGGCGGTGGCGAAAAGGTCGGCGCGCTGACCGACATGGGCGGCTGCGGCCGCCAGAGCGGCACCCGGGTGCGCGTCTGGCCCGACCCGAAATACTTCGACACACCCAAAGTGCCGCCCGCCGAGCTGGAACGCCTGCTGCGCTCCAAGGCCGTGCTGCTGCCAGGCGTCAAGGTACGCCTCGACATCGAGCAGGCCGACGGCAGCGTCGCCAGCAAGACCTGGAGCTATCCCACCGGCCTCGCCGGCTACCTGACGGAACAGGCCGGCAATGCCGAAACCGTGGCACCGCTGTATGCCGCAGAGAAATATGCCGACGCCGACCATGCCGATTTCGCGCCGGGCGAAGGCGCAGCCTGGGCCATCGGCTGGCATGTCGATGCCGTGGCCTCCGAGTCCTTCGTCAACCTGATCCCGACCGTAGCCGGCGGCACCCATGAAGCCGGCCTGCGCGCCGGTGTCTTCGAGGCGGTCAAGTCCTTCATCGAACACCGCGCGCTCCTGCCGCGCGGCGTCAAACTGCAGCAGGACGACGTCTGCGCGCGCATGGCCTATGTGCTCTCGGCGCGCATTCTCGATCCGCAGTTCCAGGGCCAGGTCAAGGAAAAGCTCAACTCGCGCGAGGCCGTGAAGCTGGTCTCCAGCATGATCCGCGATCCCTTCGAGATCTGGCTCAACCAGCACGTCGAGGCCGGCAAGGCGATTGCCGAACTCTCGATCAAACAGGCGCTGGCACGGCAGAAGAATTCGCAGAAGGTGGAAAAGCGCAAGCAGTCCGGCGTCGCCGTGCTGCCGGGCAAACTCTCCGACTGCGAATCGACGGACATCGCCGAGAACGAACTCTTCCTGGTCGAGGGCGACTCGGCAGGCGGCTCGGCCAAGATGGCGCGCAACAAGGAAACCCAGGCCATCCTGCCGCTGCGCGGCAAGGTGCTCAACTCCTGGGAAGTCGAGGCCGGGCGCCTTTTTGCCAACAACGAGATCCACGACATCGCCGTGGCGCTGGGCATCGATCCGCATGCGGCGGATGTCACGCCGGATCTGTCCAACCTACGTTACGGCAAGCTCATCATCATGTCGGATGCCGACGTCGATGGTGCCCACATCCAGACCCTGCTGCTGACCCTGTTCTATCGCCATTTCCCGGCCCTGATCCGCCACGGTCACATCTTCATCGCGCAGCCGCCGCTCTACCGCATCGACGTCCCGGCCTCGGGCAAGAAGCGGCCGGCACGCCGCCTGTATGCGCTGGACGAAGGCGAACTGGTCGCCATCAAGGACCGCCTGATCAAGGAGGGCATCCGCGAGGACGCCGTCGAAGTCGGCCGCTTCAAGGGTCTCGGCGAAATGAACCCCGACCAGTTGCGCGAAACCGCGATGGCGCCGGCCACCCGCCGCGTGCTGCCGGTGGTCGACCTGCCCGCCGCGCATGAACTCACCTCCGGGCTTTTCAACCTGCTGATGGGAAAGGGCGAGGCATCCTCGCGCCGCGCCTGGATGGAAGAAAAGGGGCACCTGATCGAAGCCGATATTTAGACCGCAATGATGAACAACGACACCCCCGACCTGTTCGACGAACCCGCCGTCGTCAACCCAGCCGATTCCGCTGCGGCGGCGTCCGCCAACCCACCGCCGCCCGCCGTACCGCCAGCGCCGACTTTTGAGGGAGCCATGGGCGACGGCAGTTCGCTGCCGCTGGCCGCCTACGCCGAGCGCGCCTACCTCGCCTACGCCATGAGCGTGGTCCGCGCACGCGCCCTGCCGCAGGTCGAGGACGGCTTGAAGCCGGTGCAGCGGCGCATCCTCCATGCCATGAACGAAATGCGCCTGGCCGCCAGCGCCAAGCACGTCAAGAGCGCGCGCGTGGTCGGCGACGTCATCGGCAAGTACCACCCGCACGGCGACACCAGCGTCTATGACGCCATGGTGCGCGTGGCGCAGGATTTCACGCTGCGCTACCCGCTGGTCGACGGCCAGGGCAATTTCGGCTCGCGCGACGGCGACGGCGCGGCGGCGATGCGCTATACCGAATGCCGCCTGACGCCCTTCGCCGAGTTGCTGCTGGGCGAAATCGATCGCGGCACGGTGGATTTCATCGCCAACTACGACGGCTCGATGACCGAGCCGCAACTGATGCCGGCGCGCCTGCCGGTGGTGCTGCTCAATGGCGCCTCGGGCATCGCGGTGGGCATGGCCACCGAGATCCCGCCGCACAACCTGCGCGAAGTCGCCGAAGCGGCGCGCCTTTTGATCAAAAAGCCCGAGGCGGTGCTGGAAGAAGTCCTGGCGGTGTTGCCCGGGCCCGATTTTCCCGGCGGTGGCCAGCTCATCTCGACCCCGGCCGACATCCGCGACGCTTACGCCAACGGCCGCGGGTCCCTGCGCATGCGCGCGCGCTGGCGCATCGAGGAACTGGCACGCGGCCAGTGGCGCGTCATCGTGTACGAACTGCCGCACGGCGTTTCCGTCGCCCAGGTGCTGTCGGAAATCGAAGGCCTGACCAACCCGCTGCCGCGCACCGGCAAGAAGGACGTCAGCCAGGAGCAGAAGAATCTCAAGGCGCTGGTGCTCGGCGTGCTCGACAGCGTGCGCGACGAATCCAGCGACCAGCAGGCGGTGCGCATCATGCTCGAACCCAAGAGCTCGCGCATCCCGCAGGACGAATTCATGGCCGTGCTGCTGGCGCATACCAGCCTCGAATCCAGCGTTTCCGTGAACCTGACCATGGTTGGCCGCGATGGCAGGCCGCAGCAAAAGAACCTGCTCAACATCCTCCACGAATGGATCGCCTTCCGTTTCGCCACCGTGGAACGCCGCACCCGACACCGCCTGGGCGAGGTGCTGCGCCGCACGCACATCCTCGAAGGGCGCATGACGGTGTTCCTGAGGATCGAGGAAGTGATCCGCTGCATCAGGGAAAGCGACGAGCCCAAGCCTGACCTGATGGCGCGCTTCGGCCTGACCGAAATCCAGGCCGAGGACATCCTCGAAATCCGCCTGCGCCAGCTGGCGCGCCTCGAAGGCATCCGCATCGAGAAGGAACTCGGTGACCTGCGCAGCGAGCATGGCCAGCTCAACAAGCTGCTCGATTCGAAGAGCGAGATGACCAAACTGATCCAGAAGGAGATCGCCGAGGATGCCAAGCGCTTCGGCGACGAGCGCCGCACTCTGATGGAGGCGGTTACGCCGATCTCGCAGGGCGAGATTTCAGTACCGGACGAACCGGTAACGGTGATCATCTCGAAGAACGGCTGGGTGCGCTCGCGTCAGGGGCACGGCATCGACCCGGCAAGCATCACCTACAAGACCGGCGACTTCCCCTGGCTGGTGGCGGAAACGCGCACGGTGTGGCCGCTGATCGTGATCGACGGCAACGGCCGCAGCTACAGCGTGCGCGTCTCCGACCTGCCCGGCGGCCGCGGCGACGGCGCACCGCTCAACACCATGATCGACTTCCAGGAAGGCGGCAAGCTGGCGCAGGTGCTGACCGCCGCGCCGGAGAGCAAGTACCTGGTAGCCGGATCGAACGGCTATGGCTTCGTCGCCAGCGTGACCGACATGGTTGCGCGCAACAAGGCGGGCAAGGCATTCCTCACTCTGGACAAGGGCGAGAAGCCGCTGCCGCCGGCAGCGGTAGCAGGCAACAGCGTTGCCGTCCTCACCCAGGGCGGCCGGCTGCTGCTGTTCTCGCTGTCAGAACTCAAGGAAATGGCCAAGGGCAAGGGCCTGATGCTGATTGATCTGACGAAGAACGATGAGGTCGTCGGCGTTGCAGTGACCGGAGGCGGCGCGCTGTTGATCAGCGGCAGCGGCCGCGGCGGCAAGCCTGTCCAGCAGCCGCTGGACGCTCGCGCCCAGGCGGCGTTTCATGGTACCCGGGCAAGGCGGGGACAGGAAATCCCGTTCAAACTTAAACCCTTGACCCTGACCTTGACTGCAAAGCATTGATGCTAGAATCACAAAGAATTCGGTCTGCCCGCATCCGCCTGTGCCTGTCCGGGATCGCTGCCGCCAACGGAGAATAGAAAATGCTTTTCATCCTCTACTACATCGTCGCCATCGTCGTGCTGGTCATGCATTTCACAGGAATGCTGGCCCGCTACAACATCGAATGGCTGATCCTGGTGCTCGCCGTAACGGTATTCCCGGCGGTCATCTACCTCTAGCGCCAGACCGGGACCGGCGTACCACGGGCGCCGGCTCCCGCCGCCCGCCTCAGCAGTGGCGGACGATGATCGCCTTGACCTGGTCCACGGAAGCGTCCACTACCTCGACGCGTTGCGGCAGGTCCTCGATCCCCTCCATATCCTTCGGCCGTACCGGATCGCGGCCCAGCGCCTCGCGGATCGCTTCCGTGAACTTGACCGGCTGCGCGGTCTCCAGGACGATCATCGGCAGGCCGGGTTCGCGATATTCGCGCGCCACTTTGATGCCGTCCGCGGTGTGCGTGTCGATCATGACCTGATGCCGCATCCAGATGTCGCGAATGGTCGCGATCCGGTCGGCATGCAAGCTGCGCCCGGATACGAAGCCGTAGTCCGGCAGGGCGGAAAAATACGGTGTGCCGCGCAGGTCGAAAGATCCGCCGGCATCCACCGCGCGCCACAGGTCGCGAATCTTCCCGGCATCCCGGCCGACCAGGTCAAAGACGAAGCGTTCGAAGTTTGACGCCTTCGAAATGTCCATCGACGGACTCGACGTGACATGCGTTTCCGCCGTCACGCGGGGCCGATAGACCCCCGTGCGGAAGAACTCGTCGAGCACGTCGTTTTCGTTGGTCGCCAGCACCAGACGGGCGATCGGCAGGCCCATCATGCGCGCGATGTGGCCGGCGCAGATGTTGCCGAAGTTACCTGACGGAACGGCGAACGCCACTTCCTGGTCGTTCGACGCTGTGGCGGCGAAATAGCCCTTGAAGTAATACACCACCTGGGCCATCACGCGCGCCCAGTTGATCGAGTTCACCGCACCGATGCGGTAACGCGCCTTGAACTCGGCGTCGTTCGACACCGCCTTGACGATATCCTGGGCGTCATCGAACATGCCGCGCACGGCGATGTTGAAAATGTTCGAATCCTGCAGTGAAAACATCTGCG
>JBIKKY010000086.1:0-10572 GCA_044360105.1 Sulfuritalea sp.
GGCGATTCCGGTCCGCAGCGCGGCGGAAAGCGCGGCATGGTCGGAAATCGACGACCACGGCGGCCCGGCGTGAAGCTGCGTGCCGAGCACCTGCAGCCCGCGCTGGTAGATGCGGTCGAGGCGGAACATCGGCAGGGCGGCGGGATAGCTGCGCGAGGGCCGGCTGCCGGCCCCGGAAAATACCTCGACCATGCCCAGGCGTTCCGCCAGCAGGTCATCGGCGTGATTGCGCCAGTCGTTGAAATCGCCCGCGATCAGGAGCGGCGCATCCGCCGGCACGACCTCCTCGATGCGCCGCGCCAGCGCATCCATCTGCCGCCGCCGCGAACGCGCGAACAGCGACAGGTGCACGCAAACGCAGTGCAGCGGCTGCGCCAGCGAAGGCAGTTCGACGGCGCAGTGCAACAGGCCTCGCTTCTCGAAGCGCAGGTGGGTCACGTCCTGGTTGTGTTCGTGCAGGATCGGAAAGCGCGACAGGATCGCGTTGCCGTGGTGGCCGTGGTCATAGACCATGTTGCGGCCGTAGGCGTGGTTGTCCCAGACGTCCTCGGCGAGAAACTCGTGCTGCGGCTGCGCGGGCCAGGCCGCATGCCGCTCGACATGGCCCAGGTGCAGGCCCTGCACCTCCTGCAGGAAGACGATGTCGGCCGACAACTCGCGCAGGCGGTCGCGCAGCTCATGCACCATCATGCGGCGATTGAACTGCGAGAAACCCTTGTGGATGTTCCAGGTGGCGATGGAAAGTGCTTGCGTCATGTGCGGGCGGCCTCAGGACCCTAGTTTAAGCGGCGCCGTACCGCCAGCGCCGACTTTCCTGAACACCCGGCTTGCCTTGGGCGCGTTCGCAGATTTCCTCGCCGCTGATGGCCGCCAGACTTGGCCGTCATGATGAATGTAACGGGTTTTGCCGATCCGCCTGGCCGGCGGCAATCGCAACACGCTCAAGCAGCATCTCCGGGCCTTGGCCAAGCAGGGGCAGCTAAAGCAGCACGGGACGAGGGGCTGGTATGAGTGAGTCGTTCCAAATCACCATTAACCAACTTGCCAAATTCACCATAAAGGTTAATATCCCGCCATGGAGAAATCGACGCCCCATTGCAAGTTGCCAGTCGTCAAAAGGCTGATCGAAGCGGGCAAGGTTCGCTCGACGATGTCGGCACTGGCGGGTGGCGCAGCGCTGGGTTTCGATTTTGCCGGGAACGTGGAAGTGGTGATGGCGTTGGCGCCGACCGATTTCTACAAGAGCATGACGACGCATGCGGACCATCGCATCTGACAGGACGTGTATCGGCCGATGACGGCCGCCGGCCGCGTTTATCTGAAACTCACGGTCATCGACGACGTGCTGATCGTGTCCTTCAAGGAGGTATGAACATGAAGTGTCCAAGCTGCGGCGCGGCGAAGCTGGTCCGCGACAGGCGTGAAATGGCCTACACCTACAAGGGCGAGACGACGTCCATTCCGGACGTGAGCGGCGACTATTGCCCGGCCTGCGGCGAGGCCGTGCTGGACGCGGCCGAATCCGCCCGCACCAGCGCGGCCATGCTGGAGTTCAACAAGCAGGTGAATGCCGCCATCGTCGACCCGGCATTCATCGCCAGCGTGAGGAAGAAACTGCACCTGGACCAGCAGCAGGCCGCCGAGATCTTCGGCGGCGGCGTGAATGCATTTTCCCGCTACGAAAACGGCAGAACGCGGCCGCCGCTGGCGCTGGTGAAACTGCTCAAGGTGCTCGACCGGCATCCGGACCTGCTGGACGAAGTGCGGGCCGCCTGAACCGGAGCAGGCGCCCGCGGCCGCCCTCATCGGCGCGGCCAGGCGCGGCGCCTGGGCGCTCGATTGAAGCGAAGGATTATGCATGCAGCGGGAAGATAGGGCACAATAGTGTATTACAGTTCGCTACTTGCAATACACAACAGCACTTGTGCTGGGTAGGTGATACACAACTCGTTTCATGTATCGGCCAGGCCCGCTTTCAATACACAAACAAATTTGGCTCTGACAGCCAATACAAGAGGCGCCATGCAAGCTCACGAACCCGTCGCTCTACCGCCCTCCGGCATCGAGATCTCCCAACTGGTCACGCTGGTCGGCGAAGCCAACGCCGCGTTGGCGCGTTACGACGGCCTGCTGCAAGGCATGGTGAATCCGGCGGTAATGCTCTCGCCGCTGACCAACCAGGAAGCGGTGCTTTCGTCGCGCATCGAGGGCACGCAGGCCACCGTTGAGGAAGTTCTGGAACACGAAGCCGGCCAGAAATACGACCTCAACAAGGAAGCCGACATCCAGGAGATCCTGAACTACCGGAAGGCGCTCACATTGGCAGCCGAAACGCTGACCAATCGCCCCTTGCGGCTCAGCCTCGTCAAGGCCCTGCACAAAGAATTGATGAACAGCGTGCGCGGCCAAGATAAGGAACCTGGCGAATTTCGCAAAACGCAGAACTGGATTGGCCCCTACGGCTGCACCATCGAGGCGGCCACCTTCATCCCGCCCAACCCCTTGCAGCTCATGGACCACCTGCAAGCCTGGGAGCGCTACCTCGAAAGCGATGACATCGACCCGTTACTTCAAACCGCCATCGTCCACGCCCAGTTCGAAATCCTGCATCCCTTCAAGGACGGCAACGGGCGGATCGGCCGCCTGCTGATCCCGCTGTTCCTGTACAGCAAGGGTCGCTTGTCGACGCCGATGTTCTACCTGTCCGCCTATCTCGAAGCCAACCGCGCCGATTACTACGCGCGGCTCGCCGCCATTACCCGCGAGAATGACTGGACCGGGTGGACGGTCTTCTTCCTGCGTGCGATTGCCGAGCAGGCCAAGACCAACATCACCCGCGTCCAGGCCATCCTGACCCTCTATGAAACGATGAAAACGCGAGTGCGGGAAATCACCCGTTCCCAGCACAGCGCCCAGATTGTCGATGCGCTTTTCGATCGCCCCATCTTCCGCATCGGCGACTTCGCCACCCGCGCCGGCATCCCCAAGCCGACCGCGCACCCGCTGCTGCGCCAGTTGCAGGACGCCGGGCTGCTCAAACAACTGCGCAAAGGCTCCGGCCGTCGCCCGGCCATCCTCGCTTTTCCAGAATTGCTGAATACCGCTGAAGGCCGCAAGGTCCTCTGATTCCGAACGCCGCCAAAGCACAACCCTATGGGGTCAGAGTGATTTCCCAAGGTCAAATCACTCTGACTCGTTTGGTTTTTTGACTGACGGCCGGTCTGCCAATTTTGGAAAGTCGGCGCTGGCGAGACGGCGAATCGATGCGGCAAAAAACCAATTCATGCTGACCCCATATCGCTCGCCATATCGCTCGGTGCCGACCGGGCTGTGCGTGTTGGACGGCGCACTTAAAGGCAGGCAGAACCTACGTCGAATGAGGCATACCGAATTGCATATCAATGCAAGACGTGCGGCCCGAGAACCAAAAAGAGTTTGGCCAGGGCATTTGCGTCCATCAGGCAGCCTGCGTTTGTATCGGCCTCGATCGGTATCGAAAAATCCTCGCATAGCGCGGTGAGGGTGTTCTTATTGTCGGGACGACGGGCTTTCGCCAGATCAAGCGTATCGATAAGCTTCGGACAGTAGCTATCCAGACTGTCCAGTTTCGCCTTCATCAGCTCCTGGTTCAGAAAACCGATATCGAACGGCGCGTTGTGGGCGACAAGCTCCGCGCCTTTGACAAAATCGATGAACGCCAGCGCGATTTCCGCAAAGACCGGTTTGTCCTTCAGCATTTCCCAGGACAGGCCATGGACCGCTTGCGCGGCGATCTCGATGTCCTGTTCGGGATTGAGATAGGTATGGAAATACCTGCCGGTAAGCCGGCGATCGATGATCTCGACCGCGGCAATCTCCACAACTCGATGGCTTTCGACAGGGTCGATGCCGGTTGTTTCGATGCAGACGGCGACTTGGCGCAGAGGGGGGTTGCTGATCATTTCATTCACCACTTGTTCGCTAGACCGATGATGTCCGCGGCGGCCTCCTCCAAGCTTTCGTGATCGCCGAATTCCTCGAAGGCTATCGAGAATTCGGGTTTCGACTTGGACAAATCCTTCAAACCCTTGGCGAGTTCGTCCGCCATCCATTGCAGCTCAAATTTGGGTGAGCTGGGATCGCCCTTGTCAAATCGATACCAGCATTTGGGGCCGAGCACGACGAGCCGTATGTGTTTCGCCTGCATGACGTTGTGGGTGCCAGTTCCTTCGCGGCCCCCTCTCCTTGCATGCAGGTAAGCCAAGGCATAGCCGAGAATTTCGAACAGGGCGTATAGCGGATTGTCGGCTCCGACCTTTAACTCAACGAAACTGTAGCGATCGTTGCCATGATCGCGGACCAAATCCACGGAACGCCTCTTGTTCGCGGCGTTGAGCTTGTCGCTGGGGTCTCTTTCCTCGATCCCGGACGAGGTCGACATTTGCCACGTCCATTCCAAATGCGGCTTGTCCCTGCTTTCTGCGACGATCCGCTCCAGACGCACTTCCTTACCTGATTCCGGAATTCGTACGATTGCATCTTCACGCCAGTGCCAGTTCTTGCCTTCCTTTTTGGCCCAGCCCTTGTCAGCCATTTCGTTATACAGGCCGCGAACAACGCTGCGGCCATCAAAGACCGCGCGGTTCTTGTTCTCGCTATAGACAATGGCCAGTGCTTTTGGCGGACCATTCTTTTTCTTACCCTTGCGCTCGAAGGCTAGAATTTCTTTCACCTTGGCGTCGTATCTCTCGAATATGCCGGCAGCCATGTTTTCCCCTTTCCTAGACATTCCACCATTCTCCGTCATTGTGACGAACGACATTGGGATACAAATCGGCGTAGCGCTCCGGTACGTCGCTGTGTATGGGAACGACAAGCTCCGGTGCCAGTGCCAATGCGATTCGCTTCAGGTCCGTGGGACTGGCATGGCCTGAAGTGTGGATCTGATGCAGCGGCATATCGTGCGCCCGGCGCCAGATGTCGATCGCCTTGAATTGCTCGCGGCCAAGATAGCCGGCCCACTGCGAGTGAATCAGGCAGGCTCCGTCGAGGCAGCCGGACTCGTCGAGGTCGCGCATCCAGAGTCCGCGAAATATCAGGGCATAGGCGCCTGGGTTCCGCGCCACATGCCGCTTCAGGAAGACCCGATTTCCTGAATGCCGCGCAAGTACATCGAACCAGCCGTTCCTTTTGATCTGTATCCGCTGGCGCTTCGGAATGCAAAGTCGCATGCCGTTCCAATCGGATTGGGGAATGTTCCTGTTCCCGGTCGCGGCCAGAATCTCTGCGGTATAGAGATCGATGAGCAAAGTTCTGCCCGTGATCAGGCAGGCGCGGAAAATGGATACAAGACGATCCACGTTCTGCGCCGAGGTCCGGACCAGCGCCATTCCCGGCGTTTCCGTGAATGTTCGAACCAGACGATCCTGAAGCTCGCTCTCGGTTTCAGGCCTTGCGGCGTCATTGTTGTCGCGTCCAAGTGTCGAGCCTTCCATCAGGAGCGCGTCGATTGCGGCAGGCGGAGATGCGATCAGGCGCTCGACCAGGACGCTCTTGCGGCCGTGAGCCCTGATGTCTCCGCTGTAGAACAGACGGCGGCCGTCGGCTTCGATCAGCAGTGCATAGGCATCGTAGGCCGAGTGATCGACCAGATAGGGCGTGATCCTGAATGGCCCGATGTCGATTGGTCGTCGGTCGATCAAGTCCGGGCCATCCAGAGGAAAAGCGGGCATGCCCAGATAGGGCAGGGCGGTGCGCAGAATACGGCGCGCCGCGGCGCCCATCGCGACAGGAACAACCGGCATCCGCGGCAGAAGACCGCAATGGTCTAGGTGTGAATGTGTAATCACGATGGCCCGAGGCGACCTGCCATTCAAGTCAGGAACCCAGGACGGCTTATCTGCATCAGATACCAGCGGCAATCCGGCATCGAGCAACAGGGTTTCCCCCGCAGCTTCGATTTCGACAACGGTCCCGCCGATTTCGCGGGATCCACGGTGAATGCAAACTCTCATGGCCTGCATGTTGGCACACCGATGGCTCACCAAGTGAGCCCGCTAACCGGCGCCTGTCGCCGTTTCTGGAATCAAAGGTCGGCGCCGGCGACGCCCTCGCAAAAGTCGGCGCCGGCGATACGGCGCCGTAGCCGTCAGGACGCGGCCAGCATCCTTTCCAGCGCAACCTTGGCCAGCACGGCTTCGTGCTCGGGCACCTTGATCTGGTTGACGACACGGCCTTCGACCAGGTTCTCCAGGGTCCACGCCAGATGCTGCGGGTCGATGCGCTGCATGGTCGAGCACATGCAGATGGTGCTGGCCATGAATTGCACGGTCTTGCCTTCGTGCTTCACTTCCTGCGCCAGGCGTTCGACCAGGTTCAGCTCGGTGCCGACCAGCCAGCGCGTATTCGGCGGCGCGGCCTTGACCGTCTGCAGGATGGTTTCGGTGCTGCCGATGTAGTCGGACTGCTTGCAGACTTCGAAGCTGCATTCCGGGTGCGAGATGACGAGGCCGTCGGGGTATTGGTTGCGGAACTTGATGATGTCTTTCGGCTGGAACATCTGGTGCACCGAACAGTAGCCGTGCCAGAGGATGATCTTCGCCTTTTCGACCTGTTCGCGTGTCAGGCCGCCCTGTTCCAGGTCGGGATTCCAGATCACCATTTCGTCGAGCGGTATGCCCATCTTGTAGCCGCTCCAGCGACCGAGGTGCTGGTCGGGGAAGAACAGCACTTTTTCGCGCTGGGCGAATGACCATTCGAGGATCTTCGGCGCATTGCTTGATGTGCAGACGATGCCGCCATGCGCGCCGCAGAAGGCCTTGAGGTCGGCCGCCGAGTTGATGTAGGTGACGGGCGTCACCTTCTGGTCCGGATCGAGCACGGCGGAAAGTTCGCGCCAGGCGCGCTCGACCTTGGCCAGGCTGGCCATGTCGGCCATCGAACAGCCGGCGGCGAGGTCGGGCAGGATGGAGATCTGCTCGGGGCGCGAGAGGATGTCGGCCACCTCGGCCATGAAATGCACGCCGCAGAAGACGATGTGCTTGGCTTCCGCCTGCGAGGCCAGGCGCGACAGCTTGAGCGAATCGCCGGTGATGTCGGCGTGGGCATACACGTCTGCGCGTTGGTAATGGTGGCAGAGCAGGACGACGTCCTTGCCGAGCTTCGCCTTCGCGGCGCGGATGCGCGCGGCGGCATCATTGTCGGCCAGCGCGTTGAAGCGGTCGAAGGAGATGGTGGCGGTTTGCATGAAATTACCTGAGCCTCAAAGCCAGTGAAGAAATCGTAGCGAGCGGGCCGCAGCGGGGTGCGGCCGGAGCGCAGCTACCGGAGCATATGTAGTTATATGTGAGGATAGCGAGCACCGCCCAAGCCCCGATCCGGCACGCGCAGTAGATTTATTCATTGGCTTTCAGGACTGGTGCCAGGGCAGGTTGCAGGCACGCCAGCCGCCGCTGCGGTTGCGCTGGCCGTTGGCGTCCTTGTTGCCTTCGAAGCCTTCGAGGATGTTGTAGCAGTCGGGAAAGCCGGCTTCGGTGGCGGCTTTCGCGGCATGGCTGGAGCGCTGGCCGGAGCGACAGAGGAACACCAGCAGGGATTCGGTCATGACGCTGTGCTTGAGGGTCTGCAGGAAATGCGGGTTGAGCTGCTTGGCAGGATAGTCCTGCCATTCGATCTCGATCGCGCCGGGCACGCGGCCGACCCAGTCCAACTCGGCCTTGGTGCGCACGTCGATGAGCCGCGCGCGCGGCGTCGCCTGCAGGAGCTCGTACGCCTCGCCGGGTGTCAGCGCGCCCTCGTAGGGAAGCTTGAGTTCGCGCCCGCGCGCCTGTGCGAGGCCGAGTATTTCGTTGATGCGTCCCATGGAAAAACGCGCCGGATGGGCGGGATAGAATGCGGGGAACCGAGTATAGCTTCCCCTCATGTCACGCGAAACCCACACCAGCCAAATGGCCGAGACCCACCGCCCCGCCGCGCCGAGCGCCGATCTCGCGCGCTTCGAGGAGGGCCAGCGCATTACCTGGGTCAGCGTAGTCGTCAACATCGTGCTGACCGCGATGCAGCTGGTGGTGGGCTTCATCGCCCACTCGCAAGCCCTGATCGCCGACGCCATGCACACGCTGTCGGACATCGTCGCCGACGCCTTCGTGCTGTTCGCCAACCGCAAGGGCGCGGAAGCCGCCGATGACGACCATCCGTATGGTCACGGCCGCTTCGAGACCGCCGCCTCGCTGGTGCTGGGGCTCCTGCTGGCGGGCACCGGTGCCGGCATCCTGGTTTCCGCGGCCGGGCGCCTGCAGGACATCGGCAGTGCACCGCCGGTGGGCATGGCCGCGATGTGGGCGGCGCTGCTCACGCTGGCAGCCAAGGAGGGCCTGTTCCGCTACATGCTGGCGAAGGCGGAACGCCTGCGCTCGCCGATGCTGGTGGCCAATGCCTGGCATGCCCGCGCCGATGCGCTGTCTTCGCTGGTGGTTGCCGCCGGCATCGGCGGCGCCCTGCTCGGTTTCAACTATGCCGACGCGGTGGCGGCCATCATCGTCGGCGCCATGATCGTGCGCGCCGGCTTCCGGTTCGCCTGGGCCGCGATCCGCGAACTGATCGACACCGGGCTGTCTAGCGAAGAGGTCGAGGCCATCCGCGCGACCATCGGCAGCACACCCGGCGTCCTGAGCATGCATGAACTGCGCACGCGGCGCATGGCGCACCAGGTTCTGGTCGACGCCCACGTGCAGGTCAATCCGCGCATCAGCGTGTCCGAAGGCCACCGCGTGGCCGAATCGGCGCGGCAGCGGGTGCTGGACAGCCATCCGGAAGTGCTCGACGTGCTGGTCCACGTCGACGCCGAAAACGACCTGCTGGCGAATGCCGCCGTTGCTTTGCCGGATCGGACCGAACTGCTCGCCCATCTGCGCCGCGTGCTCGATATCGACCCGCCGGAATTCGAGCGGACCATGCTGCATTACCTCGGCACCCGGGTCGAAGCGGAAGTCTTCCTGCCGGCCGGCTATGCAGACGAGACCCGGCTCGCCGCGCTCCGGCAGCGGTTGGATGGCGCATTGACCGACGACCCATGGTTCGCCGCGATCCGCCTCCATCAGCAGGTTGCACCAACATAGTGCATTAACGCCATGATTTGCACCTTTATGGTGCGCACGCTCGAACATCAAGAAGAAAAAGGGCTTGTGGCACAATCCCTTCCCTCGCTCGCGCTATTGGCACGCTATCTGCTATTTGGGTGCTGCACCGCAAAGCGGTATCGATTTCACAGCTATTGCCATTCACTCAGGAGAGCACCATGACCCCCCAGGACGTAATCAAGATGGTCGAAGAGAAGGAAGTCCGCTTCGTCGACTTCCGTTTCACCGACACCCGCGGCAAAGAACAGCACGTCGGCGTGCCGGTCTCCGCTTTCAGCATGGACAAGTTCGAAGACGGCCACGCCTTCGACGGCTCCTCGATCGCCGGCTGGAAGGGCATCCAGGCCTCCGACATGCAGTTGATGCCCGATGCCGCCACCGCCTACATCGACCCCTTCTTCGACGAGACCACGCTGGTCCTCACCTGCGACGTGGTCGAGCCGGCCGACGGCAAGGGCTATGACCGCGACCCGCGCTCGATCGCCAAGCGCGCCGAGGCCTACCTCAAGTCTTCCGGCATCGGCGACACCGCCTACTTCGGCCCCGAGCCCGAGTTCTTCATTTTCGACAGCATCGAGTGGGGCGTCGATATGTCCGGCGCCCACGTCAAGATTTACTCCGAAGAGGCCGCCTGGTCGTCCTCCCATAAGTTTGAAGGCGGCAATACCGGTCATCGCCCGACCGTCAAGGGTGGCTATTTCCCCGTGCCCCCGGTCGACAGCTTCAACGACATGCGCGCCCAGATGTGCCTGCTGCTGGAAGCCTGCGGCGTGCCGGTCGAAGTGCATCACCACGAAGTCGCCACCGCCGGCCAGAACGAAATCGGCACGGTCTTCAACACCCTGGTGCGCCGCGCCGACCAGACCCAGTTGCTGAAGTACATCGTGCATAACGTCGCCCACAGCTACGGCAAGACCGCGACCTTCATGCCCAAGCCGATCGTCGGCGACAACGGTTCCGGCATGCACGTGCACCAGTCGATCTGGAAGGACGGCAAGAACCTGTTCGCCGGCAACGGCTACGCCGGCCTGTCCGAGTTCGCGCTGTACTACATCGGCGGCATCATCAAGCACGCCCGCGCGCTTAACGCCATCACCAACCCGCTGACCAACTCCTACAAGCGTCTGGTCCCCGGCTTCGAAGCCCCGGTCAAGCTGGCCTACTCGGCACGCAACCGTTCCGCCTCGATCCGCATCCCCTACGTGCATTCGGACAAGGCCCGCCGCATCGAAACCCGCTTCCCGGATCCGGGCGCCAACCCCTATCTGTGCTTCACGGCGCTGATGATGGCCGGCCTCGACGGCGTGCAGAACAAGATCCACCCCGGCGACCCCGCCGACAAGAACCTCTACGACCTGCCGCCGGAAGAAGATGCCAAGATCCCGACCGTCTGCTCGTCGCTGGAGCAGGCGCTGGAGTACCTGGACAAGGACCGCGAGTTCCTCACCCGTGGCGG
>JBIKKY010000087.1:0-10502 GCA_044360105.1 Sulfuritalea sp.
GGGAGCAAAACTCCTCGCCCTTGAAGGGGAGGGAGCAAAACTCCTCGCCCTTGAAGGGGAGGGAGCAAAACTCCTCGCCCTTGAAGGGGAGGGAGCAAAACTCCTCGCCCTTGAAGGGGAGGGAGCAAAACTCCTCCCCGTTCAAGGGGGGCGAGGCGGGAATTCGCGCCGCATGCGTCGCGCCGCCGCAGCCGGCTGGCTGTGCAAAGCCAGCCGTGGGCCGCGCAGCGGTTGGGAGGGGGATGGGGTCCTGTTTCACGCTAAAACAATTCGATCTTCGGGCCGCCCTTGCTGGCAGGGGTGCCGCTTTTTGTCGCGCTGTGATGGGTATCGCGTTGCGAATCCATGACGTAGCTGCTGTAGATCTGGTCGAGATGCTCGGACAGCGGCTGCAACTGGAAGTGCGGATCATCAAGCTGGCCGAGCCGGCCGGCCAGCATCGTCGAGTAGTTATCGAGACGGTTCAGCGCGTCGATCACCTGCTCGATCTGCTGCCGCGTCACGTCCTGGAATTGCACGCTGGCCAGCGCCGACATGAACATTCCGGCGAGCTCCTGGCTGCTGCCGGTGATGGTCGCCATCACCTCGGCTTCGTGTTCGGTCACTTCCCTGTAGCTCTTGCCCAGATCGTCGAGCTGGATGGCAAAGCTTTCAAGCGCTTCGCGTTCGGCGGCGGCGTTGTCATGGGACAGCTTGTCCTCGAACTGCGACTCGATGGAGTTGGCGACGGTCTGGATGCCGCTGCTGATCTGGCTCACGGCTTTGTCCGTCTCACCCGAGAGCTTGCGCACTTCGTCAGCCACCACGGCAAAGCCGCGACCGGCCTCGCCGGCACGCGCGGCTTCGATCGCGGCATTCAGCGCCAGCAGATTGGTCTGCCCGGAAATGTGCTTGATCAGGTCGACCAGGGTACCGAGCGAACGCGCTTCCTTGACCACCTGGGTAATGCGTTCCCGGTCTTGCTGTGCCGTCATGACCCGATCGCGGATGAAAGTCTCCAGCGTCCCGATCAATTCCCGATTGCGCCCGATGCGACTTTCCGAGGCGGTCAGCAACTGGTTTGACTGGGTGGTTGTGGTTTCGACGAAGGCGCCGAGCCGCGAGATGATTTCGTCGATGCCCTGCAAGCGGCTGGCAATGTCGAAGGCGGCTTTTTCGGTTTCCGCCACGACCCCGCTTAACTGCCCGCGCACCACGTCGTTGAAGCCCTGCACCCCACGCAGTTCGACGGCCACCTGGGCGGCGGCGGCAACGACAACATCGGAACGGCTGGACGTTTCTTCCTGCAGTCGTCCGAGTCCGAACAGCCAGTCGCTGTAGAAGCCGACCGAGATCGTCCGCTGGAGAAAGAACGCGATCAATACGGCGCTCAGGGTGCCGAGGGCATCGCCGAGAGGGCGGGATAGCCCCACGCTGGGCAACAGGGTGTCGTGAAACCAGGCGTTGGCAAAATAGACGGTGCCCGCCGCGGCCAGTCCGACCAGAACCGAGACGAGGAGCATCCGCCGCAGCAGCAGCAGGAAGTCCATTATCGAATCACCAGTTTGATGGTGTTGAGCAACTCGTCGGCAGTGGCCGGTTTTACCAGCCAGCCCGAGGCGCCGGCGGCTTTCGCCTCCAGGCGTTTGGATTGCTGCGATTCTGTGGTGAGGAAGAGGATCGGCATGAACTTGTAGTTCGGCAAGGTGCGTACTTCCTTGATGAACTCGATGCCGTTCATGCCGGGCATGTTGAGGTCGGTGATCAGCAGATCGACCTTGACGCCGCCCTTGAACTTGGCCAGGCCTTCGGCGGCATTGCCGGCCTTTTCCACGGTGTAGCCGGCCTTGGAGAGAATGTTCGAAATCGACAAAAGTATCGTCGCCGAATCGTCCACCAGCATGATTGTGCTCATAGCGCCTTCCCCTGTGATAAAGACCGCGAATCAGTGCGCCCGGTTTTGCGGGGCGCGTCAACGCGATGTTCGCGTCTCATGGAGAGGCATAATCTCAAACCGGCGGGGTTTTGTTTATCCGTGAATTACGCGACAAACTGCGGTATCTACGTAGCCTTTGATTGCCACGCCGGCGTCGCCTTGCCGCCTGGGATCAGGTCCCGGCTCCGCGCTTGTCCAGTGCGCTCAACTTCGCCACGATGCGGCGGGAAATATCACCCAGGCTGGCGACTTCATCCAGTGCGCCAATTTCCGCCGCTTCGCGCGGCATGCCATAGACCACGCAGGATGCCTGATCCTGGCCGATGTTCCACGCCCCGGCCTGACGCATGGCCAGCAAGCCCTGCGCACCGTCCTTGCCCATGCCGGTAAGGATCACGCCCAGGCCGTTGTGCCGCACCTGCTCGGCAACCGACCGGAACAGCACATCGGCGGCGGGCCGGTGACGATTCACCGGTTCTTCCCGGGACAGTTCCAGAACGAAACCACCCGCGCTTTTTCGTACCCGCATGTGCGAATGACCCGGCGCCAGATAGGCCATGCCGGGTTGCAGGCGTTCGCCGCCCCGGGCTTCGATCACCGTCAGTTTTGACAGGCTGTCCAGCCGTCGCGCGAAGGAGGGTGTAAAGGTGTCCGGCATGTGCTGCACCATGACGATGGGCGGCATTTCTTCCGGTAGCGAACCGAGCACATCCTTGATCGCTTCGGTACCCCCCGTGGAGGCGCCGATGGCGATTACCTTCTCGGCCAGCAGGCGCGACGAGAAGCTGCTTTTGGCGTGAACAAAAGTCGGCGCTGGCGGCACGGCGACGCGGGCTGTCGATCTCACGCGCGCACTGCTCGCGGCACGAATCTTTTCGCGAATATTTTCCGCATAGTCTTGCAGCATCGAGATGTTTTCCGCCCGCGGCTTGGCCAGGTAGTCGACCGCGCCGAGTTCAAGGGCCTTCAGCGTGACTTCGGAACCGGACGCGGTGAACGAGGAAATCATGATCACCGGCATCGGCCGCAGGCGCATCAGCCGATCAAGGAATTCGAGGCCGTCCATGCGCGGCATTTCGACATCGAGCGTCAGCACGTCGGGGTTCAGCGTCTTGATCATCTCGCGCGCGGCCATCGGGTCCGGCGCGGCGCCCACCACTTCAAGATCGGGCGCGCCGTTGATGATCTCGGTCAGTAGCGCACGCATCAGCGCAGAGTCGTCAACGACAAGAACCTTGATCGCCATGGCGACTCCTAGAAAAGCTCGATCTCGCCCGCTATCGGCGTTTCGGTGAGGCGCGCGGCGTAGGCGGTTTCGCGGCGCATCAGCGTGTCGTTATGCATGCGCGTCAGTTTCTTGACCAGGACGCGACCGCTGGCGGGGAAAAAGTACACCTTGCGCGGATGGACGTCGAGCAGATCCTGGGCGGACACGGCAATGCCTTCGGTACGCAGAAAATCGAGCACGAAAATGGAATTGCGTTCGCCGACGTTCGAGCTGGACAAGGCAGCCATCACCCTGCCGCCGCCGAATACCTTGGCATCGAGATTGCTGCGACGGGCGCCCAGTTTGAGCAGGTGGTTGATCAGGATTTCCATGGCGTAGGTGCCGTAGCGCGCCGAAGCCGAGTTGGGAGATGGCTCGCCGGAATCGGCCAGCATGAAATGATTCAGGCCGCCGATGCCTTTTTCCTTGTCGCGAATGCAGGCTGACACACAGGAACCGAGCACCGTCACCAGCAGCATGTCGGTGGTGGTGACGAAATACTCGCCCGGCAGCACCTTGACCGCTTCGGCGCCGAAGGTCGGGTCAAAGTAGCTGTTGCTTGCCAGATGCTCGACGAATCCCGCGTCCACGCTCAACTCCTTGCGACGGTGGCCGTCGCGGGTCGATCAGCGCGTTCATACACCGTCCGTCCCAGGGGACGGAACAGGTCAACGGCATGCAGAAAGCTCTCGGAATGGCCGGCGAACAGCAAGCCGTCGTCGCGCAGCAGCGGGGCAAATTTCTTGAGGATCGCGTATTGCGTCGGCTTGTCGAAATAGATCATCACATTGCGGCAGAACATGACGTCGAACGGGCCTTGCAGCGGCAAGCGCGCATCGAGCAGATTGATGCGGGTGAAACTGAGCAGCTTCTGCAATTCCGGTCGCACCCGCACCAGGCCAGCCTGTGCACCGCTGCCCTTGAAGAAGAAGCGGCGCAAACGATCCGCGCTGAGCTTTTCCACCCGTTCCATGGGGTAGACACCTTTTTCAGCCGTTGCCAGCACGTTGGTATCGATGTCGCTGGCGACGATCGCTACCGGTGGCGCCAGGCTATCGAAGGCTTCGCAGGCGGTCATGGCAAGGGTATACGGCTCCTCGCCGGTCGATGCGGCGGAGCACCAGATGCGCACGGGACGATGCTTCAGAGTACGCAGATGGCGAATCAGGATATCGAAGTGATGGGCCTCGCGAAAAAAGGAGGTGAGATTGGTCGTCAGCGAATTGACAAAGGTTTCCCATTCCTCCTCGTCGTTCGACTCCAGATGCGCCAGATACTGCGCGAAGGTGCTGTAGCCGAGCGCCCGCAAACGCCGCGCCAGCCGGCTGTAGACCATGTCCTGCTTGATCGGCGCGAGCGAGATGCCGGCATGCTTGTAGATCAGCGCCCGTACCCGTTCGAAATCGGCGGCCGTAAAGTGAAATTCGCGGTCGCGCTGACTGGTTGTGCTCAAAACTCTTCCCATTGTTCCCCGGCATCGGCCAGATGCGGTGGTGCTATCTTCCTCGACAGCGCCGGCAGGGCTCCCGGACGGGCGCCGGCCAGCCGCTTGGGCGTGGCATCGCGCAACACCGGGGCGGTCGCCATTGTGCGCCCGCCGCCCCCGGCCAGCTTGAACACGCTCATCGTCTGCACCAGTCCGCGGGCCTGTTCTTCCAGGCTTTCCGCCGCCGCCGCCGCTTCTTCCACCAGTGCGGCGTTCTGTTGCGTCACTTCATCCATCTGGCTTACGGCCTGCGTGGTTTGTTCGATGCCCGAACTCTGCTCGCGGCTGGCACTGGCGATTTCGGTCACCAGGCTGGCCACCTGCTGGAAGCTGGTCACCACTTCGTCCATCGTGGTCCCGGCCTGCTGCACCAGCCTGGCGCCGCTTTCAACCTTGTCCACCGACTCGGCAATCAGGGTCTTGATTTCCTTCGCGGCCGTGGCGCTGCGCTGCGCCAGGTTGCGCACTTCGGTCGCCACCACGGCAAAGCCGCGCCCCTGTTCACCCGCCCGCGCGGCTTCGACCGCGGCGTTCAGGGCCAGGATGTTGGTCTGGAAGGCGATGCTGTCGATGACGCCGATGATGTCCGAGATCTTCTTCGAACTGGCCTGGATCTCGCCCATGGTGACCACCACCTGCTTCACCACTTCGCCGCCTTTCACCACGCCGGCGTTGGATGTCTTGGCCAGTTCGTTGGCCTGCCTGGCGTTCTCGGCGTTCTGCTTGACCGTGGCGTTGAGTTCTTCCATCGAGGACGAGGTTTCTTCGAGACTGCTGGCCTGCTCTTCGGTGCGACTCGACAGGTCCTGGTTGCCCGCCGCGATTTCCTGCGAAGCGGTGTTGATCGCCTCCGTCGCTTCCTTGATCCGACCCACGACTTCACGCAAGCGCTCGATCGTGGTGTTGGTGTCGTCTTTCAGCTGACCGAAAATGCCCTGATATTCGGCGTCGATGGTTTGCGTCAGGTCGCCCGCGGCCACGAGTTGCAGAACCCGGGCAACATCCGTCAACCCGGTCTGCGTCACTTCGGACAACTGGTTGAGACCTTCGGCCAATTGTTTGAAGAAACCTTCCTTGCCTTCCATGCTGAGCCGCGTGACAAAGTCACCGCGCAGCGCGCCTTCGACTATGCCCGCCACCTCCTTTTCGACCATGACTTCGTTGGTGCGATCCAGCCACTCGGCGACGGCCCCGAGACGCTCGTTGCGATCGTTGATGACCGGGCTGGCGCTCACCCGCAAATGACGCCCGCCAATTTCCATGTTGGCGATATGGGTGCTGGTGAAGGTCGATAGCAGTTTGGCCTGATGTGCCGGGTTCTTGTGGAAAGTGTCGATGTTCACACCCAGCATCTTGTCGGCATCAAAATTCGGCAGTTGCTGCTTGATTGCCATTTCCGCGCCCTTGAGGATGCGTTGTACCGATTTGTTGGCGTAGATGATCGTCCTCTCGCTGTTTGCGATCATCACCCCGGTGCTGACGTTGTCCAGTGCGATCTTGATGCGCAGCGTCTCGTCCGCCTGCCGCTTGGTCTCCATCACTTCAAAACCAAGGCGTGTCTGCATCGACTGCAGGCCCTGCAAGGCTTTGCCGAGTTCGTCGTTGCGACTGACGTCGACCGCGTTGCTGTAATTGCCCTGCGCCACGTTATTGAGCGTTTCCCCCACCACCGTCAGCGGACGGGTGATGGAACGGATCAGCTGCATTGCGAAGAAGAGCGCCAAAGCGATCACCACCGGCAGTTCGATCATGGCCACCAGGCGATCGTTCTCGTAGTCGGCTTGCGACTCGGCAAACAGCTCGCGGGCGCTGTCGGTGTGGTACTTGAGAATCTCGTCGGCCCTGGTCGAGGCTTCGCCATAGAGCGGATTGACTTTCTGCAGCAGGAGCAGGTTGGCGGCGGCGAAATTGCCTTCCTGTTGCGCCTTGACCATGGGCAGCAAGCCCTCCTGGACGAATTTCTTGCGTGCCTCGGCATAGGCCTCGGCATTCTTGCGATCGCCGTCGCCATGAACGGTTTTCTGGTACTCCGCCCACAGCGCGGTGATCTCCTCGATGTTCTTCTTCACCTGGTCATGGTGAAACGACAGCGGGTGGTCGTGCAGCTTGGCGTAAGCGCCGGCGGGATCGTGTTGTAGTCCAAGCATGATCTGCGCGCGGTTATCGGCCATCAGTTTCCCGATGCGTCCAACCATGCGCACCGGTTCTGTGCGCCGCTCATAGATATCTCGGGTCGCCTGGTTTGCATCGGAAAAATGGCCGAGAAAGATCGCCGCCTGAATGATCATCGCGACGATAAGTCCGCCAATCACCAGGCCCATCTTCAGGCCGACCGGCTTGTTCTGCCACAGCGGCCCCTTACCCTTGACGGCCACGCCGTACTGGATGCGCAGCCTGCCCTGTTTCTTCTCGCGGAAGCGGCGATAGACCGCTTCATGCGCCTCGATCGCCTCGCGGCTGGCCCTGCGCCGCACCGACATGTAGCCCGTGATTTGTCCGTTCTCCCAGATCGGCGTGGCATTGGCCAGCACCCAGTAGTAGTCGCCGTTCTTGCAGCGGTTCTTGACGTAGCCGGTCCACGGGCGGCCTTCCTTCAGCGTGCGCCACAGATCCTCGAAGGCCTCCACCGGCATGTCCGGATGGCGCACGATGTTGTGCGGTTCGCCGATCAGTTCGGCCTCGGTGTAGCCGCTGATGTCGAGGAAATCCTTGTTGACGTAGGTGATTCGGCCCTGCATGTCGGTCTTGGATACGATCAGGCTCGAGTCCGACAACTGGATTTCGTTCTGGGTCACAGGCAGGTTGGTTCTCATTTGTCGGTCTCCTGACGCAGTAAAGATTTATTGTTCATTCCGGGTGGCATCAACCAATGCCATCTCGTGGGACAGCATCAGCCGCTCGATATCGACCACGATGAGCATGCGCCCGTCGAGGGTACATAGGCCGTTGATGTATTTGGTGTCGACCGTTGCGGCGAAATCCGGCGCGGGGCGGATCTGTTCCTGGCGCAGCAGGGTCACGTCGGACACGCTGTCGACCACGATGCCGACCACGCGCGAGCCGATATTCAAAATTATCACTACGGTAAATGGCGTGTAGTCGGCGGTGCCGACATTGAACTTGATGCGCAGATCGACAATCGGCACGATGGTGCCGCGCAGGTTGATCACGCCCTTGAGAAAGTCGGGGGCATTGGCAATCGTGGTAGGCGCCTCGTAGCCGCGAATTTCCTGCACCTTGAGGATATCGATTGCATACTCCTCCGGGCCCAGGGTGTAGAGCAGATATTCCTGGGCGTGACCCCCGTTTTCGCTGGCGCCCTTGCCCGTGGCTGACTGTTCGTGAACCATCATTTGCTCCTTGCTCCCTCGTTCTCCGCGACTGCTTCAGGCCGCCGCGGGCAGGGCGCTTTTCGCCATCTGCACCAGCGCCGCCACATCGAGAATCAGGGCGACGTGGCCATCGCCCATGATCGTTGCCCCGGATATGCCGGGGACTTTGCGGTAATTGGATTCCAGGCTCTTGATCACCACCTGGTGCTGGCCGACCAGAGCATCAATGAACAGCGCCGCCTTCACGCCGTCGGCTTCGATCACCACCATGATTCCCTCTTCAAGCCGCGTCCTGGTGCCCGGAATTCCGAAGACTTCGAACAGGGCCACCACCGGCAGGAATTCGCCGCGCACCTGGATCAGGCGCTCGACCCCCGAGACGCTCTTGATCATTCCGCGCTCGACCTGCAGCGACTCGATGACATAGCCGAGCGGGATGATGTAGGTTTCCTTGCCTGCGGCGACCGACATGCCATCGAGGATCGCCAGTGTCAGCGGCAGGCGCACGGTCATGCGGGTGCCGATGCCGGTCATCGACTCGATCTCGACCCGTCCGCCCATGGCGCTGATGTTGCGCTTGACCACATCCATGCCAACGCCGCGCCCGGAGACTTCGGTGACTGCGTCCGCCGTGGAAAATCCGGCTTCAAAAATCAACAACCAGACCTCGCCATCGGTCATCTGGTCATGGACCGACAGACCCTTTTCGCGCGCCTTGGCGAGAATTTTCTGGCGATTGAGTCCGGCGCCGTCGTCACCCACCTCGATGACGATGCTGCCGCCCTGGTGCGAGGCCTTGAGCGTAATCGTGCCGGTCGGCGACTTGCCCCTGGCGATGCGGTCCTCGGGCATTTCAACGCCGTGATCGAGGCTGTTGCGTACCAGATGCGTCAGCGGGTCGCTGATGCGTTCGATCAGGCTCTTGTCGAGTTCCGTGCCTTCGCCGATGGTCTTGAGTTCGATCTGCTTGCCCAGTTTCTGCGCCAGATCGCGCACCACGCGCGGAAAGCGCGAGAACACCACCGATATCGGCATCATGCGGATCGACATCACCGATTCCTGCATGTCGCGCGTATTGCGCTCCAACTGGGCCACGCCATTGTGCAAGCGCTCGAATTCGACCGGGTCGAGCGTGGAGGCGGACTGCGCCAGCATGGCCTGGGTAATCACCAGTTCGCCGATCAGGTTGATCAGTTGATCGACCTTGTCGACATCGACGCGGATCGAGGTTTCCCCGACCGCGGCCGGCCGTGGCGTGGCACGTCTGTCCTTGCCGCGTCTGTCCGCCGCGTCGCCTTCGCGCCGCTCAACGGGTTCCGGCACGGCGGCAAGAGTTCCCGCAGGGACGCACGGCGCTGGCGCCGGCAACGCGGCGACAATCGCGGTAGCCGCCGCCGGGGCGGGCAGGTCGACAAAAAAACCGTAAGAATCGTCGGTGGCGGGTGCGGCGGATGGTGCCGGTTCGGGCACCGCTGCGGGAGCATCGCTGAAGAGGCCCCAGGAGTCGTCTGCTGCGGACTTTTCCGTAGCGGGTACATCGTCGAAGAAGCCGTAAGCGCCATCGCTGCTATCGGCGGCAAGCGCCATCGAATCTGCCGCATCGATGCGAATGCTGTCACTGCGTGCGACAAACTCCAGCAGGCCACGGACGATCTCCGGATCGGCCCCGGCTCCAACGCGCAAGTGCCACGGAGCGTCCGCGGCCATTGCCCGCTCGATCAGCTCGACACCCCAGCGCTTGCCCAATTCCGCGAGCAGATTGTCGACCGTGGTGGCCGCCTCCGGCGCGTCCATGTCAAGAATGAAGCTGATGTCCATTTGTCCCGGTACTGCCACGTCGGCAACCGGGACGGCCACTGCCGCCGCTGCCGCGCCAACCGGTTGCGGCGAAGTACCGACCGTCAGTGCGGAAAGCCTTTTGCACATTGCGGCAACCTGCGCCGGGTCTGCCGCGCCATCGCCACGATGCCCGGCCAGCAGCGACTTCAAGACATCGCCGGCATCAAGAAAGGCATCAATCATGTCCGCGCGCAGGGTCAATTCACCCTTGCGGATCCGATCGAGCAGGTTTTCGAGGACATGGGTGACTTCAGCCAGGTCGGTAAAGCCGAAGGTTCCGGCGGAGCCCTTGATCGAATGTGCCGCGCGAAAGATGGCGTTGAGCTGCTCGGCATCGGGGTCATGGATGTCCAGCTCCAGCAGCAGGGATTCCATGCTGTCCAGATGCTCCTGAGCCTCCTCGAAGAACACCTGGTAGAACTGGCTCATGTCAATCGACATGTCGCTCCCGCTCATGGTCAGGCATGATTAGCCAAAATGTTCAGCCGACAAAGCAAGGCGCGAGTTATCGATGCTCTCCCCCCTTCAAGGGGGGTGTTGGAGGGGGGATGGGGGCACTGAGGCGAAAAACACGCCCACAATTCCCCATCCCCACCCCGACCCTCCCCTTGAAGGGGAGGGAGATTCAGTGTGGATCCCCTTGAAGGGGAGGGAGATTCAGTT
>JBIKKY010000125.1:0-3072 GCA_044360105.1 Sulfuritalea sp.
CAGCTGGGAGAGCGCTTGCATGGCATGCAAGAGGTCCGCGGTTCGATCCCGCGTACCTCCACCAAACGATAAGTCCCTATCGTCTAGAGGCCTAGGACATCACCCTTTCACGGTGAGTACCGGGGTTCGAATCCCCGTGGGGACGCCAGTAGAAGCGACACGCCACGCCTTGGAATCCAAGGCGTGGCGTTGTTGTATCCGGAGCAGGCGCAGACGCTCTCCCGGAGCAAGCCAGCGCCGTGTCGCCAGCGCCGACTATTGCATGCCGCCCATCCGGTCCGGCAAATGCAGATTTATGCTCACGAGGAAGGCTTCAATTCTGCCTCGCCCGGAGATTTTGAGATAGGAAAATTGGCTTGACCGGGGGGGAAGCGCTCGGGGATACTTGCGTCCATGCGCTTGAAATTCCTGTCCTCCGTTATTCTTGCGAGCACTCGCTTTGTGCTGGTCCGCCGGCGCGACTGAGTCCCCTGCCGCGAGAATACTGTCCATGAAGATGAACACCATGCTGCGCACCCTGGGTTGCCTGCTGCTCCTGGCCGCCAGCCTGCTGTCCATGCCAGCCGCGGCCGCCGTGCCGGCAGCGGCAGCCACCGCGAACGCGCGGTCTGTCGCCATCCCGGCGGACCTGGTGGTACGCAATCGCTACGTGGCGACTTACCGGACTGATTTTCTCGGCATTTCGCCGGCGGAGCGGGCCGACCGCACGCGCGCCAGTATTCTCGACATCCTCGCCGGCGATTCCGAAGGGAAGGTGGTCGTCTCCACCATTGAGCAAGGCAGGAAAATCACCATCGACGGACGCTACATGCTCATCATCACCCCGGGCGACGTCGACCCGCTGGGCCAGGAGTCGATCGACGAAGTCGTCGCGGCGGTCGCTGGGCGCCTCAATCAGGTCATCGCCGAGGTAAAGGAGTTACGCAGCTTCGAAAACGTCGTCCGGGCATTGGTCGCCGGCGGCATTGCCACCGTGGTCTGGCTGGCGCTGCTGTGGGGCCTGGCGCGGCTTCACCGTCGCTTCGCGCTGGTCTTCGTCCGCCTCGCCGCGAGCAAGGCGCGGACCCTGGAACTGGGCGGCATCGTCCTCCTCGATCAGCGCTTCGTCTACCCGCTGGTGCGGCGCCTGGTCGGCGCGCTGCACTGGCTGCTGGTGGCGATCTTCAGTTATGAATGGCTGAGCTTCATGCTCGCCCGGTTTCCCTATACCCGCCCCTGGGGCGAACGCCTTGACGGCTATCTGATCGGCATCGTGGTCGACATCCTGCAGGCCATCGTCGGCGCGATCCCCGGGCTCGGCGTCGCCATCGCCATCTTCTTCGTCGCGCGCGCGCTGATCAGTTTGTTCGAAGGCTTCCTCGAGCGACTCGCCTTCGGCGAGTCGCCGCCGCGCTGGCTCGACGCCGAGGCGATGCCGACCACCCGCCGCCTGGCGGCCCTGGTCATTTGGCTGTTCGCCCTGGCCATGGCCTACCCCTACCTGCCCGGCGCCGAAACCGATGCCTTCAAGGGCCTGTCGGTGCTGCTCGGCCTGATGGTTTCGCTCGGAGCATCGAGCCTCGTCGGTCAGGCCGCAGCCGGATTGATCGTGACCTACACACGGACGGTCCGCATGGGGGAATACGTCCGCGTCGGGGAAAACGAAGGCACGGTCACCGAACTGGGCATCTTCACCACCCGCATCCGGACCGGGACGGGCCAGGAACTGGCCTTGCCGAACTCGCTGATCACCGGCACGGTCATCCAGAACTACTCGCGCGCCGTGCAGGGGCATGGTTTCGTCGTCGATACCAAGGTCACGATCGGCTACGACACGCCCTGGCGCCAGGTCGAGGCGATGCTGATCGAAGCGGCGCGCAGGACGCCCGGCATCCTGCAGGATCCCGCGCCGCGTGTCTTCCAGACCGCGCTGTCGGACTATTATCCGGAGTATCTGCTTGTCGCCCAGGCCACGGCCATGAAGGCGAAACCGCGCGCCGAAACCATGTCGGAGCTGCACCGGAACATCCAGGATGTATTCAACGAGTACGGAGTCCAGATCATGTCGCCGCACTACATGGCTGATCCCGCCGAGGCCAAGGTGGTGCCGCCGCAGCGCTGGCACGAAGCGCCGGCCGACGGCAGTGCGCCGCCTGCGTGAAACTCTTGCGGCGCGGCTGGAAGAATGCTGCAGGCAGGGGCGTGGCGCGTATTGACGATGCCGGTAAGAGGGCTTGTTTTTCCATGCTAGTATTTAAAACCGGATCATTTCCCGGCATCGTGGAGCACGCATGACGACCCATTTATCTGCCCTGACCCCCGCCAGCAGCGAAGGCCGCTCCTTCCGTCTGCTCACCATCGCGGCATTTCTTGCCGTGGCGTTCGCACCGATCGTACAGGCACAGGCTCCTGCCGCGGCGACCGCCGTGGCGGCGGCGCCGTCGCCCGCCGAACTCGAGAAACTGGTCGACCGCATCGCGCTGTATCCCGACGATCTGGTCACCATCATCCTTCCGGCGGCAACCAATCCCCTGCAGCTGGTTGAGGCGGACCGCTTTCTCGACAAGCGCAAAAAGGATCCGAAGCTTCCGGTCAAAGACAGTTGGGACGATGCGGTGAAGTCGCTGCTCAACTATCCCGATGTCGTCAAGATGATGAGCACCGACCTCGACTGGACCACTGCTCTGGGTGAGGCGGTGGTCGCCAACCAGGGTGCCGTGTTCGATGCTGTGCAGGCGTTCAGGCGCAAGACCCAGGCGGCCGGCAACCTCAAGTCCGACACCAAGCAGGTGGTCGTGGTCGAGAAGGAAATCATCAAGATCGTCCCCGCCGATCCGCAAGTGATCTACGTGCCGCAGTACAACCCGAGCACCGTGGTGGTGTACGGCGGCTATTCGTCGTGGGGCTACTATCCGACACCCTACCCGGTCTACTACTACCCCTATCCTCCCGGTGCCGCCTTTGCGACCGGCCTGATCTGGGGCGCCGCCATTGGCGCAGCCTGGAGCGGCAACCGTTATGGTTGGGGCAGCAACAACGACATCAACATCAACAACAGCACCAACATCAGTGGCGGAGGAAATACCGTCAATC
>JBIKKY010000040.1:0-29424 GCA_044360105.1 Sulfuritalea sp.
CCTCTGCCACAACCAACGGTTCGGTGTGGAACACGACGACGGCATGTGCCTACGACGCCACGCCGACGAACACCTCAAATCTCGCGGCCTGCACCTGGGTGGTTCCGGCGACGAGCGCTGCGTCGCCAAAAACCGAGTGCAGCTATGAAGCAGTGGTCCCCACCACCAACCAGACCACATGTACGGCCGTCGCCGCCGCCACTGCGACAACCAATGGCTCCGTGTGGAACACGACGACGGCCTGTGCCTACGACGCCACCCCGGCGTCGACGGCAACAAATCAGGCGAGCTGTACCTGGGTGGTTCCTTCGCCGGCAGCCTCGGCGCCGAGAACGGACTGCAGCTACAACGCAGGGGCGGCGACTACTGCGACGAACCAGGCCACCTGTACCCCGGTGGCGCAATCGACCGGCACCACCAACGGTACAGTGTGGGCCGGACCGGCAGTCGCCTGCAACTGGCAAGCCGCCGTTGTCGCCACCAATCTGGCCACCTGCACGCCGACCGGATCAGCGGCCGGGCCACCCTTCAATCAATACACGACCTGCGGTTACGGTACCGGCACGGTGTTGACGGGCCTGAATTCATGCGCCAAGGACGACCCGGAACCCGGTCCCTCCTACACCGGTGGGCAGACCGTGGCCTGCGCCTATCAGGGCACGGCGACGACGACCAATGTCGACTCGCCGGCGACCTGTGTCACGGTGGCCCAGGACACGACCAATTTTTCCGCGCCGCAGGTGACCTGTTCCTACGCCGCCCCCGTCGTGACTTCGGGCGTGGCGAACTGCACCAATGCGACGATGTCCGCCAGCAGCCCCTATACCGTCAACGTGGCGCACAGTTGCGCCTATTCGGGCACGGCCAGCGCCACCGACCTGAACGCGACGACCTGCACCGCCAACCGGGACTCGGCACCGACCTTCGACGGCCCGGCCGTCGATTGCACCTACAGCGGCACTGCGACGACCACGACCAATGTGCCGTCCTGCACCTGGAAGGATGCGCAGACCGGCCCGGCCTACACCGGCGGCGGGCGGGTTACCTGCTCCTACGGTACGGCCAGCGGCTGGAGCAACGTCAGTTCCGGCACCTGCACCTACAACAACCCGACGGCGACGCCGGGAACCACCGGGACCGTCTATGCGCCCGGCGTCGAGTGCGCCTACAACGCGACCCCGGTCGATACGCTGGTCGACAGCACCTGTGCAGCCGATCCCGGACAATCCGGGACGGCCAATGGCACGGTGTATTCCACGCTGCAAAGGAAGGTTTGTACCCCCGGCGCCTTCCCGTCCGTTGCCGCGCCCGTAGTGACGACCCCGGTCGATACCTGCGACACCACGCCGACCAGTACCCCCGCGGTGCTCGGGGTCTTCACCAATACGGCCACCACCTGCACCTATCTGGCGCCCGTCACGGTGAATGCGGGTACGACCGGAGGCGGTGCTCTGCCGTGTGTTCCGGTGGCCGCTTCGACAGGTCCCGCCTATGTGACCTCGGTGAGCTGCCCGGTCACCGATACCGGTTACTTTGCCGTGACGCCCGGCACCTGTACGCCGCAGGGAACGCCGGAGCCAGCCCCGCTGGTCTTCGACCCCACGACCGGAAAAATTGTCCAGTGCCGGGAGACCGATACCACGGTCTATAACGCCACGTTCCCGGCCGCCCCCCCCCTCGCTCCCAAGAACCCGGTTGCCGTCCCCACCTGTCCGTGGACCGCCAACCCGACGGTCACCGTCGATGCAACGACCAAGGTGCAGACAACCTGCGTCAAACCGGACGCCACCAACACCGAACCGATCCCGGTCGATCCGGCCACCTGCATCCCGACCGTCACCCCCGTGGCGCCTCTCTACATCTATTCCCGCTGCAACCCGGTAACGTCCACGGCCACGGTTCGCGGTTGC
The DNA here is from genome assembly GCA_044360105.1 of Sulfuritalea sp. Taxonomy (GTDB): domain Bacteria; phylum Pseudomonadota; class Gammaproteobacteria; order Burkholderiales; family Rhodocyclaceae; genus Sulfuritalea. The sequence goes on from JBIKKY010000040.1 coordinate 1,911, forward strand.
ACCCCCGTGTCGCCGACATCGCCGCTCTGGGAAACCAAGACCTGCGCCGACGACGGAACGGGAACGCGCAACACGCTGGCCGACGTCGCCGCCTATTACTACAAGACGGACTTGCGCACCCCCGCTCTGAACAACTGCTCCGGGGCGATCATTCCCGCGACAGGGCTTGCAGGCGTCCTCTGTTCGGCGACCAACCCGATGAACAATGTGCCGACCACGCCCGGCGACCCGCTCTCCACGCAACACATGACGACATTCACGCTCGGTCTGGGCGCCTCGGGTTACATGCAGTATTCGAGCACCTATGCGACGGATACCGGCGGCGATTTCTCGACCGTGAAAGGCGTCGCGCCTTTCCTGCCCGACAACGGCATCGAGGCGAATCCGGCTGCCGGCGTTTGCGCATGGCAGTCGGCCAGTCTGTGCAACTGGCCGGAGCCCGTCAGCGACGAACAGACCACCATCGACGACCTCTGGCACGCGGGGATCAACGGGCACGGCGCCTATTTCAGCGCGACCGACCCCACCTCGCTGTCGAGCAGCATCTCCTCGGCCCTGGCGGGAGTCGCCGCGACCGGCGGCTCCGGCGCGTCCCCCACGGCCAGCAATGCCAGCATCAAGCAGGGCGACAACTACTTTTTCAACAGCACCTATACGACCCTGGACTGGACCGGCGAACTGGTGCGCAAGCAGATCAACCCGCAGACCGCCGAAGCTTCCACCGCCACCGACTGGTCGGCGCAGGCCAAGCTGGATGCCAAGCTCTGGTCAAGCCGCGCCATCTGGACCTTCGACAACAGCGTTCCCACCACCAAGCTGAGGGCGTTCAACAGTACCAATTTCGCCGCCAACAGCTACTTCCTGTCGCCGCATATTTCCACCGCGCCGGACGGTCTGACGCAGTACCTGTGCGCTTCGGCGAGCATCTGCCTGTCGGTGCCCGATCAGACCAGTGCGGTCGGCGCCAACCTGGTCAATTACCTCGCCGGCGATCGCAGCAACGAAGGCATCGAGACCAACAACAGCAAGTACTTCCGGCAGCGCGCGCACGTGCTGGGCGACCTGGTCAATGCCCAGGTGGTGTATGTGAACAAGCCGCAGTTCAACTACGCCGATCCCGGCTACACCTCCTTCATCGCCGCCCAGGCGAATCGGGTTGCGACGCTCTACGCCGGCGCCAACGACGGTATGTTGCATGCCTTCCGCGCCAAGGGCAGCGCCGCAACGGAAGCCCTGGTCGAGGCGGCGGCAACGGCGGTCAATGCCGCGGTCCAGGATCAGTCGAATGCGGCGCTGGCCACGGCTGCGGCCGCGGCCGTAGCCGCGTCGGAGGCGGCCGTGGCGGCGGACACTCTCATCGGCCAGGAAATCTGGGCGTATATCCCGACGATGGTGTTCCCGCACCTCTACAAGCTCGCCGACAAGAAATACAAGGACAAGCATCGTTACTATGTGGATGGCAGCCCCGTCAGCGCCGATATCTGTGCCAGCGCCTGCACCGTGCCCGGCGCCGTCTGGAAGACGATTCTGGTCGGCGGCCTGGGACGCGGCGGACGCGGCTACTACGCGCTGGACATTACCGATCCCGAGAGCCCGAAAGCGCTCTGGGAATTCACCGACGCCAATCTCGGATATTCCTACGGCAGCCCGCAGGTCGCCAAATTGATCGACGGTACCTGGGTGGTGCTCGTCCCCTCCGGCTATAACAACATCATCAATGAAGATGGCGCTGGCGGCGACGGCGTCGGGCGGCTGTTCGTGCTCGACGCGGTGACCGGGGTACTGCTCCGAACCATCTCGACCGGGGCCGGCGATACCACCACCCCGAGCGGCCTGGCGAAGATCACCGCGCAGGTGATCAGCCCGGAATCGGATAACACGGTCGAGGCGGTCTATGGCGGCGATCTGCTGGGCAACCTCTGGCGTTTCGACGTCAATGACAATATCGGGGAAGCCGGCTTTGATGCGCAACTCATGGCCGTATTCAGGGACGGTGCGGGCAACCTGCAGCCGATCACCACCAGGCCGCAGGTGACTGCAATTCCGACCACCGGGGAAAAGCTGGTCATTGTCGGCACCGGCAGCTATCTCGCTTTGTCCGATGCGACCGATACCAACACGCAATCCGTGTATGCGCTGAAGGATTCGCGCGCGGCCGGCGTTACCGCGACAACGGCGATCTTTGACAACCCGGGCGGCTCGCCGCGATTGATCGGGACCAGTGCGTTGGGATTTGTGCGTCAGATTCATACCGAGGAGACCTGCCCTGTCGGCACCCCGACCACCATCTGCACCTCCGGGGAACTGGTACGTACCGCCACCAGCAATCCGGTCAATTTCGCCACGCAAAATGGCTGGTTCTTCGATCTGATTGGCGTTTCCGAACGTGCCAATACCGATATTGCCCTTGGCCTCGGCGCACTGGTCATCAATACCAATGTGCCCAGCGTGGAGGCGTGCGAGGTGGGCGGGACGAGTTACCAGTACGGTCTCAACTACCTGACGGGCTCGGCGATTGGCGCGGACGAAAGCTCACCACTGCAACATAGGGTTGTGGGCAAACAGCTGGCCAATCAGCTCGCGTCGAGTCCCATCCTGTTGATGACCTCGTCAGGCAAACTGGTTGCACTCTCCGGCCTGGCCGGCGGCGGCATCTCCATCACCTTGCCGACACTGCCGCCGGGGGCGTCAATTTCCCGCCGTACCTCGTGGCGCGAACTGATCAGGGAGTAAGGGCTGCGTAGCCGGGTACTCATCCGCAACCGTGGTCAACGGCGGCACCTGCAACGGTGCCGCCGTTCTTGGTGGGGCGGGTCGAACCCGGGACATGCCGACGATCACTTGCCAAAGAACACCATGGAGAACACCACGATGAAAAAATACGCCAGGGAAACACTGAATAAGCTGTCACACCGGCGGACGCCGGTGTCCAGTGCCATGGTTCTTCTGGATTCCGGCTTTTGCCGGAATGACGATTTGACACTTGATCAGCGATTCTCCGGGTCCATCCGTTCGATCCTGCTGGCGACCGCCCTTCTGTTGCTGGGAGGCGGCTGCGCGAAGGAAGATGTCCCGCCGACGGCGGCGCCGGCGGTGGAAAAACCCGCAGCCGCTGTGCCGCAAACCCCTCCGGTAAGCGCCGATGCGCTGACGCTGCTTGCGTTCAAGTTCGCGGAAAACCAGGAGCGGAAGTCCGTCCTGAAAGGCAGCGTCAGCAACACATCGCCGCACACGATCAAGCTCGCCACGGCGAAATTCACGCTTTTCGACAAGAAGGGCGTCGAGATCGGCACCAGCATGGCCACTGTGGACAATCTGGAACCGGGATTCTCCTGGAATTTTGAAGCGCAAATCCTGGTGGAAGGCGTGGTCACGGCCAGGTTCGCCGGCTTTACCGCCAAGTAGCCGCCGGCGCCGGGCTTGCCCATGCCGGACGCTGCACGGCGCAACGCTGCCCGACACGAACAGGCTGCCGTCACGCATCTAGTCGGGTAGCATCCGAATATGATGAACAACGCGAGCTGCCGCAAAGCCGAAAGTCGCCGATTCGGGATTGCCCTGGCCATCTCGCTGGCGCTGCACGCGGCGGTGCTGTGGAAATTCGGCATGCTGCCGCCCGGTTTGCCGAGCACGCACAGCGGCCCATTGCAGGTGAGGCTACCCGCTACCGCGGCGGAAACCACCGCGCCCGTCGAGGTGCAAGAGCTAGCCGTGCCGGAGGGAATGCCCGCACCGCAAGAGGCCAGGATCGCCGCCGCCGATTCGGTCCGGGTCAATGCTCCGGTGGTTCCGAAAGTCGCGGCGGAGGCAGCGGCTGATGTTCCGGCTCCGCGTGTTTCAGCCGCCGCGCCGGAGGCGGTGGCTCAGCCCGCCGGGCTGCCGCGATCGGGGCCGGCCGGCGCCGCGAGGCGGGTGGAAATCGAGTTCGAAACATTCTCGGGCGCGGACCGGCAACCCATTGGAAGGGGCCGGCACCTCTACCTATCGGCGAACGACCAATCGTTTGGCGTCAGCATCAAGGAGGTGTCCAGGCCTGACGAGACTGCCCGGGAGGCATCCTGGCAACTGGATATTTCAGGGCGCATCGACAGGCAGGGCCTGAGTCCTTTGGTTTTTGCAATGCAAGGAGCGTTGCCCGAGCGCTTCATGTCGCTGAAGGAAGCTGCCGGCGGCCAGTCTTCGCTGCCCGGCAAGACCCGCAGCGGCCGCATGCCCGACGGCATACTGGACCGTCAAAGCCTGCTCTATCAGTTCATGCTGGTGCCGCCCTCGAACAGCGGCGGCAAATTGTGGCTCTCGGACGGCGTGAAAAATGCCCTCTATTCTTACAGCATAGCGGGATACGAGACTCTTGCCGTTCCCCCGATCGGCAATGTGCAGGTGCTGAAACTGGTTTTTTCGACGGCGGGCAGCGCCGAAATCATCGAACTGTGGCTGATCCCCGACAAGCGCTACCTGCCCGCGAAGATGCGCCATACAGACAGGCTCGGAGTCATTACCGAACAGGTGGTGATGTCGCTCGACTCGGACTAGTTCAGAGTCAAGCTGAAACCGATGGACGCCATACCAACCGTCATCCCGGGAAAAAAGGGGAAAAAGGGGCCTGGTTAAACGGAAAAAGGGGCCTGGTTCGAATTTAGCGACTCATCAAATTCGAGCCTGGCCCCTTTTTTTTGCATCAAATTCGAGCCTGGCCCCTTTTTTTCTTTTTTTTCGTATGGTTCGAATTTAGCGACTCATCAAATTCGAGCCTGGCCCCTTTTTTTCTTTTCTTTTTTTCTTTTTTTTCTTTTTTTGTTTTGTAATTCTCAACTCACGAAGTACAACGGCTTAAGGTAGTGCCATGGGAGCCTGGCCCCTTTTTTTTCCGGTTCGAATTTAGCGACTCATCAAATTCGTGCCCCTTTTTCGCCTTTTTCGATGCAAGATCTTCGATTGAAATCGCCGCGGCCGGCCTGGCCGGCGCGACCGCCTGAAACCAGCAACAAGGGGGCCCCATGAGCAAGGATGAAACCCGCGGGCTCGGCCTGGCGCCGGCCAACGCCGGCGACTACCGGGAACTGGCGCGGCGCCGGCTGCCGCGCCACTTGTTCGATTACCTCGATGGCGCGGCCTATGACGAGGTCACGGCGGGCGACAACCGGCGGGCCTTTCAGCGCCTGCGCCTGCGCCAGCGCGTGATGCGCGACGTCTCGCGACCAGGTTTTGCCACACGCGTTCTTGGGCAGGATCTGGCGCTGCCGCTGGTCCTCGGCCCGTTGGGCATCGCCGGAGTCATGGCGCGGCGCGCGGAAGTGCAGGCCGCGCGCGCGGCCGAAGCCGCCGGCGTGCCCTTTTGCGAATCGACGGTGTCGATCTGCTCGATCGAGGAGGTTCGCGCCGCAACCGCGGCGCCTTTCTGGTACCAGCTGTATGTGATGCGCGACCGCGGCTATGCGCAGGACCTGATGGCGCGCGCGCAGGCCGCCGGCTGCCCGGTGCTGGTGCTGACGGTGGATCTGCCGGTGATGGGTGCGCGCTACCGCGACATCCGCAACGGCATGGGCGGTGCCACTTCCGCCGGCGGCAAACTGGCCAAGGCCTGGGACCTGCTGTCGCATCCGCAATGGCTGCTGGATGTCGGGATTCGCGGCAAGCCGCTGACCTTCGGCAACCTGACGATGGCCGTGCCCGGCGCGCACAGCCTGCCGCAATTCAAGGCCTGGGTGGATAGCCAGTTCGATCCCGCGGTGACCTGGGCTGACCTGGACTGGGTGCGCGAACACTGGTCCGGCAAGATCCTGCTCAAGGGGATTCTCGACGTCGAGGACGCGCGCCTCGCGGCCGCGGCCGGCGCAGACGGCATCGTGGTTTCCAACCACGGCGGGCGACAGCTCGATGGCGTCGCGGCTTGCGCCGACATCCTGCCCTACATCGTCGACGCCGTCGGCGACCGGCTCGACGTCCTGATGGACGGCGGCGTCAGGAGCGGCCTCGACGTGGTGAAGGCGCTGGCGCTCGGCGCCAAGGCCTGCCTGCTCGGCCGCGCCTGGGGCTATGCCGTCGCCGCGCGTGGCGAGGCCGGCGTGGCGCACATGCTGTCGATGATGCGTGCCGAAATGGCCGTCGCGCTGGCGCTGACCGGCGTCACCGACGTCGCGGCGCTGGATCGCGATGCGCTGCTCGACCCATCGCCGTAGCGCCGGCGCCGACTTTCTGCGCCGGCGCAATGCCGCGCTATTTCGCCGTGCGCACCGCCGCCAGGATGCCCTGCATCAATGCCAGCGGCGCCGGCGGGCAGCCGGGGATGCGGACGTCGACGCCGACCACGTTACTTATCGCGCCGCAGCTGGCGTAGCTTTCGCCGAAGACGCCGCCATTGCAGCCGCAGTCGCCCACCGCCACCACCAGCTTGGGGTCGGGCGTGCAGTCGTAGGCGATGCGCAGCGCGTTCTCCATGTTCTTCGTCACCGGCCCGGTGACCAGCAGCATGTCGGCATGGCGCGGACTGGCGACGAACTTGATGCCGCGGCCTTCGAGGTTGTAGTAGGGATTGTTGAGGGCATGGACTTCGAGTTCGCAGGCATTGCAGGAACCGGCATCGACCTCGCGGATGGTCAGCGCGCGGCCGAGGACGCACAGGATCTCGTCGTGCAGCCGGTCGATCTCGCGCTGGGGGCCGTCTTCGCCGGCCGGCTGCGGCGGCTCGGTGAGGATGCCGGTGCGGAAGATGTGGCGAAGCAATGGAATCACAGATCAACTCCGCTGTAGGAGAGGTTGAAGGACTTGTTGATCAGCGGAAAATCGGGAACGATGTCGTTCATCACCGCGTGTTCCAGCGCCGGCCATGCCTGCCACGAGGGATCGTGGGGATGGACGCGGGCCAGGCGGCCGGAGCCATCGAACTGGACGCCGACCAGCACCTCGCCGCGCCAGCCTTCGATCACGCCGAGCCCGCGGCTGCCGGGCGCTGGGACGACTTCACTGCGGGTCTCGCCGGGAGGCATGCCGACCGCCAGCAGGCGCAACAGGCGCAGCGACTCGAAAATTTCGTCGAAGCGCACCGCGACGCGGCCCGCGACGTCGCCGCGTTCGTCGGTGACCGGCCGCACACCCAGCACCGCGTAGGGCGGTGGAGGCGTATAGCCCTGGCGATGGGCACGGCCATCGAGCAGGATGCCGGTGGCGCGCGCCGCCATCCCGGTCAGCGAGAGTTCACGCGCCAGGCTGCTGTCGATCGTGCCGGTCGTGGCGAAGCGGTCCTGCAGGCCGGGGTGCTCGTCGTAGAGTTCCCTTAATTCCTTCACTGCGCGTTCGATGGCGCTGCACTGCTCGACAATTGCGGCCAGCCCCGAAGTATCCGGATCGACGCTGACGCCGCCGGGCACAATGCAATCCATCATGAAGCGATGGCCGAACAGCTTGGCGTTAAGCCGCACCCAGTCTTCCTTGAGGCGGAAAAACTGGGTCAGGCCGAAGGCAAAGGCGGCATCGTTGCCCAGCGCACCGAGGTCGCCCAGATGATTGGCCACGCGCTCACGCTCCAGCAGCAGCGCGCGCACGGCCAGCGCGCGCGGCGGCGCCTCGACGCCACAGGCGGCCTCGACCGCGGCGGCGTAGGCCCAGGCATAGGCGCAGGTGGAGTCGCCGGAAACGCGGCCGACCAACTTCGCGCCACGCGCGATGTCGGCGCCGATGAAAAGTTTCTCGACGCCCTTGTGCTGGTAGCCCAGGCGCTGCTCCAGGCGCAGCACGCGCTCGCCGACCACCGAAAAGCGGAAATGTCCCGGCTCGATGATGCCGGCGTGGATCGGGCCGACCGGAATCTCATGCGCCCCCTCGCCGCCGACCTTGACGAAATCGTAGTCGCTCGGGGCGTTGGGGAAGCCCGCGCCCATCCCGGCCTCATGCGCTGCGTCGTGGCGCAGCGGATACCAGTCCGCCGGCCAGCCGCCGTGGCGCAGCCAGGGCCGCTGGTCACCGCCTTCGCTGGCAATGCCGACCATGTCGCGGGTGGCGCGCTGCATGCGGTTGGCTGTCGGAAAAATGCCCGACAGATCGGGGTACACGGGATCGTCGGCCGGCAGGTCGAGGCTCACCCAGGCATGGCCCCGGTCGAACCCGAAGACGCAATGCAGCCGATAGCAGCCACCGTGCTGACGCTCGTCGCTGCCCCAGATCGCCGCAACGCGCCCGCCCAACTGCCGCGCCGCGGTAGCGAAGTCCTTCAGCGCTTCACCGCCTGACGTACGGCCGACCCAGACCGGCGCTCCGAGCCCGGGTTGCGGCGTGAATTCGATCGAGGAGTCGTCGCAAAGGAACATGGTTAGCCGAGCATGCGCGCGGCTTCATGGAACCAGCGCGTCAGATAGGGAGGAATGTAGAGGCCCAGCATCAGGACGATGCCCAGATGCAGGAACACCGGCGTGATGGCAGGGGCGTGCGGCAGGCGCCTGGCCTCGGTCTCGCCGAAGACCATGGGTTGCACCTTGCCGAAGATGGCGGCGAAGGCGACGCCCAGCGCCAGCAGCAGGATGGGCGTCGCCCACGGGTAATGCTTCATGGCGTGGGTCAGGATCATGAATTCGCTGGCGAAGACACCGAAGGGCGGCATGCCGAGGATGGCCAGGGTGCCCAGCATCAGGCCCCAGCCGATCAGTGGATTGATTTTGATCAGGCCGCGGATGTGTTCCATGAGTTGCGTGCCGGTCTTCTGCGTGGCGTGGCCGACGGCGAAGAAGATCGCCGACTTGGTCAGCGAGTGCATGGTCATGTGCAGCAGGCCGGCGAAGTTCGCCACCGGGCCACCCATGCCGAAGGCGAAGGTGATGAGCCCCATGTGCTCGATCGACGAATAGGCGAACATGCGCTTGACGTCCTTCTGCCGCGACAGAAAAAATGCCGCGAGCAGCAGCGTGAACAGGCCGAAGCCGATCATCAGATTGCCGGCAAAGTCGCCGGGAATGGCGCCGTCGGCGAGCACCTTGCAGCGCAGGATGGCGTAGAGCGCGACGTTCAGCAGCAGGCCGGAGAGCACGGCCGACACAGGCGTCGGGCCTTCGGCGTGGGCGTCGGGCAGCCAGTTGTGCAGCGGCGCAAGACCTACCTTGGTGCCATAACCGAGCAGCAGGAAAATGAACGACAAGGCCATGATGTTCGGTTCGAGCTGCCCCTTGACCTCCACCAGATGCGTCCACAGCAGGGCGTTGCCGGTGGCGCCGAGCACGCGCTCGGCCGCGAAGTAGAGCAGGATGGTGCCGAACAGCGCCTGGGCGAGCCCGACGCCGCACAGGATGAAGTACTTCCACGCCGCTTCGAGGCTGGCCGGCGTGCGGTAGAGCGAGACCAGCAGCACCGTGGTCAGCGTCGCCGCTTCCATCGCCACCCAGAGCAGCCCGAGATTGTTGGTGGTCAGCGCCGCCAGCATGGTGAACATGAAGAACTGGTACATGCTCTTGTAAAGGCGCAGGCGCGGCGCGGTGAGCTTGCCGTGCTCGCGCTCGTTCCTCATGTAGGGGCCGGAAAAGATGCTGGTGGTCAGGCCGACGAAGGCAGTCAGGGCGACAAAGAATACATTCAGCGAATCGATGAAGAACTGCTCGCCGAAGGCGAAGCGCGGGCCGTTGGCGACGATCTCGACTGTCAGCCCGACCGCGGCGAGGAAGGTACCGAGGCTGGCGACGACATTCAGATTGGGCGCCCAGGAACGCTCACCCACCACCGTCAGCAGCGCGCCGCTGACGAGGGGAATGGCGAGCATGATGACGAAAAAGTCCATCAGTTATCTTTCAGCTTTTCCATGTGCCGGATGTCGAGACTGTCGAACTGGTCGCGAATCTGGAAGAAGAACACGCCGAGGATGATGACGCCGACCAGCACGTCGAGCGCGATGCCGAGTTCCACCACCATCGGCATGCCGTAAGTGGCGCTGGTGGCGGCGAGGAACAGGCCGTTTTCCATCGACAGGAAACCGACCACCTGGGTGATGGCCTTCTGCCGCGTGATCATCATCAGGAAGGCCAGCATCACCACGGCCAGCGCGATGCCCAGCGTGCCGCGGGTAATGGTGTGGGAGAGCTCGGAGATCGGCAGTGCGACGTTGAAGGCAACCATGACCAGGCCGAGGCCCACCAGCATGGTGGTCGGGATCTTGATCAGCGCCTCCACCTCGCGCTTGACGTTGAGCTGGCGCACCAGGCGGTGCAGGATCCAGGGCAGCACCACCACCTTGAGCGTAAAGGTCAGTCCGGCCGAGTAGTAAAGATGCACCTGCCCTGTACTTACCGCCGCCACCAGGGTTGCCAGGCAAAGCGCCAGACCCTGCAAGGCGAACAGGTTGATCAGTGCCGGCAGGCGGCGCTGGGCAAGCATGGCGAAGGCCAACAGCAAAATCACCGCGGCGAAGAGGTTGATGAGCTGGGCCGAGAACGGTATGGCGGCGTTCATCGCGCCTCCTCGAGTCGCAGCGACTCCTCCCCCTTCAAGGGGGAGGTTGGGAGGGGGATGGGTATTAGCGAGACCTGCCGGCTGGACCCCATCCCCTCCCCGACCCTCCCCTTGAAGGGGAGGGAGATAAGTGCATTCTGAAGCAATGTCACACCTTTACCTCCAGCAGCAGTCGAACAAGGAGCCCCAGAACCGCGAGCATGAAGGCGGTGCCGAGAAACTCCGGAGCGCGGAAAATGCGCATCTTGGCGTTGACGGTCTCGATGCCGGCGAGGATGACGCCGCCGATGGCGAGCTTCAGCAGCAGCAGCGGAATCGCCGCCGCCAGTGCCAGGAAATCGTCGCCCGGGGCAATGCCCCAGGGGAAGAACAGGGCGAGACCGAGGCAGGAATAGGCGTAGAGCTTGAGGCTCGCCGCCCACTCAATCAGCGCCAGGTGACGACCGGAATATTCGAGGATCATCGCCTCGTGGATCATGGTCAGTTCGAGGTGGGTCGCCGGATTGTCAACCGGCACGCGGGCGTTCTCGGCCAGCGAGACGAAGGTGAAGGCGATGCCGGCAAAGGCCAGGCTGGGATAGATCACCATGTCGCGGTGTGCGAGCGTTTCGACGATGGTCGCCAGCGAGGTCGACTGCGCAATCATGGCCAGCGTGAAGATCACCATCAGCAGGGCCGGTTCGGCGAGGAAACCGACCAGCATTTCACGCCGCCCGCCCAGGCTGCCGAAGGCCGTGCCGACATCCATGCCCGCCAGGGAAATGAAAATCCGCGCCAGGCCGAAAACGCCGACCAGCGCCAGGGCGTCGGCCGCCGGAGCAAACGGCAGGTCGGTGGACAAGGTCGGCACGATGGCGCAGGCGAGCACCATGCAGCCGAAGATGACGAAAGGCGCGGCACGGAACAATGAGGACGCGCCATGGGCCAGCACCACATCCTTGTTGAACAGCTTGTGCAACATGTAATACGGCAGCAGCAAGGGCGGCGCCCTGCGGCTCTGGAACCAGGCCCGGCACTGCCCCACCCAGCCCGAGAGCAGCGGCGCCAGCACCAATGCCAGTGCAATGGCGAAAAGTTGGCCAAAGAATCCGGACACACTAATCATGGCCTTGCCACCAGCAATAGAACCAGCAGGGTAACGAAGCTGTACATCAGGTAGACGGCGATGCGCCCGCCCTGCAGGGTGATGATAAGCGTCGAGACCCAGTTGGCCGCCTTCGCCACCGGCAGGTAGCACCAGTACCAGAAGTGGTCCTCGACCTTGACGCTGTAGTAGGGCTTGGTGTCGCGCGCCGTCGGAAAATGCCGCTCCATGCGGAACATCGGCTCGAAAATGCGGCGGATCGGCTGGCTGAAACCTTCGGCGGTGTCCTGCGCGCGCGGCCCCTGAAAATAGTAGCCGCAGTCCCAGGCGGTGGTGCGGCGCACGCGACCATGGAACAGCACCTTGACCAGTCTGCGAGTGAACAGCAACACGACGGCGATGGTCACCAATACCAGCAACGGCTCGTAGCTGGCCCGTTCGGCCGAGATCGGCGCCAGCATCCACCAGCCATGCTCATTCAGTTTATCGGCCAGCCCCGTGCCCAGCAATTGGCGCGTGGCGGAATCGATGCGCAGGATCACGGTCGAAGGCATGACGCCGAGCAGCAGCGTGATCAGCGCCAGCCAGATCAGGCCGGCCTTTTCCCAAGGGCCGGCATCATGCGCATCCTTCAGGGCCGGCTCGCGCATCTGGCCGAGGAAGATGATGCCGTAGAACTTGACCATGGCGAAACCGGCCAGCGCCGCCACCAGCACCACCAGCGCAGCGGCCACCGGCACCACCATGTTGAGCCAGGGGTGCGGCAGGCCGGGCGAGAAGAGGAAGCTTTGCAGCAGCAGCCATTCCGAGACGAAGCCCGACAGCGGCGGCAAACCGGCGCTGGCGATCACCCCGGCCAGCGCCAGCCAGGCCACCCAGGGCATGCGGTGGATCAGGCCGCCGAGCTTGCCCAGGTTGCGCTCCTTCGTTGCATGCAGCACCGAGCCGGTGCACAGGAAGAGCAGGCTCTTGAAGCCGGCATGCGCGAGGCAGTGGTAGAGCACCGCCGTCATGGCCAGTGCCGCCAGCGCCTCCATGCGGTAGGCATGGAAGATCAGGGTCAGGCCGATGCCGACGGCGATGAGACCGATGTTCTCGATCGACGAATACGCCAGCAGGCGCTTCATGTCGTTTTGCACCGTGCTGTAGAGCACGCCGAACAGGGCGGTGACGAGGCCCACGGCCAGCGCCACCACGCCCCACCACCAGATGGTGGTGTGCAGCAGGTCGAAGCTCACCCGCAACAGGCCGTAGATGGCCGTCTTCAGCATCACGCCGCTCATCATCGCCGACACCGGCGAGGGCGCCGCCGGGTGAGCCTCGGGCAGCCAGACATGCAGCGGCACCAGCCCGGCCTTGGCGCCGAAGCCGGTCAGGGCCAGCAGGAAAGCGGCCGAGGCCCAGAACGGCGACAGTTCCTGCCCGCGCATGGCTGCAAAGCTGTAATCGCCGCCTCCACCACCCATTCCGCCGCTCATGACGCCGAAGGAAAGCAGGATGCCGAGGGCGCCGATGTGCGCGATCAGCAGATACAGGTAACCGGCGCGGCGGATTTCCTCGTGCTTGTGGTCGGTGGTGACGAGGAAGAAGGAGGACAGCGCCATGCACTCCCAGGCCACCATGAAGGCATAGGCATCGTCGGCCAGCAATACCAACAGCATGCTGGCGAGGAAGAGATGGTATTCGAGGCAGAGCACGCCGGGCGCGGTACCCTCGCCCTGCCGGAAATAGCCGGCGGCGTAGATCGAAATGCCGGCCGAGGCAAAACCAAGCAGCAGCACGAACACCGCCGACAGGTCGTCCAGCCGCAAATGGAAGGGCAGGTCAGGCAGGCCGATCACCAGCACGGCGGTTTGCGCCGGGCCACCCAGAGCATCCAGCGCCACCACGCCGACGCCGATGCCAATGAGGGCGCCGAGCGGAAACAGGATCTTGCTGATGAAATGCGTATTGCGCGGCGCAGCCAGCCCGAGCAGGCCGTTGACGAGCCAGGCGCAGGCGGCTATCAGCAGGAAATCGATGGGCAGGAGGCTGGTCATGTTGACAGCGGAAGGAGCACTGATTCTAGCAGCGCACTGCGCAGCGAAGCCGCCGTGCCGCCAGCGCCGACTTTTCTTGGGCCTGTCGCGAATGGGTCGATTGCTCAGCCAAAGCGCGTCACCGGTATCGGCACCGGCACCGGCCGCAGGGGACTGGCGACGGCTTCCGCGCCACGCTCGGCGGCCCAGGTGTGGATGGCTTCCAGCGCCATGTCGGCGGTGGCGAAGATGTGCCGCTGCGAAATGTAGTCGAACAGGCCGGTGGCGCGCATGACGTCGATCACCTGCTTCTTGAGGCCCGAAAAAACTACCGTGACGCCATTGCCGCGCAGGCGCTCGACCAGATGGTGCACGACCTCTTCGCCCGAAGCGTCAAGCTCGTTGATGCCGTTGGCAACCACCAGCAGGTAGGGCGCTTTCGGATTGGCCGCCACGGCCTCCAGGATCGCGTCCTCGAAGAAGGACACATTGGCGAAATACAGCCGGCCGTCGAAGCGCACCGCCGTCACCACGTCCGAGGCCGGCAGATCATTTACCGAGGCATCGCGCAGGCTGCCGTCGGCATGACGGCCGAGAATCGCCACGCGCGGCGTCATAGTGCGGTACAGATACAGCCCGATGGCCAGGCCGGCGCCGATCATGATGCCCTTGTCGAGGTGGGGCGCGAACCCGAGCGTGGCGACAAAGGTGACGATAGCGGCCACGCCATCGTGACGGTTGGCCTGCCAGGCATGCTTGATCGCACCGAAGTTGATCAGGCCGATCACCGCCATGATGATCACGGCCGCCAGTACCGCCTGCGGCAGGTGGTAGAGCAGTGGCGTCAGGAACAGCAGGGTCAGCAGGACGAAGGCCGCGGTGATCACCGAGGACATGCCGGTCTTCGCCCCGGCATTGATATTTACCGCCGAGCGCGAGAAGGAACCGGAGACCGGGAAGGATTGGGTCATCGCCCCGACGAGGTTGGCCAGGCCCTGGCCGATCAGTTCCTGGTTGGGATCGATCTTCTGCCTGGTCTTGGCGGCGATGGCCTTGGCGATCGAGATCGCCTCCATGAAGCCGACCAGAGAAATGACGATGGCGGCGGTGAGCAGGCTGCCGATCATGTCCCAGGAGGACTTCGGCAGGCCGAAGGAGGGCAGCCCCTCCGGCACCTTGCCGACCACTTCGCCGCCTCCCGAGAGCCTGAAGCTGCCGCCGGCGGCCTTGGCGATGCGCCAGTGCTTGCCGTCGGACTGGACACCCGGCGGCAGCTTGCCCACGGCAAAAAACTTTTGCGCCTCACCGTCGGCGCCGGCGACCTGCTCGAAAACGAAACTGCGCACCGCACGATTGCGCTTGCGGTTCTCGTCCTCGCGATCCCGCAATTGCAGCTTGAGCAATTCGACTTCGTAATTGAGTGTCGCCACCTCATGGGCGCTATCGCCGCCGGCCTTTTGCAACTTCTTGATGTTCGCGCTCTTCACCACGAGTTGGTCGTTGATCTCGCGGATCCGCGTTTCGGTGCTGACGAATTCAGTCAGCAGCGCCTGCGCCTCGGCATCGGCGATCTGCTCCAGCGTCGCCGTGGCATTGCGTTCGAAGCCGATCTGCCAGGAAACCACCGTCGTCAGCGCCACGGCGATCAGCACGCCAGGCAGTTTGGGCGCCTTCGTGCGGATGACCCACATGATCGCAATGGCCGTCGCACCCATCGCCAGCGTCGGCAGATGGGTGTCGCCAACCAGTTTTGCCACGGCCCAGATGTCGCTCGCGAAGGACTCGGAACGCCCCATCGGCACGCCAATCAGCTTGTTGGCCTGCGACAGCGCAATGATGATGGCGGCTGCATTGGTGAAACCGACGATGACCGGATGCGATAGGAAATTCACCACCACGCCGAGCTTGAAGGCGCCCAGAGCGAGCTGGATCACGCCGACCAGCAGGGCGAGCATGATCGCCAGCGCGATGAAGGATTCGGAGCCCGGCGCAGCCAGCGGCGTCAGGGCCGAGGCGGTCAGCAGCGAAGCAACCGCCACCGGGCCGGTGCCGAGTTGCCTGGAGGAGCCCCACAGCGCCGCCACCGCCACCGGCAGGAACGCCGCATACAAGCCGTAATAGGCCGGCAGGCCGGCGAGTTGGGCATAGGCCATCGACTGCGGCACCAGCACCAGTGCGACTGTGAGGCCGGCGATGAAGTCGGCGCGCAACGAATTCACGGAATAAGGAAACCAGCGCAGGAAGGGCAACAGCGATCGAGGGGACAGCTTCATGGATAGTGGTTTGGCGTGGCGTCCGGGCTATTTTTTCGCCGCCGCGGCGGTGACGAGGGGGCAGGCCAGGCGGGCCCAGGGGTCCGTCGAGCGATCGGCGGCAACGACTTCCCAGCCTTCCAGCGAGTCGATGACTACGGTGGCGATGCATTCGTGGGTGTTGGCGTAGTCGACGATGTCGCGCCGGCGCAACTCGGGCTTCTGGCTCAGGCTGTAGGCGACGCCGTCCTTACGCAGGCTGGTTATGAAGGCCTCCAGGTCACCGGGCAGGACATTGCCGGCGAAGCGCGCAAGAATGTCCAGCTCGGCATCCATGCGCTGGCACAGGCTGCGCGCCGAGGCGAGCAGCCGCGGGTCGACGAAGCCTTCGCGCACAGCGAGCAGAACCTTGCGATCCGGTTTGCGGGTATCCATGGGTAACTTGATCAGCAGCATCCGTGCCATGCCGCCATGCCCAGAAAATAAACTTCATATCAGCAGCTTAGAGCGGCGCAAGGGCAACGTGGTCGCGCCAGACCATTTCAAATTGCAACGAGCATGACGAAGCGGGTATTTGCATGCAATCCTGGTAGTGACGAACACATGTTGCACGGATTCAACAGCCCATTGCATAATGCAACTCATGAAGCGTTTTCACCTGTCACCCGGATCGCTGCGCCAGAAAATCGTCTTCGGCTACGGCGCAGTGGCGCTGCTGGTCGTCGGCCTGTCGGCTTTTTCCCTGCTCGAGATGCGCCTGCTGGCTGCGCAGATCACCTCCGGCGAACGCATTCATCAGTTTTTTGGCATTGCCCTGGAGATCCGCCGCTTCGAGAAGAACTACTTCCTCTATGGCCAGCGCGCCGACCTCGAGGAAAATCGGGCCTACGTCATCGAGGCCCGCCGCATGCTGTCCGAACACGGTGCCCAGTTTGCCGCCGTTGCCAGCCAGCAACGCATCGGCGCCCTGATCATCGCGCTGGAAGACTACGATCGCCTGATCAGCGCCCACCCGCCGGGCAGCGACGACGCAAGGCGCGAAGCGGCCATCCGCCAGGCAGGCAAAGAGATCTCGACCGCCGCCGAACAGTGGTCACACGCCGAGCGCGCCATCCTGCAGACCCAGCTCGACCGTCATCGGCACTGGCTGCTCGCCGCCATCGGCGCCGTCGTCCTGTTCGTCGTCGTCATCGGCCAGATGCTGGCCTGGCGCGTCGCGCGGCCGCTACGCGAACTTGAGCACAACATGGCCGCGGTGGCAGAAGGACGGCTGGCCAAGCTCGATCTCGCCGTGGAGGACCGCGAGATCGCCTCGCTGACGAGCGCCTTCAACCACGTGCTGGCGCAACTCGAAACGCGCCAGGGCCAGTTGGTGCGGTCTGAAAAATTGGCCGCGCTGGGCACCCTGCTCTCGGGCGCGGCCCACGAACTCAACAACCCGCTGTCGAATATTTCCACCTCCTGCGAAATCCTCGCCGAGGAAATTGCGGCCACGAAAGTCGGCGCTGGCGACACGGCGTTCGAACGCGAACTGATCGGCCAGATCGACGCCGAGACATGGCGCGCGCGGCGCATCGTGCGCTCGCTGCTCGACTATGCACGCGACCGGCCTTTCAGTCGCGAAGCCGTGCCGCTCGCGCCGCTTGTCGAAGATAGCCTGCGCCTGGTGCGCGGCCAGATCCCGGCCCAGGTCAGCCTCGATGTGGCCGTACCGGCGGAACTGAGCCTGTCCGGCGACAAGCAGCGTCTGCAGCAGGCGATCTTCAATCTGGTCGGCAATGCGCTCGATGCGCTCGAGGGTGCCGGCGAGTTGCACGTCTTGGCGCGGCCGGCGCGCGGCCCCTACCCGCCCGACACACTGGTCTTCGGCCAGGTGGATGACAAGCGGCCGCAGATCGAGATCGAAGTCGGCGACAACGGTCACGGCATCGCCGCCGCCATCCTGCCGCGCATCTTCGATCCCTTCTTTACCACCAAGGACGTCGGTCATGGCCTCGGTCTCGGGCTCTTCATCGTTTTCGAAATCGTCGAGGAACATGGCGGCAGCATCGCCGTGAAGAGCACACCCGGACAGGGCACGACCTTTCTCATCCGACTCCCCGCACAGGAAACCGCAGCATGAGCAAATCCTCTCCCGGCAGGCTACTCATCGTGGACGACGAAAAGGTCGCCTTGCGCAACCTCGAACACGTGATGAAGAAGGAAGGCTACGAGGTGGTAGCGACCCAGAGCGGCGGCAACGCCCTCGCCCATCTCGACAAGCAGGATTTCGACGTGGTGCTGACCGACCTGCGCATGGAAAAGGTCGACGGCATGCAGATCCTGCAGAAGTGCCGCGCCAGCCACCCCGACACCGAGGTGATCCTGATCACCGGCTTTGCCACGCTGGAATCCGCCGTCGAGGCGATGAAGCACGGCGCCTTTTACTACATCGCCAAGCCCTATCGGCTCGATGAAGTGCGCAAGGTGGTGGCCGAGGCACTCGCCAAGGTCCGCCTGCGCCGCGAAAACCAGGCGCTGCGCGAGCAGGTCGAGAGCTTCCAGGGCAAGGTGCGCATCATTACGCAAAACGCCGAGATGCAGCGCCTGCTCGACATGGCCCGGCAGATCGCGCCGACCGACTGCAACGTGCTGATCACGGGCGAATCGGGCACCGGCAAGGAGCTCTTCGCGCGCTACCTGCACCACCACAGCAAGCGCGGCTCAGCTGACAAACCCGGACCGTTTCTGGCGGTGAACTGTGGCGCCTTCAACGAAGAACTGCTGGCCAACGAGTTGTTCGGCCATGTCCGCGGCGCCTTTACCGGGGCGCACGGCGACAAGCAGGGCCTGATCGCCGCCGCCCACGGCGGCACGCTGTTCCTCGACGAGATCACCGAGATGGCGCCGGTGATGCAGGTCAAGCTGCTGCGCGTGCTGCAGGAGCGCGAAGTGCTGCCGCTGGGCGCCACCAAGGCGCAGGCGGTCGACGTGCGCGTCGTTGCCGCTACCAACCGCAACGTGATCGAAATGGTCAAGGACGGCAGCTTCCGCCAGGACCTGTATTTCCGCCTCAACGTGGTGAACCTGCTGATCCCGCCGCTGTCGCGACGCAAGGAGGACGTGGCCCTGCTGGCCTACCATTTCCTGCGCAAATGCGCGGCGCGCATGGGCAAGCCGGTGGACACGATCACCGGCGAGGCACTCGACCTGCTCAAGGCCTACGACTTCCCCGGCAATGTGCGCGAACTGGAAAACATCATCGAGCGCGGCGTCGCCATCGCTACCGGCAACGTCATCGACAGCGCCAACCTGCCCGACGACCTGCGTGAACTGGCGATCCGCACTTTTCGCAAGAAGGAAGGCCGCCTGCCCTCGCTGGAGGAGCAGGAGCGCGACTACATCCGCTGGGTGCTCGCCGAGGCCGGCGGCAACCAGACACTGGCAGCGCAAACCCTGGGCATCGACCGCGTATCGCTGTGGCGCAAGCTGAAGCGCTACCAGATGGAATAGTCGGGGAATAGCCTTCCCCGCCGCAGCTCCCGGATAGACCAGCGTGATGCGCATATAACGCATCTCTCGGCCGCCGTCGCCGGTGCGTGGATAAAATGTTGCGTTCTGCAATGTACGCGGTGTGATTTGCATCACAATGGGCGCTGCCGCAGGTCGCGCGCCCGGCCACGGCCCGAGGAATCCCATGTTCGCCAACAAGTTGCTGCTGCGCCTGTTCCCTTTCATCGCCTGGTTCCCGGTCAATTCGCTCATCCTGCGCGGCGACCTGATCGCCGGCATCACCGGCGGCCTGGTGCTGGTACCCAAGGCGATGGCCTACGCCCAGCTCTCCGGCCTGCCGGTGTATTACGGCCTCTACGTGGCGCTGGTGCCGGCCGTGCTCGGCGCGCTGTGGGGCTCCTCGCGCCAACTGGCGACCGGCCCGGTCGCCATCGTTTCGCTGATGACGGCCGCCGCGATCGCGCCGCTGGCGGTGCCCTTCAGCGATGAGTTCGTCGGCCTCGCCCTGCTGCTGGCGCTGATGGTCGGCGTCATCCAGTTCGCGCTGGGCGCCTTCAAGCTCGGCACCATCGTCAATTTCGTTTCCCACCCGGTGATCCTCGGCTTCATGAACGCCGCCGCGATCATCATCGCGCTGTCGCAACTCGACATGCTGCTGGGCATCCCCAAGGGCCGCTCGGAATCCTTCGTCAAGGACATCTGGGAAATGCTGGCCTACCTGCCGCAGACCCACCTGCCGACGCTGGCCATGTCGGCTTTCGCCCTGACGTTGATGCTGGTCCTGAAAAAGATCAAGCCGCTGTCCAAGCCGAGCGTGCTGATCGCCGTGGTGATCACCACGCTGGTCAGCTATTACGTCGGATTCGCCCACAACAGCAAGGCCAGGGTGGACGACTTCGCCAATGCCGAAGTGGCCGCGGCAATCAACGGTTACATCAACGTCGACAACAACATCCGCGACCTCGCCGCGGAAATCACCGCGCACTCGACCGCCTTGCGCAGCGCGCAGAAGGCCAGGGACGGCGCCACGAGCGCCGATATCGAATACCAGATCGACATGATGCGCATCGGCCTGGTCAACCTCGAGGCCGAGAACAAGGGCCGCCTCAAGAGCCTGTCGCTGCTCAAGCTGGAACGCGGCAAGGCGCCGGAGGACCAGTACGCCAGGATCTATCTGGCCGCCGAGATCCCCCCCGGCGCGGAAACCGATGGCAGGCGCTGGCATATGAAGAAAATCGAGAAGGGCGAAGTCCGCCTGGTCGGCGGCGGCGACGTGGTGGGCAACATCCCCGCCGGGCTGCCAAGCTTCCGCCTGCCGCCGCTCGGGCTCGACGCCATGCTCTCGCTGTTCTCCGCGGCGCTGATCATCGCCCTGGTGGCCTTCATGGAATCGATCTCGATGGCCAAGGCGATGGCCGCCACCACCAAGGACAAGATCGATCCCAACCAGGAACTGATCGGCCAGGGCCTGGCCAACATCGGCGGTTCCTTCTTCCAGTGCTACCCGGCCTGCGGTTCCTTCACCGGCTCCGCGATCAACCTGCAGGCCGGCGCCAAGACCGGCTTCGCCATGGTCTTCAACGGTATCTTCGTCGCCGTCACCCTGCTGTTCCTGACGCCTTACCTCTACCACCTGCCCAAGGCGGTGCTGGCGGTGATCATCCTGCTCGCCGTCACCAGCCTGATCACGCCCGAGGCGCTCAAGCACACCTGGAAGGCCAGTCGTGCCGACGGCATTACCGCGCTCATCACCTTCGTCGCCACGCTGGGTTTCGCGCCGCACCTCGACAAGGGCATCATGATCGGCGCCATGCTGGCGATCCTGCTGCATCTCTACAGCACCATGAAGCCGCGCGTCGCCATCCTCGGCCGCATGCCCGACGGCAGCCTGCGCGACGCGGAGGTCAACCAGCTGCCGGCTTCGAATGTCGTCACCGCGGTGCGCTTCGACGGACGGCTCTACTTTGCCAACGTGTCCTGGTTCGAGGATGCAGTACTCAATGCCGTGGCGGAAAACCCCGAGGCACCCTATCTGCTGGTCGTCGGCAACGGCATCAACGATCTGGATGCCTCGGGCGAGGAAGTCATCCACCACCTTGTCGAGCGCCTCAACGAGAACGGCATCGTGGTGATCTTCTCCGGGCTGAAGAAGCAGGTGACAGACGTCATGCGCGCCACCGGCCTCTACGACCTGATCGGCGAGAAACGCTTCTTCCCGACGGCCGAACAGGCGCTGGAGCGGATCTATTCGCGCGCCGAATACGCCGGCGAGGACGATCCGCTCAAACCACAGCCGCGCGTCGCCACGATGCGCGTCGCGCCCCTGCACGATTGAAGATTTGAAGGAGAACGCCATGTCCGTCAGCGGCATCGTCAATGACCACGTCACCCCGCTCGCCGGCTATCCGCATGTGCGCGACGACGTCACCTTGCGCGAGGTCTACGCCACGCTCAAGCACCACTACGACTCGGCCGAACAGTTCCGCAGCGTGCTGGTGCTCGATTCCAACGACCGCCTGGTCG
Source organism: Sulfuritalea sp. (assembly GCA_044360105.1). Lineage (GTDB taxonomy): Bacteria > Pseudomonadota > Gammaproteobacteria > Burkholderiales > Rhodocyclaceae > Sulfuritalea. Next base: position 23,705 of record JBIKKY010000040.1, read on the forward strand.
GCGTGCTGGGTTTTCGCGAACTGCTGCACGCGCTGCTGCCGGAATACCTGAAGTCGCATGAGCCGGCGAACTACGAAGGCGGCCGCGGCGATCTGGCTTCGCTGGCCCCGTTGTGGCAGGAGGACTGCGCCGCCCAATGCCGCAAGGCAGCCGCCATGCCGGTGGGCGCTCATATCATCGAGGCAAAAGCGACGATCGCCGGGACCGACCCGCTGGTCAAGGCGATCTACCTGTTTGCCACGCTGAATGCCAATATCCTTCCCGTGGTCGAAGGCGAACGCGTCGTCGGCGTACTGCGCCGGGTGGACGTGATGGCGGCGGTGGCCGAGGCCGTGCTGGCCGAGGCCGAGAAACCATGAGCGCACAGACGGCCGTCGCCGACGCCACGGCACCCCAGTTCGACTGGCGCAAATGGATACCGCTGCTCGGCGGCCTCGGCGTTTTCCTGCTGGTCTATTTCGCGCCGCCCTGGGCCGACGCCATCGATCCGTCGGGCAAGCATTTCGCGCTCTCGCCGCAGGGCAAGGCCGCCATCGGCCTGTTCCTCATGGCCGGCATCTGGTGGGTGTTCGAGGTGATCCCGATCGGCGTCACGGCCATCGCCATCGGCGTGTTCCAGGCGCTGTTCCTGATCCGCCCCGCCAGGGAGGCCTTCCGCGACTTCATGGATCCTTCGGTGATGTTCATCTTCGGCTCCATGGTGATCGGCATGGCCTTCACCAAGACCGGGCTGACCAAGCGCATCGCCTACAAGATGCTCGCCGTCGTCGGCGAAAACACGCGCACGATTTTGCTCGGCAGCATGGTCGTCACGGCGCTCCTGGCCCATGTCATGGCGCACACGGCGGTGGCGGCGACGATGTTCCCCATCCTGCTCGCCATCCTCGCCCTCTACAAGGAGGGCGACGGCCCCTCGCGCTTCGGCAAGGCGCTGTTCATCGGCATGGCCTGGTCGGCCGGCGCCGGCAGCATCATCACCCTGCTCGGCTCGGCGCGCGGGCCGGCCGCCGCGGCGATGTTCACCGAATTCACCGGGCGCCAGGTCGACTTCTTCGATTTCCCGCTCTACATGGGCCTGATCGGCTGGGGCATGGTGTTCCTCATCTGGGGCTACCTTTCCATCGTCTTCAAGCCGTCCAGGGCCAGCATCACCGGCCTGCGCCAGAAGGTGGAAAAGCTGGCCGCCGCGCTCGGCCCGATGGCCGCCAAGGAAAAGTTCGTCATCGGCTGCGTGGTTTTGGTGGTGGCGCTGATGGCGATGCAGTCGATGGTGCCGGCGCTGAAGGGCATCGACCGCGCCGCCCTGATGCTGACCGCCACCTTGCTGTTTTTCATCTTCGGCGTGCTGACCGTCAAGGACCTCGAAGAGATGCCGTGGAACATCATCCTGCTGTTCTCCGGCGCCATGAGCATCGGCTTCTGCCTGTGGAAGACCGGCGCCGCCGAATGGATGGCGGTGAGCTTCCTGTCACTGCTCACCGACGCGCACTGGTGGGTGTTCGTCATGGGCATTGCCGCCTTCGTGCTGGCGATGACCAACTTCATCATGAACGTCGCCGCCATCGCCATTGCGCTGCCGGTGTCGCTGGTGATCGCCAGATACCTCGGCGTCGCGCCCGACGTGATTTTCTACGCCTCGCTGGTCACCGCCGGCATGCCCTTCGTGCTGCTGATCGGCGCCGCGCCGAATGCGATCGCCTACGAATCGAAACAGTTCACGCCCGGAGAATTCTTCTGGCACGGCCTGGCGATGAGCACGATCCTGCTTGTGGTGCTGGGTCTCGCGCTGGTCACGCTGTGGCCGCTGTTCGGCATGCCGATCCTGATCCCGTCCTGAACGCAGTCTCCTGTCGCAAGGCCTGACCGTGCCCATCCACTCCCATCCGATTGCCGAACGCATCGACTGGCTGTTCGACCTCGCTTCCCGCCATGGCGCCACCTTCCGCAGCCCGGAAGCCAGCCTGGCGCGGCAACAGTATCTCGCGGAGCACCCCACGGCCATCGCCGTACTCAAGTGCATGGACGGGCGCGTCAACATCCCGGTCGTGACCAACACGCCGACGGGCATCCTGATGCCGTTTCGCAATCTCGGCGGCATGTTCGACCTCGGCTGGCCGCACCTGGGCGAGGTGCTCACCCACCACGTCCAGCGGATGGTGAGCCAGGGGCGGCGCGTGCTGTTCCTGGTCACCTACCACTTCTCCAAAGGCGACCCCCTCCGAGGCTGCGCCGGGTTCAAGTACGACACCGAAGCGGCGATACGCCATACCTACGCGATTCGCGCGCAGATGGAAGCCATTTTCGGCGCGGCCCATGGCACGGTCTACCCCCTGGTCTGCGGTCTCGAGACCGACGAAGACGCATTGATCGTCCATGGCGAAGGCGGCGCACGGCTCGACATGGCTTCGCTCTCCGATGCCGGGCGCCCCTTGCTCGCCGCGCGGCTCGCCGCGCTGTTGCCGGACATGCCGGCACAGATGCGCAGCGACCTCCTGCCCCTGCTTGAAGGCAACCTGGATCGCATCGGCACCGTGCGCGAGCAGATCGCGCGCCACGAACGCCAACTTGATTTCGAGCATCGCGAATGGATCATCTGCCTGGGTCGCGGCTTCGACTTCCTGCACACCCCGAATGTCGCGCTGATCATCGGCCCGTATAGCCCGAAGCTCGACGAGCCGATTCGCACCGCCGCCGGCATCATCCGCGACAACATGACGGCCGGGCGCATTCCGAACGACGGTTTCCTGCTCCTTGCCTCGGCACCCTACGACGAAATCGGCGTCGACCGCGCACGTGCGGAACTCAAGTCGCGATTCCTTTCCGACTTTGCCGCCAAGGTGATCCGTGCCGAATTTCCCGAAATGGCCGACAAGATGGCGACACGCACCGCCGTGCTTGACTGGCGTTCGCGTCAACTGGAGATGACCGCCAAAGAACCCGTGCCGGCACGCTGAGAGCGCGCTTCGGGCGTCGCACGAAAAGTCGGCGCTGATGAAGCCCCTGCGCAGCAGGGCGGTCGAGCAGAAGACGCTCTTTTCGCCGCTGCGGATGGCGGTGCGGCGACATCGCCGTCGCCGCTTGTAACCGTTGCATTTCGCAATGATCAGAATGAGCAGCCGGGCTCGCCGCGCAGGATAGATTCACTCTGCTTCAATGACTTGCATCAAATTCTCACGCTGGCATGGCATGTGCGTCAGCAACGCACAACGAGTCACTGAGGTGTGCTGCCATGCAATCATTGCTGAAAGCTTTTCTGCGCTACCTGGCCAAGGTCGCCGCTTCCGAAGCCGGCGAACTTCTTTCCGTGCGACGCAAGGCGCACCTGCTCGAAGCAGAGCGCTATTCCCGCCTCGCAGCGGAACCGCAGCCGAAGCAACAGCCGGCAAGGGAGCGGTCCGCCGTCTCGCACCGCGCCGGATCGACGCACGCGACCCGGGCGCTGAAGGCACGCAGCGCACACTGAGCGGCAACGCAAACGATAAGCGGGCGATAAGGTGCTCGAATGGAATTGCGAGGCCCCCACCCCCACCTCGTCATTCCGGCGAATACGTCACCCCGGAGTGCTTGAATCCGGGGCGGAATCCTTCAGCCGCCGCTCTGGACACCGGCGTTCGCCGGTGTGACGAGTTTCATCATTCGGGGTGGCGTCTGTTGCCATGAAAATCACGCGGGCGGCACTGCCCCTGACGCCAACCCCGGCGCCATCGCGGCCAGCGCGGCGGCGAGTTCCGCATTGCCGAGCGCCCGCGCCAGCGCCGCGGCATCGAGGATCTCGACGTCGTCGCGGCGGATTCGCAGGTAGGCGAGCCCGCTGTCGGGCTCGACCAGTTCGATGCGCGGGATGCGCCGCACGCAGTCCGTGAGGAAGCCGCAATTTGCGCCGACCGCCATCTCCGCCGCCGGCGGATACACCTCGTCCGCTGCGCCGGCGTGGATGTCGATCTTCTGGTAACGCTCGATGTCGACCAGCGCGAGCGGGTCGTAGATCACCATGCCGCTGCGGTCGCCGCGGGCGATGGTTTTCGGAAACGTGCCCTTGGGCACGCGGTTGTCGAGGAAGACGTAGCGGTAGTCGGGACTCGGGCTCGCCAGCCACTTGAACAGCAGCTTCGGCATGCCGCGACAGGCCTCGACGGCATGGCCGAGGAAATCCTCCACGGCCTTGTAGCGGCCGCGCTGCAGCGCCCGCTGCCAGCCGCGCTCGACGGTTTCCTCGGGCGGCGTGATGATGAAATACATGTACATCGTATCGACGTACCTGGCATAGGTGTCGTGCAGCACGCGCCCGACCTTCTCGGCGGTGAAGCTGTCGAAGCGGAAGCGGTCGACCAGCAGGTGCGGAATGGCGCCGGCGCGGTTGGCCTGGTCGCGGATGTAGCGATCGAGCTTGCCGTCGATCACCATCAGTTCGCGGCTGGTCAGGTGGCCGGCATATTTGCGCGCCGGCCCCAGCGATTCGTAGTCGAGCAGCAGGCGGCGCCAGACATCCGGGCTGATGGTGGCGTAGCCGTCGGGCTCGATGCCCTGCTCCTCCATGACCTGCTTCAGCATCGGCCGCAGCGAGCTCTTGCCGGCCGCCGAGGCGCCCTTGAGGCTGATCAGCACCGGCTTCTCGCGCCGGGCGACGCGGGCATAGGCTTCGCGCTCGATGGCTGCGGCGACAATGGGTGCGATCAGTTCGCCGATCACCTGGCTGCCGTGGCTGTTGCCGACATGGCGGCTGACGAGCTTCGCCAGCAGTTCCTGATCGGCGCCGAGTCGGCCGCGCCTGCCGGCAATCGCGCCAAGCACGCGGTAGAGGCTCTTGCAGGTGGCACGAAGCAGGGGATCCGCTGCGGCGAGGCCCATGGCCTTGTATGAGGCGATGCCCCGGTAGTCGCGCTCCGCGGGCGACTCCGGCACCACCGTCGGCGCAGCCTGCGCGCGCCAGCGGCTGAACCAGGGTCGCGGGACTGCCGGCGCCGGAGGGACGAACAGCGTTTCCGCCAGGAGTCGGCGCACCAGGGCATCGCTGCGCCGGTTGAGGTCTGTCCAGGCAGCCTCGATCCCGTCCATGTGCGGCAACACATGGTCATCGTGGATCTTTGCCGCAATGCGACGGAAGTTGCGCCCGAAATCCTCTTCCTCCTCGCCCTCGGCGACGGCGATTTCGGCCGTGACGCGGATGATGATTTCATGCAGCGCCAGGCGTTGCGGCCGGAACACGGTCAATTCCTCGGCCGGCAGCCCGCTCAGCGCGACGAGTTCGTCGATCTCTTCAACCGCGGTAAGCGCGCACTCCGGCCGGAAGATGGTTTCCAGCGAGCGGAATTCCCGCGGAATGCCCGGCGCAACGCCGGGATTCCAGGCCGAGGCCGTCCCCGCCTCATCCGGCTGGCTGCCCATCACGCGCATCCCCATTTCGCATCCATGGCCATAGCCTACCGCGGAAGCGGACCGGCAAGCTGTCGAAGGCGGGGTCTGAGTCATAATCGCGAGATAGCCAAGCAAAGGACGCGCACCATGGGACACCGTCTCTCGAAAATCTACACCCGCACCGGCGATGCCGGCACCACCGGCCTCGGCGACGGCTCGCGCACGGCGAAGGACTCCGCCCGCGTCGCCGCCATGGGCGATGTCGACGAACTCAATTCGCTGATCGGCGTGATCCTCTGCGAGGACATCCCCGCCGACGTGCGGGAACTGTTCATCGGCATCCAGCACGACCTCTTCGACCTTGG
>JBIKKY010000041.1:0-29116 GCA_044360105.1 Sulfuritalea sp.
CGGGCAAGCCACTCGATGCCGCTGCGCTGGCGACCATCACCGCCCAGACCGAGATCGCCGCCAGCGCCATGCGCACCACGGTGGTCGACATGCTTTATCGACGCGGCGTGGCGCCGGTGCTGGCCCGCCGCATCACCGAACGACTCTGGAACGCCGGTGCCTGACGGCCGACCCGGGCCTCGAAGCCCGGGCGCCTATAACGAACGAGGAGACATGCACGTGAGCTATTTCGACGAAGCGACGGAAACCCTGCCCCGCGAGCAACTGGCGGCCCTGCAACTGGGCAAGCTGCAGGCGATGATGAACGAACTGTGGGGCCGCAACGGCTTCTACACCGCCAAATGGAAAGCCGCCGGCGTGTCGCCCGGCGACATCCGCAGCATGGACGACCTGGAGAAGTTGCCCTTCACCAAGAAGGGCGAACTGATGGACGACCAGGCCGCCCACGGCCCCTTCGGCAGCAACCTGACCTACCCGGTCGAGGCCTACGTGCGCATGCACCAGACATCGGGCACCACCGGCGTACCGCTGAAGGTGATGGACACCCACGAATCCTGGGAATGGTGGGGTCGCTGCTGGGGCCATGTGCTGGCCGGCGCCGGCGTCACAGCGTCGGACCGCCTGTTCATGGCCTTCGCCTTCGGCCCCTTCATCGGCTTCTGGGCCGCGGTCGAAGGCGCGCGCAAGATCGGCGCGGTGATGATCCCCGGCGGTGGCCGCGATTCGCAGCAGCGCCTGGAACTGATGCGCGAAACCGGCACCACGGTCCTCTGCTGCACGCCGACCTATGCCCTTCGCCTGGCCGAAGTGGCCCACGAAATCGGCTTCGACCTCGGCAGCATCCCGATGAGGGCCACGGTGCATGCCGGCGAACCCGGCGCCAACATCCCGGCCACCAAGGCGCGCATCGAGGATTCCTGGACAGCGAAGTGCTTCGACCATGCCGGCGCCTCGGAAGTCGGCGCCCATTCCTTCGAATGCCACGTCCAGCCCGGCGGCACCCACCTGATCGAAAGCGAGTACATCGCCGAAGTGATCAATCCGCTGACCGGCGAGGCCGTGGCACCGGGCGAACGCGGCGAACTGGTGATCACCAATCTGGGACGCTGGGGCTTCCCGGTGATCCGCTACCGCACCGGGGACCTGGTGCGGGTGACTACCGATCGCTGCGACTGCGGCCGCACCTCGCTGCGCTTCGAGGGCGGCATCCTCGGCCGCGCCGACGACATGGTCACGGTGCGCGGCGTGAATGTCTTCCCGGCCGGCGTGGAAAACATCATCCGCAAGTTCGCCGAGGTCGACGAGTTCCGCATCACGGTGAACAAGGTCAAGCAGATGGACGAAATGGACATCGAAGTGGAACTCTGCGAGGGCGCCGATCCCGAAGTCGTCCATGAGATCGCGATCAAGCTCGATTCCATGCTCGCCTTCCGCCCGCGCGTGCACCACGTCGCGCGCAACGTCCTGCCGCGCTTCGAGATGAAGGCGAAGCGCTTTCACGTCAAGCTGGACGAATAGGCGAGGGTGGACCGGGCCGACTTCGGTCGGCCGAGCGTTGGATTGGCCGACCGAAGTCGGCCCCACGGAGGTTCAAGCTTCACGAACCCGTTCGCAAATATCGAAAGTCGGCGCTGGGCGTAGCGGGGATTTCGCAGAGCACTGCTCAGCGCCCGCGCAGCCGGTCGGCTATGCAGAGCCGGCCGTGGGGGCACGGCGATCCGGCCTTTCGGCGCAGGACTCTGCCGCTCCCGGACCGCGGCGCGGTTCTGGTGGAAATCCCACTATTTGACTCAGGGTATTTGGCGCAGCCATAATCCGCCTGCGGATGCTCTGATCCGCACACCTCCGCGAAACCACCAGGTCACGCCATGCCCGCCACCGCCGATTCAAGTAAAAAATCCACCACAAACTACGGCTTGCTGCCGGGCCTTGTCGGCTACCAGTTGCGCATGGCCCAGATCGCCCTGTTCCGGGATTTTGCCCGGGGACTCGACGGGGAGGACGTGACGCCGGGCCTGTTCGGCGTGCTGGTCATCATCCAAGCCAACCCCGACCTCAAGCAAAGCGAACTGGCCAGGGCCGCGCAACTCGATCGCTCGACGGTGGTCACCGTCATCGACAATCTGCAGCGGCGCGGTCTGGTGGAACGCCGCACCGCCCTGCATGACCGCCGCTCCAACGCGATCCGCCTGACCGACGCCGGCACCACCCTGCTGCGCAAGCTCAAGCGGCAGGTCAACCAGCACGAAAAACGCCTGCTGGAAAACTTCAGCGCGGCGGAACGCGATACCTTCCTCGCCCTGCTGAAAAAAGTTTTTCCCGAACATCGCTAACGCCTCCGGCCGCGCTCCCGATGTTGTTGGCGGGCAGCCCCGCCCCTCGCGGAATAGATGGACTTCAAACAATTGATGTAGTAGACTAATCTCATTGCCGGCGTTTGCCATGGAGAACGGACAATGAGCATCAGAACGAAGATCGAGCAGCTGTGCGCACGCATGCACGATGCGCCGCAGTACCCGACCCAGGGCGCGGTGCTGTTCGTCGATCTCGAGCGCCGCGAAACCCGCAGCAAGTACCTTCCCGCCGAAATCATGCGCACCTTCCTCGGCGGTCGCGGCGCCAACATGGTGCTGCTCTACAACCTGCTCGATGAGAACAAGGACGCGCTCGATCCCGAGGTGCCGCTGATCTTCGGCGCCGGTACGCTGACCGGCAGCATGCCTTCTGCCACGCGCGGCAATTTCACCAGCCGCTCGCCCGACAGCTACGCCTTCCTCGATTCCAGCGCGGGCGACTACTTCCCCGCCTTCACCAAGCGCCTCGGCTACGACCACATCGTGCTCTACGGCCTGGCGCCGCAATGGACCCTGCTGAAAATTTCGCACGATGCGATCGAATTCCTCGATGCGACGCCCTATGTCGGCCTCGACAACCTGGACACCGCCGCCGCCGTCGAGCGCGACTTTCTCTGCACCGAACGCAAGGACATGGCGCTGGCGCGCATCACCACGGCCGGCGAGAACCTGGTGCTGTGCAGCGGCATCATGGGCGGCATCAAGTCGATCTGGGCGCGCGGCGGCGGCGGCGCCAAGATGGGTGCGCTGCGCCTCAAGGCCATCATGATCCACGGCAAGCCCGCCGAGGCGCCGATGGCGAAGGAAATGAAAAGCCACAACAAGATCATCGGCAAGAAGATCACCTCGACCTCGGTGATCAAGAACGCGTTGAAGATGGTCGGCACGCCCTTCCTCTACAAGCCGTCACGCGTGCTGGGCGCCTTGGGCACCATGAACAACCAGACCACTGCCTGGCACGAATCGCTCGATGCTGACAATTTCGATCCTTACCGGCCCGCCATGGACGGCTGCTTCAAGTGCCCGGTGCAATGCCGCAACCAGAACGACATGACGCCGGAGGGCAAAGGCGGCTGGGGTTCGGCCGCGCTGATGGGCCTCAAGGGCAACGCCAGCTACGACAAGGCCCAGGCCGACATCGACCATCACAAGTTGCGCACCTATAACGGCATCAAGAACGACGGAAAATTCGACAAATACGACAAGGGCGACGGCCCCGAGTACGTCACGGTCGGCAAGTTCGGCCCCATGATCGGCCTGCGCGAGGCGGAACAGGTGCTGCGCCTGAACAACATCCTCAACGACCTCGGCCTCGACTCCGCCTCGACCGGCAGCGCGATCTCCTGGGCCATGGAACTGTGGCAGCGCGGCATCATCGACGCCGGCCACACCGGCGGCCTCGACCTCGCCTGGGGCAACTACGATACTATCGAAAAACTCCTCTTCATGACCGCGAAACGCGAAGGTTTCGGCGACACTATCGCCGACTCGGCGCGCGCCGTCGACACGGGCAAGTACCCGCAGGCAGCGCTCGAATACCGCATGGCGGTCAAGGGCCTGTTCCAGTCCGACCCGCACGATGCGCGCATCCTCAAGGCCTTCGCCCTCGGCCTCGCGGTCGCCACGCGCGGCATGGACCATTTGCGCAACCGCGTCACGCTGGAAATCAACGCCCGCGTCAACGACGACGCGCCCTTCAAGGCCCAGCTTTACGGCGGCACCGTGGCGCCGCAGCCGAACAGCTACGAGGGCAAGGAAATCGCCGTGCGCCGCTGCGAAAACACCTTTGCCGTCGGCGACTCGGTCGGCATGTGCCGCTTCAACACCAAGCTGTTCAACTCCCCCACCCTGCCCGACTGCGGCGATTTCGCCACCCAGCTCAGCACCATGACGGGACAGGCGGTAACGGCCGAAGAACTCGACGAGGTCGGGCGCAATATCACCGGCCTCGAACACATGCTTAATTTCCGCCTCGGCCTGCGCGCCAGCGACGATACCCTGCCCGCCCGCTGGTTCGACGAAGCCATCGACAGCGGCCCCTTCAAGGGCGAGAAAATCGACCGCCAGAAGTTCGAGGCCATGAAGATGCGCTTCTACGAACTGACCGGCCTCAACAGCGAAGGTGTGCCTCGCGCCGACTGGCATAACAAACTGGCGCTGGCCGCAACCGGCTTCGCGCTGCGCGTCGAACTGCCGCAGCCTCTTCCCGGCGCGCCCGAGCAATCCATCGTCATCGACGAGTCGGTGGCAAACGTCAGCGAACTGCGCACGGCGCTGCGCCGCCACCTGCCCCAGGCCCACGCGGCGCTCGACGATCCGACCTGGAACGTCACGGTCAATGGCGAAATGGTGCTCTCCGGGGAACGCGGCCGGGCGCTCAGGAGCGGCGACCAGGTGCGCCTGGTACCGATCATTGCCGGCGGCTGAGGCCGCCAAGCGGGTCGGGTGCCGGCGCAGGCGCAGCCTACTCGTTTGGGCTATTATGGCCGTGCTGACGACAGAAAACAGCACAAAACTCATATACCGGAGGTGACCATGGCAAAGAAAACGAAAAACGACAATCCCGTCTACAAGATCGTGGAAGTTGTAGGCTCCAGCTCAACGTCTTGGGAGGATGCGGCACGCGCCGCGGTCGAATCCGCGGCGAAGACCCTGCGCGACCTGCGCGTGGCCGAGGTCACCAAGCTGGACATGAAAATCGACGACGGCAAGGTGGTCGCCTATCGCGCCCGTGTCTCGATGTCCTTCAAGTACGAAGACTGACGCGGCGCCGATGCGCTTGCGGCGGTATCGACGGGGACTGAGGTCCCCGTTTTCATTGGCTGGTAGTGCATTCCAGCACACCGCTTACCGTTCGCGGTGAGCTTGTCGAACCGCTGGGCCAGCGCCAATGCAGGCCTTCGACCAGCTCAGGCCGAACGGTTTGTTGCAACTGTTTTTGCAGAACGATCTACTGGCCGCCAAGCAGCGCGGGTTTGTCCGTCACTCGCTGCGTGACTTCAGGCCAGAGGCTGGAACAGCACGTCCAGATCACCGGCGGTCAGCAGATGGCCGCCGCCCTCGCCGCCGGCCCCGCCCTGCTTCATCAGCTGGTCGGCAAGGCCGCGCTTGCGGCCCTGCAGGGCAAGGATCTTTTCCTCGACCGTGCCCTGGGTCATCAGCTTGTAGACGAACACCGGCTTGTCCTGGCCGATGCGGTGGGCGCGCGCCGTGGCCTGCTCTTCCACCGCCGGATTCCACCACGGGTCGTAATGGATCACGGTATCTGCCGCGGTCAGGTTGAGTCCGGTGCCGCCGGCCTTGAGGCTGATCAGGAACAGCGGCACGCGGCCTTCCTGGAAGTCGCCGATCGGCGTTTCGCGGTCGCGGGTCTGGCCGGTGAGTTTGGCGTAGAGGATGCCGCGCTTCTCGAGTTCGAGTTCGATCAGCCCCAGCATCGAGGTGAACTGCGAAAACAGCAGCACCTTGCGGCCTTCGTCGAGCAATTCGTCGAGCATTTCCATCAGTGTCGCCAGCTTGGCCGAATGGGCGTGGCCCTTTTTCACCAGCGCTTCGGCCGCCGGCAGCTTGACCAGGCGCGGATCGCAGCAGATCTGCCGCAGCTTCAGGAGCGCATCGAAAATCATGATCTGGCTGCGGCCCACGCCCTGCTCGGTGAGCACCAGGCGCAGCTTGCGGTCGAAGGCCACGCGCAGCGATTCGTAGAGGTCGCGCTGGCCGCCCTCGATCTCCACCCAGCGCACCATCTCGGTCCGCGGCGGCAGGTCCTTCAGCACCTGTTCCTTGGTCCGCCGCAGCAAAAAGGGCCGCACCCGCTCGGCGAGACGGACACGCGCCTCCTCGTCGCCGAGTTTTTCGATGGGGGTACGGAAGACCTGGGTAAAACGCTTGGCATTGCTGAGCAGGCCCGGCATCAGGAAGTCGAACTGCGCCCAGAGTTCGCCCAGATGGTTTTCCAGCGGCGTTCCGGTCAGCGACAGGCGATGGCGCGCCTTCAGCCCGCGCGCCACCTGGTGCGATTGCGCCTTGGGATTCTTGATGAACTGCGCCTCGTCCATCACCAGCAGATGCCAGTCCTGCGCCAGCAGGGTTTCGCGGTCGCGCACCAGCAGCGGATAGGTTGTCAGCACCAGGTCGGCCCCGGCGATCTCGCCGAAGCGGTCGGCGCGGTCCTTGCCGTGCAGGGTCAGCACCTTGAGGTCGGGCGCGAACTGCGCCGCCTCGTTGCGCCAGTTGGCCATCAGGCTGGTCGTGGCTACCACCAGGCTGGGGCGGTCGGCGCGACCCGAGGCTTTTTCCAGATGCAGGTGGGCCAGGGTCTGCACCGTCTTGCCCAGGCCCATGTCGTCGGCAAGGATTCCGGCCAGGCCGTACTCGCGCAGGAACTGCAGCCAGTCGAGGCCGATCTGCTGGTAGGGACGCAGGGTTGCCGCGAATCCGGGCGCCTGCGGGCAATGCGCCATGCCGGAAAAGTCGTTCAGGCGGCGGCCCAGGGCGCGCAATTCTTCGCCGCCTATCCATTGCGCGGGCAACTGCTCGAGCCCGGCCAGGGCCGCGGCGTTGTGGCGCGACAGGCGCGGCCGGTCCTCGTCGAGAAACTCCAGCAGGGGCAGGAGCCAGGCCTTGAGGCGCCCCGCCGGCACCGGCAGGATGCGGCGCGCATCGAGCGCCACGGGGAAGGTCTGGCTGTCTTCGAGGCCGCGCACCACGCCGAGCAGGTCCGGCTCCTCGCGCAGCAGGCGCAGCAGGGGCGGCACCAGGCTGATGCGTTCGCCGGCGACGGTCACGCCGAGGTCGAGATCGAACCAGTCGCTGCCGACCGACTCATCGACGGCCACGAACCAGTCTTCGGCTTGGGCAACGCAATACGGGAAATCCCCGGCAAAAATGACCGGGATGCCCTGCCGTTCCAGTGCCGGCACGCCCTCATTGAGGAAGGACAGCCAGCCGACGGCATCGTTGCGCGGCGGCATCAGGCCATCTTCCGTGCCTTCCAGACGCTGGAAATTATCCAGGCGGCGCTGCCAGCTTTCCAGTCCGGCGGCGCGCACCCGCTGCCATGTTTCGCCCTCCGCCGCCAGATCGCGTTGCAGCGTCCGCCACTCGCCATCCAGCCGCTGCCGCATCAAGGACGGCGGATGCTCGACGCCGACCGCGGTCAGGCCCTGCGGATAGTCGAAATACAGCACCGCAAGCGCCAGGTCGTCGTGCAGGCGGCTCATCGCGAGGTGGCGAAAACGCCCCTGCGTCAGGACCAGGCGCGCTTCGGGCTTGCCGGCCGCCACGGCTTGCGGCGCATCGGGCAGCGGCAGCGCCACCTGCCGCTCCTGCGCCAGTTGCGCCAGGCGTTCGCGCACCAGCGGCGCGTCGGCCTCATTCAGCGGCGGCGCCGTCATCAGTCGCTGCAGCAGGTCGGACGAAAGGTCGGAGCGCAGTTCGCCGACCATTCCGGCCGCGTTGTCCAGATAGAACGGCGGCCAGGTCGGGATCATCTGCAGGGAGGCCGGCAGGTCGAATGCAAGCTGCTGCAGGCCGGCCAGATTGTGCGTCCACGACAGCTTGAGCGGGCGCGGTGGGCCGGATCCGAGCGGCAGTTCGACCAGTCCGTCGAGGTACAACCTTCCCGTGCGCAAGGCCAGGCGCAGCAGCAGGGCTCCGGTGTCGCCGGTGAGGTCGACGGCTTCGTTGTAGAAGTATCCGCCGCCGGCCTGCAAGGCGAGAAACAGGCGCAAGGGCGCGATGTCCTCGTCGAGGATGAAATCGCGACTGCGCGTGCTGCCCAGGTCGTAGGGCTGCGGACGGTACACCGCGGGCTTGCCGGTGCCGCCCTTCTTCGCGGTCCGGCTCTTGCCCAGGCTGAGGCTGGGCGGACTTCCCGGTCGCAACAGATAGACCACGCGCGCCTCCGCCGTTTTGGCCTGCGGCGTCCGCACCGATGCTTGGTCGAGGGAGCCCAGCCAGTCCAGCGTCGCCGCGCTGGGCTCGGGATAACCGGCGTCATCCCGCGATGGCACATTTCCGTTGCCGGAAAAATTGCCGATGTCCGTCGTCTGCCCCAGGTTCAGCAGCGTCGCCACGACATGCTTGCAATTCTCGCGCATGGGGCACATGCAGGAATTATCGACGTCGACGATCGCGCCGGCCGGATCCAGTTCCAGCCACAGATCCACTTCGTAGGGGCGCTTGCGCGTACCCTGCACCTCGGCTTCGACATGGATTTCGCCCGGTGCGCGCTCGACGCGCTTGACCCGCACACGACCTTCTCCGGCATAGGCGCGGCCGCGCTGCAGCGTCGGGCCGTCGAAGCGGCCGGCGAATTCGCCCAGCGTATCGCTGCTGAAAAAAGGATTGGCGGCCATTCAAAATCCGGGGTGACGGGGGTCGACGACCTTAGCACATACGGCAGGGCGCCGGTCTTTTCATTCGGGGCTGTTTTGCAGCTTGCGGTGGTCGTCGCGCTTACGCTGCCTGATGCGGGTTCCAGGACAATTGCCGTATCGCCAGCGCCGACTTTTCGTGCAACCCCACCCGGATAGGCGTGGGCTTGGGCGCTTAGCTGCTAACCACATCGAACATTGTGATTTTCCATAACTTGCTGTTTCCTGTGGATTGTGTTGCCAGCTCAATTCAGGCATGGATTTTGTATGAAGAATTTATTAGACTTCATACCGAATTCATAGCCAAAGGCCTTCGCCCATGGAATTGCCCACCGAATGGATTGCCCTGCTTGCCCTGGTCTTTGTCCTCGGCGCCAAGCACGGCCTCGACGCCGACCATCTCGCCACCATCGACGGGCTGACCCGTCATAACCTGCGCATCGCCCCGTCGCGTGCGCGCTGGTGCGGTTCGCTGTTTTCGCTCGGACATGGCGCCATCGTCATGCTGATCGCCCTCGCGGTCGGCGTAGCCTCGAACACCTGGCAAGTCCCGGAATGGATGGAAGACCTCGGCACCTGGATTTCGATAGGTTTCCTCACCCTGCTCGGCATTCTCAACCTGCGTGCCGTGCTGACGGCGCCGGCCGGTGAGATGGTGGCCACCATCGGCATCAAGGCCGGGCTGTTGCGCCGCCTGCAAGCAACCTCGCATCCGCTGGCAATTGCCGCCGTCGGTGCGCTGTTCGCTCTCTCCTTCGACACCATGAGCCAGGCCGCGCTGTTCGCGGTCACCGCCACGCAGCACGGCGGGGTGGCCCACACCCTGGCGCTGGGAGCCGCCTTCACCGCCGGCATGCTGCTGGCCGACGGTGCCAACGGCTTGTGGATCGCCGGCCTGCTGCGCCGCGCCGACCACCGCGCACGCATCGCCTCGCGCGTTATGGGCCTGATGGTCGCGGCGATCAGTTTTGTCGTTGCCGGCTTCGGCCTGGCTCGCTGGCTGCGTACCGATGTTTCACAATGGTACGAAGGCAAGGAACTGCTGGTGGGCGCCGGCGTCATCGTCCTGCTGACGGCGAGTTTCGTCGTCAGCAACTGGCTGGCGCGCGGCGAGCGCCTGGCCGGCGCGACCGCCGACTGAGCCAGCCCCGACTAATCGAGTTCCTTCAGACCTGCGGGCGTGCGGATGTAGGCGACCAGTTGCGCCGGTTCGCCATCCGCGCAGGGGTGTACGTCGAGTCGCGCCGAAAGTCCGAGCGTGGCCAGCGCATTCCTGATGCGCGCCGGCTGCGCATGGAAACCCTCCAGCTTCATCAGGCGGCAGCCGCTGTCCGGCAGGCGCGATGCCGGATGGAAGGGTACATCCCACTGGATCAGCGTCGGCACCAGTCCGTCGCCCGGCAGGTGGCCATCGGACGGCACGGTGATGCGCCACCGATAGTCGCCGCGCTCCATGGCCAGGATCTCGCCGAGGGCTTCGCTGCTGCGAGCCGCTTCGCTCCCGATGTCATCACTGCGCGCGACCCAGTGGATCAGGCGCGGACGGTCAGACGCCTCCAGTTGGTCCAGCGCGAACCAGCGCGGCCCTCCCGGCGGCGCAACCGCCGGATCGATCGCGATCAGTTCGAGGTAGAAGTTCTCGCCCAGGCCAAGCAAGCGGTTGTGTGTGCCCATGCGGATGTGCTTGCCGCCCGGGGCGAGCTTGACACCAAGATGTGATTCCAGCCAGGCTGCGCCGGCATCGAGGTCGTGCGCGGCGAGGACTAGGTGATCGGGTAGCGCCACAGCCAGGGAGCCGCCGACTACGCCGTCACACCGGCGGCAGCCGGTGTCCAGTGCCTTGATTTTTCTGGATTCCGGCTTTCGCCGGAATAATGGTATGGCACTTGATCCGCTTTTCCCTAAGTCTTGGGCTTCAGATGCACGTGCCCGTGCCCGCTGCCGGCGGGCCGGTAGCCGTGGCCGTGGGCACGCCCGGAGTCGACTTCGACGTCGATCAGGTTGAGCTGGCCGTGGCGCACGCCGCGTTCGGCGATCAGCGCATCGGCAAAGCCGCGCACCGCCGCGGTCGGCCCGCGCAGGACGACGCTTTCGAGGCAGTTCTCGTGGTCGAGGTGGGCGTGCATGGTGGCCACCGTGAGGTCGTGCTGGCCATGCTGCAGGGCCGTGAGCCGCTCGGCCAGGTCGCGTTCATGATGGTTGTAGACATAGGACAGATTGGCCACACAATGACTCGCTTCGCCGCGCTTCTGCCGCGCCGCTTCGAGGTGGGTGCGCAGCAGGTCCCGCACCGCCTCGGAGCGGTTGCTGTAGCCGCGCTCGGCGATCAGCTTGTCGAACTCGGCAGCCAGTTCGGCATCGAGCGAAATGGTGATGCGTTCCATCAGAGGGTGGCGTTCATGTCCAGGACCTTTTCCACCACATGGCCGCGGCGCAGCTGCTCCAGCCGATGCTCGCGCTCTATCTTCACCACGCGATCCAGGTAATCCAGGTTGCGGTCGATCGACTCCTGGTAGAAGTTTCTTTCGGCACCCGCCTGCGCGCCGAAATGCCTGGCCAGGCAGACCGACATTCCATGCAGGTCCTGGTCGAGCCGGCCCTTGATCATGCGATAGAAAGCCGTGGTCTTTTCCAGCAGGTCGTGCACATCGGCAAAGCCGCCCATCTGCGCTTCCTCGAATTCGAAATACAGCAGCAGCACGCGCTCGAGATACTCGCGATTGGCCATTTGTCCGATCAGGTCGGCCGTCGCCGTGGCGTAGGCGGCGCGCTGTTGCTGCAGCTTGTCGAACTTGACCCAGCCGGGATGCTGGCGATGGTCGGTGAGCATGATCACCTTGATGGTGGCCTCAAGCAAACCGGGCGGCAGGCTTCCCATGTGCCGGCGCGTAAACTCCACACCGCGCATGACGTGGCTGGCGGTGAACTGGGCCCCGGTGCCGCTGGCCTCTTCATCGTTCATCAGGTAGCCGACATCGTGCATCAGGGCGCCGATCAGCGCCGCGTCGATATGCTCGCCATCCAGCCCCTGGCCGGCAAGGTGCATGCCGTGCAGCATGCGCGCCGTGCACAGCACCACCTCGTTGGTATGGGTGCGGTTGTGATACAGGGTCTTCAGCTTCTGATAGCCGGAAAGATTGCCGTCGAAAGCCCGGTTGAGCAGTTCAAAGCTGGCGCCGACGCGCGTCAGGTCGTGCCCCGGCGCAAAACTGCCGACAATCGCCGCCACCTGCGCCTGCACCTCCGGGGTGTCGCGGGTGTTGCCCAGCGCGGCAAATGGACTGTCGTGGATCATGGCGTGCGTCTGGCGCGAAATGTGCGCTAAAAAAAGGATGCTAGCAGAGGGCGTCCGGAAAAGCTTCCTTCGCGCCCAAAACCCCTGTACCGGAACTTTCGCGGCAAGCAAATTACGGGCGCCGCAACAAAGTTTTGACCTGGATTAAAGCCTTGCGGCCGAATCGGGTTATGCTGCATTGCACTAAGCGTTTGGTTTGCATCTCGTGGGAGCCTGCTCATGTCCGATACCCATGCCATCGACACCGTTCTCGACCGCCATCGTCGCGATGGCACGCGCCTGGTTCAGATCCTGCGCGAAATCCAGGAAGAAATCGGCTGGCTTTCCCCCGCCACGCTGACCCGGGTCGCCGCGGTGATCGGCTGGCCGCGCGCCATGGTCAGCGGCACCGCCTCCTTCTACAGCTTCTTCCACACCCGGCCGCGCGGCAAATACTGCGTGCTCTGGTCGGACAACATCACCGACCGCATGCTGGGCAACGCCGACCTGATGGACGCCATGTGCAAGAAGCTCTGGCTGGAACCCGGCCGCGTCTCCGAAGACGGCCTGGTCAGCGTGAACACCACCTCCTGCACCGGCATGTGCGACCAGGGCCCGGCGCTGCTGGTGAATTACCGCGCCGTCACCGGGATGACGCTGCAGCGCGTGAATGAAATGGCCGATCTGATCCGCGCCGAAACACCCGTCGCCGCATGGCCGGCGGAATGGTTCGCGGTTCAGGACAACATCCGGCGCGCCGGAATCCTCCTCGCCGGCGATTTCGCCCCCGGTTCCGCCTTGCGCGCCGCACACGAGCGGGCATCCGTCGATGGCCTGGAGTCATCGAACAATCGTTCCTTCAGGGAATCCCTACCCCATGGCATCGCCGGCCCGATGGCCATGCTCGACGAGATCCAGCGCTCGAAACTGCGCGGCCGCGGCGGCGCCGGTTTTTCCACCCGCTTCAAGTGGGAAGCCTGCCGCAATGCGCCCCTGCGCGAGGACCAGGAACGCATCATCGTCTGCAATGCCGACGAGGGCGAACCCGGCACCTTCAAGGATCGCGTGCTGCTGAGCTCGTATGCCGACCTCGTCTTCGAAGGCATGACGGTGGCCGCCTACGCCGTCGGCGCCACGCGCGGCTTCCTCTACCTGCGCGGCGAATACCGCTACCTGCTGGAACCGCTGGAAGCCGTCCTTGCCCGCCGTCGCGCCCAGGGTCTGTTGGGCAAGAGCATCCTCGACATTCCCGGCGCGCGCTTCGACATCGAGATCCACCTCGGCGCCGGCGCTTACGTCTGCGGCGAGGAATCCGCCCTGATCGAATCGCTGGAGGGCAAACCGGGCCGGCCGCGCATACGCCCGCCCTTCCCGGTGACCAACGGCTACCTCGACCAGCCGACAATAGTGAACAACGTCGAAACCTTTGCCTCGGCAGCGCTGATTGCGCTTAACGGCGGCGACTGGTTCGCCGCCATCGGCACCAGGCAATCGACGGGAACCAAGATCCTTTCGGTTTCCGGCGACGTCGCCCGGCCGGGCCTCTACGAATATCCCTTCGGCGTCACCGTGCGCCAGGTGCTGGAAGACTGCGGCGCAAGCAACACACTGGCGGTACAGATTTCCGGGCCATCGGGCATGTGCCTCGCGGAAGACGAGTTCGACCGCAAGATCGCCTTCGAGGATGTGCCCACCGCCGGCGCCTTCATGGTCTTCGACACCCGCCGCGACATGTTCGAGGTGGCGCGCAACTTCTCGCACTTCTTCGCCCACGAGTCCTGCGGCTTCTGCACCCCCTGCCGCGTCGGCACGACGCTGGTGCGCAACATCATGGACAAGATCGCCAACCGGCACGGCTCGCCCTACGACATCAACGAACTGTTCAAGCTGCACCGCCTGATGCAGGGCGCCAGCCACTGCGGCCTCGGCAATACCGCCTGCAACCCGGTGTTCGACACCCTCAACAAGTTCCGCCCGGCCTATGACCAGCGGCTGCTGTCGCTCGACTACGAGCCGGCCTTCGATCTCGACGCGGCGCTTTCCGAGGCCCGCCAGATGACCGGCCGCGACGACGCCGACGCGCACTTTGCAGCCAATTCGCAAGATGAGGCAAAAGCATGAACGAAACCACCACCTTCCTGCTCGACGGCGAAGAGATTCCCTTCACGCCGGGACAGACCATCATCCAGGCGGCGACGGCGGCCGGAATGTATATCCCGCACCTGTGCTGGCATCCGGATTTCAAGGCGCACGGGTCGTGCAAGCTATGCACGGTCAAGGTCAATGGCCGCTTCGGTTCCAGCTGCACCATGGCCGCCCAGGCCGGCATGAACGTCGAGAACCGCAGCACCGAACTCGACGACAAGCGGCGCACCCTGCTGCAGATGTACTTCGTCGAGGGCAACCATTTCTGCCCGTCCTGCGAGAAGAGCGGCGACTGTGCCCTGCAGGCTACGGCCTATGAGTTGAAGATGGTGTCGCCGCACTTCGACATGTTCTATCCCGACCGCCCGGTCGATGCCTCGCATCCCGACATCCTGCTCGACTTCAACCGCTGCATCATGTGCAGCCTCTGCGTCACGGCCTCGCACGAGGTCGACGGCAAGGACGTCTTCGCCATGGGCGGGCGCGGCATCCTCGGCCGCCGCATCCACATCAACAGCGAATCGGGCCGCCTTGCCGACACCGACTTCGCCGTCACCGACCGCGCTGCCAGCATCTGCCCGGTCGGCGTGATCCTGAAAAAGCGCCGCGGCTTCGCCGTGCCTATCGGCGAGCGCCGCTACGACAAGTCGCCGATCAGCGCCCAGGTCAAGGAACCCACATCATGAATGCTCCCCTGATCGCACCCCCGGCAAGGAAACTGCGCGTCGCCACCACCAGCCTCGCCGGCTGCTTCGGCTGCCACATGTCCTTCCTCGATATCGACGAACGCATCATCAAGCTGCTCGACCTGGTCGAGTTCGACCGCTCGCCGCTGACCGACATCAAGCACTGCGGACCCTGCGACCTCGGCCTCATCGAAGGCGGCCTGTGCAACGCCGAAAACGTCCATGTGCTGCGCGAGTTCCGCAAGAACTGCAAGTTCCTCGTTGCGGTGGGCGCCTGCGCCATCAACGGCGGCCTGCCGGCACAGCGCAACCACCTCGACCTGCGCGACATCCTCGAAGAGGTTTACCAGACCGAACACCTGCTCGGCCATGCCGGCATTCCCAACGACCCGGAACTGCCGCTGCCGCTGGACAAGGTGCACCCGATCCACGAAGTGGTGAAGGTGGATTACTTCCTGCCCGGCTGCCCGCCGCCCGCCGACGCATTCTGGAAACTGCTGACCGACCTGCTGGCCGGCCGTACGCCCACCCTGGGCCACGGCCTGCTGCACTACGACTGATGCAAACCAATCGCTTTCAACACGGAGTGCACGGAGACACAGAGAACACGGAGAACCCCAAATCCATTCCTCTGTGTTCTCTGTGTCTCCGTGTCCTCCGTGTCAAAAGAGGTGATTTACATGTCTGAACTTGAAACCGCCACCGCTCCCGAAACCCTGCGCCGCGTCGCCATCGATCCCGTGTCGCGGGTCGAAGGCCACGGCAAGGTCACCATCCTGCTCGACGATGACAACAAGGTGCATCAGGTGCGCCTGCACATCGTCGAATTCCGCGGCTTCGAGAAGTTCATCCAGGGCCGCCCCTACTGGGAAGTGCCGGTCATGGTGCAGCGCCTGTGCGGCATCTGTCCGGTCTCGCACCACCTCGCGGCATCGAAGGCGCTGGACATGATCCTCGGCGTCAAGCAGCTGACGCCGACCGCCGAGAAGATCCGCCGCCTGATGCACGCCGGCCAGATCCTGCAATCCCACGCCCTGCACTTCTTCCACCTGTCGTCGCCCGACCTGCTGTTCGGCTTTGGCTCCGATGTGGCCCGGCGCAACATCGTCGGCGTCGTCGCCGCCCATCCGGAAATCGCGAAAAAAGGCGTGCTGCTGCGCAAATACGGCCAGGAAGTGATCCGCATGACGGCCGGCAAGCGCGTGCATGGCACCGGTTCGGTGCCCGGCGGCGTGAACAAGTCGCTTTCCGCCGAAGAGCGCGCCGAACTGCAGAAGGACGCCTACCAGATGGTGGCCTGGAGCCGCGACGCGGTTGCCCTGATCCGCGGCCTGTTCGAGCAGAACCTCGCCGAGTACAACGCCTTCGGCCGCTTCCGCTCTGCCGGCATGTGCCTGGTCGGCCCCGACGGCACGATGGACCTCTACCACGGCGGCCTGCGCGCACGCGACATCGACGGCAAGACCCTGTTCGACCATTTCAACTACGGCCGCTACTGGGAGGTCATCGCCGAGGACGTCAAGCCCTGGTCCTACATGAAGTTCCCCTTCTTCAAGTCGCTCGGCGCCGACGAAGGTTCCTATCGGGTCGGCCCGCTGTCACGCGTCACGATGTGCGACAGCATCCCGACGCCGCTGGCCGACAAGGAGCGCGAGGAGTTCATGGCCTTCGACGGCGGCTCTGCTGCCGGCGCCACGCTGGGCTACCACTGGGCGCGCATGATCGAGATGCTGCACGCCGCCGAGACCATCAAGGACCTGCTGCACGACGACGACATCTGCGGCAGCGACCTCATGGCGACCGGCGAACGCCAGGAACGCGGCGTCGGCGTCATCGAAGCGCCGCGCGGCACGCTGATCCACCATTACCGCGTCGACGGCAACGACCAGGTGATCCGCGCCAACCTGATCGTCTCGACCACGCACAACAACCAGGCGATGAACACGGCCGTGCGCGAAGTGGCGAAGAAATACATCAACGGCCGCGAGATCACCGAAGGCCTGCTCAACCACATCGAGATCGCCATCCGCGCCTTTGACCCCTGCCTCTCCTGCGCCACGCACGCGCTCGGCCAGATGCCGCTCGAAGTTGCAATAGTCGGCGCTGACGGCACGGTGATCGACGAGGTGATGCGCGATTCGCGTGGCCTGACGCGCGAACTGCCGGCCCTGCCTTGACGGCACCGACGCTGATTTTCGGCTGGGGCAACCCCAGCCGCGGCGACGATGCGCTGGGCCCACTGTTCGTCGAACATTTCACGACGCTCGCCGCGCGCCACCCCGAATGGGGCGAGATCGACTGCCTGACCGACTTTCAGTTGCAGGTGGAGCACGCGCTCGACCTGCAAGGCCGTCAGCGCGTGCTCTTCGTCGATGCCAGCCTCGATGCGCCGGCGCCCTGCATCCTGACCCGCATCGAAGCCGCTCGGGATGCCAGCTTCACCACCCACGCCATGAGCCCGCAGGCCGTGCTCAAGGTCTATGCCGAGATCGACGACGGCGCGCCGCCGCCCTGCTGGCTGCTGGCGATACGCGGCGAAGGCTTCGAACTGGGCGAACCTCTGTCGGACGCCGCCGCGGAAAACCTGAAAGCGGCCCTGCTCGCCGCGGTCGACTGGATCGCCGGCGCCGACTGAGCGATCATTGGCGGATGTTCGACCACGCCGCCACCCTGCCCTTCGCCTTCTGGCTGCTGGCGGTCATCGCCACCCTGCTGTTCGGCATGTCCAAGGCCGGCTTCGGCGGCGCCGCCGGCAGCCTCGGCGTGCCGCTGATGGCGCTGGCCGTGCCGGCGCCCTTCGCCGCCGCCGTGATGCTGCCGATCCTGCTGGCGATCGATGCCATCGGCCTCGTGGTGTTTCGCGGCCGCGCCGACGCGGCCAACCTGCGCATCATCCTGCCCGGCGCCATGCTCGGCATCGCGCTGGGCTGGCTTACCTTCGGCCATGTCGACGGGCGCTGGATCAAGCTGCTGATCGGCATCGAAGCCGTATTGTTTGCCTTCGACCGCTTCCGCGCCGCGCGCAGTTCGGCGCTCGCCGTATCGTCAGCGCCGACTTTTGGTCCCGGCATCTTCTGGAGCGGACTGGCCGGCTTCACCAGTTTCATCTCGCATGCCGGTGGCCCGCCGATCATGCAATACCTGATGCCGCAGAACATGGACAAGATGCGCCTGGTCGGCACCACGGTGATCTTCTTCTCGGCGGTGAATTTCGCCAAGCTCGGGCCCTACGCCCAGCTCGGCCTGATCGACCTCTCGAACCTCGGCGTCTCGCTGCTGCTGGCGCCGGCGATCCCGCTCGGCTACGTCGTCGGCTACCGCCTGCTGCACGCCGTCGACATGCGCGGCTTCAACCTCGTCACGGCCTGGACCTTGCTGGCGGCGGGTGCCAAGCTGGTTTTCGACGGGATCGCGGGGTAGCCGGATGGGTCGGCAATTCAAGCTTGCGCTCACGCTGATGCTGCTGGCCGGCTGCGTGTATCTGCCCGAGACCACCACCCGCTACAACCCGGACTGCGGGATCTACGAACGCAAGGCCATCATGCAGCCCCACCAGATCGGAACCCTGATGGGATGCCAGGACGATGGCTGCGCGGTGCTCCTGGTCGCTGCCGGCGCGGTAACCGCGGCCTCGGCGGTGATCTCCGGCAGCGTGGTGGTCGTCGGCAACGTCGTGTACTGGCTGGAAAAACAGGCCCAGTGCCTGAATCCGCCGCGCACGCCCGGGGATTCCGGCCCACCGCCCGCGCAGCAAGGCACGGTACGGTCGATGCCGGAAGCCGGGCATTGACGGGTAACATCCGGCTTCGCCCAATCGAAAGAAGCCCCCGCATGCGCACAGAAACCAAGGAAAAGCCCATCAACGCCATCGTCGCTGCCGTGCAATTGCCGAACGTGAGCGACATCGAGTTCGAGGCCTCGCTGGCCGAACTGCGCGACCTGGCCAAGACCCTGGGCTTCGTGATCGTCGCCACCTTCACCCAGAAACGCGGAAGCTTCGATGCCACGGCCTACCTCGGCGCCGGCAAGCGCGAGGAAATCCGCGAGTTCGTCGACATGGAACCGGCACCGGGCGCCTTCGAGAAACCCCAGCACGCCGCCGCCGACCCCGAGGCCGGCAAGATCGATGCCATTTTCGTGGACCACGAGATCTCGCCCTCGCAGGCGCGCAACCTGGAAAAGGAAACCGGCTGCGAGGTGATGGACCGCACCATGGTCATCCTCGAAATCTTCCACCGCCACGCCACCTCGCGCGCCGCGCGGGCGCAGGTCGAGATCGCACGGCTGGGCTACATGGCGCCGCGCCTGCGCGAGGCGGCCAAGCTCGCCGGGCCGCAGGGGCGGCAGCGCAGCGGCACCGGCGGCCGCGGCGCCGGCGAATCGCACACCGAGCTGGACCGGCGCAAGATCCGCGACCAGATCGCCGCCCTGCAGCAGGAAATCGTTGCCATGGACCTCGAGCGCAAAACGCAGCGCGCGCGCCGGCAGGAGCGCAAGGGCGGTGCCAACGTGGCGCTGGTCGGCTATACCAACGCCGGCAAGTCCACCCTGATGCGCGCGCTGACCGGCAGCGACGTGCTGGTCGAAAACAAGCTCTTCGCCACGCTCGACACCACGGTTCGCGCGCTGCAGCCCGAGAGCCGGCCGCGCGTGCTGGTCAGCGATACCGTCGGCTTCATCAAGAACCTGCCGCACGGTCTGGTCGCCTCGTTCAAATCAACGCTGGAAGAGGCGCTCGACGCCTCGCTGCTGCTGCACGTCATCGACGCCAGCGATCCCGGCTTCGAGCGCCAGTTGGAGGTCACCGACAAGGTGCTGGCCGAGATCGGCGCCCAGGACGTGCCGCGCATCCGCGTCTTCAACAAGATAGATCACGTCGGCGATGCCGGCGCGCAAGCCGAACGCGAAGCGGCGCTGCGCGCCGCCTGGCCCGGTTGCATCGTCATGAGCGCGCGCCGCGCCGCCGACGTGGCCATGCTGCGCGAGGCAATTGTCGAGTTCTTTCAAAAGGACCAGGTCGAGGCCGAGCTATTCCTGCCCTGGTCGGCCCAGCAACAGCGCGGCCGGATCTTCGCCAGTTGCGAGGTACTCGAAGAACGCGCCGACGAGGATGGCGCCTTCCTGCGCGTGCGCGGCGAGCGCGACGCCGTGGAGAAACTGAGCAGACAGTTCGGCAAAGTTTGAACCCAAAAACCTCATTTGACACAGAGAACACGGAGAAAAGCACGGCGAACACAAAGAGTTGGATTGCATGGAGGACTCACCCATCGGGTAAGCCAAGGCTTTTTCTCTGTGCCCTCCGTGGCTCTGTGTTCTCTGTGTTTGAAGCGGTTTCAATTGCGGTTTCTAGGTTAAATGCTCCATCAAGATCGCAAGACTACCCCAGCATCCGGACCTCGCGTTGCGGCAGGGGTATGACGATGTTCCTGGCGCGGAATGTCTCCAGGATGGTCTTGTTGAGCTCGTTTACCGCCGCGATGTAGTCGGGCACGTTGACCCACGGACACACGCTGATGGTGACGCCGGACTCGGCGAGTCGCGTAATCCCGAAGCCCGGCGCCGGGTCCCGCAGCACGCGGGGATTGGCGTGCAGGATTTCTTCCACCAGGCTCAGGGCCAGGTTGACGTCGGTGCCGTAGGACACGCCCACCGCGATATTGAGCTGCCGGATCCGGCCGCAATTGTGCAGGATCTCGCCGACGATCTTGCGGTTCGGGATCACCACCTTCGACCGGTCCGCGTGCCCCAGCGTCGTGCTGAACAGGCTGATGTCGAGTACTTCGCCTTCTTCCCTGGCGATGGAAATGTATTCGCCGATCTTGAACGGCCGCGTGAAGATGATGGTAAGGCCCGCGGCGACATTGCCGAGTATCCCCTGCATCGCCAGCGCCACCGCCGCGCCGGCGACGCCGAGACCGGCGATCAGCGGCACCAGTTCGATACCGAGGTTTTGCAGGGCCAATATGGCGAAGATCGCCAGGACCAGGATCCGGGCAATGCGTATCAGCAAAGTGCGCACCGGCGCGTCCAGCTTCCAGCGCAGCAGCAGGCGCTCCAGGGTCTGGCCCACCCAGCGTCCGACCATATAGCCGACGAAAAGAATGATCAGCGCAACCACCAGCTTCGGCCCGAACCTGACCGCCATGTCCAGGGCGGAAGCCTTCACCTGATCGAACGACTGTAGCGAGTTGTCCATGCGCCTTCCTTTCCTTGATCTGTGCGACCTTGCATTCCGGCCGGCGCGACCGGCGATCCATTGATTTCGCCACGGCCGGCAGGGAATCTCCGCCGGCCCAAAAAACCCGGATCAGCCGGAACGGCTGCCTTCCCGTTCCGCAAGCGCATGCTGCCCATCCGGGGCGGACAGTTCCTTGATCTCATCGGCCTCGGCAAGCAGAAGCTCTTCCTGGCGACACCCCGCTTCCACGCCTGCGTCCTTCCGGACGCCACATCGTCCGCTCTTGCAACTGCCAGGCGCGGCAATTTCCACGCCCTCCTGCCCCATGCTCTTCAAGAGCAGATAGATGGCAGCGACGGAAGCTATCAGCAGGGCAATGGCTACGAACAGAACTAACATGATGTCGGCTCGAAATTTTGCGAACCGGAACTATAGCCTACCGAAGACTTTGTGCCCTTGCTGCCGGTCGGATTTCTCAAGCACACGGCGCAAATGCCAAAACAATCGCGTGCGATTGAAACTGCGAGCGTCAGATTGCTGACCTGCTCCGGTCCCGGGCTTGAGCCGGGATTTAGTTTTACGCCGAAAGCCTGGATTCCGCCCCGGATCGGAGTCCGGGGTGACGTATTCGCCGGAATAACGGCCTGTCGATTGCCAGCTCAAACGTATTCATACCATTTGCCCTGGCGTTGATCGGGCATTCACGGGACGGGACGGCAAATCGGGTTAAGATTCCCGCACAATGTCCCGCGCGCTGTATCTGCCCATGCATCAGCCCTTGCGCCGCATGTTGCTCCGCGAGTGGCGCTTCCTGCTGTTGGCGTCGGCCACGCTGCTGGCGGCGCTGACACCGGCCACCTATGAGGCGCCGGTGCGCCGGGCGATGGCCCAGGCCCTGTGCGTTTCGGCCTGGCAGGTCCTGCCCGGCTATGCCTTGCTCACCATGCTCTTCGGCGCGGCGGCAACACATATTGTTGCGGTGACGGCGGCGAGTTACGGATTGTCGCACCTGGCGCTGGAAGCGGTCGTGCGGGTGCTGGTGGTCGAGTTGATTCCGCTGGCGGCCGCCCTGTTCGTCGCCATGCGCTCCGGCATGGCCATGCTCACCCGCCTGGCCGCCCTGCGCGCCCAAGGCGTAGATTTGTGTCGCCCGGCGGTTTTTGACCAGCAGGTCTTGCCTGGCGTGGTCGGGAATTTCTTTGCCGTGGTGCTGCTCACGCTGATGAGCGGCACGCTGGTACTTTGCGTCGGCTATCTGGTCGTGTTTGGACTGACGCCCTGGGGCTTGTCCGGTTTTACCCATCTGGTGGGGCAGGTGTTCGATCCGGTGACGGCGCCGGGGCTGCTGTTGAAGATTGCCTTGTTTGCCGCAGCCGTCGGTATTGCCCCGGCGACGCTGGTGCTCGACCCAGCCCGGCGCGTGGCGGTCGGGAGCGACATGCGCATCACGGCGCGCCTTTTTCTGATGCTGGCATTCATCGAGGCCGCAGCCCTCATCCTCCTGCACTTCTGAAACCCCATGACGACACCCGACATCGATCCCCCCTCGGCCGGCATCCCGCATGCGACGACCAAGTCCTATCTGCTGCTGCTGTTGCTGGTGGTGTTTCTGGGCGGCTTCACCCTGTATGTCATGGCGGCACGCGGCCTGTTCGAGGAAAAACAGCGCCTGGTGTTGCTCGCCGAAAACTCCGAAGGCGTCTTGGTCGGCATGGACATGACGTTTTCCGGTTTTGCCATCGGCCGCGTCGCGCGCATCGAGCTGGGCGAGGATGGCAAGGCACACATCCATGTCGATGTGCAGACCAAGGATGCCCGCTGGCTGCGTGCCACCTCGGTCTTTACGCTCGAACGCGGCGTGGTCGGCGGGGCGCGGTTGCGCGCCTACACCGGCGTGCTGGAGGATCCGCCGCTGCCTGATGGAGCACGGCGCGATGTGCTGATTGGCGACGCGGCGGCCGGTATTCCGCAACTGGTCAACACGATGCGCGAACTGATCGACAACCTTAAACAGATGACCGGGCCCGAGGCGCCCCTGAATGCCAGTCTTGCCAATGTCCAGACGCTGACCGGCTCGCTCAAGGGGCCGCAGGGCGCACTCCCCGGTTTGCTTGGCCCGGCCGGTGCCAAGCAGATTCTGGATGCGATCGCGCGCACCAACCGCTTGTTGGCGCAGGCCGAAGCGCATTTGTCCGGCGAGCGCGGCGCGCTCGCGGAATCGCAGGCGGCGGCTGCTGCATTGCACGGCTTGCTGAACGATGCGCGCAACAGCCTGAAAAAGGTGGATGCCACGCTGGACGAGGCACGGGCGATTGCGGTCAACGCCCGGGTGGCGACCGAAGACCTGGATGCCCTGCGCAACGAGGTCGAGGCCAGTTTGCGGCGCATCTCCATGCTGGTCGATGAGCTCAACCGCAAATGGCCGTTTGCGCGCGAACGCGAGTTGAAATTGCCATGATCCGGCGCCTGATCTGCCTGCTGCTCCTGGCCGGTTGTGCCGGCGGTCCGGTGGCACCGGACTGGCAGGCCAATGCGCATGTCGCGTTAAGTGCGTACACCAGCGCATGGCTGGCCGGGCGCGAGCGCGTGGCGGCGCATGAACTGAAGATCGCCCGGCGTGAAGTCGCGCGCACGGGGGAGGCGACGCAACTGGCGCGCGTCGAACTCACCGCCTGTGCCGTGCGTTTTGCTGCCCTGGAAGCCGGCGACTGTCCTGCGTATGAACCGCTGGCGCAGGATGCCGATGCGGCCGCGCACGCGTATGCCGCCTATCTCGCGGGCCGCTGGACGGGGCTGGATGCCCGTCAACTGCCACCGGCCCAGCAGGCGGTGCCGGCGGCCGGCGATGCGGTGGCTGTCTTGCAGGGCATCGACGATCCGCTCTCGCGGCTGGTGGCTGCTGCCGCCTTGCTGCGGGCGGGACGTTTGCCGCCGCCCGGCATCACCCTTGCCATCGATACGGCGGCGCAACAGGGCTGGCGTCGTCCCCTGCTGGCCTGGCTGGGGTTTGATCGTGACCGGCTGGCGGCGGCGGGGGATGCGGCGGGTGCGGCGGCACGCCAGCGCCGCATGGCGCTGGTGAGCGGCAAGACGGCCGGTCAGTAGAAGCTGCAGCGTGAATTTTCTTGCCTTTGAAGCGGTGACCCATCGCCCCGCATCCTCCCTCTCGATCAGCCCCGTTTTGGCGCAGGTGCGCGAGAATTTCGCGTTGCCCCCGGACTTCTGATCCTCCCCGAAAGGAACCACATGGAATTCAGCACCCTCGAACTCACGCTGGATGCCGGCGTCGCCACCATCGCCCTCAACCGGCCGGACAAGGCCAACGCCATGAGCGAACCGATGTGGTATGAAATCGGGCAGGCCATGGAGTGGCTGGACGGCACCCCGGAAGCGCGTGTCGGCGTGATCAAAGGGCGCGGCAGGTACTTCACCTCCGGCATCGATCTCGCCATGCTCATGGGTCTCGGCTCCCAAATCGAAGACGACTGCGACGGCCGCCGCCGCGAAAAGCTGCGTCGCCTGATCCTCAAGCTGCAGGACACGCTGAGCTCCATCGAGCGCTGCCGCAAACCGGTGCTGGCAGCTGTCCATGGCGCCTGCATCGGCGGCGGCATCGACCTGATCACCGCCTGCGACATGCGTTACTGCTCGGCCAATGCCTACTTCACGGTCAAGGAAATCGATGTCGGCATGACCGCCGACGTCGGCACCCTGCAGCGCCTGCCCCACCTCGTCGGCGAAGGCATGGCGCGCGAACTGGCCTACACCGGGCGCCGCGTCGAAGGCCCCGAAGCGCAGCAGATGCGCCTGGTCAACCGCTGCTTCGACACGCCCGAAGCGCTGCACGAGGGCGTCATGGAAATCGCCCGCAGCATCGCCGCCAAGTCGCCGCTGTCGATCCGCGGCTGCAAGGAAATGATCACCTACGCGCGCGACCACAGCGTCGCCGACGGCCTCAACTATGTCGCCACCTGGAACGCCGCGATGCTGATGTCGGCGGACCTGTTCGAGGCCGGCGCGGCGAACATGCAGAAGCGCGACCCGGTCTTCAGGGACTGACCGCGCGGACCACTCCCATGCCGCGCTGCCCGGCGGCATCAGCCTGCAATACATCGCCGAGGGTGAAGCGAACGCGCCGCCGATGCCCTTCCCCGAGTTCCGGCCTGCAATCCGCCATGCGTGGAGTCAAGGGCGGGACGCGGGCAACGCCGCGGATGCTGACGGAGCCAGAGGAAGCCGTGAAGCGCATCGGCCAGGAGGTCGGCTAAAGACTGCAAGCTGCCGGTCAGGTTTCAGGGACGGCGGTTAAGTGCCCATAAGAGCCGGTGGGGAAACCCGGGAGCGGCCGTTCGCCGGAAACCCCGAAAATGCGGGAGCTGCCATTCGCTATGCGTTAGTGATATTCTTGCCGTGAAGGCGGCTACGCAGCGAGTCTGGTCATTCACGATGGCGAATGAGTGTAATTGTAAGGTCGGGTATCGGAGTCAACCGGCCGTCCAAATGGGCAGCCGTCTATTGTTTGTTGAACGCCGCCGCGCCGACGATGCTAATACCCGAATTGGGCGGGCCGACGGCCGGCTTCACGGTGTAGATCAACCCGGCGCGCGCACCGTCGGTGCCGGTGAGCATCCCCCTGATGGTCGCGTCGCAGGTACCACCGTTGCAGGCACGGGCACCTCCCGTCACCGGGATGCTGAATCCGGAGAACATGGCGCTCCCGCCGGTGGAAATTTCGGACGTACCCGGAGTCGAAGTTCCGCCCGTCGTCACGATTTGATAACTGGCGTCGCCGGGCATCGTCACCGTCATGTTGACGCCGACTTTCGTTGCGGCAGTTCCACCCCACTCGACCGCCATGGCGGCGCTGGTCAGCGTTCCCGCCGGCAAGCCGCCATCGCCAAAAGTCGGCTTGGTGGCACCTAGCAGCGTGAAGTTCGCCGTGCCTGTTGCCGGCAGGCTAGGCGAGGGCTTGCCGATGACATAGTGGAATCCCTGTTCCGCGCCGATGGTAGCGCCGTTTGAAGGCCCGCCACCGGTGCCGAGCAATTGCGGCGTGCCGCCCACCCAGCGACCCCAGGTAATCAGTGCATCGCCTCCCACGTCGGCGCCTTGGGCCGTGTTTTTGACGTAGGTGTCGATTCCGGTTTTGGTATAGCTGGTGATCAGACCGGTCGTGCCGTCCTGCGTTATCGCAGTGACATTGGTCGACTGATCGACCAAGCCGCCGCCCGGTCCGGCGTAGACCATGGCCAGAGGCGGGGACGATGTGTCGAGGGGAGCGGTGAAGGAGCCCGATCCGCCCGATCCGCCCGTACCACCGGTCCCGCCTGTCCCACCCGACCCACCCGAACCGCTCGAGGTAAGCGACTGGAAAGCAAAAACCGCGTTGCCCGCGTGATATCCGTCCGAGCTCCAATAGGTCAATCCAGCACGCTCTGCCTCTGGCCCTGCAAAAAATCCATCGACACTAACGGTGAATGGAGCCAATTGGTCCTTGCCCCAAGGCGCACCCCAGTCTCCAATTACAGGAACCCCGACACCTGAAAAAGTCGCTGTGCCGGATCGCATGACCACTTCGGACGAACTGGTGTTTTCTATCCCCCCCGTCGTTCGAATAAAAACGTGTGTTGCAGTAAACGTTGTTGCCAGGTCAAGCCCGACTTTCGGTGTGGCCGTGCCCCATGTCACGCCCACGCGTCCGAAAATAGAACGCGCAGAGACAGACGTACCCAATGCGTCGGCTCGAATCGATGTTTGCCCGCCACCAATCGATTGATACACCGCTACACCCTGTTGCGGCAATACCGGAGTCGGGACGCCCACCACGTAATAGAACGATGCCGCGTTGGCACCAGAGGAAACCGAATCAGCGCTGAAACTCCGATCACCACCCAATTGGACCAAATTGTCCCTCGACCCCATCGCTGCTTCAGCAGAAAACCAGTTGCCCCAACTGATAATCGGATCAAGGCCGGCACTGCCGGCGTAGCCCTGCCAATTAGTCTGCAAATCAAAGAACCCAGGGGCCGGGGTCAAATTAGACCGGCTGAACGACCCGTCCATCGTGAAGGTTTTGAGCAGCGGACCAGCGAATAGCGCCTTGCCCGGACCATAAATGCCACCACCAATTGCACGCTGCGCATAGGCGAGATGCAGTCCATCGATCGTGGCGCTAGCCCCTTCGGCAGCCGCGGCGCCGTCGGCCCGTGGCCTGAATTCTGAGCCTGTATCAGTTGTGAGGAAATATAGCGGAGACGCGCAACCGCTCACCAGCGCCAAGATTCCTGCGATGCAAAGAAGATGGAAAAGTTGCTTCATCGCAAGCTCCTAGAACTGATAGCGCAGGGTTGCCGTTACCGCCATGCGATCGTATTTGAATACATCCAGCGTTGACTGTGTGTCCGTGTAACTGATCACCGGCGTAAACGACCAACCGTAGTCCATGGCATAGATGAACCCGGCGTTAAAGTCGGTCTGCCGGTCGACTCTTGTCTCTGCAAACAGAGGATCGGGGTCGCCATATGCGCGCCGCTCGTAGCCAAGACCGGCAAACAAGGCAAAGCGCGAGTTGAACTGCGCGAACGCAGCGGTACGAACGCCCGTCAGGCGATAGCCCAGATGATCCACCCCCGACGCCGTCGGCCGTTCGCTGCCCCAATACACGCTTGCCACCGGGGGCAGGTTGAACAGACGCTTGCCGAAGGCGACCGGATTGAGGGCGAAGCCATAGACCTTACGGTCGGCATCGCGAAAAGGTTCGCGCGGATATTCGAGCTTCGACTGCTGCGCGAAGGCGGACGCTTCGGCCAGGGGATGGAAAATATAGCGGTATTCGAGATTCAGCCCATACGAATCGCGTACCCGAATATTGTCCTGGTGAATCGAGTCGGCACTGACCGACAGGGAAATCTGGCTCTCCTGATGGGAACCGTAGGCGTAGCGCACCCCGCCGCTGGCATTGCCGGTCAGGAAATCGAATTCGTCGATTTTGTTGTTGGCCTTCAACTGCGTGCCGCCACCGAGGAACAATTCGGTTTGGTCGTCGAGCGGCGTGAAGCCGCTCGCTTCGATGCCGGCACTGATGAAATTGTCACTGCGCTCACGTGCGGCGGAATCCAGCGTGGCGGTGATGCCCCCCAGGATGGGCAACAGCACCCGTTGCGCCGAGGTTGCTGAATTGACGTTGCTGTCGTGGCCGATGCCGATCGATACGCTGCCGCGAAAGCGCGGGCGCTGGGATTGCAGGCTGTTGTGCAACTTTTCGACATAGCTGTCAATGGCGGCGCTTACCTCGGGGGGCGGGTTGCCGCGCTTGACGTTATCGAAGGCGAACTGCGCCGCAAGATAGTTGCCGGTGAGCAGATAGGCCCGACCCAGTTCTGCCTCGGCCTGCAAGAGTTGCGGATTGATGCTCAGTGCATCGCGAAACGCCGTGATGGCATTTTCGGGGTCGCCGACATCGAAATAGGCCGTGCCGAGCAGGTAGTGATAGCGCGCATCCGCAGCAAAACTGGCGCCGTCCGGCAGCAGCAATTCAAGCGCGGATTTCGCCTGTCCCTGGCTAATCAGTTCGTTGGCACGTTCAAGAAGGCCGGCTTGCGCTTGCACGCAGAGCGAACTCAGCAACACAGCCAACAACAGGACGGCTCGAATTCCCTTCAAGTAGTGCTCCCCTTGGCGCAACTGGTTGTGCGGATGAAACCTGCATCGGAAATCGCATTCTAATCAATGACCATGTTAGCCATATAGACTTATTATTCATGGTGCAACGCGTCGGGCAAAGGCTGGAACATAAGTCAGCAATACATAGCTCATCAGTCGGCTTCACAAGTTAACCGGACATTGGAGATGCTTCAGTCATCGGGCCGCTTGCAGTCTGGAATAGCCGTCCAGGCTGAAAGCTACTCAACGCTGAGGTCGATGACTCAAACAGACTGGTTGCGGACGGTCAGGTTTCGGAAGCCACCGGCAAGTCTGTGCCCAATGCCGTCACAGGATAAATGCATAGCCATCGGCCGCTCAACCTGCGACTGCGGTCAGTCAGGCCAACGCTGAATCGCGGCTACCCATCGTGCCGATCTAGCGAACGCAGTAAGACCGCA
>JBIKKY010000042.1:0-28910 GCA_044360105.1 Sulfuritalea sp.
TCGCCTGCCTGCTCGGCGGCATCCTCAGCCTGGCGGCGGCTGCGCTTGTCCTGTTCGGATTGCCGAAAAAATATTTGTCGTATGCGGTGAGCTTTTCCATCGGCGTGCTGCTGGCGACATCGCTATTGCATCTGCTGCCGGAAGCCCTGGAGTCGGGGCTCACGCCGCACGAAGCCTTTCCCGTCCTGCTCGGCGGCATTCTTGGATTCTTCGCTCTGGAAAAGTTTGCCATCTGGCGCCACTCCCATGGCACCGAAGACGAGCATGTGAACGGCGAGGAATGTCAGGACCATACCCATGCCCACCATCATGGCCAAGGCGGCGCAGCGATAGGCATCCTGGTTGGCGACGGTTTCCACAACTTCACCGATGGTCTGCTGATCGCTGCAGCCTTCCTAGCAGATCCGGCACTGGGCTGGGCGGCCACATTTGCCGTAGTTGCCCACGAGGTGCCGCAGGAGGCGGGCGACTTCGCCATCCTGCTGGCCGCCGGCTGGCAACGCGGCCGCGCCCTGTTCTGGAACGGCGTGTCCAGCCTCGCCTCGCTTGCTGGCGGAATCATCGGCTACTTCGCGCTGGAGCTTGCGCAGGGCTGGGTGCCCTACATCATCACCGTTGCCGCGGCCAGCTTCACCTACGTCGCCATCTCCGACCTGATGCCGCGTCTCAAGCGGGAGCAGAGCGGCGTAGGCTGGCACGGCCTGCTGCTTGCCGGCGGCATCGCCGTCATCGTGTTCGGCGCCGGGCATACGCACTGATTCTTTGTTGAGATGGAGGAAATACCCATGATCCGTACCGCCCTGTTCGCCGCCGCCGCGGCACTCTCTTTCTCCGCCGCGGCCCAAAAGGCCCATGTCCATGGCGAAGGCAAGCTCGATGTCGCGATAGAGAAGGACACGATCACGCTGAACCTCGAATTGCCGCTCGACGCGGCCGTCGGCTTCGAACGCGCGCCGAAGAACGACAAGGAGAAAGCCGCCCTGGCCTCGATGGAGAAGACTCTAAAGGATGCAGGCTCACTGTGGTTGCCGACCGCAGCCGCAAGCTGCTCGGTGCAGACAGCGGAAGTCGTCATGCCAAAATTCGACGGCGGCGAGCATGCGGATGCCGACGCCCGCTATGTCTTCCGCTGCGCCAGTCCCGCGGCGCTGAAGTCGATCGAAACCAGCATCTTCAAAAGCTTCAAGCGCCTCTACCGGCTTGAGGCGCAACGCGTGGGGCCGAGCGGCCAGGGCAAGCAGCGGCTGACACCCAAGAGCCCTGCGTTGAACTGGTAAGCTCGGGCGCATGAGTGCGCTCAAGATCACCGACCTGGTTTTTCGCTGGCCGCGACAAGCGCAGAACTGCCTCGACATTCCGCGCTTCGAACTCGCCGCCGGCGAGCGCATCTTCCTCCACGGTGCCAGCGGCAGCGGCAAGAGCACGCTGCTCGGACTGCTCGGCGGCGTCGCGCTGCCGCAAGCCGGCCGCATCGAACTGCTCGGCAGCGACATCACGCAGCTTGGCGGCCGCGCCCGCGACCGCTTCCGCGCCGACCATATCGGCTTCCTGTTCCAGCAGTTCAACCTGCTGCCCTGGCTGCCGGCAATCGACAACGTGCTGCTGCCCTGCACCTTTTCCGCGCGCCGCCGCGAACGCGCCGGAACCGACCCGCGTACCGAGGCCGGGCGCATGCTGCGCCACCTCGACCTCGACCCGGCAAGCTGGCGCAAGCCGGCCGGCGAACTCTCGGTCGGCCAGCAGCAGCGCGTCGCCGCCGCGCGCGCACTGATCGGCCGCCCCGAGATCCTGATCGCCGACGAACCGACCTCGGCGCTCGACGCCGAACGCCAGCAGGTTTTCATCGACCTGCTGCTGCAGGAATCCGCAGCGGTCGGCGCGACACTGGTATTCGTCAGCCATGACCGGCGGCTGGCCGGTCATTTCGATCGCGTCGTGGCACTCGACGAGATCAATCGCGTGGCGCGGGAAGTGGCAACATGAAAGCCGTGCTGCGCCTTGCCGCCCTCTCGGCCTGGAGCCGGCGCCTGACGCTGGGCCTGACCCTGGTTTCCATCGCGCTGGCGGTGACGCTGCTGCTGGCCGTCGAGCGCGTGCGCGGCGATGCCCGGCAGAGCTTCACGCAATCCGTGTCCGGCGTCGACCTGGTGGTCGGTGCACGCACCGGCGGCGTACAGCTGATGCTCTATGCGGTGTTCCATGCCGGCGCCGCCAGCAACAACATAGGCTGGGACAGCTACACCGCCGTCGCCACGCATCCGGCGGTCGACTGGGCGCTGCCGCTGAGCCTCGGTGATTCGCATCGCGGCCATGCCGTGCTGGGCACCGGCACCGACTACTTCCAGCGCTTCCGTTACGGCGACGGCACACCGCTGCGCCTGCGCGATGGGCGCGCCTTCGCCGCCCATCCGGCCGGCCTGTTCGAAGCCGTGATCGGCGCCGAAGTCGCGCATCGCCTGGGCTATCGCGTCGGGCAGAGGATCACGCTCAACCACGGCATGAGCGAACTCGGCGCGGAGCACGGCGACAAGCCCTTCACCGTCGTCGGCATCCTCGCCGCCACCGGCACGCCAGTCGACCGCACCGTGCACGTCAACCTCGAAGCCATCACCGCGATCCACCTCGACTGGGTCGGCGGCGCGCCTGTCCCCGGACTCAATATCGCGCCGGGGCTGGTCACCAGGTTCGACCTCCGGCCGAAGCAGATCACTGCTGCGCTGGTCGGCTTGAAGCAGCGCAGCGACGTGTTCCGCATGCAGCGCTTCGTCAATGAATTCCGCGGCGAGCCTCTGCTGGCGGTGCTGCCGGGCGTGGCGCTCGACGAACTGTGGCAGACCATCGCCACGGTCGAGCGCACGCTGCTGGCGGTCTCGGCGCTGGTGGTGCTGACCGGGCTCGCCGGGCTGGCGGCGACGCTGCTCGCCGGATTGAACGAACGCCGCCGCGAATTGGCGATCCTGCGCGCGCTGGGGGCCGGGCCGGGCGAGATCTTCCTGATGCTGACCGCCGAAGGCGTGCTGGTGACCGCGCTGGGGGCCCTGCTCGGTATCGCCCTGCTCGGGCTGGGCAGCGCGCTCGCCGCGCCCTGGCTGCTGGAGCACTATGGCGTCGTGCTTGCCACGCGACTGCCGGGTGCAACGGAACTTGCGCTGGTCGGCGCGGTCATCACCACCGGCCTTCTGGCCAGCCTGGTACCCGGCTGGCGAGCGTGGCGCATGTCGCTGGCCGACGGCCTGACCCCAAAACTTTGAGAAATCCATGCGAAGACTGCTGATCCTGCTCGCCCTCTGCCTCGCCCCGTCGCTGCATGCGGCCGACGATTACCGGGAGATCAAATGGGAGGCTCTGGTGCCCAAGGGCTGGGATCCGGCCAGTGAGTTCAAGGCGCTCGATCTCGACAAGCTGCAGGACTCCGATCCGCGCGCCATGGAAGCGCTGGAAAAGATCAAAGCCTTGTGGGACAGGGCGCCGACCGAGCCCAGCCTGGCCGGGGCGAAGATCCGGCTGCCCGGCTTCGCGATCCCGCTCGAAAACAAGGGCGGCAAGGTCTCCGAGTTCCTGCTGGTGCCCTACTTCGGCGCCTGCATCCACAGCCCGCCGCCGCCGGCCAACCAGATCATCCACGTCGTGGCAAAGAAACCCGTCACCAACCTGCACAGCATGGACGCGGTCTGGGTCAGCGGCACCCTGAGTCTGCAGTACGCCAACACGCCCTGGGGTTCCGCCGGCTACCGGCTGACGGTGGACAAGGTCGCTCCCTACGAGGAGCCGAAGAAGAAGTAGCGCCGTCATCTCCACGGCCGGCTTTGCACACCCGGCCGGCTGCGCGGACGCGGAGCAGTGCTCCACGAATTCCCCGCTACGCCCAGCGCCGTCCGCAAGGGATACCGTCTCCGGCCCGGCCGGAGAAATAAATTTCAATCCACCTGCAGCAGCAGGCCCTTGAGGTACTCGCCCTCCGGAAACGCCAGGTCGACCGGATGGTCGGCGGCGCCGTGAAGGTGCTGCACCAGGCGCGCCGTGCGCTTGGCGTCCAGTGCCGCGCCGGCTACGATCTTCTGGAACAGTTCGGCGCTGACTCCGCCCGAACACGAATATGTCATCAGCAATCCGCCCGGCGCAAGTAATTGCAGCGCCTGCAGGTTGATGTCCTTGTAGGCGCGCCCGGCGCGCTCGGCGTGCGCCGCGGTGTGGGCGAACTTGGGCGGATCGAGGATGATGAGGTCGTAACGCTCGCCGGCGGCGCGCAAGTTGCGCAGCTCGGCGAAGACGTCGGCCTCGCGCCATACGGCGCGCGCCGCATCGAGCCGGGGATTTAGCGCCAGGTTGCGCTGCGCGGTGGCCAGCGCCGGGCCGGAACTGTCCACCGACACCACCTCACGCGCGCCGCCGGCCAGTGCCTGCAGCGAGAAGCCGGCGGTGTAGCAGAAGCAGTTGAGCACGCGCCGGTCGAGTGCCAGTTCGGCGACGCGGCGACGGTTGTCGCGCTGGTCGAGGTAGAAGCCGGTCTTGTGGCCGGCGAGGATGTCGACCGCCATGCGCACGCCGTTTTCCGCGATCACGATTTCATCGTCGGGCGCGGCGCCTTGCAGCCAGCCGGTGACGGGTTCCAGGCCCTCGAGCTTGCGCACCTCGACATCCGAGCGCTCGTAGATGCGCGCGCAGCCGGTGGCCTTGTGCAAAGAGTCGGCGATGGCGGCACGCCACTTGTCGGCGCCGGCCGTGGTCAGCTGCACCACGACAGTGTCGCCGTAGCGGTCGGCGATGACGCCGGGCAGGCCGTCGGATTCGGCGTGGATCAGGCGCAGGCCTTGCTGTCCAGCGAGTTCCGGCAGCGCGGCGCGGCGCGCCACGGCCGCCGCGACGCGACGCTTGAAGAAGGCGTGGTCGATAGTCTCTTGCGGATCGAAGCTCCAGACCCGGGCGCGGATCTGCGAGGCCGGGCTCCAGGCCGCGCGGCCCAGCGGGCGGCCTTCGTGGGAGACGACATCGACCGTGTCGCCCGGCCGCGCGCGACCGTCGAGTTGCGCAATGGCGCCGGAGAACAGCCAGGGATGGCGGCGCAGGACGGATTTGTCCTTGCCGGGATGAAGAGTCAGGATAGCCATGGCGCAGTTTACATTTCAGCGGGCATCATGCCCCGCAATCCATTCCCGAAAGTGCGGCGGGAATGGACATCTCAGGCGCGCAGCTTGCGCCAGGGCGCGCCGCCGAATTCCTCGACCAGGAAATCCACCATGGCGCGCACCTTGGGCGACAGGTTGCGCCCGCTGGGATAGGTGGCGAACAGCGGCACCGGTTCGACGTGGTGCCAGTCGGTCAGGATGGGCACCAGGGCGCCGCCGCGAATCGCCTCGCTGACCACGACATCGGTCAGGCGCGTGATGCCGACCCCGGCGACGGCCAGTTGCAGCACGGTTTCGGCATTGTTGGCGACGACATTGCCGCCGACATGCACGACGCGGATGCCGTCGTCGGTATCGAAGGGCCAGCGGCGCAGCGCCGGCAGGCTGGTGATCCAAAGGCAGTTGTGCCGCTGCAGGTCGTCCGGCGTGCGCGGCGTGCCATGTCGCTGCAGGTAGGCGGGCGCAGCGCAGATCACACGTTCAAGGTTGCAGATGCGGCGCGCCACCATGGAGGATTCGTCCAGCGGCCCGATGCGGATGGCGAGGTCGATACCTTCCTCCATGGCGCCCAGCGGCTGGTCGCTGATGGTGATGTCGAGTTCGACGGCGGCATGGCGTTCCTGGAAACGCGGTATCGCCGGCGCCAGCTGGTGCATGCCGAAGGCCGAGCCGCAATGCAGGCGCAACAGGCCGCGCGCACTGGCGCCGGCTTCGGTGACCTCGGCCTCAGCCTCGGCCATGGCCGCGAGTATCGGCCGCGCCCTGGCGTAGAAGGCCTCGCCTTCGGCGGTCAGTTGCAGGCGACGCGTGGTCCGCTGCAGCAGGCGGGCGCCGAGCCGGTCCTCCAGCCGCGTCACCAGTTTGGACAGCGCGGACGGAGTCAGGCCCAGATCCCGCGCTGCAGCAGAAAACCCGCCGGTTTCCACGGCGCGAACAAAAGCAGTCATCTCCCCGGCACGATCCATGGACCTATTATGGAATATTTTTCATCAATGTTGTTCATGAATTAGCGATTGTCATTGTTTGAATAAGTAATTACATTGGAGGCCATGCGGTGCTGCACCGCATCATTAAAAGGAAACAACATCATGCTCCCCCTCGACACCATTGCCATCGAACAAGAAGCCCGCCGCATGCGTGCCATTGAAATGCACCGCATGTATGGGCAAATGGCCGCGCGTCTGCGCATCTCCGGCGGCGTGCTTGCCAACCGCGCCCGCGCCGGACTGGCCGCTCTTGGCAAAAGCTTGAATCTGCTCTGCTCAAGGATTCAGCACAGCGTTACGCACAAGGTCGCCAACGGCCATTGATCCTTGCCGGGGGCTTGTACCGGCCCCTGCAAGCACTGGCTATGCCGGTTTCGACACCTGCCGCGCCCCCATCACCGCGCCGGCGGTGACGGCGGCCAGTCCCGCCAGCGAAAGCAGCGAGAGCGGTTCGCCCAGCACCGGTACCGCCGCCAGGGCGGAAAGACCCGGCACCACGGCCATCATCAGGGCCACGGGCTGCGGCCCGAGCTGGCGCACCGCAAAGGTGTACAACAGCATCGCGACGAACACCACCAGCACGCCCTGGTACACGGCCTGCATGGCGATCTCGGCCGCCGGCGCCTGGCCCAGGGTGCTGGGCAGGAACAACCACCAGATCGGCAGATAGGCCACGGCGCTGCCCAAAGTGGTGGCCACCGTCGCCGCCAGCGGCGGCATCGGATAGCGGCGCAGCAGCAGGGTAAACACCGCCCAGGCCGACGAACCGGTAAGGAACAGCGCGTCGCCGAGCAGTTGCAAACCGGTGAGCCGGGCGCCGTGCGACAAGGTATCGGCGGCGGTCAGGACGATCCCCGCAAACACCAGACCGAGGGCCAGCCGCTGCACGCGCGACGGCGCCTGCTTGAGCCACAGCCAGGCGATGACCGCCGTGGCAAAGGGCAAGGCACCGGGCATCAACACCGAGGCATGGGCGGCCGGCGCCAGGCGGAAGGCCGAATACACCGTGACCGCATAGCCGATGCCGCCGAAAACGCTGAACAGCGCGATCACCCTCAGCGGCGGCAGGCTGACGCGCGACAGAAAAAACAGGGCGATCAGCCCGCCGACGCCGAAGCGCAGGGCCGCCACATCCCATCCGGTCAGCATGCCCTTGCCGCCGGCGCGCGACACCAGGATGAAGCCGGTCCAGATGCAGATCGTGGCAGCGACCGCGATCCAGCCGGAGCGGGAGGAGGAAGGGGTCGCGGTCAAGCGAGGGCGCGGTATTGCCCGCCGTGAAAGATCAGCGGCGGCTTCTCCTGACGACTGAAGTTCTCGACGTGCCCGATCAGGATGATGTGGTCGCCGCCGGGATAGCGCAACTCGTTGCGGCATTCGAACCAGGCACAGCAACCCGGCAGCAGCGGCGTGCCGCCGGCGCCGACTTCTATCTCGATGCCGGCGAACTTGTCGTTCTGCGACTGCGAAAAGCGTTGCGACAAATCGGCCTGGTCGGCGGCGAGGATATTCACGGCGTAATGGCTGCAGGCCTCGAACACCGCCAGGGACGGCGACTGCAGGCCGAGGCTCCACAGTATGAGCGGCGGATCGAGCGAAACCGAGGCGAAGGAATTGATGGTGACGCCGACCGGCTGGCCGTCGCGGCCGCATGCGGTGACCACCGCGACGCCGGTGGCGAATTCGCCCAGCGCATCGCGCAGGCTGCGGGTGTCGAGAAAAGGCGGGTACTGCTGGTTCATCGGGGCTACTCGCGAACAGGCTCTAAAATCGGGGAACATCACATTATCGGGAGCACCTGATGGGCATCGCCAAACGTATCGGCACTCCGCTTTCTGATTCCGCCACTCGCGTCATGCTGCTGGGATGCGGCGAGCTGGGCAAGGAGGTCATTATCGCATTGCAGCGGCTGGGTTGCGAAGTGATCGGCGTCGATCGCTACGCCGATGCCCCGGGCATGCAGGTGGCACACCGCAGCCACGTCGTGGCCATGACCGACGGCGCCGCCCTGCGCGCGCTGATCGAAAAGGAAAAGCCCGCGCTGGTGGTGCCGGAAATAGAGGCCATCGCCACGGCGATGCTGGTCGAGATCGAGCGCGAGGGCCTGGCTGAAGTGATACCCACGGCCCGTGCCGCGCAATTGACCATGAACCGCGAGGGGATACGGCGCCTCGCCGCCGAGGAACTCGGGCTCGCCACCTCGCCCTACAAGTTCGCCGATACGCTGGCCGAATTGCAGGCCGCCATAGACGGCGGCATAAGCTTTCCCTGCGTGGTGAAGCCGGTGATGTCCTCATCCGGAAAAGGCCAGTCGCTGCTCAAGAGCCAGGCCGACGTGAACATCGCCTGGGACTACTCGCAGGCGGCGGGTCGCGTCGGCGCCGGGCGAGTGATCGTCGAGGGCTTCATCGATTTCGAGTACGAGATCACCCTGCTCACAGTGCGCGCGGTCGGCGCTTCCGGCGAAGTCGAAACCTTCTTCTGCGATCCGATCGGCCATGTGCAGGTCAATGGCGATTACGTCGAATCCTGGCAGCCGATGGCGATGACGCCGGCGGCGCTGCAGAAGTCGCGCGACATCGCCAAGGCGGTTACCGGCAACCTCGGCGGACGCGGCATCTTCGGCGTCGAGCTGTTTGTCAGGGCCGACAAAGTCTGGTTCTCCGAAGTCAGCCCGCGCCCGCACGACACGGGCCTGGTGACGCTGGCGACGCAGCGCCTTTCGGAATTCGAATTGCATGCGCGCGCCATCCTCGGCCTGCCGGTCGACACCGGCCTGCGCCGTCCCGGCGCCTCGGCCGTGATCTATGGCGGCCTGGAAGAAAAGGGCATCGCCTTCGAGGGCGTTGCCGAGGCGCTGCAGGTACCCGAATCCGATCTGCGCCTGTTCGGCAAGCCGGAAAGTTTCAAGAAGCGCCGCATGGGCGTGGCGGTGGCGAATGCCGACACCACGGACGAAGCGCGCCGCCGCGCCAAGCTTGCGGCCTCGCTGGTGAAACCGGTCAAAGGCTAAGCCCCACCACCAAGACACCAAGAACACCAAGGAGCACCAAGTTATTCTTCAATGCCCTTCTTTGTGCCACTTGGTGTTCTTGGTGCCTTGGTGGTGAAAGATTTTTCTTCACGCCTGATCCGCTGGCACAAAAGTCACGGGCGGCACGACCTGCCTTGGCAGAACACCAGAGACCCCTATCGCGTCTGGCTGTCGGAAATCATGCTGCAGCAGACGCAGGTGGCGACGGTGATCCCGTATTACCGGCGCTTCCTCGAGCGCCTGCCGCAACTCGACGACCTCGCCGCCGCGCCGGTGGCGGAGGTCATGGCGCTGTGGAGCGGTCTGGGCTACTACGCCCGCGCGCGCAACCTGCACGCCTGCGCGCAGGCCGTGATGCGCGAGCACGGCGGCAGCTTTCCGCGCAGCCCCGACGCGATCGCGCAACTACCCGGCATCGGCCGCTCGACGGCCAATTCCATCGCCACCATCTGCTTCAGCGCCCATGCGCCGATCATGGACGGCAACGTCAAGCGCGTGCTCTGCCGCGCCTTCGGCATCGAAGGCTTTTCCGGCAGCGGCGCGGTCGAAAAACGCCTCTGGGCGCTGGCCGCAGAACTGATGCCCGCTCGCGCCGCCAGCACCTACAACCAGGCGCAGATGGATCTCGGCGCCACGGTGTGCACCCGAAGCAAGCCGCGCTGCGAAGCCTGTCCGCTGAGCGAAATGTGCGTCGCCCTCAGCAGCGGCCGCACCGCGGAGCTGCCGGAACCCAAGCCGCGCAAAGCGACTCCGCAACGCCAGGCCACGCTGCTGGTGCTGCAGGACGGCGACCGCGTCCTGCTCGAAACCCGGCCGCCGGCCGGTATCTGGGGCGGCCTGTTGTCGCTGCCGGAACTGCCCGCGGACACGGATGCCAGGGAGTGGGCGGAACGCCGCTATGCCTGTCGGGTAATCGCCGTGTCGCCAGCGCCGACTTTTGACCACGCCTTCAGCCATTTCCGCCTGCGCATCACG
This sequence comes from Sulfuritalea sp., assembly GCA_044360105.1. Classification (GTDB taxonomy): domain Bacteria; phylum Pseudomonadota; class Gammaproteobacteria; order Burkholderiales; family Rhodocyclaceae; genus Sulfuritalea. Next base: position 10,122 of record JBIKKY010000042.1, read on the forward strand.
CCGCTGCTGCTGCGCGTGAATCCCGGCCACGCAGCAATGGAGCCGGGCCTGCAATGGCTGAACCTGACCAACACCGGCGTCGCCGCGCTGCCGGCACCGATCCGGCGCATCCTGGAAGAAATGAAAAGCTTGTGAATAAATCGTAGCGAGCGGGCCGCAGCGGGGTGCGGCCGGAGCGCAGCTACCGGAACGTATGTTTTTATACGTGAGGATAGCGAGCACCGCCCAATCCCCGATCCGGCACGCACAGTAGATTTATTCGCGAGCTTTCAGGCGTCGGGCAACAAGCCCTTGCTCTCAAGAAACCGATAAATGATTTCCAGGCGGTCAATGCTGTCGTCCAGTTCCAGCAATTTTTGCCTGGCGGCCGCCGGAATCGGCAGCACTTCGGCATAGCGCATGCCGAGCCAGCCGGCGTCGAAAAAACGGTGCGGCGTGGCGGGCGCATTGGGCGCACCGGCCGCCATTTCATCGACGATGGCGCGCAAGAGCGGCACCAGCCGCGCGTAGGAACCCGGAACCGGCAGCACGGGCGGAACGGCCATCAGTTCGATCTCGCCGCGCAACAGCCCGGAATCCTCCGTCCAGTGGCGCAGCAGGCGAAAGCGCTCGCCTCCCTGCGCAACGATGTCGAGCACGCCCAGTTGCAGCATGTCCCATTCGGCGATATGCGCCAGCGTGCCCACCATGTGTGGCACGGCCGGCTTCTTGCCGGCAGCGGCTACTTCCTCGCCGCTGGCGATCAGGCAAATGCCGAAGGAAGCTGACTCCTTGAGGCAGACCTTGGCCATGTCCATGTAGCGCTGCTCGAAAATCCGCAGCGGCAGCCGCCCGCCGGGAAACAGTACCGACTGCAGGGGAAACAAGGGAATGATCATGCGGCGGCTTTCGCGGATGGAGGCAGGGCGACGGGAACGGCCAACAAGCGCGCCGCGACCAAACCGTTGACGGTACCGAAAAACAACGCCGCGGTAGCGAACAGCGGCAGCAGGTAGAAGACGCCGTCATGCGGCACCAGCCAGGCGCGGGCCAGCACGAGCTGCCCGCCGATGTGGGCGAAGGCCGCCAGCACGCTGATCGACACCGGGCCGAAAAGACGCGGCGGCAGGTGTTGCGCCAGTGCCAGCACACCCAGGCTGCACACGGCGCCTGCCAGCGCCAGGAAAAATCCCGGCGCGAGAAACTGGCCTATCACCAGGCTGCCGGCGACCACGCGCAACAGGCTGACCCAGGCTGCGTCGCGCCAGCCGTAACGCACCAGCACCACCAGCACGATGATGTTGGCCAGCCCCGGCTTGATGCCGGGCAGCGGGCTCGGCAGCGCCGCCTCGGCGACGGTCAGCGCGATCGCCGCCGCCGCATAGCGCGCGATGCGGTAGTCGTCGGCGCTGACCGGCAGCTCAATAGTTGAGGGTGTCATAGCTGGTGTTCTTGCCGCCGCGTCCGGCGAGTTGCAGCGTGACATGGTTCGGCGCGCAGATCGCCACGGCATTGGCGCGCGTCAGCCAGCCCTGCTGCACGCAATACTGGCGCGGTCCGGGATCGGACAGCACGCGGGCGCGGCCGGGCTGCACCTCGATCACCGTGGTGCCGATGGCGCCGGTGACTTCGTACTTGCGCGCCACATTCAGCGCCAGTTCGGTCACCAGCTGCCCGTCGCGCTTGACGATGGCGCGGTCCGCCACGCCGCCGCGCCACAGCAGCGGATAGGACGCCGCCACCACTGCCGCGGCGCAAACCAGCAGCAGCCAGTCGCCGGGTTTCAGCAGCGTGCGCCAGGGCAGGTGGCCGCCGCCCGTCGCCTGCGCCAGCATCTCGCGCAGGCCGTCGGGGATGCGCTCCGTCATTCGATCAGGCTGCGGTGCCGCACCAGCACACGCGCCGACCCGCGAAAATGCGCAGCGAGCTTTTCTGCCAGATACACCGAGCGATGCTGGCCGCCGGTGCAGCCGATGCCGACCGTCAGGTAGGAGCGGTTGTCGCGGACGTAGGCCGGCAGCCAGTCGCCGATGAAGCGGCGCAGGTCGGCTTCCATGCGCGCCACTTCGGGCTGCGCCTCGAGAAAGCGGATCACCTCGGCGTCGAGTCCGGTGAGCGGGCGCAGCGCCGGATCGTAATGCGGATTGGGCAGGCAGCGCACGTCGAACACCAGGTCGGCATCGAGCGGTATGCCGTTCTTGAAGCCGAAGGACTCGAACAGCAGGATCAGGCCGCTGCGTTCATCCAGCGCGGCGAAATCCTTGATGCTGGCGCGCAGTGCATTGGGCCGCAGGTCGCTGGTGTCGATGTGGTGGCCGAGCGACGCCAGCATCTCCAGCGCCTCGCGTTCGCGGGCGATGGCCTCTTCCAGCGTGACGTCGTCGCCGGCCAGCGGGTGGCGCCGGCGGGTTTCGGAGAAGCGCTGGATCAGCACATCGTTGCGCGCATCGAGGAAGACGAAGCGCAGCGTGACGCCTTCCGCCTCGAGCTTGCGCAACTGCGGCGGCAGCGCCGCGATGCTCGCGCCGCCGCGCATGTCCACCGCCACGGCAGCCAGCTCATGCCCCTCCAGCCGCAGATGCGCGACCAGGCCGGACAGCAGCGGCGCCGGCAGGTTGTCGACGCAGTAGTAGCCGACATCCTCCAGCACATTGAGGGCGATGGATTTGCCGGAACCGGAAAGGCCGCTGATGAGGACGACTTGCATGGGCGAAAGCATAGCGGATTACCGCGCGTGGAGCAGCGTCACGCAATTCGGGGCAGGCTCGCGGACGATGCCGGAATCCGGAAAATCAGAGCCCCGGACACCGGCATTCGCCGGTGTGACGGCTTATCCGGTGGTTCACTAGCGGCCGAAGATCCCTTTCAGCAACTCCACCGGCTGCGGAAGTTTCAGCGGGTCCTGCGAGCCCTCGTCCTGGGTCTTGTTGCGCCCGCGGCCCGTGTCGCCTCGTTCCGCGGATGCTTCCGCCATCCCGAGCATGCCGCTGGCGACGGACTTGACGCGCAGCTTGACCGCCCAAACCGGATCCCACCTGGCCTTCGGGTCCTTGGGCCGCGGCGGATGCACCAGGTTCAGCTCGTCGCCGTAGGCGATCAGTCGCAGCATGCCTCCGTTTTCGCCGAAGATCCCCTTGGGCACGCTGCAGGTGGTTGTGGCCGGCGCCAGCAGCACCTTTTCCTTGAGCCAGCGGTCGACGGCGGCATTGGTCTGGTAGTCCATCAGGCCGAAGCCGGTGTCCGCCAGTTCGCTGGAGGACCACATCACCATGTCCTCCTTTGCGTTGCTGCCCATGGCCGAGACAAAGTAGGCGCGCGCCGTGGCAATCGCGTTCCAGCTCAGCGCCGTAACGCCGGCCTTCTCGGCCTGTTCCAGCGTCAGTGCCGGCATCAGGTCCTGTGCCGGCGGCAGCTTGAAACGGAAACCGTCGGGAATGCCCTTGCCGGAAAACACGTGTTCGCCGACCAGCGACGCAGTGGCCGGCACCATGCGGCCGTCAGCCGGGTTCGGCCACACCGGGCGTCCGGCGGCGCTGTGGGCGCCGCGCTGCGTTGCGCTGCGTGCGATGAAGAACTTGCCGTAGTCGCTCGCCGATGCCGTCGCCATGTCGAGGACTTTCGGCTGGCCCGGGCGCACCACGGAGCCGCAGCCCCAGTACAAGAGCAGCCGTCCCTTGGGCTTTTCCGGGGGCTCGTGCTTCATCTCCTCATCATCGCGCGAGGCGGCCGGAGCATTTTTCGGCGTCCTCAGTTCCAGGGCCGGGCTGAGGAATGCCTCGGGCACCGCCTGCCGGGCTTCTTCGAGACCAGGATTGGCGCGCGCCCGAACCGTCACATCCACCCAGCGCCCGGCACCCATGGTCCGGGTGTTGCCGAAGACGTTGCCGTCACCGCCACCCTTGCCGCCGAACATGGCGCCGAGCGCGCCACCCATGCCGCCCGTCGCGCCCATCGGCATGCCCATGCCGGAGAATGTCGCGACGTCGATCCAGGCCTGCGCCGCCGGGCTTGCGGTTTCCTGCGCAAAAGACGTTGCAGGAACGTTGAAAAGCAGCGAACAGGCCGCTCCGGTCACTATGACGGATATGTTCGGCAATGGCTTCATGGTTTGTCCTCCCTATGCACTGGGAATGATACTCCCGCAACGGTCGCCCGTCAGAAAGTCGGCGCCGGCGACACGGCGCGACGGAGATTCAAGCGATGAAATGACGAATGGCATGAAAAAAACGCGCCATTCGAGAGGCCATGCATCGCCGAAAAACGGGTTTCTGCAGCTTCAACGCTGCGCAGCCGCCGCCGCTGCAAACGGTCGAGTGCATGCGCTTGCTGGCCGTTCTCGGCAATGCCTACAGACATACTCAACCTGCCAAACTTGCTCAACTGTCTTGGCGCCCCTACCTGGTTGGTGAGGGCAACGGGGAACGCAGAATAGTGGGGCCCTGTTGTAAGCTCAAAAGGAGGGTTTGTGCTTCACCGAGCCCGGGAAATTCTTCCGTCAAGAGCTTGCGCGCCAAATCTTCGTCATTGGATACGCTCATTTCGTCGATTCGGATAGATCTCACTATTCGTCCGCCGAGAAGCAACGCATCGCTCTCACCGGTAAAGCGCAGCGTGCCCGCATAAACAAGCCTGGCGTCTTGGGGAATGTCAATCCGCCAACGAGGAGCATTTCTTATGCCTCGCTCGTAAGTGAATGCGTCCGTGCGCCTGGGTGGGTGAACAGTCAGGTAATGAATCCCATGCGGGAGGACAAAATACGTCCAGCCGTTCTTGCGCGATTCCGGCGACAAGAAGCGCAGAGGCACCAGGCGCTCAGGTTCACCGCCGGTCTTGAAAGACCCCAGCCCAAAATTGATATTGTCGTCCACCAGCGAGTAGCCGAACGCTTCATAGGGTTGTTGTCCCTCGGTGGTACATAGCACCCTCAACAGCACAATTGCCTTCTCGCTGGCACCGACTGCCGTTCTTTCCTCGACCGTCGGCAAACCGGTGGAGGCACAGCCAGCAAGATGGCTGACGAATATCGCGACGCCAAAGAGTCTGAAGATGTTGGCGACACTTCGGTGCCTTATAACCCGTTCGCGGCCATACGTCATGGGAGCTTGTTCCATTGGTGGTCAATCCTGTCTTTGGTCCAATCTCTCGGATGACTTCTTATCAGCACCACCAATCCATTCCTTGAGGAAATCTCCATAAGGCTTGTTCGAGGGCCGAACCGCTCTCTCGAAACGCTGCACCCGGTCTTGGTCATCGAATTGGATGAACAGCATGTAATGCTTTGGAATGTCATATACGCCGGCGGCGCCAGAGTAGTGTGCGCCCACGGCCCAAACCAGGATGCCTTGTCGCACATCCCAGTTGTAAGCGAACAGGCGAGCTTCTTCCCAGATGACGTCCGGGCTGCCCAGGCGGGCCGTGACCTCACTTTTCGTTGTCATGTTGAGGACAAGGAAAGCCAATTGCTCCTCTGTTACCGGAGTCCCCGCCAACACCTTGCTCTCTTGAGTGGGGATCGGAAGCAATATGCATCCACTTTGCGAGATCATTGCGCAAAACAATAATGAAATAATCTTCCATGCGCGCATCGGCGGACCCTCAGGGGCGCGGCGTATTGCGATCCGCCGGAAAAGGGCGATCACTATCCGATCCGCATCCAAAGCAGCAAGAACTCTGGATATATTCATTCTCCGGGCTTCTTGTCCAACGTGCAGTTGGCTGGCGCTGCGCGGCTTCATCGCGCAGCGGAATCTTCCCTTGATTCCGTTGACACCCTGATTCAGGTCAGCTGTTTCTCATACGTCGCCGGGGATACGTAGTCTAATGATGAATGGATTCTACTGCGGTTGTAGAGCGGAATGTAGCTCAGTAAAACGGCAAGAATCTGTGAGTCATCTGTGAACGGTAGCTGTGCATGACCTCGGATTTCATCGAGTGAAAGAAGGACTCGATGAAGGCGTTGTCGGTCACCTTGCCCGGCCTGTTCATGCTCTGGGTGATGCCCAGTTCGGCCAGGCGTTCGCGAAACGCATTGGCCGCGTAGTCGATGCCGCGATCGGTATGAAACACCAGTCCTGGGCGAGTCCCGGCAAGTCACGACATCATGGATTCCTGCGTTCGCGGGAATCACGAAACATCAAAAGTCGGCGCCGGCGGCACGGCGATCTCAGCTTCGCTTCTCGGGAACCAGCATCTCGGCCACGTCGGCGCGACCGGGATTGTAGGTATTGACCACGTGGTCGCTTGGCCAACCGAGCGCCAGGCCGCACAGCAGCTTGTGGTCCGGCGGTACCGCGAAGGCCTCGCGCACGGGGCCGGCCCAGGTGCCGAGCGCGCCTTCGGCGCAGGTGCCGAGGCCGCGCGCCTGCGCCGCGAGCATCAGCGATTGCAGGAAAATCCCGGCGTCGAGGACGGAATAGGCTCCCAGTTCCTGCCGCACGAAAACGAAAAGAACCACGGGCGCGCCGAAGAACTCCCAGTTGCGGCGCATCTGGCGGTTGCGGGCGGCGCTGTCTTCGCGCGTGATGCCGAGAGTGGCATACAGCCCGAAGCCGGTCGCGCGGCGGCGCGGCGTAAGTTCCGCTGGATATTCGAAACGCGTATCGAAGTCGCCGTCGGGCAGGGCTTTGCTGCGCGTCAGGAAGGCCGCGAGCTTGCCGAACACACCGCCGCCCTGCAGCTTTGCTGCGGCATCGTAGCGGGCCAGCAGTTGATCCTTGAGGCGGTCCTTCAGCTCGCCGCCGGCGACGGCGATCTTGTAGGGCTGAGTGTTCGACCAGCTCGGCGCCCAGCGCGCATCGTCGAGGATGGCGTCTATCAGTTCCGCCGGCACTTCCCTGGCGGAAAAGTCGCGGATGCTGCGCCGGGCGCGCAGCAAGCGGGCCAGCGTTCCGGTGTCGGTATCCGCGCTGTCGGCCATCGCCAGCTCTACGGCGCCATGGTCGGCAGGATCCAGCCGTCGCGCACTTCAATGGAGCGCGAGCGCAGCAGTTCGCCCAGCAGCCATGAGGCGAAATCCTCGTCGGACAATTTGAGGATGCTCTGGTTGACGCCGTCGAAAAAAGGCACGCTTTTCAGGTAGGCCGCCAGTTCGTCCTCGCGCAGGCGCTGCAGGTCGAGCAGGTTGAAGGTGAAGCAGGCGCGCACGGCATTGCGCCCGACGCGCGAGGAATCCGCCTCGAAGGATTCCAGGCGGCGCAGGGCGCGCGCCATGGCGGCGTCGAAATCGTCGAAGGCGGCGCCATGTCCGGGAATCACGATATCGACAGCGAGACGGCCGATCATTTCCAGCGTCGTGCGCGTAGCCGGCAGGGCGTCCTTGCGCCCCATCACTTCGCCGAAGATGATGCCGAAGCCGTCCTGCCACAGCGCATCGCCCGAAATCAGGATGCGCTTTTCGGGGCAGTAGTAGATCAGCGCTTCCATGTCGTGGCCGGGGGCGGGTAGCGCCTGCCAGCTCATGCCGCCCATTTCGAATTCGCTGCCGGGCTCGATCACCGCATCATGGGCGAAGCGCTCGCCACGCTGCTTTGCGGCGTCGAGCAGCATGGCATCCGTATCCCACTCGGCGACCATGCGTTCGATGCCGGCGGGGATCGCTATCTTGCAGCCGAAGGCGGCCTGCAGCGCCGCGTTGCCGCCGATGTGGTCGGAATGCGAGTGGGTGTTGATCAGGCGGCTCAGCGTGACGGCCCCGCGCCGTGCCGCCAGCGCCGACTTTACGAGCTCGACGGTTTGCGGCGCATGGCCGACATAGCCGGCATCGACCAGCGTCGCCGACTCACCCTCGAAGAACAGAATGTTGTTCGACGACAGCCAGCCGCGCTCGATGACCTGGATGGCGTCAGGCAGCTTCATCGGTCGAAGCTTTGCATCCGGCATCGGGCTTGCCACGCCGCTGCGCCACCGCGGCCAGGATCGACCGCTTCTCGTCGTCACCGATGCTGGACCAGCGGGCGATCTCGTCGATGGTACGCAAGCAGCCGGCGCAAAGACCCGCATTCATCTTGCAGACGTCGATGCAGGGCGAGACCACCATGCCGTTCTCGTTCGCGCCGGGCTGACCGATGCTCAGGCGTCGGCAAGCTGCGTGGCGCGCCGGGCGAGGATGGCACGCGCCACGCGCGAGGCCGGTTCGCGCTTGAGCTGCTTCGAGATCCAGACGCCGGTGTCGACCAGTTTGTCGAGATCGATGCCGGTTTCGATGCCGAGGCCCTTGAGCAGCCAGACCACATCCTCGGTCGCGACATTGCCGGAAGCGCCGGCGGCATAGGGGCAGCCGCCGAGCCCGGCGACCGAACTGTCGAAAATGCCGATGCCCATCTGCAGCGAAGCGTAGATGTTGGCGGTGGCCATGCCGTAGGTGTCGTGATAGTGGCCGGCGATCTTCTTCAGGGGAATGCGCCGCGCCACGGCCTCGATCATGTCCTTGGTGCGCTCCGGCGTGCCGGCACCGATGGTGTCGCCGAGGCTGACTTCATAGCAGCCCATGTCGATCAGCGCCTGCGCCACGTCGGCGACGGCCAGCGGCATAATTTCGCCCTCGTAGGGGCAGCCGAGCACGCAGGAGACATAACCGCGCACCTTCACATCCGCCGCCTTCGCCGCTTCGACGATGGGGCGGAAACGCTCGAGCGATTCGGTGATAGAGCAGTTGATGTTTTTCTGCGAGAAGGATTCGGAAGCGGCGCCGAACACCGCGACCTCCTTCGCGCCGGCGGCCAGCGCGGCTTCGAAGCCCTTCATGTTGGGCGTCAGCACCGGGTAGCTGACGTCGGGCAGCTTTTCGATGGCGGCGAACACCTCCGCGTTGTCCGCCATCTGCGGCACCCATTTCGGCGAAACGAAGGCCGTGGCCTCGATGCTCCTGAGGCCGGCGGCACCGAGGCGGCGGATCAGTTCGACCTTGGTCTTGGTCGCGACCGGTGTCTTTTCGTTCTGCAGTCCGTCGCGCGGACCGACTTCGACGATGCGTACTTTGCTGGGGAGGGTCATTCGCGTTTACGGCTATTTCTTGTCGGCCTCGAATTCTACTAGCTCGGCGCCGTCGCTGACCTGTTCGCCGACATTGAAATGAAACACCTTGACGGTGCCGGCAGCGGGCGCCGCGATCGTGTGTTCCATCTTCATGGCTTCGAGGATCAGCAGCGGCGCACCTTTTTCGACCCTGGAACCGACAGGGGCAATCAGCGCAATCACCTTGCCCGGCATCGGCGCCGTCAACCCGCCCTCGGCGCCGCCGCCGCTACCGGCATGAAACAGCGGATCGATGGCGGCGAAGATGAAGGAAACGCCGTCGATGAAGACATGGCGCTTTTCGTTGGCGGAGACCACGGTGACATTGATTCGGCGGCCACCCAGGTCGACGCGCAGCTCACTGCTGCCGGTGAAGCGCCCCGCAGCGGTGACGGTCTTGCCTTCGAATTCGAGCACGAAGCTGTCGCCGGCATATCCGGCATTCACCGCCTTTTCGGTTTCGCCCGCGCGCAGCAGGATTTCGCGCCGCGCATTGCCATTCATGCGCCAGCCGTCGCGCGCATGCCAGGGTGAAAACGGATCGCGGCTCTCGACCGCCTCCGCGGCGGCGTATTGCTGATCGTGGATCAACTCGGCCAGCGCCGCGACCAGCCAGGCTTCGGCCGGCGGCTCGGTGCTTTCGGGGAAGAGGAAAGCGCGTTCGCGTTCGATCAGGCCCGTGTCGAGGTCGGCCTGGGCGAAGGCCGGACAGGCCACCAGTCGCGACAGGAAACCGATGTTGTTCGACACCCCCACCACGCGGTAGTCGGCCAATGCCTGCAGCATGCGCGCCAGGGCGCGTTCGCGCGACTCGTCCCAGACGATCAGCTTGGCGATCATCGGATCGTAGTGCGGCGAAATCTCGTCGTCCTGTTCGACGCCGGTATCGACGCGTACATGCAGCGTCTCGGCCGGTGGCGCAAGGTGGATCAACTTGCCGATCGACGGCAGGAAACCCTTGTCGGGATCCTCGGCGTAGATGCGCGCTTCCAGCGCGTGGCCCCGGATCGCCAGCTGTTCCTGGCGCAGCGGCAGCGTCTCGCCGGCGCCGACTTTCAGCTGCCACTCGACGAGGTCGAGGCCGGTGATCATTTCTGTGACCGGATGCTCGACCTGCAGGCGGGTGTTCATCTCCATGAAATAGAAGGTGCCATCCTGGTTGACGATGAACTCGACCGTGCCGGCGCCGACGTAGCCGACCGCCTTCGCCGCATCCACCGCGGCCTTGCCCATCGCCGCGCGACGTTCTGCCGTCATGCCGGGCGCCGGCGCTTCTTCGAGGACTTTCTGATGGCGGCGCTGCACCGAACAATCGCGCTCGAACAGGTAGACGCAGTTGCCGTGGGTGTCGCCGAAAACCTGGATCTCGATGTGGCGCGGACGCTGCAGGTACTTCTCGATCAGCACGTGCTGGTCGCCGAAGGAGGACTTCGCCTCGCGCTGGCAGGAGGCCAGGGCTTCGGCGAATTCGTCGCCCTTCCACACCGCGCGCATGCCCTTGCCGCCGCCACCGGCGGAAGCCTTGATCAGCACCGGGTAGCCGATGGCGTCGGCCTGCTGCTTGAGATAGCCCGGCTCCTGATTGTCGCCGTGATAGCCCGGCGTCAGCGGCACGCCCGCCTTCTCCATGAGCTTCTTGCTCTCCGACTTGAGGCCCATGGCGCGGATCGCCGTAACCGGCGGGCCGATGAAGACCACGCCGTTCGCCGCACATGCCTCGGCGAATTCCTCGTTCTCGGAAAGGAAGCCGTAGCCGGGATGCACGGCCTGGGCGCCGGTGGCCAGCGCCGCGGCGATGATCTTGTCCACCACCAGGTAGGATTCCCGCGGCGGCGGCGCGCCGATGCAAACGGCCTCGTCCGCCATGCGCACATGGCGCGCGCCGGCATCGGCCTCGGAATAAACGGCGACGGTGCGGATGCCCATGCGCCGCGCGGTCTTGATGACCCGGCAGGCAATTTCGCCGCGGTTCGCGATCAGGATCTTGTTAAACATTCTTGGCTCCCGGGGAGAAATCGCCTGGGCACGCTACGCGTGCAATGCAATGTGGCTTCGCCGCTGCGCCGCTGCGCCGCTGGTCTCCGCGATTGGCGATCAGTATTTTTGTAAACATGGTGTCAGCCCTGGGCGATCCACTTGGGTTTGCGCTTCTCGAGGAAAGCAGTCATGCCTTCGCGCCCTTCCTCGCTGGCGCGCACGCGCGTGATGCGCTGCGCGGTGTCCTCGATGACTGCCGGCGAAAGCGGCTTCCAGGCCACCGCATGGATCAGTTGCTTGCACTCGGCGAGCGCCACCGGCCCGTTGTTCAACAGCGCATCGACGATTTCGCCCACGGCCTCATCGAGCGCGGCATCGTCGGTGACCATCTCGTGCAGCAGGCCGATGCGGTAGGCCTCGGCGGCGGAAAAGCGTTCCGCCGTGAGCATGTAGCGCCGCGCGTAACGCTCGCCGATGGCGGCGATGACATGCGGGCTGATCACGGCGGGGATGATGCCGAGCCGGACTTCGGTCAGCGCGAACTGCGCATCGAAAGTGGCGATCGCCACGTCGCAGCAGGCGATCAGGCCGACGCCGCCGCCGTAAGCCGGGCCCTGGATGCGGGCGATGGTCGGCTTCGGGCATTGCGCCAGGCGGCGCAGCATTTCGGCCAGCGCGCGTGAATCGCGCAGATTTTCCTCGCTCGAGTAGCCGGCGGCGCGCTTCATCCAGTTGAGGTCGGCGCCGGCGCAAAAGCTCTTGCCGGTGCTCGACATCACCAGCACGCGCACTGCCGGATCGGCCGTCATCTGATCGATGGCCGTCGACAACTCGGCGATCAGCGCGTCGTCGAAGGCATTGTGCCGCTCCGGCCGGTTGAGGGTGATGATGCCGACGCCGAGGTCGACTTCGGTAATGATATTGGTATACATGGCCTCACCTTACATGCGGAACACGCCGAACTTGGTCGGCAGGATAGGGGCATTCAATGACGCGGAGATTCCCAAACCGAGGGTGCGCCGCGTCTGCGCCGGGTCGAGCACGCCGTCGTCCCAGATGCGTGCCGTGGCGTAGTAGGGGTGGCCCTGGGTTTCGTACTGCTCGCGGATCGGGGCCTTGAAGCGTTCTTCTTCGTCCTTGCTCCATTCCTTGCCGGTCAGTTCCATACCGTCGCGCTTGATGGTGGACAGCACCGAAGCCGCCTGCTCGCCGCCCATCACGCTGATGCGCGCGTTGGGCCACATCCAGAGCATGCGCGGGCTGTAGGCGCGGCCGCACATGCCGTAGTTGCCGGCGCCGAAGCTGCCGCCGATGATCATGGTGAACTTCGGCACCTGGGTCGTCGCCACGGCCGTGACCATCTTCGCGCCGTCCTTGGCGATGCCGCTGTTCTCGTACTTGCGACCGACCATGAAGCCGGTGATGTTCTGCAGGAACAGGAGGGGAATGCCGCGCTGCGAACAGAGCTCGATGAAATGCGCGCCCTTTTGCGCGGATTCGCCGAAAAGTATGCCATTGTTGGCGACGATACCCAGCGGATAGCCGTGGAGCCGGGCGAAACCGGTGACCAGCGTGGTACCGTAACGCGACTTGAATTCGTCGAGGCGCGAGCCGTCGACCAGGCGGGCGATGACTTCGCGCACGTCGTAGGGCTTGCGCGTATCGAAGGGAATCACGCCGCCGAGTTCGGACGGATCGTAGAGCGGTTCTTCCGGAGTGGCGATGTCGAGCGACACGGGCTTCTGCCAGTTGAGGTTGCCGACGATGCGCCGCGCGATGGACAGCGCGTGGTGGTCGTTCTCGGCAAGGTGGTCGCAGACGCCCGAGATGCGCGTATGCACATCGCCGCCGCCAAGGTCCTCGGCGCTGACCACTTCACCGGTAGCGGCCTTGACCAGCGGCGGGCCGCCGAGAAAGATGGTGCCCTGGTTCTTGACGATGACGGATTCGTCCGACATCGCCGGCATGTAGGCGCCGCCGGCCGTGCAGGAACCCATGACGATGCCGATCTGCGGGATGCCCAGGGCCGACATGTTGGCCTGGTTGTAAAAGATGCGGCCGAAGTGGTCGCGGTCGGGAAAGACCTCGTCCTGCGTCGGCAGGTTCGCGCCGCCGGAATCGACCAGGTAGATGCAGGGCAGGCGATTCTGCAGCGCGATCTCCTGCGCCCGCAGATGCTTCTTTACCGTCAGCGGAAAGTAGGAGCCCCCCTTCACCGTCGCGTCGTTGGCGACGATCATGCACTCGACGCCCTTGACCCGGCCGATGCCGGTGACCACGCCGGCCGAGGCGACATCGCCGCTATACATGCCCATCGCGGCGAGTGCCGAGAACTCGAGGAAGGCCGCGCCCGGATCAAGCAGGGCATTGATGCGTTCCCGCGGCAACAACTTGCCGCGCGCCTTGTGCTTGGCTGCCGTCTCCGGCGACCCGCCGCCCGAAACGGCGATGGTCTTCTCGCGCAGGTCAGCGACCAGCGCGCTCATAGCCGCCGCGTTGGCCTTGAATTCCTCGCTGCGGGTGCTGAGTTTGGATTTGATGACGGACACTAGAATCCTCCCGTGGCGAGCCACTTGTCGATTTGCGGCAGGCGGTCGGCACCCCAGAAGGGTTCCCCGTCCACCATGAAATAGGGCGCGCCGAACATGCCCCGGGCAATCGCGGCATCGGTTTCCTGTTTTACACGATCCTTGATTTCCGGCGTCGCGACTGCGGCGGTGAAGGCCTCGCCATCGATGCCGAGGCCGGTCGCGATTTCCAGCACCACCGGGCTTTCGCTGATGTCGCGGCCGTCGACCCAGTAGGCGCGAAACACGGCATGGGCGAACTCCCTGGCCTTGGCGCAGTCCTGCCCGTGCAGCCAGTAGTAACCGCGCGCCGCGACCAGCGTGGCGAGCGGAAACTTCGGCGGGAAGCAGTAAGGCACTCCCATGAAGCGCGCCGAGCGCTCGATGTCGCGCTTGCTGTATTCGCCCTTCAGCGGCACGGTCAGCAATAGCGGCAGGCCCGAGGCCTTGAAGGCGGCGCCGAGCATGACGGGGCGCCACTTCACCTTGCGCCCGTAATGCGCCGCAAGCTCGTCGATGCGCTCGCTGGCGAGATAGGAGTAGGGCGAGGAAAAGTCGAACCAGAAATCGATGGGGAACTGTTCTGTCACAAGCACTCTCCTTCGGGACGATCCGCGGCAATGGCGAAATGGGCGTCGAAGCCGGCTGGCATTTTCAATGCACCGCCAGCCCGCAGCCGAATTCATTGGCCACCTGTTGCAGGGCCTTGTCCAGCGTCCACAGTTGCAGGCGGTCGATCAGCGCGGCGGCGAGCAGGTGGCTATCGACATACCCGAGGCCACGGCCGGCCAGATTTCGCTCGGCGATCAGATGCATCACTTCGTCGTGGCTGGCGCAGTGGCAACGACGCAACTGATCGATCATGGCGAGCTTGGTCTGACTGATTCCACCCAGCACGATTTCCCCGACCACGTAGTCATGCATCACGACGTCGCCCAGATTCAGCGGATCGAGGATGGGAGCATTCTTGTGGCGCAGATAATCCACCCAGACCGAAGTATCGGCAAGGATTCTCATGGGTTTGCCTTCGAACGCTTCCTGGCCCGATAGGGTTTCGCTACCGGCTCCGATACGAAGTGAGGCGGTCGGCGACGTGGCGATGCAACGACATCAGGCTCCGTACCGGCGAGCAAAGCCAGCCGCTGGGAGGCGAGACGATGCCGCATTTCCAGCAAGGCTTCGCGCAGCAACTGGGAGCGGTCGCGAATGCCGCTCAACTGTTCGACATCGGCCAGAAGATCTTCATCCAGGGTGACTGTGGTTCTCATCGGATTCTCCAGGGTGGCACTAAATGCATCAAATATAGCATCAAATGATGCGTATCATGATGCATCGCCCAGCGACCTCCCGATGACCAGGCGCTGGATGTCGGATGCGCCCTCGTAGATCTGGCAGACGCGCACGTCGCGGTAGATGCGTTCGACCGGGAAGTCGCTGACGTAACCATAGCCGCCGTGGATCTGGATCGCGTCGGAACAGACCTTCTCGGCCATCTCGGAGGCAAACAGCTTGGCCATCGAGGCCTCCTTGAGGCAGGGCCGGCCGGCGTCGCGCAAGCTGGCCGCGTGATGCACCATCTGCCGCGCAACCTCGATCTGCGTCGCCATGTCGGCCAGGCGGAAGTTCACTGCCTGGTGTTCGAAGATCGGTTTGCCGAAGCTCTCGCGTTCATGGGCGTAGCGCAGTGCCGCCTCGAAAGCCGCGCGTGCCATGCCGACCGCCTGCGCCGAGATGCCGATGCGGCCACCTTCGAGGTTCGACAGCGCGATGCGGTAGCCCTGCCCTTCCGCGCCGAGCAGGTTCTCTGTCGGGATGCGGCAGTTCTCGAACAGGATCTGTGCCGTGTCGGAAGCGTGCTGCCCGAGCTTTTCCTCGACCCGGGCGACGATGTAGCCCGGTGCGTCGGCCGGCACGATGAAGGCCGAGATGCCCTTCTTGCCGGCGCCCGGATCGGTGACGGCGAAGACCACCGCGACCTGTGCGTTCTTGCCCGTGGTGATGAACTGCTTGACGCCGTTGAGCACCCAGTGGTCGCCATCCCTGACTGCCCTGGTGCGGATCGCCGCGGCGTCGGAGCCGACATGCGGCTCGGTCAGGCAGAAGCATCCGAGCCATTCGCCGGCGGCGAGCTTCTTCAGGTATTTCTCTTTCTGCGCGTCGCTGCCGAAGGCATTGATCGGGCCGCAGACCACGGAGTTCTGCACGCTGACGATGGTGGATGTCGCCCCGTCGCCGGCGGCGATTTCTTCCAGCGCCAGCGCCAGAGAAACGTAGTCGAGGCCGGCGCCGCCCCATTCTTCGGGCACCACCATGCCGCAGACGCCGAGCTCGCCGAGCTGGCGCAGTTCCTCGCGCGGGAAATGCGATGTGCGGTCCCATTCGGCGGCCTTGGGCGCGAGTTGCTCGCGCGCGAAATCGCGCAGCATGTCGCGTATCTGTTCCTGTTCCGGGGTAAGTACCATGGCAATCAGCAGAGCTCGATGCCGACGGCCGTCGCTTCACCGCCGCCGATGCACAGGCTGGCGACGCCGCGCTTCTTGCCGTGTTTGCGCAGAGCGCCGATCAGCGTAACCATGACGCGCGCGCCGGAAGCGCCGATCGGGTGACCCAGGGCGCAGGCGCCGCCATGAACATTGACCTTGTTGTGCGGCAGTTTCAGATCGTGCATCGCCGCCATGGTGACCACGGCGAAGGCCTCGTTGATCTCCCAGAGGTCGACGCTGTCGACGCTCCAGTTGTTCTTCGCCAGCAGCTTCTTCATGGCGCCGACCGGGGCGGTGGTGAACAGGCCCGGCTCCTGGGCGAAGGTGCTGTGACCGACCATCGTGGCGACCGGCTTGAGACCGAGCTTCGCCGCGGTCGAGGCGCGCATCATGACCAGCGCTGCGGCGCCGTCGGAAATCGACGAGGAATTGGCCGCGGTCACGGTGCCGTCCTTGCGGAAGGCGGGCTTCAGGCCGGGAATCTTTTCCAGCTGGGCCTTGAAGGGCTGCTCGTCCTTGTCGATGACAACGTCGCCCTTGCGACCCGACACCGTAACCGGCGCGATCTCCCAGGCGAAGCTGCCATCGGTGTTGGCCTGCTTGGCGCGGGTGGTCGAAGCGATGGCGTAGGCATCCTGCGCCTCGCGCGTGAATTTGTAGCTGCCGGCGCAATCCTCGGCGAAGGTGCCCATCAGACGGCCTTTGTCGTAGGCGTCTTCGAGGCCGTCGAGGAACATGTGGTCCTTCACTTCGCCATGGCCCAGTCGAAAGCCGGCGCGCGCCTTGGGCAAGAGGTAGGGCGCGTTGCTCATCGACTCCATGCCGCCGGCGACCATGACCTCGACGCTGCCGGCGAGCAGCATATCGTGGGCGTACATCGCCGCGCGCATGCCGGAACCGCACATCTTGTTCACCGTGGTGCAGCCGGCCGCCAGCGGCAGTCCGGCGCCGAGGCTGGCCTGGCGCGCCGGGGCCTGGCCTTGGCCGGCGGGCAGCACGCAGCCCATGATGACTTCGTCGATCTGCGCGGGCTTCAAGCCGGCGCGCTCGACGGCGGCCTTGATGGCGGCGCTGCCGAGCTGGGCGCAGGTCAGCGAGGCGAAGTCGCCTTGAAAACCGCCCATGGGAGTACGGGCAACGGAAACAATCACGATGGGGTCGGACATGGCGATTCCTTCAGATCAAGGTTGAAAGCGCAACGGCGTAGCGGCCGGGAAGCTGGTCGGCAGCGTTGACGGTGATGTCGAGATCGCGCATCAGGCCGTCCTTGAGGCCGTAGATCCAGCCGTGGATGGTCAGCGGTTGGCCGCGCTGCCAGGCATCCTGTACGACGTAGGTCTGGCAGACGTTGGCGACCTGTTCCAGCACATTGAGTTCGCACAGCCTGGCGTGTCGGGCCTCCTCCGGCAGGGTCTCGATTTTCTCCAGGTGCTTGGCGCGCACGTCGCGCACGTGGCGCAGCCAGATATCGACCAGGCCGACGCGCGCGCCGTCGAGCGCGGCCTTGACGCCGCCGCAGCCGTAGTGGCCGACGACCATGATGTGCTTGACCTTGAGCACGTCGACGGCGAACTGGATCACCGACAGGCAGTTGAGGTCGGTATGCACGACGACGTTGGCGACGTTGCGATGGACGAAGACCTCGCCCGGCAAGAGGCCGACGATTTCGTTTGCCGGCACCCGCGAATCCGAGCAGCCGATCCACAACAACTCGGGCGTCTGCAGGTGGGAGAGTTTTTCGAAATAGCCCGGATCAACTTCGCGCATCTTGTTCGACCAGGCGCGATTGAAGTCGAACAGGTGGTGCAGGCTGCGGTTGTTGATCGCGTCCTCGGACCAGTTCTCGAGGTCAAGCGCGAGGAACTGCGTACCCTCGACGGCAGTCTGGTAATAGGCGGGCGCCTCGTCGAAACCCAGTTCGCGGTAGAGCTTGACGGCGATGCGCATGGCCGGCAGCGTATCGAGCAGGATCTTGCGATAGCCGATCTGGCGCGCGGCGCGGATGGCCGCCAGCGCCAGGTCACGGCCGACGCCCAGGCCGCGGAATGCCGGATCGACATACAGCCGCTTGAGTTCGCAGACGCCCTCCGCCAATGGCCGGATGCCGACGCAGCCGGCACCCTTGCCTTCGATCACGGCATAGAACAAACGGCCCTCGGGCGTCGCGTAGCGTCCCGGCAGCGTCGCCATTTCTTCATCGAAATTCTGGTAGCTCAGGTCGACGCCGAGCCAGCCGGCATAGTTGCGGAAGAACTGGCGCACCTGCTCCAGTTCGGTGGCATCCGTGGCGTCGAGCACGCGTATCGCCGTGCCGCCAGCGCCGACTTTTGTCGTATCGGTCATGGCGCAACCTTATACATTGAAGATGAGGCAGGTGGTGGTAGCATGGGCGTAGAGCTTGCCGTCGGCATCGACCAGCTTGCCTTCCGCCGTGCCGATCTGTTTGCCGGTGTGGATCACGCGGCCTTCGGCGCGCACCGGGCCGACACGGTCGGTGAGCGCCCGGATGTAATTCACTTTCAATTCGATCGTGGTGTAGCCTTGGCCCGCTTCGAGCGTGGACTGGATGGCGCAGGCGACGCAGGAGTCCAGCAGCGTGGCGTGGAAGCCACCGTGCACGGAACCGATAGGGTTGTAATGGTGATGCTGCGGCGTGCCCTGGAACACCACGCGACCCTTATCGGCTTCGACCAGGCAGAAGCCCAGCGTATCGCTGATCGGCGGCCGGGGCAATTCGCCGGCGATCATTTTCTGGAACAGTTCGAGGCCCG
>JBIKKY010000088.1:0-10020 GCA_044360105.1 Sulfuritalea sp.
TTCCGGTTGACAAGCTGACGGTACTCAATCTGCCGCCGGCTACCCCATACCGGCTGTATCTTTCCGACATGGCGATTTCTCATTTTGTCGACACCAAGCTGATGATCATCGATGGCGAGTCATTCAATGTCGTCGGCCATGTGGCGCTCGGCATGGCCGGCCACGTCACCCTGACTCCGGACCGCTCGGAAATACTGGTATCGACGGCCTACATGACCAAGCTTAATCGAGGCGAGCGCATCGGCCAGATGGATGTGTGGGATGCCACCACGCTCAAGCTGAAGGCGGAAATCAGCGTACCGCCGAAGCATTCCCAATCCTTTCCCTATCGCGGCAAGATCCGCACCTCGGCCGACGGCCGCCTGGTCTTCATGCAGAATTCGACGCCGGCTTCGTCGGTCACCGTCGTCGACCGCGTTGCCGGCAAATTCGTCGCCGAGATCGCCACGCCCGGCTGCTGGATGATCTACGTCCCGCAGTCGGTATCCGACCGCTTCTCGACGATGTGCGGCGATGGCACCATGCTGACCGTCAAGCTCGACGCCGAGGGCAAGCAACTGGAACGGAAAAAGAGCGCCAAGTTTTTCGATGCCGACGACGATGCGCTGTTCACCTCGGGTGCGCAGTCGGACGACAACTACACTTTCGTCTCCTTCAGGGGCAACGTGCAGACCGTCAATGTCACCGGCGACGCAGCCGTTGCCGAAGCACCCTGGCCACTGGTTACGGCGGCGGACGCCAAGGCCGGCTGGCGGCCGGGCGGCTACCAGCCCGTCGCGCTGCATGAAAAGAGCGGGCGCATCTTCGTCGGCATGCATGCCAAGGGCAAGGAGGGCAGCCACAAGAACCCCGCCAAGGAAATCTGGGCCTTCGACCTGGCAAGCAAGAAGCGCATCGATCGCGCCCCGGGTCATCATGCCACGGTTATTGCGGCCAGCCGGGGTGACGCACCGAAGGTCTTTGCCTACTCGACCGACAAGTCGACCCTGTCCGTATTCAATGCCACCGGCAAGCTCAAGCATCTCAAGACAGCCGGTCCCTTTGCCGAGTTCGCGACCCAGCTGGACGTCCAGTAATGGGAGCATTCCCCTTGCTCGATCCGGTTGCCGCCAGCGCCCTGAGCGCCGTCCTGTCGGTCATATTCCTGACCGGTGCCTGGCAAAAGCTGCGCGATCCGGCGCTGTTCCATGCCAATGTCGAGAATTACCGGCTGCTGCCGGATGTTCTGGCGTGGCCCGCAGCCATCCTGCTCCCGGTGTGGGAACTGGCGGCGGGTATTCTTGTTCTGTTTGACGCGACACGGACGGCCGGTGCGGTACTGGCGATCGGCCTGCTGTCGGTCGTCACGGCGGCGGTAGTCATCAACCTGCTGCGCGGCCGTACCGAAATCGACTGCGGTTGCGGCAGCCTGGGTGGCCACGTCGGCGATCAGACCTTGAACTGGGGGCTGCCGGCGCGGAACGCCGTGCTTGTATTCGCGTCCGTGCTCATCTTGCGCGAGGATGCAGCTCGCGCCCTGGTCTGGATCGACTATCTGAGCGTTGCCGGCGCAACCCTGGGCCTGCTCGGGCTTTACGTTACGGCCAATCAGCTGATGGCCAACTCTCCCCGTTTGCATGCCCTGAGGAAACATTAAGAATGGCTGAAGCCCTGGTTGTCTCCAACATCATTCTCTGGATCGTCGTGCTTGCCCTGCTGCTGGCCGTGCTGGCGCTGGCACGACAGGTCGGCATTCTCTACGAGCGGATTGCGCCGATGGGCGCCCTGATGCTCGATCACGGCCCCAAGGTCGGCGACATGGCGCCGGTGTTCAATCTCGAATCGCTGGGCGGCGGCAGCCTGAGCGTGGGCCTCGCCGGCAACAAGAAGAGCCAGTTGCTGTTCTTCCTCTCGCCGACCTGCCCGGTCTGCAAGAAGCTGCTGCCGGTCCTGAAGTCGATCAGGAACGTGGAAGCGAAATGGCTGGATGTCGTTCTCGCCAGCGACGGTGATCGTCCCGAACATGCAGAGTTTTATCGCAGGGCGGCCTTGACCGAATTCCCCTACGTCCTGTCGACCGAACTCGGCATGGCCTTTCAGGTGGGCAAGCTGCCCTATGCCATATTGATCGGTGACGATGGCCGGGTTCGTGCCAAGGGCCTGGTGAATTCCAGGGAACAGCTCGAAAGCCTCTTCGCCGCCAAGGAACTGGGCGTCGCTTCGGTACAGGAATACATTGATCAGCAAGCCTGATTCGACGGGATTGCAAGGAGACTGAAATGCAATGGTTTGACAATTTCTTCGAGACACGCAGCCGCCGCGCTGCCCAGTCGATTTCCCGGCGCAGTGCGGTTGCGCGCCTCGGCAAACTGCTGGTAGGCACGGCCATCCTGCTGCCGGTGCTGCCCTTCGACCGCGTCGGCAAGGCGATTGCGGCGGACAAGGCCAAGACGAAGGCGAAGGACAAGCGCAACGACGATACCGCCTGCGAATACTGGCGCTATTGCGCGCTCGACGGTTTTCTGTGCACCTGCTGCGGCGGATCGATTTCCGCCTGCCCGCCGGGCACCGAAGTTTCGAAAGTCACCTGGGTGGGCACCTGTCACAATCCCAACGACGGCAAGGACTACCTGATCAGCTACAACGACTGCTGCGGCGGCGTCACCTGCAATCGCTGCGGCTGCAATTTCAACGAAGGGGAACGGCCGGGCTACCGCATGGGTGTGCATAACGACATCAACTGGTGCATGGCCAACAGTTCGAATTCCTATCACTGCACCGTGGCCGCAGTCGTCGGCACGGCCGAGAAAACCAAGGGCTGAAATGCATGTGCGCAGATTCATTTTGGCCGGCAGCATCGCTTTGCTGATGGTCGCCGCCAGCGGACCGCTGCAGGCTGCCGATGGGGCGAAGCTCTACGAGGCGAACTGCGCGGTCTGCCACCAGCCGGACGGCAACGGCAGCGAGGGACTCGCACCACCGCTGACCGGGGTGCTGGCGAAACGGGCGCAGTCGGCCAGCGGGCGCGAGTATCTGGCCCAGGTCCTGGTATCCGGCATGGTCGGCACCATCACCTCGCGCGGCGTCAAGTACAACGGCAACATGCCGGCAGCAACTTTGTCCGACGCGGAACTCGTCGCGGTCATGGGGCATGTCCTCACCACCTTCAACAAGGTTTCTCAGCCTCTGCCAGCCGAGCTTTTCAGCGCGGCCCGGGGCAAAGCGCTGACGCCTTCCGCGGTGCGCCAGCAGCGCGAACGCGTGCTCGCGGAAGTCGGGGAGTAGGGCGTGGCAAGCCGTCTCTTCCGCCACTTCCTGGCCTTTGGCCTGACGGCATTGCTCGCGTCCGCAGCCATGGCGGGCGAGCGGGAGCGGATCAACTATCTGCTGCATTGCTCGGGCTGTCATCAGCCGGATGGCAGCGGAAGCGCGGACGGCGACATTCCGGACATGCGCGGCAGGATCGGGCATTACCTGCGCTTGCCGGAGGGACGTGCCTATCTGGTTCAGGTGCCGGGCACGGTGCAATCGTCGCTGAACGACAGGGACACGGCCACCCTGTTGAACTGGATGGTGAGTACGCTGGGCGGCAAGGAGGTCCCGGCGGATTTTTCACCTTACACGCGAGACGAGGTGACCCGCCTGCGCGGGCATCCGCTCGATGACGTTGCCGCGGCACGAACGCAGGTACTCACGCGCTTGCAGCAAATGGGCTATAAAATTGAATGATGTGTCTATAAAAGGGGGAGTGAGATGAAGTCGAAGCGCAATGTTTTGCAGTCAGCCGTGTCGGCCGCGGTACTGGTCTTCATGGCCGGAAGCGTCCAAGCCGCGGTATCCGAAGCCGAGGCAGCCAAACTGGGCAAGGAACTGACGGCCGTCGGCGCCGAACGTGCCGGCAACAAGGACGGCACCATCCCCGAGTTCAAGGGCGGTACGCCGAAGGGCACGCGCAAGATCAGCGACCCGCGGGTCGATCCTTTTGCCGCGGAGAAGCCCCTGTTCTCGATCGACGCATCGAACGTCGACAAGTACAAGGACAAGCTCACCGCCGGCCAGATCGAGTTGCTCAAGACGCGCAAGGGCTACCGCATGGATGTCTATCCGACGCATCGCTCCTGCGGCTATCCGGACATCATCAACGAGCGGACGAAGAAGAACGCAACGCTCGCAAAGCTGACCACCGACGGCAAGGACAACCTCGCCGCCGCGCTCGGCGGCGCTTTCCCCTTCCCGATTCCAAAGAACGGCGCCGAGGCGGTCTGGAATCATCGCCTGCGCTGGCAGGGCACGGGCCGCTTTGAGTACTACCAGACCAACTTCATGAATCCTGACGGCACCTTCTATGGTCTCGCCCAGGACCAGGTCACCTTGATGCCGTTTGCCTCGACCAAGGCCAATTCGCCGGAAGACGCTGGCGACGCGCAGATGAAGATCCTCAACACCGCGACCGCCCCTGCCGCACGCACCGGCGAGGTGATCCTGGCGCACTACTTCATGACCAAGGCCAACGACGCCTGGATGTATTTCCCCGGCCAGCGCCGCGTCCGCCGCCTGCCGGCCTTCGAGTACGACAACCCGATTCCCGGCTACGAGAACCTCGAAACTGCCGACCAGTACCCGATGTTCGCCGGCTCGCTCGACCGCTATGACTGGAAGCTGGTCGGCAAGCAGGAACTCTACGTACCCTACAACAGCTACAAGTTCGTCGCCAAGCGCCCGGTCAAGGATGTCTATGGCGGCCTGTATCCGAATCGGGATCTCATCCGCTACGAACTGCACCGCGTCTGGAAGGTCGAGGCGACGGTGAAGCAGGGCATGCGCCACATGTTCGCCAAGCGGACCTTCTATCTCGATGAAGACACCTGGATGCTGCTCAATGCCGATCAGTACGACGCCCAGGGCAAGCTCTGGCGCGTGATGGAAGCCTCGATCTATCCGGCGATCGAACTCGGCGCCTGCGTCAGCCAGGAATTCATGTCATGGGACCTCAACGTCAATCGCTACATGGCCGAGAACTCGACCCAGGAAGCCAAGCCGACCGACTGGCTGGCCGGCGACGAGGGACGCATCGATGCCAAGCGTTTCAATCCCGACGAACTGCGCCGTGCCGGCGAGCGTTGATTCGCGCTGACCAATAAGAGGAGGATGACACCATGAAAAAAACATATCTGAAAATCAAGCCGCTGGCACTCGCCATCGCGGCGCTCGGCGCCGCGTTTGCCAATCCGGCGGCGGCTTTCAAGTTCGAAATGGAAAACGGCATTACCGGCAGTTTCGATTCGACGATTTCCTTCGGCGCGCAGATGCGCATGCAGTCGACGGACAAGTCGATCATCAGTAATGACAATGGCGGCAATGTACCAATTGAGTCCGCGCTGGGCGTCAAGGTCAACGGACCGGGTTTTGGGTGGACTGCCGACCCGGATTTCAACTACCTGCAGGCCGACGACGGCAATCTGAATTACAAGAGGCACGATGTTGTCTCCGCCGTCTTCAAGGGCACCCACGAACTGTTCCTGACGCAGAAGGGTAACTGGTCGGCACTTGGCCGCTTCACCTGGTCGACCGACCTGCGCGCCGACAACACCCGGCGCACACCGCTGCAAAGCGATGCCGAAGACGCGATGGAGAAGAACATCAGCCTGCTCGATTTCTGGGTAGCCAAGGAGTTCACGCTCGGCGACCAGACCGCCAAGGTAAAGATCGGCAACCAGGCCATCAACTGGGGCGAGGACATTTTCATCATCGGCGGTATCAATGCGGTCAATGCCCTCGACCTGCGCAAGATCCACATCCCCGGCGTCCAGGTCAAGGAAGTCTTCATCCCGGCACCGATGATTTCATTCAGTACCGGCCTCGGCAACGGTTTTTCGACCGAGGCTTACTACCAGTTCCGCTGGAACAGTTGGAAGTTTGATCCGGCGAGCACTTACTGGTCTACTGTCGACTTCCTCGGCAAGGGCGGCAAGCGCGGCGCGTATTTGGCATCAAGCCTGTTGCTCGCAAACGGTTTTGTACCGCCCACCGGGGGTGACTTCAATCCGAAGCTTCCTGGCCGGGATCTTGCCACTCTCAGCGCATACCCTGGGATCGTCCCAATTGAACGGGACGAGCCGGATGATCTTCATAGCGGACAGTACGGAATCAACCTCCGTTTCAAACCAGCGGATGGCGATACCGAATTTGCCGCCTACTACATACGCTATCACGACAAGATCCCCTTCGTCGGCTTCCGGCAAAACCTTGTAACTGCTTGCGTGGCTCCTGGTCCCTGCGCTCCTGGCACAAACGTCGGCGGCTACACGGCGATTGAGCAATACGGGGAAGACAAGGACTTGTTTGGCATATCCATGAATACCAAGCTTGGCGATTGGGCCATCGGCGCAGAGCTGTCATACCGGCCGCACGATAGCGTGGCGATCGACCCGACGGTTCCTTTTCTTGCCGGTGTTACAAAATCTAAATATAAGTACAACCTGCTGCAACAGGCAATTGATGCTTCTGCGACAGGCGGGTCCGCAACCGTTGACGGCTATGTCAATGAGAAAAAGTACCAGGCGCACCTGACCGGCTTCTATCTGTTGCCACAGTCGATTACGAGTGCCCTCGGCGCCGCGGAAGGCTTCTTCCTTGGCGAAATGGCAGTTACCCGCTATCCGGACCTCGACCGTTCGGGCGCGATACCTTATCTGCTCAACAACTACAAGTTGCCGGACAAGACCTCGTGGGGCTATGTCGCCGAGTTCGGCCTGACCTATGCCAACATCTTCCAGTCCGGCTGGACGCTGTCGCCGGTGCTCGACTTTTACCATGACGTGAAGGGGACCAGTCCGACGGCCTTGCCCTTTGTCGAAGGCCGGAAAGCCGTTGCGCTCAACTTCAACTTCGACTATCACAACGAGTGGAAGGCCGGCGTCGGCTACACCACCTTTTGGGGCGGCGGCAACATGAACATGCTGCGCGACCGCGACGTGCTGACCATGTCTGTTTCCAGGATTTTCTAAGCTTCCTCCGGCAAGCGGGAAATCCGGCAAGCCTGCCGGGTTTTCCGCCGCTTTGCCGACCCAATCCGCCCCGTACCTGAACCCGAGGATTCCGCTCGATGCCCAGCATTGTCAGCTTCGTCAAATTGCTGGAGAACTTCTTCTTCCGCTTCCGCGTGCAGACGCTTGCCGTGCTGCTGGTGTTCACACTGGTCATGGGCTGGCTGGCAACTCAGTTGCACATGACGGCCGGCTTCGACAAGCAGTTGCCGATCGGCCACGAGTACATCGATACCTTCTTCAAGTATCGTACCCAGCTGTTCGGTTCCAATCGCATCATGGTGGTGGTGCGCGCCCAAAAGGGCGACATCTGGACCAAGGATTCGCTGAAGAAGTTGCACGAAGTAACCGAAGCGGTACTGTTCCTGCCCGGCGTCGACCGCCGCTCGGTGCAATCCCTGTGGACCCCGAATACCCGCGTCTATGAACTGACCGAGGAGGGCTTCAACGCCGAAGACGTGATCGGCGGCAACATCACGCCGAATGCGCTCGATGCCGAGAAAATTTCCGGTATCCGTGATCGCGTGGTTCGCGGCGGCTATACCGGCAGCCTGGTGGCGAATGACGGCATGGCGGCCATGGTGGTGGCCGATCTGCTGGAAGAGGACACCAAGACCGGCGAGAAACTCGATTACCTTGCCCTGGCAGGGAAACTCGAATCCGAGGTTCGCGGCAAGATGGAAACCCCCGATCACGCCATCGAGATCATCGGCTTCGCCAAACAGATCGGCGACATCGCCGAGGGCGCCACGGGCGTGGCGGAATTCTTTTTGCTGGCGACATTGCTGACGGCGGCGGCGGTGTACTGGTATTGCCGCTCCGTGCTGCTGACAATGCTGTCCATCCTGTGTTCCATGACCTCCGTGGTCTGGCAATTCGGTGCGCTGAGGCTGCTGGGCTATGGACTCGACCCGCTGGCAGTTCTGGTGCCTTTCCTGGTCTTTGCCATTGGCGTTTCGCATGGCGTGCAGCAGATCAATGCCATCATCAAGGCCGTCGCCGAAGGGCAGGATTCGATGGGCGCGGCGCGCGAGAGCTTTTCCAGCCTGTTCATTCCCGGCACGCTGGCGCTGGTTACTGCTTTTGTCGGGTTCATCACGCTGGTGCTCATCCCGATTCCGATGATTCGGGAACTGGGGATCACGGCCTCGATCGGTGTCGGCTTCAAGATCGTCACCAACCTGATCATGCTGCCTCTCGTTGCGTCCTTCTTCCGCTTCTCGCGCAGCTACGCCCTGCAGCAGGAAAAGCTGCAGGAAAAACGCGGACTGATCATCCAGAAACTGGGCTTCATCGCCGACATCAACCATGCCCGCCTGGTGCTGGCCATCGCCACGGTATTGCTGGGCATCGCCGTGTGGCAGAGCCACGGCCGGCATATCGGCGCCCTGCAGCCCGGGGCGCCGGAGTTGCGCGCCGATTCACGCTACAACCAGGATGTGCAGAACATCGTCAAACGCTTCGATCTGGGCATGGATGTACTCACCGTGGTGTTCGAGACGCCGAATGATTCCTGCAACAGCTTCCCGGTGGTGAATTACATCGATCAATTCACGCTGCACATGGCCCAGGTGCCGGGCGTGCTGTCCGTGGGCTCGCTTTCGGCGATGGCCAAGTTCGCCAACGCCGGCCTGAACGAGGGCAATCCGAAGCTGGCCGCACTGCCGCGCGACAGCAAGGCCCTGCAGGTCGCCGTGGGTTATCTGCCCGAAGCGGGCGGCCTGTTCAACCGCGCCTGCACCATGATGGCGGCCAACGTCTACCTGGCCGACCACAAGGCCACCACCATCAAGGCGGCCGTCGATGCCGTGAAGGAGTTTCGCAGGTCCCATCCGGGTGACCCGCTCGGGATGAAAGTCCTGCTGGCGTCCGGCAATGCGGGAGTTCTGGCGGCAACCAACGAGGAGATCGAGGCGCGCGAGTTGCCGATGATGCTGTATGTCTACGCGGCGATCATGATCCTGGTACTGCTGGCCTACCGCGACTGGCGCGCCATGCTGGCCTGCTGCATGCCGCTGACCGTGGCGACTTTCCTCGGCTACTGGTTCATGAAGACGCTCGACATCGGCCTCACCGTGGCGACGCTGCCGGTGATGGTACTGGCCACCGGTATCGGCGTCGACTATGCGTTCTACATTTACAACCGGCTGCTGATCCATCTCTCGCGCGGCGAGACCATGAAAGTTGCGCTGGAAGGGGCTTTGCGTGAAGTCGGGATAGCCACCATCTTTACCGCCATCACATTGTCGGTCGGTGTCGCAACCTGGGCGTTCTCCGATCTCAAGTTCCAGGCCGATATGGGCATCCTGCTGACCTTCATGTTCATGATCAACATGGTGATGGCAATTACGGTGCTGCCTGCTTTTGCAGTCAAGCTCGATTCCCTGTTCCCGCGCAAGGGGCCGGTCAAGGCCCCGGCCATCGGCCATTGACGAGATGACGATCATGACCACACGTCGTATCCATAGTGTTGCCGGCCTGATCCTTGGCCTGGCACTGCTCGGCAGCGTAAAAGTCGGCGCTGGCGAAACGGCGAAGCCCAGCGGCGCCCAGAGCAATGCGCCCGTAATCGCGCACATCGAAAAGGCCGCCATCATCGCCGCGACGCTGGCCGGCAAGCGCATCGTGGCCGTGGGTGACTATGGCGTCGTGGTGCTGTCCGACGACGGCAAGAAATTCCGCCAGGCCAAAAGCGTGCCGACGCGCACCGTGCTGACCAGCGTGGTTTTTCTCAACGACAAGCAGGGCTGGGCCGCCGGACACGACGGCACGATATTGACAACATCCGACGGTGGCGACAACTGGCAGGTACAGCGTGCCGAGCCGGGCAAGGATCGCGTACTGATGTCGATCTGGTTTGAGAATGCGCAACACGGCCTGGCGGTGGGACAGTTCGGGTTGGCACTGGAAACCGACGACGGCGGCAAGAACTGGAAGGAACGAAAGCTGGTCGAGGGCGAGGCAGGGGATAGTCACCTGTTCCAGATATTCGCCG
>JBIKKY010000043.1:0-28444 GCA_044360105.1 Sulfuritalea sp.
ACCCCGCCGACAAGAACCTCTACGACCTGCCGCCGGAAGAAGATGCCAAGATCCCGACCGTCTGCTCGTCGCTGGAGCAGGCGCTGGAGTACCTGGACAAGGACCGCGAGTTCCTCACCCGTGGCGGGGTGTT
Organism: Sulfuritalea sp.; assembly: GCA_044360105.1. Lineage (GTDB taxonomy): Bacteria > Pseudomonadota > Gammaproteobacteria > Burkholderiales > Rhodocyclaceae > Sulfuritalea. Next base: position 134 of record JBIKKY010000043.1, read on the forward strand.
CAGCAACGAGATGATCGATGCCTACATCGAACTCAAGATGGACGAGGTCACGCGTTTCCGCATGACCACCCATCCGGTCGAGTTCGACATGTACTACTCGATCTGACGGCTGGCGCAATATGCGGAAACAAAATGGACGGGCTTGCCCGTCCATTTTTTTCGGCAATTGACATACACTCGGCGACATGAACAAAGTTTTCCTCATACTCCCGCTTCTGCTGCCGCTCGCGGCGACGGCCAATACGCTGTACAAGTGCACCGACGAATCCGGTGTCACCCTGTACACCAACCAGAAGACCGCGAAGAAGAACTGCACGGTGCTCTCCTATCAGCCGCCGCCCCCCGCGCCCGCCGCCAGCGGAACCAAGCCGCGCGCTTCGGCGACGCCGACACCCGGCGATTTTCCGCGCGTTTCGGGCAGCGAACAGAAGTCCCGCGACGGCGACCGGCGCGCGATTCTCGACAAGGAACTCGCCAACGAGGCGCAAAACCTCGAAAAAGCCAAAAAGACCCTGTTCGATGCCGGCGCCCAGCCGCCTGACAAGCTCCAGCCGCTGCGCGATACCGTGGCGCTGCACGAGCGAAACATCGAGGCGCTGAAGAAAGAACTCGGCAACCTGCGCTGAGAGCTTGTGAGTAAATCTACTGCGCGTACCGGATCGGGGCTTGGGCGGTGCTCTTCCACGGCCCGCTTTGCACAGCGGCCGGCTGCGGCGGCGCAAAGCATGCTTTGCGAAACCCCGCCTCGCCCTCATGTACAAATGCGTACATTCCGGTAGCTGCGCTCCGGCCGCACCCCGCTGCGGCACGCTCGCTACGATTTCTTCACAAGCTCTGAAGCTATTTTCTAGCGGCTGGTGCGCTTCTTGCGAGAGTCAACCGTAATGAACACCACCCAAACTTTCGACGCCTTCAGCGGGCTGGACCTGCTGTCCTCGGCCGTCGTCCTGGTTGATGGCAAGCTGGTCATCCGCCACCTCAATCCGGCGGCCGAGAACCTGTTTGCCGTCAGTTCGCGCCAATTGCTCGGCCACCCGCTGCAGCGGCTGATGGGCGAACCGCCCGAACTGGTTACCGCGCTCGACAACGCGCTGAAGAACAACTGGAGCTACACCGGCCACAACATCCTGATCGAGCTTGGGCAGGATGTGCAACTGCATGTCGATTGCACGGTCACCCCGGTGGAGACCAGCAATGCGCGCCTGCTGCTGGAAGTGCGCCCTATCGACCAGCAGCTGAAGGCCGCGCGCGAGGAGCAGCTGGCACAGCAGCAGCAGGCCAATCGCGAACTGGTGCGCAACCTGGCGCACGAGATCAAGAACCCGCTGGGCGGCATCCGCGGCTCGGCACAGTTGCTGGAGCGCGAACTGGCCAGCGAGCCGCTGAAAGAGTACACGCAGGTAATCATCCAGGAAGCCGACCGCCTGCAGGACCTGATGCAGCGCCTGCTCTCGTCGCACCGCGTAATGCAGCCGGCCCTGGCGAGCATCCACGAAATACTCGAACGCGTGCGGCGCCTGATCCACGCCGAGTACCACGACGTCTCCGTGCGCCGCGACTACGACACCTCGCTGCCCGACATCACCGGCGACCGCGAGCAGCTGCTGCAGGCCATCCTGAACATTTCGCGCAACGCGGCACAGGCGATCGTGGGCAATCCCCCCGGCCCCCTTTCCGGGAAAGGGGGTGACGATGGTTCGGCGCTGCGCGCCTCCGGAGCAATGGCTGGCCCCGCCTTGGGGCGGCCCGGCGGCGGGACAGGCAAGGGCGAGATCATTTTCCGCACCCGGGCGGCGCGCCAGGTCACCCTGGCCAAGAAGCACTACCAGCTGGCACTCGAATTGCAAGTGATCGACAACGGCCCGGGAATTCCGGAGAACATTCGCGACAAGATTTTCTATCCGCTGGTTTCGGGCCGTGAAAACGGCAGCGGTCTCGGCCTGACCATCGCCCAGAGCTTCATCCAGCAGCACGGCGGCACCATCGAAGTCACCTCGCGCCCAGGTCGTACCTGCTTTTCGCTGATGCTGCCGCTGACAAGGAAGAAGAAGGAAGAATGATGAACGACATAATCCCCGGCGGCAGGCCATGAACCCTGTCTGGATCATCGACGATGACCGCTCGATCCGCTGGGTGCTGGAAAAGGCGCTCGGCCGGGAAAACATTGCGGCCAAATCCTTCGGCTCCGCCGACGAAGCGCTCGCTGCGCTGGGCAATGGCCAGCGGCCCCAGGTGCTGGTCTCCGACATCCGCATGCCCGGCAGCAGCGGGCTCGACCTTCTGCGCCACGTCAAGGAGCACCACCCCGATCTGCCGGTCATCATCATGACCGCCTATTCCGACCTCGATTCCGCCGTGGCGGCCTTCCAGGGCGGCGCTTTCGAATACCTGCCGAAGCCTTTCGACGTCGATCAGGCCGTAGACCTCGTACGCCGGGCCCTGACCCAAGCCGCGCACCAAAATGGTGCGATAGAGGAAACCAGCGCCGTACCCGAGATCCTCGGCCAGGGCGTGGCCTTGCAGGAGGTCTTTCGCGCCATCGGTCGCCTGTCCACCTCTCACGCCACCGTGCTGATCAACGGTGAATCCGGCACCGGCAAGGAACTGGTGGCGCGCGCCCTGCATCGCCACAGCCCGCGCAAGGACGCGCCCTTCATCGCCATCAACACGGCGGCGATCCCGCGCGACCTGCTCGAATCGGAATTGTTCGGCCATGAAAAGGGTGCCTTCACCGGCGCCGGCGCCTTGCGCCGCGGACGCTTCGAGCAGGCCGACAACGGCACGCTGTTCCTCGACGAAATCGGCGACATGCCGGCCGAACTGCAGACGCGCCTGCTGCGCGTGCTGTCCGACGGCAACTTCTACCGCGTCGGCGGCCACCAGCCGGTCAAGGCCAATGTGCGCGTGATCGCCGCCACCCATCAGGACCTCGAAGGCCGCGTCAAGGAAGGCCTGTTCCGCGAAGACCTGTTCCACCGCCTCAACGTCATCCGCCTGCGCCTGCCGCCGCTGCGCGAACGGCGCGACGACATCCCGCTGCTGGCGAAACATTTTCTGCAAAAAAGCGCCCAGGAACTCGGCGGCGAACCCAAGCGCCTCACCGACGCGGCGCTGAAATACCTGCAGGGACTCGATTTCCCCGGCAACGTGCGGCAACTGGAAAACCTGTGCCACTGGCTGACCGTGATGGCGCCGGGGCAGAGCATCGACATCCCCGACCTGCCCGCCGAACTGCGCGAGAGCCCGGACAATGCCATGCGGCGCGATCCGTCCGCCGACTGGAGCGCGGCGCTGTCGGGCGAGGCGGACCGGCTGCTGGCCGCAACCCCCGGCGCCGTGTTCGACACGCTCAGCCGGGAGTTCGAAGCCACCCTGATCCGGCGCGCGCTGCACGCCACCGGCGGGCGCCGAGTCGATGCCGCGCAACTGCTGGGCATAGGCCGCAACACCATCACGCGCAAGATCCAGGAACTCGGGCTCGACGACCTCAAGGCGGACGCCGACGGCGGCTAGTACAGAGTCAGATTGAAACCGATGGACGTCATCCCGGGCTTGACCCGGGATCCAGTAACGGCCGTCCACTGGATTCCCGCTTTCGCGGGAATGACGAGTGCCTTGTTCGACTGTTGCATCAAGATTGCATCACTACCCCAGCGGTCGGCCGCAAGTGATGCCCCATGGCAGACGCTTGCGTTATAGTCGGCGGCCATGCGCCGGATCAAACCGGCGTCCCACCGCGACCGGGGATCCAACATGCCTGCCACCATTGCCGCGATTGCAGCGATCGCCGCCCAGCTGGGTGACGCCGCGCCGCGCTTCGACATCGACCTGCTGGCGAGCTGCGATTCGACCAACGCCGTTCTGCTCGCCCGCGCCGAAGCCGGCGCGCCGTCGGGCACGGTGGTGATCGCCACCGAACAAACCGCCGGCCGCGGCCGCCGCGGGCGCAGCTGGTGCGCCAGCCCGGGCGACAGCCTGACTTTCTCGCTGCTCTGGCGCTTCGCCCCGGGCACGGCGCCGGCCGGGTTGTCGCTGGCGGTCGGCGTCGCCGTGGTGCGCGCCCTGGCGAAAGCCAACGGCAAGAACACGGCGCTGAAATGGCCCAACGACATCCTGCGTGACGGCCGCAAGCTCGGCGGCATCCTGGTCGAGCTGCTTCCCGGCGCGCCGCATGCCGCCGTAATCGGCATCGGCATCAACCTGCACCTGCCGGCCGACATGCCCGCGGACGTGCGTGCCACCGCCGCTGCACTCTGCGCCGCGGGCGAAACGGCCGACGAAAATGCCTTGTATGCCGCCCTGCTCGGCGAACTGCTGGCCACGCTGGAACAGTTCGCGGTGTCGGGCTTTGCCGCGCTGCGCCCGGAGTGGCTGGCGCGCCACGCCATGCAGGATGTTCCCGTCCTGCTCAGCGCCGATTTCGGCGCACCGCGCACCGGCATCTGCCGCGGCGTCGACGTCGACGGCGCACTGCTGCTCGAAACCGACGGCCACAGCGAGCGCATCCTTTCCGGCGAAGTTTCGCTGCGCCCGGCTTGAGCTTCCTCGCGCCATGATCCTCTGCCTCGATGCCGGCAACTCGCGCCTCAAGTTCGGGCTGTTCGACGGCGGCGGCTGGCTCCTGCAGGACGCGCTGGACTACGCGGTCTTCGACGAGCTGCCCGCCCGCCTGCCGGCCAGGCCGACACGCATCGTCGCCTGCAATGTCGCCGGCGACGCGCTGCGGCTGCGCATCGAGGCGCTGGCCGGCACGCTCGGCCTTGCAGTGGACTGGTTGCGCAGTTCGGCCGCCGCCTGCGGCGTCAGCAACGCCTACGACAGGCCGCAACAACTCGGCGCCGACCGCTGGGCGGCACTGATCGCGGCGCGGGCCCTGCACGCGGGCCCGGCGGTGGTGGTGATGGCCGGCACCGCCACGACCATCGACGCCATCGATGCCAAAGGGGTATTTCGCGGCGGCCTGATCCTGCCCGGCCTCGCGCTGATGCGCGCCGCGCTCGCCGGCAACACCGCCGACCTGCCGCATGCCAGCGGCAATTTCAGGGCGCTGCCGACCAACACCGACGACGCCATCGTCAGCGGCACGATCCATGCCACGCTGGGCGCCATCGGCCGCATCCGGGCGGCGCTGGCCGGCGATCCGCCGTGCCTGCTGTCGGGCGGCGCGGCGGCGGAACTGGCGCTGCGGCTGGATTGTCCGCATCGACTGATCGACAACCTGGTGCTGGAAGGCTTGGCGCGCTATAGCCTGGCTGTTTAAGCTGGATTCCGGCTTGCGCCGGAATGACGGGCTGAACTTCGTGGCGAATCAGGTGCGCGGTTGCCGGCGTTCGGCTTCCTGCGTGACCACCAATTCCGTCAAGTCGGCCAGCGTGCGATAGAAGGCGGATTGGGCGTGGTCCCGCATCGCCCCGGCGAACGGCTTGACCCAACGGCCGAGATGCTGGTCGAGAAAGTGCCGCTTCAGAGTGCGGGTCCGATCGAGCATTGCCGTATCTCCGGCACGCAGCGCTTCGTTTTCGCGGAAGATCAACAGGTAGAGAAATTCGAGCTCGACGGCGATGTGGTCGGGGAGTTCCTTGAAATCCTCGTCGACCTCGAAATCGGCATCCTTGTAGAGTTCGATCACGGCCATGGTGCTCTCGTTCATCAGGGTCTTGTCCTGGTCGAGCCAGACCGACCCGTAGGGCTTGGCCAGAATGTCCATCGGGCCGAGAAACAGCCGGGTGTAATCGAGCAGCAGGGCTTGCGCGTCGGTGGCGCGGAATGCCTCGCCCATTGCTTGCGCGTGCGGGACGAAGGCAGCGTCGCCCTGCCTTGCGGCGGCGAGCAGGTTGTCGAACAAGCCTTCCGCCGCGAAGTCGGGTTCAGGCTCGTAGTAGCAGGCGGCGAGCAGGCGGCAAAGATCTTCACGCGCCAGGGCGCGGCGCATTTCCGTTTCAGTCATGGCATGTCCCAAAAAAGGAGGCAGGGTTTCCCTGCCTCGCGATTCTAATGCGCGTGCGTTCAGGCCCGGACACTGTACTTGTTGATGTAGTACACGTTCGGCTTGGTGCCCTTGTCTTCCTGCAGGCGGAAATATTTCTGCTTCTTGACGATCTGCGCGATTTCCGACTTGGGATCCTTCAGGTCGCCGAAGATGCGCGCCTTGGACGGGCACACCTCCACGCAGGCCGGCAGCAGGCCGTGGGTGACGCGGTGATAGCAGAAGGTGCACTTTTCAAACACGCCGCGCGCGCGCACTGCCTGGGTTTCCGCGGCTTCGTAGCCGTTCATGGCAGGCACCGGGGCGCCCGCCGCCTTGGCCACTTCGGCACCGGAGGCGGTGCAACCGGGAATCATCGCGGTGGTGTCTTCCCAGCGCGGTTGCGCCGGTTTGCGCTTGTTGTTGTAGCTGATCACGCTGTAGGTTTCGCCGGCAAGGCTGCGCTCGTCCAGCGCTTCGGTGCTGTACGGGCAGGACTGCTGGCATGCCTTGCAGCCGGTGCAGGTTTCGTCATTGATCAGCACGAAGCCGTCCGGCGTCTTGAATATTGCGGACGGCACGACCGGGCACTTCGGGATGCAGGCCGGTTCGTCGCAATGATTGCACAGCACCGGCAGCACGATCTGGGTCGTATTCGGAAACTTGCCTTCGGTTCGGGTGATGAAGTCGGCCCAGTTGTGCGCGTTGTTGTCGCCACGATCCCGGGTGTTGTTTTCCGCCTTGCAGGCGAATGCGCAAGCTCCGCAGCCCACACACTTCTGCAGGTCGATAACCATTCCATATTTGGCCATTTTCTATCTCCTTGTTTAGTGCGTTCCGGGCTCAGACCTTTTCGATCCGGACACCGGTGAAGCCGCCGTTGCGTGCCGTGGAACCGCTCAGCCGGTCGTAGTCATCGACGAGGATCTCGTTGTTGTTGCCGCCGCGTGGCAGAGCCTTGGCATAGTCCTGCGCTGCAACCCGCCCGTAGGCCCAGTGGCCCTGGCCGAAGGACTTGGTCACCGTACCCGGACGGATACCTTCCCAGAGCCTGACCTGAACCACCATGGCACCGACCTGCGAACTCACCTTGACGGTATCCCCCGTCTTGATCCCGAGCTTCACGCCGTCGGCCGGATTCATCTTCAGCACGTCGCCCCAGGAAACGTCGCCGGTGTCCAGCTTCTTGAACTCCTGGTACCAGGGCAGGTTGGCCGAGCGACCTTCGCGATTCAGGCGCGACTTGTAATCGACGAACTCGAACGGGTAGTCCTGGTAGCTGCCATGCCGCTTCGGCGTCTCATAGTGCGGCACGAAGGCCAGTTCGCCCTGGGCGAGGTAGCCGGAAACCTTGAGTACGTCGTCGACCGTGGTCTGGTATTTCGCGGCGTGCTCCAACAGGCCCTTCTTCAGCGTCTCGCTGTAGAACTCGAACTTCTTGGTCGCGGTATTGAACTTGCCGCCCCAGCCCTTCTTGAATGCGTATTGCTGGGTGTTGTAGATGCCTTTCTTGCGGAAATCCGCCCAGCCGTCGAGTTTGTCGCCCTTGAGCGCTTCCTTGGGCATCCACATCGTCGCGCTGGAGATCTTGGTCAGGACCTCGGCGAACTCCATTTCGTTGGTCGGCGTCTTGCCGGTTTCCGGATCCTTGAACTCCTTGGCAAAGTAGTCGTAGAGGTTGGGGAAGCCCCTGGCCTTGAGTTTGGCCGCCAACAGCCAGCAGACCTCCGTCTCTTCCTGCTTGACGTCCCACAGGCGCTTGCCGGCGGGTTGCTGGATGGAAGCGAAGCCGTGGGTAAGGCCATTATTGGAAATAACCGAGAGCCCTTCGCTGGCGTTCATGGTCGAGGGCAGCACCACGTCGGCGAACTGGGTCATCTCCGACGCATTGGTGACCATATGCACGAAGAAGGGCAGTTGCGCCAGTGCCTTGTCCCAGCGTGCCGGATCGGTACAGGAGAAGTTGAAGTTCGACCAGGAACTGAGCAGCATCTTGATCGCGCCCGGATCCTTGAGCATGCCGTTGGCGATGTTGTTGGTGACGACACCGCTGCCCGGTTTGGCATTCATCATCGCCGGCATGTCCTTCGCACCGCGCCCGTCGATCTTCTTGCCCTTGCCGTGCTTCTTGGTAACTTCGTCCAGATAGGCGTCGTACTTGGGGTAGGCGCCGAGCGGTGGGCTGGTGGTCTGCAACACGCCGCCCTCGACATCGATCGAGCCGAGCAGTCCGTTGAGCGCATGGACCGCCATCGCCGCATAGGTGCCGCGCGGATACATCGCTGCCCCGGGCCCCATCCAGACGGCGGTCTGGGGCGCATGTTTTGCCATCAGCCGGGCGACGCGCAGGGTCTGCGCTGCGGGAATCAGGGTTTCCTGCTCGGCCCAGGCCGGCGTTTTGTCCTTCAGTTCGATGTTCCACCACTTCACCAGGCCATGGGTTTCCTTCTCGGCGAAGGCGGCTTCATCCACCGCCGCACCGGCGATGAAGAGGTTCTTGCCATCCTTGAAGTCGCCGACGAATTCCTTGTTCCACAGCCCTTCGACCAGCAGCACATGCGCCATGGCGCTGGCCAGGGCACCATCGGTGCCGGGTTTGATCGGCAGCCACTCGTGCGCCTTCGCGGCCGAGGTGGACATGCGCGGATCGACGGCGATCAGGGCGCCACGGTCGATGATATTGCTCAGGTGGGTGATCGTTCCCGGCACCATGCGGTTCGAGGAGACGGGATCGCAGCCCCAGGTCACCAGGCACTTGACGCGTGCCAGGTCGTAGTCGCGGTAGCCGAAAAAGCCCTGGGTCAGGCCCGGACCCATCTTCTCCGCCTCGGCGCAGATCGCGCTGTGGGAGAAGTAGTTGGGCGTGCCGTAAATGGCCGGGAGTGCGCCGTAGAGGATCTGCGTCGCGGTCGAAGAATAGCGGCCGCGGATGTAGGCGAACTTGTGCGGCTCGTCGTTCTTGCGCAGTTCAATCATCTTGTCGGCGACCATGTCGAGCGCCTCGTCCCAGCTGATCGGCACGAATTTCGGATCGACGCCGCGCCCCTTCAGTGGGTTGGTGCGCTTCATCGGCACCTTGATGCGGTCCGGATCGTAGGTCTGTTGCGGGATCAGGTGGCCGCGCGGACAGCAATAGCCGCCATTCGACTTGGAGAGCTGGTTGCCGCGCACCTTCACCGCGCGATTGTCCTGCACGAAGATCTCGACCGCGCACCAGGCCGTGCAGCCCTGGCAGGTGGTCGGCACCCAGGCGCCCTTGGATGGTGAGGCGGCACCCGCCTTGCGGACCTTGATGGCGCTGGATTTTGGTTTGCGCGGGGCGGCGGCGAATGCGCCCTCGACCATCAGCAGGCTGATGGTCGCTGCGGAACCCATGATGAATTCACGTCGATTCAGTTTCATGACGACTCCTTCCGGCAGGTTGATTACTTCTGGAATTTGAGGTGCAGCGGGGCCTGCACATAGGCATGGCGCATCTCTGCATTGTCGAAAAAGCCGATGCCGAAGGCGTAGGTCTTGGCCATGTCGCTCAGGTCGATATCGTGCTTGGAACCGGTCTTCAGTTTGCGGGCGAACTCCACGGTCCATTTGCCTTTTGCCCACTTGGCGCCGACCGAGACGTCGCCGCGGTCGCCCTTGAACGGGGCGACGATCACGGAGGCCACTTCGTCGCCGGCCTTGAACTTGCTGTCGTCGAAGGCCACCTTGTCGTCCGCCTTGACCCAATAGGTACCGCCCTTGTTCGCAGGCTTGGCATCCTTGCCCATGAACTCCGGCTTGCCGCCCACCAGCTTGATCTTTTCGTAGCCACCGCCGGTGCTCGGATCGGACTTGCGACCGGCATCCGGCGACTTGGCCGCATCGAACTTCGTGTTGTCCACGTACTTGTCGTCGCCGTAGCCCAGCGCGCCGCCCTGGGAATAGCGCATCACCCAGACGTCGGCGGTTTCCTCGGCTTCCTCGGTGTATTTGTTGCCGTAGGTCTTGCCCTTCTCGCCGCCGTGGCAGGCCGAGGTGCAGGAGAACTTGTCGGTGAAGCCGAAGATGCTGTCGTTGATGTTCCACATCACCGATACCTTGTCGCCGTGGAACTTGTTGTCGTCGGTGCCCTTGTCGCCGGGATCCTTGGCCATTTCCCACTTGCCGTCGGCCTTCTTGACATAGGGGCTGTGCTTGACGGAGAAGGTCGGGTCCTCGTAGGTGACCAGCATGTAGAGCGTGTCGGCCGTGTAGGCGAGCTGCACCGTGCCGTTGGTATTGCCCTTGTTGCCGGCGAAATTGACGCCCTTGACGGCCTCCAGCTTGACGACCGGGGCGGCTTTCCAGACGGCATCATCAGCTGAACCGTCCACCTTGGGCGCGGCCTCCGCCTTGACCGCGGGGACCGGCACCGGTTTCTGCGCCTTGGGCTTTTCCTTTTCCTGGGCTACTGCGGCGCCGCCGGCAACGGCCATCATGACTGCGATAGCGATCGAATTCTTGATGAAGTTCATTTGGTTTCTCCTGGATGAAAGCAATCGAAATTGATACGGTGCGTGAGTTTCAGTGTTCATGCCAGCCGGTGATCATGGTCTTGAGCATGCTGGTGGCGGTCTGGCCGGTGGTGCCGAGGTACATGTGGGCGATCATGAACATGACGATGACCGCGCCGGTGAGGTAGTGCAGGACGGCAACGGGCAGCAGTCCGTCGAAGCCGAAAAAGCGGTCCGGTGCAAATTCGGGCATGAGGAAGATGATTCCGGTAAGCAGCATCACCGGCATCACCATGTACATGATTCCCCAGTAGCTGATGGCCTGCAGGGCGTTGAAATTGGCCTCTTCGGAGACGCGATAGGGATGCGGCTCGCCCTTGAAGATGCCGTACATGTACCACTTGCCCTGGACGATGCAGCGTTCCAGCACGCCGGGGGGCTTGGGCACGTACTGCCACCAGTTGCCGCTGACGATGTTGGCGACGACGAAGAAGGCATACAGGGCGGCCAGGGCAATGCCGGCGATGTCATGGATGCGCGCAGCCAGCGAGAATTCCACCAGTGGCAGCTTGGGATCGGCGAAATGCAGGCTGATGCCGGTGATGGTCAGGACGATGATCAGCAGCGCGTTGGTCCAGTGCCAGAGACGGATCCACAGCGGCAGAAGGTAGATGCGGTCGCTCATTGCTTTTTCCCCTTGCGACGAATTGCGAAGATGACCCGGATGGCGCCATGCAGGAGCACGCCCGCCAGCGTCAGTAAGACGAGGCCGATGACGATAAGGTCGAGTGTCGGATTGCGCGTGGCGCCGATGACGTAGGAACTCGACAGGATGACGCTGTTGGTGAAACCAAACTTGTTGATTTCTTCCTTGACCAGGTGGCGATAGAGGCGCGTCCTGAGCGAACTGTTTGCGGAGTGGCAGCTCAGGCAGTTCTTCTCGGCTTTTTTCTTGTCGAGAATTTCATGCGAAATCGGGCGGTTGGCCTTTACTTCGGGGGTATGGCATTCGACGCAGCGCACCGTCTGCCAGTGCGCCTTGGTGTTCGGTAGCCAGTCGTGGATGGTGTCGACGTTCGGCCGCTTCTTCTTGATGCCCGGCGTTTTTTCGTCATCCGCAGCGAATTTCGCAAACTCCAGGTCCGAATCGTGGCATTCGAGGCAGGCCTTGTTGTCCTGCACGGCGATCTTGAGCGGATCCTTGAGCAGGGTTGCGCCGATATCGATGTGTGGATCGTGGCAGGTCGCGCAGGTGAATTTCGCCTTGACGCTTTCCAGCCGTGAATGCACCGAGGCGTCGTACTGCGGCTCCAGGCGGGCAACCTTGGTGGCATGGCATTCCGAACACGGGCTGGTCTCGTTCTTGCCGGTTACCGAGTGCGGGAAGTCGTTGTAACCCTGGCCGTGACACTGACGACAGTCCATGGTGCCGTGATTGGAACCGACGTACACCTTGGGATCGTAAAGCGTTTCAGCGAGCTTCTTCATGTCCATGTCGGTGCGCGGCGGATTCTTGAAACCGAATTCGCTGTGGCAAGTGAAACAGCTCTCGTTGGCCTTGCGGTTCTGTTCCGCGACAGCCGGGTCGATCGCTCCGGCTTCTGAAGCGGCCAGTGACTGAATGCTCCAGCCACAGACAAGGAATGCGGCCAATGCCGCGATGATGTTTCGCCAGGTTTTGCGCACGCCTTTTTCTCCCAAAAGCTGAAGCGAGTTCTTGGAGCCAGGCTTTTCCGGAACCGTCTTGCGTTCGACCTGGCCAATTTCACCCAAGGTGTTGCATTGAGCGTGCCATCCGAGCGGTGTGGCCGGCAGGACAACTTAAGTCATTATTTTTCAGTAAGTTGTCTAAATCGTTGAACCCACCGGGCGCCACTCCCTATAATCCGGGTTACCAATCAGTAACCTTGGGTGGCTTAAATGGGATCCATAGAGTTACCAGGCAGTAACCATCAGCGCCGTCGTCTGCTGCAGGCAGGAGCCGCCGCGTTGGCGCTACGATCCGCCGGTGCGCTGGCCAGCACCGCGAGTCCCCGGCGCACGATCCGGTTTGGTCTGACGCCGGCATTTGTGCACGACCGGCATGCACTGATGGCGGAATGGCGGGGCTATCTCGAGTCGCGGCTGGGCGTGAGCGTGGAATTCCTGCCTCGCAACAGTTATCGCGAAACGATGGATCTGCTCCACCAGTCGCGCCTCGATTTCGCCTGGCTGTGCGACTACCCCTTCCTTTACCTCAAGGACCTGGTGCGGCTGCTGGCGGTACCGCTGAATCGCGGCAGGCCTTACTACCGCGCCTACCTGCTGGTGCATGCCGACAATCCGAAACCCCAGGGCATGGCCGATCTGAAAGGCGCCGCCTTTGCCTATTCCGATCCCTACTCGAATACGGGCTATCTCGTGCCGCGTTACCTGGTAAAGCGACTCGGGGAAGATCCCGTCACCTACTTCCGCAAGACCTTCTTCACGTTTTCCCACCGCAAGGCAGTCGAAGCCGTGGCCAGTGGCATGGCCGAGGGCGCTTCGATGGATAGCTATGTCTGGGATACGCTGACGCGCATCAAGCCCGAGCTGACGTCCCGTACGCGCATCATCGGCGCGTCGCCGGAATACGGTTTTCCGCCTTTCGCGGCGCATCGCTCGGTGTCGGCGGAGGACTTTGCGTCGATGCAGCGGGTGCTGCTGGACATGCCGAAAGATGCCGTCGGCCGCCACATCCTGGAACAGCTCGGGCTGGACGGGTTCATTCCCGGCGAGCGCCGTCTCTATGATGGCGTCGTCGCCATGATGCGCGCGTTCGGCGAATACTGAACACCGGTCATGCGGCTGTTCGACCTGAGCCTTCGCCACAAGATGCCTTTGTGGGGCAGCGTCTTGATTGTCACGTCGACGCTGGCGGTTTCGGGGGCGCTGATGTTGCGGGCTTACGACGACTTGAAGCACGACCTCATCATCAGATCAGAAAGCCTCGGCTTCACACTGGCGAAGACCCTGTTTCCGACGCTGCTCCACGATGACTCGTGGCGGGCCTATGAACTGATTCGCGCGCCCTTTCACGAGGAACGGGTGAAACAGACCCTGGATCCGGCGGCGATCTTCGTGGTCGACAAGAATCTGCGGGTTCTGGTTTCTTCGCAGCCCCTCGCGATGCCGGTCCTTGCCGATCTGGCTACCCTGGGCGGGGACTTCCCGGCGCTCGCCGAAGCCTTGCGCGTCAAGAACCCGGAGGTCACCGGCGCACACGAATTCGCGGATTCCGACCGGCTGCATGTCTCGATTCCGATCGCCGAGGAAGGCGCGCAGCTCGGTACGCTGGTCATCACGCACAGCAAGAATAGCTTCCTGCCGCGCTTTTTCGGCTTTGCCATGGGCGCTGCCGGCACGGGCGCCCTGGTGCTGGCGATCCTGCTGCCGCTGAACTGGTACTGGGGCCGACGCATGACGGAGCCGCTGGTACAGCTGGCAAAAGGCATGAGCGAAATCGTCAACGGTGCGCCCGAGGAACTGGGCCCCGAGCTCTATGCCTACCATGACGAACTCGGCCAGCTGTTCACGGCGTATCGCCAGGCCGCCGCCGAGATCCGCGCCAAGAGCGCGCTCGAAAAGGAGGTCATGCAATCCGAGCGGCTGGCCGCCGTGGGACGGCTGGCCGCCGGGATCGCGCACGAGGTCAACAACCCACTCGGCGGCATGCTGATGGCGATCGATACCCTGAAACAGCGCGGAACGATGGATGCCGCCACGGCGCGCACCGTGGCGCTGCTCGAACGCGGATTGCAGCAGATCACCGAGACGGTCGGCGCGCTGCTGGTGCAGGCGCGGGTTCAGGCGCGCGACCTCGGCCGGCAGGATTTCGAGGATGTGCGCACGCTGGTCGAACCGCAGGTGGCGAAGAAATCCATCCGCCTCGAGTTCGAACTCGATCTGCCGGAAAGCCTGCCCTTGCCGGCGGGCTTCGTGCGACAGGTACTCATCAACCTGCTGCTGAACGCCATCGCCGCGACGCCGCAGGAAGGGCGCATCAGCGTCGTGGCGGGACGAACCGGCGACGGGTTCAGGATGGTGGTAGGCAACGAGGGCGATCCGCCGCCGCCGGAAATTCTCTCCCACCTGTTCGAGCCTTTCGTCTCCGGTCGGGAAGGCGGACACGGCCTCGGCCTTTGGGTCACCTATCAAACCGTCAAACAGTTGAAAGGGGCTATTTCGGTCGAGTGCCGCGAGAAAGAAGTTTGCTTCGTCGTCAGCCTGCCGCTGTCGATGGACCATGCCGCACAGGCAAATGTCGGTGCTGGCGAGACGGCGCCTGAGCAGGAGAGCGTCACGTGAAACCGAAAATCTGCCTGATCGAGGACGACCCGATCATGGGCGAGGCGCTCGTCGAGCGGCTGGACATGGAGGGCTATGCCTGCGACTGGTTCCAGCGCGGGCGCCTGGCCGTGCCGAGCCTGCTGCACAAGAACTATGCACTGGCGATCAGCGACATCCGCCTGCCGGACATTTCCGGCGAGGAACTGTTTCTCGAATTGCGGCAATCCGGCCAGCCGCTGCCGCCCTTCCTGTTCATTACCGGCCATGGCGCGATCGACCAGGCGGTGCGCCTGCTCAAGCTGGGCGCCGAGGACTACCTGACCAAGCCGCTCGACGTGCCGAAACTGCTCGACAAGGTACGCAGCCTCAGTTCCAGCGAACGCGTGCCCACCGACGACGACCCGCAACTGGGCATCTCCAGCCGCATGCGCCAGATCGAGGCCATGCTGCCGCGTTTCGCCGCGAACGCGCGCATGGTGCTCATCACCGGCGAATCGGGCGTCGGCAAGGAGATCGTTGCCCGCGCCCTGCATGCGCAGGCCGATCCCGCCGGCAAGGCGCCCTTCGTTGCCGTTAACTGTGGGGCGGTGAGCGAATCGCTGATGGAGGCCGAACTTTTCGGTCATGCACGTGGCGCATTTACCGGCGCGGTGAAAGAACACAAGGGCTGCTTCGAGCAGGCGGACGGTGGCACGCTGTTCCTCGACGAAATCGGCGACATGTCGCTGCCGATGCAGGTCAAGGTGTTGCGGGCGATCCAGGAGCGCGCCATCATGCGCGTCGGCGGGGAAAAGCCGGTCCAGGTCAATATCCGCCTCGTCTGTGCGACGCATCGCGACTTGAAGAAGATGGTGGAAGAGGGGCGCTTCCGCGAGGACCTTTACTACCGAATCCATGTCGTGCAGATCGACATTCCGCCCCTGCGAGAGCGGCGCGAGGACATCCTCTGGCTCGCCGACCGGTTTCTCGCCGAATTTTCCGAGGATGGCCAGAAGCGAAGCCTGGACGCCAGCGCCGAGGACGCGATGCTGGCCGCCGATTGGCCCGGCAATGTGCGCGAGCTGCGGCATTGCCTCGAACGCTGCTGCATCCTGTCGCCATCCCCGGTGCTGACCGCCGCGACGCTGTGCGGCGACAGCACGCCACTGAAGACATTGCCTTCGCAGACCCTTGCCGACCACGTCGCCGTCAGCGAGCGGCGACGCATCATCGAATCGCTTGCGGCCAATCAGGGGCGCATTGCCGAAACCGCCTTGCAACTGGGTATCAGCCGCAAGAACCTGTGGGAGAAAATGAAAAAGCACGGAATCGGCGCTCAGACCGGAGAGGAAGCCTGACCGTCAATCCGGGCGGGTTACCGCAATGGCCGGAAAGCCTTTGCTACCCGTCCCGAGCCTCTTGAAGCCGAGCGATGCACCGATCCCATCGCACTGGCCCTCCTTCTTTCGGCGTGAGGCAACATGTTCGGAGCGACTGGTGAGAGTCGAGCGCCGCGAGCCAATCAATAGCCTCACCGCAAGGGGCGGGCCTTCAATTCGCCTTTTGTTGCGGCCGCTGCGCTTAACGCTTCAATCAAGGCGACACCCGGATATCGTGCTCGCCACTTGATCGCATCGATATCATGGCCGACAATGCGATATCGTCCGGAGGCCCCCCATGCCCGCCCACTTTCTTGCCACGCTGCCGAACTTCCTCGCCTACCTCGGCACCGCCATCGTGCTGCTGGTCGCATTCATGGCGATCTATCTCTACGTCACGCCCTACGATGAGATCAACCTGATCCGCGCCAACAACCTTGCCGCCGCGATCACGCTGTCCGGCGCCGTGCTCGGTTTCGCCATGCCCATCGCCAACGTGATCGCCCACAGCGACACCCTGCTCGATCTCGCGGTGTGGGGCGTGATCGCCGGCATCGTGCAATTGCTGGCCTGGCTGGTGGCGCGCGTGGCGCTGCCGCGGTTGAAAGAGGCCATCGCCGCCGGACTGGTGGCGCCGGCGATCTTCGTCGCCGCGCTGTCGCTGACCATGGGCCTGCTCAACGCGGCCTGCATGACTTACTGAAAACCAAAAGGGAGACACACATGGCACTCATGGACTTCATCAAGAAACAGTTTATCGACATCATCCAATGGACCGAGGACGATGGCGACACGATGGCGTGGCGCTTCCCCATGGCCGAAATGGAAATCCAGTACGGCGCCAGCCTGACGGTGCGCGAATCGCAGATGGCGGTGTTCGTCAACGAAGGCCAGGTCGCCGATGTGTTCGGCCCCGGCATGTACAAGCTGACCACGCAGACCATCCCGGTGCTGACCTACCTGAAGAACTGGGACAAGCTGTTCGAGTCGCCCTTCAAGTCCGACGTCTACTTTTTTTCCACGCGCCAGAAGATCGACCGCAAGTGGGGCACGCCGAATCCCGTCACCATCCGCGACAAGGATTTCGGCATGGTGCGCCTGCGCGCCTTCGGCATCTACGCCTTCCACCTGACCGACCCGAAAGCCTTCCACACCACGATCTCCGGCACGCTGGAAAGCTACAGCGCGGAACAGCTCGAAGGCCAGTTGCGCAACACCATCGTCGGGCACATTTCCGACATCTTCGGCGAATCGGGCGTGCCATTCATCGACATGGCGTCCAACCAGCTCGAGTTCGGCAACGCGCTGAAAGCCAAGATGGAGCCGATGTTCAAGGAGTACGGCCTCGCGCTCGACAGCCTCAACGTGCAGAACATCTCGCTGCCGGAAGAGCTGCAAGCCATGCTCGACAAGCGCATCGGCGTGAACATCATGGGCGGCATGCAGGCCTACACCCAGTTCCAGACCGCCGAGGCGATCACGCTCGCGGCCGCGAACGAGGGCGGCCTGGCCGGGCTGGGCGCCGGGGTCGGCGTCGGCTTCGGCGTCGGCCAGCAGGTCGCGGCATCCATGGCGCAGTCGCTGAACCCGGCCGCATCTGCCACCCCGGCCCCGGCCGCCATGTCGCCGGCGCCGACTTCTGCGCCGGCCGCTGCGCCCGTTTCGCCGGACGAAATTGTCGCCACCATAGAAAAACTGCACGCGCTGGTCGGCAAGGGCATGCTGTCGCAGGCGGAGTTCGATGCGAAGAAGGCGGAACTGCTGAAGAGACTGGGCTAAAACCCATTAGCCACAGAGGACACATGGTTCGACAAGCTCACCACGATCGGTCCTGATTTATTTCCGCTCATCCTGAGCTTGTCGAAGGATGTCCTCTGTGGCTAAACAGGTTTTCGTCTGATGCCGTTTTCCGCCAACTGCCCCGCCTGCGGCGCGCCGGTCGTCTTCAAGTCGTCGGCGTCCTTCCACGGCGTCTGCGAATTCTGCCGCAGCACGCTGGTGCGCCACGGCGGCGACCTGGAAAACCTCGGCCGCATGGCCGACCTGCTCGAGGATGCGTCGCCGATCCGGCTCGGCACCGAGGGCCGCTATCGCGGCGTGCATTTCGCGGTCATCGGCCGCATACAGTTGCGTTACGCGGCGGGCATCTGGAACGAGTGGCACCTGCTTTTCGACGACATGCGGGGCGGCTGGCTGTCGGATGCCGGCGGCGAATACGCGGTCAGCTTCCTGACGCCGCCGGGCGCGGCGCTGCCTCCCTTCGCCGCGCTGATGCCGAACGACGAACTGAAACTCGCGGGCACGAATTTCATCGTCACCAACCTCGAAGAAGCCATGTGCATCGCCGGCGAAGGCGAACTGCCCTTCGCCTTCGGCGCCGGCTACCCGGCGCAACTTGTCGACCTGCGCAGCAGCGGCGAAGGCGCGGCGGCCTTCGCCAGCATCGACTACTCGGAAACGCCGCCGCTGTTCTTCGTCGGCGAGTCGCTGCCTTTCGCCGATTTCCATTTCGCCAACCTGCGCGGCGAACAGGCCGCCAAACCCGCCGGCGTGGTCAAGGCCCTGCAATGTCCGGCCTGCGGCGGCGCCATCGGCATCCACGACAAGGCGGTGCAAAGCGTCGCCTGCCCGTCCTGCCTCAGCGTGCTCGATGCATCCGACGAACGCCTGCACATCCTGCACAAGGCCGCTGCCGCGATGCGCATCGAGCCGCTGATCGCGCTGGGCAGCGTCGGGCAATTCGGCGGCCGCGACTGGACCGTGATTGGCTTCCAGCAACGCGTCATCACGGCGGAAGGCAGCGACTACCCGTGGCAGGAATACCTGCTGCATCACCCCGAAGAAGGCTTTCGCTGGCTGGTGGAATCAACCAGGCACTGGAGCTGGGTCAGCCCCGTCACCCGGCCGCCGCAGTACCACATCGGCCTGCCGATGACGATCTACAACGGCGAGACATTCACGCGCTACGCGGCGGGTTCCGCCGTGACCCGCTACGTGATCGGCGAATTCACCTGGAAGGTCAAGGTCGGCGAGACATGGGACACCCTCGATTTCGTCGCGCCGCCAAAAGTGCTCAGCCGCGAATCCAGCCGCAACGAATCCACCTGGTCGCTCGGCGAGTACCTGCCGGTCGATGAAGTTGCCGCCGCCTTCAAGCTGAAAACACCGCTGCCTGCGCCGGTCGGCATCGGCATGATCCAGCCCAATCCGCGCGCGGAAAGCCATCGCCGGGTCTGCAGCCTGTTCTGGAAATTCGCGGCGCTTGCCATTCTCGCCCAGGCACTGTGGATCTTCATCCTCGGCGGCCGCACGCTGCTCGACCAGCGCCTGGTGTTCTCGCCGCAAAACGACGAGCCGGTCACGACGCAGACTTTCCTGCTCGACGGCAAAGCGCGCAACCTGGTGCTGCGCCACGACACCGACCTCGACAACAACTGGCTCGGCCTGGGCCTGACCCTGGTCGAGAAAAACTCTGGCCGCGCCTGGATCGCGCAGACAGAAGTCGCCTACTGGCACGGTTCCGACGGCGGCGAGAGCTGGAGCGAGGGCGATCGCAGCAAGGAACTGGAATTCCGCGACCTGCCGCCCGGCACCTATTACTTCGTCATCGATCCGGAAATTTCCGAGGAGAAACCGGTCAGCGTCGCCGCCCGCATCAAGGTCATCCGCGACCAGGCGGCGTGGAGCAATTTCTTCTTCCTGCTGGTCTTCCTCGCCCTGTTCCCGATGTTCAGCCGCTACCGGGTCAGTAGCTTCGAGGCCGAACGCTGGAAGGATGCCGACTTCCTTTCCACCGGCGCCGAATTCGGCTCGGACGACAGCGATTCCGGAAGCGACGATGATTGAGGGAAGACCCTGATGCCACGCTTCGCCATGATCATGAGCATCGCCGCCTTCGCGCTGTTCAACTACGGCCAGTACCTCGGCTGGAGTATGTTCACCGAAAGCGCCGACGCCCAGCCGGTGCGCTCGGCGAGCGCGGCGCGGGCCTTGCACAAATGAACGTATCGATTCCGTCGCCCGACGGCACAGACATGAACCCAAAAACCTCATTTGACACAGAGAACACAGAGAGTTGGATTGCGTTGAGGACTCTCCTGTCGGGTGCACCAAGGCTTTTTCTCCGTGCCCTCTGTGGCTCTGTGTTCTCTGTGTCAAAAGCGGTTGCAATTGCGGTTTCCAGGATGAAAGGACACACATGCAGATCCTGCTGATTTCCGGCATCGCCTTCGCCATCGTCGCGGTGCTGTTTGCCTTGCAGAACAACGTCCCGGTCACGGTCAGCTTTTTCGCCTGGAGCTTCGACGGCTCGCTGGCGCTGGTGTTGCTGCTGGCCCTGGGCCTCGGCGCCGTCATCGCCGGGCTGGTCACCTCGCCGGCATTGATCGGCAGCCAATGGACGGGCAAGCGCCTGAAGCGCCAGGTGGCCGGCCTCGAGGAACAGAATCGGGCCCAGCAGCAGCGACTCGCCGAACTCGATGCGCAGCTCGAATCCCTGCTCGCCGCACAGGCGCTCGACCCGGCGGTACCGAAGCAGGAGCAAAAGCCCTACGTCGGACTCAAGGCCCTGATGACCGGCACCGCCACCGACACGACAAAACCCTGAAGGCAAAAAGTCGGCGCTGGCGGGACGGCGATTTCCGTCCGGCGCCGACCGCAAAGACGACCCCGACATGCAACGTCCCCTGCTGGTTTCCGTCTTCATCGTCGCCTCCTGCGGGCTGGCCTACGAGCTGATCGCCGCGGCGCTGGCGAGCTACCTGCTGGGCGATTCGGTGACGCAGTTTTCCACCGTGATCGGCGCCTACCTGTTCGCCATGGGCATCGGCTCCTGGCTGTCCAAATATGTCGGCGGCGCATCGGTGCAGGGCCTGCTGGTGCGCTTCATCCAGATCGAGCTGCTGGTCGGACTGATCGGCGGCATCTCGGCGGGGCTGCTGTTCCTGTTGTTCACGCTGCACGCCGGGCCCTTCCGCTTCATGCTCTACGGCCTGGTGCTGCTGATCGGGATACTCGTCGGCCTCGAAATCCCGCTGATCATGCGCATCCTCAAGCGCGAAGTGGCCTTCAAGGACCTCGTCGCGCAGGTGCTGACTTTCGACTACATCGGCGCGCTGGCCGTGTCGGTGCTGTTCCCGCTGCTGCTGGCGCCGCATCTGGGCCTGGTCAGGAGCGCGCTGCTGTTCGGCCTGTTGAACGCGCTGGTCGCCGCCTGGGCGCTGTGGCTTTTCCGCGCCCAGCTCGGCACCCTGCCGGCCTTGCGCGCGCAATGCGCGGCGGTGATCGGCGCACTGGCGATCGGCTTCGGTTTCGCCGGGGCTTTCGTCAGCCTGGCCGAGGCCAACCTCTACAACGAGGACATCGTGCACGCCGAATCCAGCCCCTACCAGCGCATCGTCGTCACCCGCTGGCGCGACGAAACGCGGCTCTACCTCAACCACAACCTGCAGTTCTCCTCGCGCGACGAATACCGCTACCACGAGGCGCTGGTGCATCCGGGCATGGCCGCCCTGCCCGGCGCGCGCAAGGTCCTGGTGCTGGGCGGCGGCGACGGCATGGCGGTGCGCGAGATCCTCAAGTATCCGCAGGTCGAGAGCATCACCCTGGTCGACCTCGATCCGCGCATGACGGAACTGTTCGCGCAGTCGCCGCTGCTGCGCGACCTGAACGCAAATGCGCTGGCCTCGAAGAAGCTCACGATCATCAATGCCGACGCCCTGCAATGGCTGGAGCAATCACAAGAAATCTTCGACTTCGTCGTCGCCGACTTCCCCGATCCGTCCAACCATAGCCTGGGCAAGCTTTACTCGACAGGCTTCTATCGCCTGCTGAAACAGCACGTCGCCGAGACCGGCCTGATCGCGGTCCAGGCGACCTCGCCGCTGTACGCGCGGGAGAGCTTCTGGACCGTGGTCGCCACGCTGGAAGCCGCCGGCTGGCAGACCACGCCCTATCACGCGCTGGTGCCCAGCTTCGGCGAATGGGGCTTCATCGTCGCCGGCAAACGCGAGTACAAACCGCCGGCGAGCATCCCGGTGCCGACGCGCTTCGTCACGCCCGACGCGCTGCCCGCGCTGTTCCACTTCCCCGCCGACATGGCGCGCGTGCCCGCCGAACCCAACCGCCTCGACAACCAGAACCTGGTGCGCATCTTCGAGCGCGAGTGGGGCAGGGTGCAGGCGCAGTGAGCGCTTGATTTCCGCCCGTCTTGCCGGCACAATTGCATCACAAATGTAATGCACGGAGAAGCCATGAAAACCGCCGCCATTCCCGCCGTCCGCGTCCCCCCTGAACTGCGCCAGGCCGCTGAAGAACTGCTGGCCGAAGGCGAAACCCTGTCTGCCTTTGTCGAGGACGCGGTGCGGCGCAACGTGGAGTATCGACAGGCACAGATGGCGTTTGTCGCGCGCGGCCTCGCCGCGCGCGACGCCGCGCGCGCTTCCGGCCGCTACGTCAAGGCCGCGACCGTGCTCGGCAAGCTCAAGCGTCGCTTGACCAGGGCACGCAACAAGGCGGCCATCGCCGAATGAAGAAATTCGTCGTCCGCTTCACGGCAGAAGCGGAAGCGGATTTGCTGCGCCTGTTCGATTTCCTGCTGGAACGCGACATCGGCGCTGCCGAGCGGGCCGAACAAGCGATCACCAAGGCGATCGAGTTGCTGGAGGTATTTCCTTTCTCATGCCGAAAAGCGGGAGCCGGATCGGGCGATCCCTTCCTGCGCGAACTGATCATCCCGTTCGGCAACTCGGGCTATGTCGCGCTGTTCGAGATCGAGGCAGCCGGTTACGTGACGATTCTCGCTGTTCGACACCAGCGGGAAGACGACTACCACTGAGCCCATGCGCCGCCGCGACTTCCTCGCCGCGACTTCCGCCGCTGCCGCTTTGGCGGCCTGCGGTTCCAAACCCGCACCGCCGCTGCCGCCGGGCACGCTTTCGGGCGCCAGCGATGTCCTCGGCCACCGTCTGCGCAAACCCGACTTTCCGGCGCCGACGGAAACGCGGCGCGTCGCGGTGGCCATCGCCGGCGGCGGCATAGCCGGGCTCTCGGCGGCGTGGAAGCTGGTGCGCTCCGGCTGCGACGATTTCCTGCTGCTGGAAATGGAAGCCGAGGCGGGCGGCAATTCGCGCGCCGGCAGGAACGCGGTTTCGGAACATCCGCTGGGCGCGCATTACCTGCCGCTGCCACCGCGCGAAGCGCGCGCCACGCGCCAGCTGCTGGCCGAACTCGGCGTGCTGCAGGGCGACCCCGATGCCGCGCATCCGGCCTACGACGAAAAGTACCTGTGCCATGCGCCGCAGGAGCGGCTGTACACCAACGGCTACTGGCAGGAGGGTGTGTTGCCGACGCTGGGCGTGCCGCAGGCCGAGCGCGCGCAATACACCCGTTTCCAGAATCACGTCGCCGGGTTGAGCCAGCAGCGCGATGCGTCCGGGCGGCGCGCCTTCGCGCTGCCGCTGGCCTTGTCCAGCCGCGATCCGCAACTGCTGGCGCTGGACCGCATCACGATGCGCGACTGGCTGCTGGGCGAGGGCTACACGGCGCCGGGCCTGCACTGGCTGGTCGATTACGCCTGTCGCGACGACTATGGCACCGCCGCCGCGCAGACTTCGGCCTGGGCCGGGCTGCACTACTTTTCCTGCCGCGACGGCGACGGCCAGGTGCTGACGGCGCCGGAAGGCAACGCCTGGCTGGCGCTCGGCCTGGCGCGGGCGGCGGCGGGGCGGGTGCAGCAAAACGCGCTGGTGTTCCGCGTCGAACAGCGCAAGAAGGAAACCGTCTGCGATGTGTACCTCGCCGCCGAAAACCGCAGCATCCGCATCGTCAGTCGCGAGCTGATCTGGGCCGCGCCGCTGTTCCTGATTCCGCATGTCTTCGTCGCACCGCGCCCGGAATGGCTGGCCGCCATCAAGGGCGCCGAGTACGCGCCGTGGATCGTGGCCAACCTGACATTGAAGGAAGCGCCGCAGACCCGCGCCGGCCAGCCGCTGGCCTGGGACAACGTGCTGCACGACAGCGCGGCGCTGGGCTACGTCGTGGCGACGCACCAGCAGCTGCGCTATGCGCCGGGGCCGACGGTGATCACCTGGTATCGCGCGCTGCACGAGGAATCGGCGTCCCGCCAGCGCCGACTTTTATACTCGCGCGACGACTGGGCCCGCGAGATCCTCGCCGACCTCGCCGTGCCGCACCCCGAAATCCGCGAACTGGCGACGCGCATCGACATCCACCGCCACGCCCACGCCATGATCCGCCCGCTGCCCGGCCGGCTGTGGGGCGGCGCGCGCCAGGTTTTCGAGCGGGGCGCGGCGGGCATACAGTTCGCCCATGCCGATGTCTCCGGCCTGTCGCTGTTCGAGGAAGCCAATTACCGCGGCGTGCTGGCCGCGGAGCGCACGCTGGCCCGGCTCGGCGTATCCTTTGCATCCTCGCTATGAACGGCCTCCACATCCTTGCCGAGTTCCACGCCTGCGCCGGCGATCGCCGCCTGCTGCTGGACGCCGCGCCGCTGGCCGCGCTGTGCCGCCGCGCCTGTGCCAAGGCCGGGCTGGCGGTGGTTGCCGAAGCCTTCCACCAGTTCCCCGGCGCCGGCGCCACCGGCGCCCTGGTGCTGGCCGAATCGCACCTCGCGATCCACACCTGGCCCGAACTGGAAGCGGTGACGCTCGACCTTTACGTCTGCAACTTTAGCCAGGATAATCGCGCTGCCGCGGAAGCCGCCTACGAGGCGCTGAAAGCGGAATTCAAGCCGCAGCGCGTGGTGCGCCACGACGTCAAACGCGGCGCGATACGGCCGCCAGCGCCGGCCCACACAAACTAGGAAAACATGACCGTTCGGCTGTTCTTCTTCCTGCTGGTTCTTGCCAACCTGATCTTCTTTGCCTGGGCGCAGGGCCATTTCGGCCGGGTCGACGAGAACCGCGAACCGCAGCGGCTCGCCGCGCAGCTGCAGGCCGAGAAGCTGCGCATCGTGCGCATCGCGCAGACACCCGACGCGAAGAAGCCGGCCCTGGCCTGCCGCGTCATCAACGGCCTCAACCCGGCCGAGGCCGAAAGCCTCAAGGCCGCCATGAAAGCCGGCGGCGCCGGGGAAGCCACCGTCGTCGCAGCGGACCAGCCGAAGCCCCATCTGGTGGCCATCACCGACCTGGCCAACAAGGCGGCCACCGAGAAGAAGGTCGCCGAGCTGGCTCGCTTCGGTGTCACCGAACAGGTCACAGTCGAACTGGAGGGCGGCCGTCAGGAAATCGTCCTCGGCGCCTTCGCCACCGAAGCGGAAGCGCGCGAATCTCTTGCGGCGCTGGTGAAGCGCGGCATCAAGTCGGCACGCGTGGACAGCCGCGAAATCCCCGCACCGAAGGTCCGCACCGAGGTCCGCGGCCCCTCCGGGGAACTGCTGCGACAACTGCCGCTGCTGATTGCGCCCTACGCCGACGCCACCATCGGCGACTGTCCATAGTGGCCTGGGTGGTCGGACTCACCGGCGGCATCGGCAGCGGCAAGAGCGCCGCCGCCGACCTGTTCGCCGCGCACGGCATCCCGGTGATCGACACCGATGCCGTCGCGCATGAATTGACCAAAGCCGGCGGCGGCGCCATGCCGGCCATCCGCGCCGAATTCGGCGATGCGGTGGTAACGGCCGACGGCGCACTCGACCGCGCCGCGATGCGCGCCAAAGTCTTCGCCGACGAGTCGACGAAAACTCCGGCGCGCAAGCGCCTGGAAGCCATCCTGCATCCGCTGATCCGCGCCGAGTGCGAACGCCGGCTCGCCGCGGCGGCCGACGCGCCCTATGCCATGCTGGTGGTGCCGCTGCTGATCGAGGCCGGCGACTACCGCAAACGGGTGAACCGGATCGCCGTCGTGGATTGTGCCGAGACGACGCAGATTGCCCGTGTCATGAGCCGCAGCGGCCTGGCGCGGGCCGAGGTCGAGCGCATCCTGGCGGTGCAGGCGACGCGCGCCGAGCGCCTCGCCGCGGCCGACGACATCATCGACAACGACGGCGACATCGCCGCCCTGGCGCCCCGGATCGAGCGCCTGCATGCGGATTATTTGGCGCTGGCGCGGCAGTTTGGTTGAGATTTGTACTGAAATGGGCCACAATCCGAACAATTTTCCCCACCCGGCTCCCGACTCGGCAAGCGTGTGATCACTTACGAATACCCTCTCAGCGAGCGCGTTCGCACGCTATTGCGGCTCGAAGATCTGTTCGACAAGGTCACGCATTTCGCGTCTGCGGAAGGCGCCATGGAGCACCACGTCGCCCTGGTCACGCTGTTCGAAATCCTCGAAGTCGCCGGCCGCGCCGAACTGAAATTCGACCTGGTGCAGGAACTCGAACGCCAGCGCCAGATATTGCTTTCCTTCCGCAACAATCCCGACATTTCCGAAGAGGCGCTGTCCGGCGCGCTCTACGAAATCGAGCAGGCCAGCGCGCTGCTGCTGGCCATGCACGGCAAGATCGGCCACTACCTGCGCGAGAACGAATGGCTGATGACGATCAAGAATCGCGCCGCGATTCCCGGCGGCGTCTGCGAGTTTGACCTGCCCGGCTACCACTACTGGCGGCATCGCGACTCGGCGCTACGCCAGCAGGACATCCGCGGCTGGCTTGCGCCGATGATGCCGATCCGCGACGGCCTGGCGATCGTGCTGCGCCTGCTGCGCAGCTCGGGCCGCAGCGAGCAGCAGACGGCACAGCGCGGCGCCTTCCAGCTCATGCTGAGCGGTCGCAGCGCGCAACTGATCCGCCTCAAGACCGGCCCCGGCGATCCCTGCCTGCCCGAGATTTCCGCCGGCAAGTTCGCCATCAACATCCGCTTCCTGCGTCCCGACATGGACCAGCGCCCGCGGCAAGTCGACTCACTGGTCAACTTCGAACTCACCCTGTGCAACCTGTAGGTTCCGCCGCACCCCGCATCGTCGCCTGCCCGAGCTGCGGCAGGAGTGTCGAGTGGGTGGCGGAAAACCCTTACCGGCCGTTCTGCTCGGCGCGTTGCAAGGGCGTCGATCTCGGCGCCTGGGCGACGGAAAAGTATCGCGTCGCGGCTACCGAAGAGCCGAAGCCGGAAGATCAGTCGGAGTAAAAATCCGGGCGGCCAATGAAGTAGGTTGTCATTCCGGCGAACGCCGGAATCCAGTCGGCGGCCGTTCCTGGATCCCGGAGCCTGCCCCGGACCCGATCCGGGGTCAAGCCCGGGATGACGCCCAGGCGGCGCGGATCGCGGCGATGCCGTGGGCGCCGGCGCGTTGTGCGGCTTCGAGATCCGGCCGCGACATTCCGCCCAGGGCAAAAGTCGGCAGTGGCGGCACGGCGAGCGCGGCGGCGAAAGCCTCCCAGCCGATGCCGGCCACGCCCGGATGGCTGGCCGTTTCGCGCACCGGGCCGAACACCGAGAAGTCGCAGCCGAGTTGCGCCGCCCGTTCCAGTTCCGCCGCCGAATG
Source organism: Sulfuritalea sp. (assembly GCA_044360105.1). GTDB lineage: Bacteria > Pseudomonadota > Gammaproteobacteria > Burkholderiales > Rhodocyclaceae > Sulfuritalea. Next base: position 27,685 of record JBIKKY010000043.1, read on the forward strand.
GCAGGAGGCCGCGACCAGCGCAAAATCCGGCCGCGACGATTGCGCCGCAAGCTGCGTCGCCGGCAGGTGCACCCCGTCCGCCCCGGCCGCATGCGCCAGACCGGGATCGCCATTGACCAGCACCCGCGCACCATATTGATGGCAGAGGTCGACCGCGGCATGGACAAAAGCCGAACGGCGCGGCGCATCTAGCCTGGGCTCGCGCAGTTGCACCAGCCGCAGGCCGCCCTCCAGCGCATGCGCCAGGGCCATCAGCTGCGCGTCGATGCCGATCTCGCCGGCATGGGTGATGGCATAAAAATCCGGCAGGGCCAGCGCCGCCAGCACCGGCGCATTGGCCGGCAGCATGGGCGACACCGTCAGGCCGTCGGCGCGCTGCCAGGCCAGGGCGCTATGCACGTGGTCGTGCAGTTCGCCGCACCATTCGCGCACGCGGAAGAAGTTGAGCCGGACATGGGCATGTTCATAGACATGCTCGCGGCGCAGCCAGGGGTCGGCGCGCGTCACGCCGATGCCGAGTTCCTCGCCCAGCTCGCGCAGCAGCGCGGCATGCGGCGTCTCGCCAGGCTCGACCTTGCCGCCGGGGAATTCCCAGTAACCGGGATAGAAGGTGCCAGGGGCGCGCTGGCCGAGCAGGAATTCCATCGCGCCATCGGCTGCCCGCCGCTCGATGACGGCGGCGGCAACCTCCGTGAGCTTCATCCCAAAAACCTCATTTGACACAGAGAACACGGAGAAAAGCACAGAGAACACCGAGAGT
>JBIKKY010000126.1:0-2799 GCA_044360105.1 Sulfuritalea sp.
ATGAAATCGGCGCGGATCTTGGCGCCGAAACTGGGCGGCGGCTCGATGTCGGCACTCGATACTTCGAGCACTTCCGACACCGCATCGACCACCACGCCGATGTCGTGATGCTCGTCGCCGTTGGTCAGCTCGATGATCACGATGCAGGTGCGGCGCGAGTTCTCCGTCTGGTGGCCGCCGAAGCGCGCCGCGAGGTCGATCACCGGCACCACGGAACCGCGCAGGTTGATCACGCCGCGAATGAAGGCCGGCATCATCGGAATCTCGGTGAGCTGGCCGTACTCGATGATCTCCTTGACGTTGAGGATGCCGACGGCGTACATCTCGCCGGAAAGCTGGAAGGTCAGGTACTGGGCGATCTCGGCGGCACTGGCGCCGTTGGCCACTGCGGCGACGGCGTTCTTGCCGCCGCCTCTTACGGCAACGCTGCCTGCTTGTTGAGCGACTTGTCCCATGGTGTTCTCCTTGGTGGGGTCGCTCAGAAGCGCTCGAAATCGCCTTCGGCGGCAGCGGCAGCGGGGGCTTGTCGCGAGGCGCGTGCCTTGGCGGCCTTCGGTGCCGCCGCAGCGGCCGGACGCGACTTCTTCGCCGTACCGCCAGCGCCGACTCTTCCCTGATCCTCGATCTTGAAGAACTCCATCAGCTCCTGCAGTTGTGCGGCCTGACCGCCCATTTCTTCGGAGGTGGCGGCAAGCTCTTCGGAAGCCGAGGCGTTCTGCTGCGTCGCCTTGTTCAACTGCCCCATGGCGCCGTTGATCTGGCCCACGCCCTGGCTTTGTTCCTGGCTCGCCGCGGCGATTTCCTGCACCAGGTCGGAGGTCTTCTTGATCGAAGGCACCATCTCGTCCAACAGCTTGCCGGCCTGTTCGGCCATCTTCACGCTGGAGCCGGCGAGTTGCCCGATCTCCTGCGCGGCGACCTGGCTGCGTTCGGCCAGCTTGCGTACTTCGGCGGCGACCACCGCAAAGCCCTTGCCGTGTTCGCCGGCGCGGGCCGCTTCGATCGCGGCGTTCAAGGCCAGCAGGTTGGTCTGGTAGGCAATGTCGTCGATGATGCCGATCTTGCCGGCGATGGACTTCATGGCTTCGACGGTTTCCTTCACCGCCGTGCCGCCCTGCGTGGCCTCGACGGAAGACTTGGTGGCCATGTTGTCGGTGACCTTGGCGTTCTCGGTGTTCTGCGTGATGGAGGCCGTCATCTGTTCGATGGACGCGGTGGTTTCTTCGACCGAGGCGGCTTGTTCGGAGGATGACTGCGACAGCGACTGCGCGGTGGCCGAGACCTGCCCGGCAGCGTTGGACAGGGCATCGGCCGCGCTCTTCACTTCGCCGATGATCTGGTTCAGCTTGGCGATCAGGCCCTGCTGTGCGCCCAGCATCTGGCCGATTTCGTCCTTGCTGATGTCGTCGATGCTCACCGTCAGGTCGCCTTCGGCCAGGCGCTGCGTGACTCCCAGGGCTTTTGCCAACGGACGGGTGATGCTGCGCGTGATAAAAATCGCACTGAACAAACCCAGCAACAAAACGGCACTGCAGATCATGATGGTCATGTTGCGCAGAGAACTTGCCGCTTGTTTTTGTTGCCGGGTACTGGCGTCAACCTTTGTCCCCTGAAAATCGTCAAGATTCTTGACGGCATTCAGGAACGGAGTGAGCATCGGGATCATCTCTTCGCCCGCAACGTAGGTGGCTTCTTCGCGTTTTCCATCCTTTATCATGGCGACAACGCGCTCCAGGCCGGAGACGTACAAGCTGCGATGCTTTTTCATCTCGGCCAACAGCTTTTGATCCTGCTCCGAGCCTGCCAGGTCGCGGCCCAGGGTTTCAAGAAGCGCCGCGTTCGATTTGTTCCTTTCCTCCATTCGCGCAATGATCTTGGCGTTGAGCGCGGTGTCGGTGTTCAACAGCATTTCCATACTGGAAACAGCGTTGTCCTTGACCGCGGCATTGATCGAGCTGACCCGAACCTTGTTGGCCAGATCGGCCTCGATTCGCGCGACATCCTGATCCATCCCGGATAGCTTGGTCACCACCAATGCTGACAAGGCCACCACCATCAGCAGGATGAGTCCAAAGCCGATGCCAAGTTTTGTGCCGATCCTCATGTTCAGTGCGCCTTGAATTGTGGCTTCACGAAGGGCCGAAGTCGATCGCGGTCAGCTATCGAGCTCGCTGACCAGAGTCTGGCACTTCGTGATTCTTTCCTTTTGAACACCGCCGGCGATTTTCTTGGCTTCGTCATCGTTGCCCTTCAGGATGGCGGGTACCAGCTCTTTCTCGCGCGTTTCCTTGAAGGCTTTCCAGGTCTCGACAAGCTCCTTGAACTTCGCCTCTTTTCCCGCGGGCGCCTTCATTTTCGCCAGTTGAGCACTGACCGCATCCGCCGTATCCTTTACCAGTTTCTGTTGGTCGGCGCCGCGCTTGTCCTTGTGCAGCATCATGGTGACCAAAGACTCTCTGGCGGCGCTCAACATCGTTCTCAGGTCGCCGAACTCGCCAGCCGTCGCTGACATCGAAGTTCCGGTCAGGGCAATTACGGCAAAAATTGCTAGCAGTTTTTTCATGATATTTTTTCTCACTTTCTGTTGATGAAGTTAACGAAATTGTGTTGCATCTCACTGGATTGCTGCTGCCGCCTCGCTGGCACCGCGCTCCGCCACCGTGGCCAATGACGCGATTTCCTCGACCGAGAGCACCTTCTGGATGTCGAGGATGATGACGAACTTGCCGCCGATCTTGCCCATGCCGTCGATGAAATCGGCGCGGATCTTGGCGCCGAAACTGGGCGGCGGCTCGATGT
>JBIKKY010000089.1:0-9742 GCA_044360105.1 Sulfuritalea sp.
CTCGCGGTAATCGAAATTGCCGATGCGATCGGGGATCACGTAGGCCGCGGCGCCCGAGGCCTTGAGAAAGTGGCGTATCTCCGAATGGCGATGGGCACGCAGCGCCGTCACGGGTATCGCGCCGATGCGCGTCAGGGCGAAATAGGCGAAGACGAATTCGGGACCATTGGGCAGTTGCAGCACCACGCGATCCTGCGCCTTGATGCCGGCGTCGAGGAAACCGCAGGCCAGGCGCCGCGAACCGGCGACCAGATCGGCGTAGCTCAGGCGCAAATCGCCGCTGACCAATGCAGTTTTATCCGGATGGCGCGCGGCGCTGCGCTCCAGCAGTTGCGGAATCGTGATGCCTTCCCACCAGCCCCGCTGGCGAAAGCGGGCCGCCGCGTCGGCGGGCCAGGGCACGCAGCCTTCGAGCATGTATCTCCTCCTCGTTTGCGCCGGGTAACCCGGTCTGTCGCGACAGGACACCCATCGCGACTTGCACTCTAGAGCAAAAAGCTATCTACTTATAGCGAATACTATCAATACATCCAATTCATTTCATGAATATCTCAGACTTCGATCTCAACCTGCTGACCGTCTTCGATGCAGTGCTCGCCGAGCGCTCGATCAGCCGCGCCGCCGACCGGCTGGACCTGTCGCAACCGGCCGTGAGCAACGCCCTGGCGCGCATGCGCAAGGCCACCGGCGATCGCCTGTTTGTCCGCCTCGGCAATGCCATGGTGCCGACGCCCTATGCCCAGGGCATCGCCGATCCGATACGCCAGGCGCTGACCGGCATCCGCATCGCGCTGGGCGCGAGTCAGGAATTCGACCCCGCCACCTCGCCGCGCAGCTTCGCGATCTTTCTCACCGACCTCGGCGAGGCCTTCTTCCTGCCGCGCCTGCTGGCCCGCTTCAACCGCATCGCCCCCGGCGTGCACATCCGCACCCTGCCGATGCCGCTCGAGGCGGCCGAGGATGCGCTGCGGAACGGCGAGGTCGACCTGGCCATCGGCAACCTGCCCGACTTCCGCGCCGGCTTCTATGTCCAGCGCCTGTTCCGCGACCGCTATGTCTGCATGGTGCGCAAGGATCACCCGTCGATCGGCGAGCGCATCACGGCGCGCCAGTTCGCCGCCGCCTCGCACGCCATCGTGACGCCGGGCGGCTGGGGCCACGGCATCATCGAGCGCACGCTGATCGAGCACGGCCTGGAGCAGCGCATCGCGCTGCGCATGCAGAACTTCCTGGTGCTGGCCAGCATCGTCGCCACCACCGACCTGGTCGCCATCGTGCCGCACAGCGTCGGCAGCCAGCTCTCGCAGCACAACGAGGTCAAGCTGCTGCCGCTGCCGATCACGATCCCGGCCTTCGACATCAAGCAGTGCTGGCAGGAACGTTTCCACGACGACAGGGGCAACCGCTGGCTGCGGCAGCAGTTCATGGAGCTGTTTTCTGGCTAGAAAGTCGGCGCTGGCGGGACTGTAGCTTTACTGCAAGCGTAGAAACAGTTGCAATTGCTATCTAACTACGCTTAAGATATAGCCATGAAACAGGTCGGACTTAGTGCAAGCTCCCGAAGCCAGCTCAGCAAGCTGCTCCGTGACAATCCACCAATCGTGACCCCAAGCGGAGTTGTTGTGGCACTTGGCGTAACTCGAGCCGTCGCCGTGCGCAGGTTGGCCACTTGGTCGCGCGCAGGCTGGTTGGCCCGGGTTCGGCGTGGTGTCTATGTTCCGGTTCCCATCGAGTCGGAATCGCCAGACGTCGCGCTGGAAGATCCCTGGACTGTCGCTACGGCGATGTTCGAGCCGTGCTTCATCGGGGGCTGGTCTGCTGCCGAACATTGGGGGCTGACCGAGCAGATCTTTAGCTCGCTTTGCGTGATGACGACAACACGCCCGCGCAATCGCAAGCCCCTACTACGAAGAACAAAGTTCGACCTGCACACAGTGCCGGCCACGCATTTGATCGGGTTGAAGACAGTCTGGCGCGGCGGCACGCGCGTTCGGGTCTCGGACCCGGCACGCACGCTCATCGACATGATGGCGGATCCGACCCTGGGTGGCGGCATCCGCCACGTGGCAGAGATGCTGGCAAGCCTGCTGCACGACCAACCCAAGGAGGGCGCCAAGCTGGCTGACTATGCCGCCAAGCTAGGGATCGGCGCGGTATACAAACGCCTCGGGTTCCTCCTGCAACGCGATCACCCTGACCAAATCGCGCTGATCGCGGCATGCCAGGCGAGCCTCTCCGCCGGCTATGCCAAGCTGGACCCGTCATTGCCGGCTGATCGCCTGGTTACCGTTTGGCGCGTCTGGGTGCCAGCCAATGAATTGCGCGAGGCCAAGTCATGATCCCCAAGCAGGAGATCATGGCACTCGCCGCCGAGCTCCAGCTTCAGGCTCATGTCGTCGAGAAAGACTACGCGCTCGGCTGGCTTCTTGCCGGAATCGCCGCACACCCGGCAATCGGCGACCGGTGGGTCTTCAAGGGCGGTACCTGCCTGAAGAAGTGCTACTTCGAAACCTACCGATTCTCCGAAGACCTCGACTTCACGCTGCAGGATGCCGATCACCTTGACGAGGCTTTCCTTGCCAATACTTTCGAGGAAATCGGCGAGTGGGTCTACGACGCTTGCGGTCTGCAACTTCCGCCCGAGGCGCGCAAGTTCGAAGTTTTCACCAATCCGCGTGGCAGCCAGTCGGCGCAGGGCCGTCTGGGATATCGTGGTCCGCTCGGTCGGACAGGCGACCCGCCTCGCATCAAGCTCGACCTCGCGATCGACGAAGTGCTCGTCCTCGCGCCGGTGCGGCGGCCGGTTCACCATCCATACACCGATCTGCCCGCAGACGGCATTCAGGTGCTGAGCTATTCCTTCGAGGAAGTGTTCGCCGAAAAGATGCGCGCCTTGTCTGAACGCCAGCGCCCGCGCGATCTCTACGACGTGGTCCACCTGTACCGCCGGCAAGACCTGCAGCCGGACCGGGCCCTCGTACGGAGCACGCTGGCGCGAAAGTGCGAATTCAAGGGCATTCCCGTACCGACCTACACCGCGCTCACTGATCGCCCAGAACGCGTGGCCATCGAAGTGGAATGGGAACAAATGCTCGCGCATCAGCTTCCTGTCTGTCCTCCGTTCGACGAGTTCTGGCAGGAGCTTCCGGCGGTCTTCGATTGGTTAAACGAGAAGGCGGCAGTGCCTGTGCTGGCCGCGATCTCTTCGGGCCGCACGGCAATGGATACCGGTTGGCGGCCGCCCGCCATGGTGCAGGCTTGGGGCGCACAGGCCGGCTCGCTGGAGACAGTCCGCTTTGCAGCCGCAAACCGCCTGTGCGTGCAGCTCGACTACACCAAGAAGAACGGCGAACGTAGAACCCCGACCATCGAGCCTTATTCGGTGCGGCGCACGACTGCCGGCGATCTGTTGCTTCTCGGAGTCGAGGCAAATAGCGGCGAACCCAAGAGCTACCTCCTGGATCGCATTCACTCGGCCACCGTCACTCGGCAGGCTTTTCATCCGCGCTTTGCCGTCGAACTGACTGCGTCGGGCCCGCTGGCTGCTCCACAGCTTGAACGTGCCCACGGCTCGAAAGCCGCCCCCACCAGTTTTCCCTCCGCGCCACGAACACCGCCACGCCCGCGCCAGGCAAAGGCCACGGGAAATTTTGGCATGAAGTACCGCTTCGAATGCACGGTCTGCGGCAAGCGGTTCACGCGCAGCACCTACGATGCCACGTTGAATCCCCACAAGAACAAACAAGGTTGGCCGTGTCCCGGACGTGTCGGCCTCCTCAGGTGAACCCAAAACCATGAATCTCGCCCAACTCCTCAGCACTCTTGAATCGCCAATCGTCATCCGCCCGACGCGGCGCATGAATCAACGAACCCGCTGGGGCAGTTGCACGGCGCACGGTCGCGTGAGCCTGAATTGCAAATTGCTGTTCCTGCCTCGTGAGCTGGTGCGCTATGTGATTGCGCACGAGCTTTGTCACACGTTGGAAAGTAATCATTCCAGCCGATTCTGGGCACATCTGCGTCAGTTTGAGCCCCGCTCCGACGCCTTGCATGGAAAAATGCGCGATGCTTGGAAATTGGTGCCGACGTGGGCGCAGCGAGGATATGGACGCATGTTATGAAGCGCAATACCGCGCTCATATTGCATCAATGACCAGTGGCGCATCTGCTTCCGCTGGAACGACGGAGATGCGACGGATGTTGAAATTGCCGACTATCACTGAGGGAATCGGGCCATGACTATCGCACGCGAAAAACTGAAGGACATGGATTTCCGGGATGTCGCCATCGGCCGTGGGCTGGCCCCCGTGCATCCCGGCGAAGTGCTGATGAAGGATTTCATCGAGCCGCTGGGGATTACCCGCTACAAGGTGGCGAAGCTGGCAGGCGTGCAACAGCGCCGCATCGACGAGATTTGCGCCGGCAACAGGTCGATTACGGGCGATACCGCCTTGCGCCTGGCCCGGCTGTTCGCCACCGACGCCGCCTTCTGGATCAACCTGCAAGCACAGTACGATCTTGAAACCGCCTATCGCGACATGCACGAGCGAATCGAGGCAGAGGTAACGCCGCTGGCGGCATAAATAATCCCAAAGGCGACCCGAAGCCAGGCCATGGCGCAAACCCGGCAGAACCTCGCCGCCGTGCCGGGAGCAGATCAGGACACCATTCCGCCTGGTCAGGTCAAAAAGTCGGCGCTGGCGGGACGCCGATATCGAGGCTTTCGACGAAGCGGTTGATCGCCTCGATCACGGCCACGGTCTGGTCCTTATGCGCGGAATGGCGGCAATCGGCAAGCTTGAGCAATTCGATGTCCGGCGCGGCCGTAGCACCCGCGGCAATGGCCTCGATCTGCACCATGGTGCCGTATTCGTCATCCTCGCCCTGGATCGCCAGGATGGGGCAGCGGATATGCGGCAGGCAGTGTTCGATGTTCCAGGCACGGAAATTCGGATGCAGCCAGATGTCGTTCCAGCCCCAGAAGGTGCGATTGACATCGCGGTGGTACTTGCCCAGTTTGGCAGGCAGGTCAGTAGTTTCGAAGGCCACCTTGGCCGCCGCGATGCTGCGGATCGAGATGTCCTCGACGAAACAGTGCGGTGCCATCACCACCAGGCCCGTCACCGGGTGGCCGGCACCGGCATGCAGCAGGGCGATCGAGGCGCCGTCAGAGTGGCCGACCAGCACCGGATTTTCAATCTGCAGCGCGGCCAGCAGTTCGGGCAGCGCCTCGCGTCCTTCGCGATGCATGTAGTCGGTACCGAAGGGCGCCACGAGCGGGTCCGACTGGCCGTAGCCGTAGCGCGAATAGACCAGGGTGCGGCAACCGGTCGCCGCGGCAAGGCGGGCCGGAAAATCGCGCCACATCGCCACCGAGCCCAAACCCTCGTGCAGCAGCACCAGGGTCGGCCGGTTGATCTGGTGGGCGGCGATCAGCTGGTATTCGAGATTGTGGCCACCGGCAGTGACGAAACCGGAATGCATTTCTAGCAGCCAGTCAGGTAGAAACTGATGGATAGGCTCGTCCCCGGATCAAGTCCGGGGCAGGCTATTCCGGCGCAAGCCGGAATCCGGTTGGCCGCCGCTTCTGGATCCAGGGTCAAGCCCGGGATGACGCTCGGAATCATGTCCATCGACCTTATTTCGGCTGGGGACTAAACGCCGAGGAAACGGTGCATGAGTTCCCCGTTGTCCGAGAGTTCCCTGGATTCGCCGGAGAACACCACCCTGCCCTTCACCAGCACCACACTGCGGTTTGCCAGTGCCATCACGGCGGCGTAATTCTTGTCCACGATGATCGTTGCGATGCCGGAGGCGCGGATGGTCTTGATGATGTTCCATATCTCGCGGGCGATCAGCGGCGCGAGACCCTCGGTAGCCTCGTCGAGGATCAGCAGGTCGGGATTGGTCATCAGCGCACGGCCGATGGTCAGCATCTGCTGCTCGCCGCCGGACAGTTGCGCGCCGCCGTTGTTGAGGCGTTCGCCGATGCGCGGGAAGGTGCGGATGACACGGTCGAAATCCCATTCGCGACGTCCGTCGACGCCGGCACGCGCCGCCATGAGCAGGTTTTCGCGCACCGACAGGTTGGGGAAGATGCCGCGGCCTTCCGGCACATAGGCGATGCCCCGCCGGACGATCTCATGCGTTGCGGCCCGGGTCATGTCCGCGCCGCGCACCCTGACCGTTCCTTCGCGCGGACGCACCAGACCGAGCAGGGTCTTGATCAGCGTGGTCTTGCCCATGCCGTTGCGGCCCATGAGGCCGATGGTCTCGCCGCGCCGCACGGCGAAATCGACGCCGTGCAGGATGTGGCTGACGCCGTAAAAGGTGTGCAGGCCGCTGCCTTCGAGCAGTGTGTCGGCCGCCGAGGCCGGCGGGGCGGACGGGTTCATGGCCTCAGTCATGCAGCAGTTCCTCGCCGCCGAGATAGGCCAGTTGCACGGCCGGGCTGGAACGCACCGCATCGGGCGTGCCGGATTCCAGCACTTCGCCATTGACCATCACGGTCAGCCGGTGTGCCAGGGCGAAGACGGCATCCATGTCGTGCTCGATCAGCATGATGGCATGGCCGACGCTCAACATCCTGATCAGTTCCACCATGCGTTGCGACTCGTGCGGGCCCATGCCGGCCAGCGGTTCGTCGAGCAGCAGCACGCGCGGCTGCGTGGCCAGGCACATGGCGATTTCCAGTTGGCGCTGTTCGCCATGGGAAAGCGTGGCCGCCACGCGCCCGGCACGATGGGACAGGCCCGTCGCTTCCAGCGCCGCGCCGGCCCGCCGGTTGATTTCGGCATAGTCGGCGGCGCGGCTGAAAACCTTCAGCGCATGCGGCGTGCGCGACTGCGCGGCGAGGCGCACGTTCTCGAACACGGTGAAGGGCAGGAAGATGTTGGTCTTCTGGTAGCTGCGGCCGATGCCCATGCGCGAGATCTGGTCGGCGCCGCAGCCGGCGATGTCGCGACCACCGAACATGACCTCTCCCGAAGTCGGCGGCAGGTCGCCCGACAGCAGGTTGGTCAGCGTGGTCTTGCCGGCGCCGTTGGGCCCGATCACGACATGGATTTCGCCAAGGTACAGATCAAGCGAAACATCGCTGACCGCGACCAGGCCGCCGAAGCGTTTGCTCAGGCCCTTGGTGCACAGGATGGGCTCGCCGCCCACGGCGGCTCGCTCACTCATCCGCGCTCTCCGGCGCCGGCTTGCTGCGGAACTTCAGCGCCAGGCCGGCCAGGCCCTGCGGCAGATACAGCGCCACCAGCATGATCAGGATGCCCATGGAAAGCTGCCAGTGCTTGGCCCAGGCACCGAACCAGGCCTGGTTCGACAGCACTTCCTGGAGCAATATGAAGGCGAAGGATCCGATCACCGCCCCGTACAGCGTTCCCATGCCGCCCAGGATCACCATCATCAGCACCGCCCCCGACTGGTGCCAGGACAGAATTTCGGGATTGACGAAGCCGTACTGCACGGCCGCCAGGTAGCCGGCGATGCCCGCCAGCGACCCGGCCAGCGTGAAGCTCGCCAGCTGGTAGCGGAAAACCGGAAAGCCCAGGGCGCGCATCCGATGTTCATTGACCTTGATGCCGAGCAGGGCGCGGCCGAAGCTGGAAGCGAGTATGCGATGCAGCAGAAGATAGGTTGCTGCCATGAGGAACAGCACCAGCCAGTAGAACTGTTCGGCCTTTTCCAGATTGGCCAGTTCGAAGTCGCCCAGCTTCATGGAAGGCTTGACGTAAATGTAGGCGCCGTCCGAGCCTCCGCCAAGCTTGGTGTCGTGAAAGACGAAGTACACCATCTGCGCGAAGGCCAGCGTCACCATGATGAAATAGATGCCGCGCGTGCGCAGCACCAGCATCCCGGTGATCAGCGCGAACAGCGCGCAGGCGACGATCGCCGCCGGCAACGACCACCACAGGCTGACCGCCTCATACCCCGGAGACATCAGCGCCAGGGCGTAGCCGGCCAGGCCGAAATAGGCGGCGTGACCGAAGCTGACGAGGCCGGTGTAGCCGACCAGCAGGTCGAGGCTCATGGCGAAGATGGCCATGATCAGCACCTTGGTCAGCAACTGCAAGTAGAAGGTGTTTTCGACCAGCGGGAACAGCGCCAGCAGGCCGAGCACGAACCAGGGCAGAAGCTGGCGGGAGGAACTCATCTATGCTTTGCCGAACAGGCCCTGCGGCCGCCAGACGAGGACGATGGCCATCAAGACATAGACGATCATGCCCGCCACTTCCGGCACCAGCACCTGGCCGAAGGTCTCGGCCAGGCCGATCAGCAGCGAGGCGGCCATGGCGCCCTTGACCGAGCCGATGCCGCCGATAACGACGACGACGAAGCAGATGATCAGCACATGGCTGCCCATGTTGGGTGTGACCGAGGACAGCGGCGCGTTGATCATGCCGGCGAAGGCGGCCAGCGCCACGCCAAGGGCGAACACCAGGGTGTAGATCAGCTTGATGTCGATGCCCAGCGACTGCACCATGTCGCGGTTGCTGGCGCCGGCGCGGATCATCATGCCCAGCCGCGTTTTCTGGATCAGAAAATACAATGCCGCCGCGAGCAGCAGGCAAACGCCGGAGATCGCCAGACGATAGACGGGATAGGAGAGGTTGTCGGTCAGCGGGATCGAGGCGTTGAGCAGGGCCGGCACGGCGACGCCGTGTACATCGTCACCCCAGATCAGGCTGCGCAGCTCCTCGAAGACCAGGATCAGGCCGTAGGTCAGCAAGACCTGGTAGAGGTGGTCGCGCTGATAGAGATGACGGAACAGCAAGCGCTCGAGCGCCATGCCGAGGATCACCGTCAAGGGGATGGCGAGCAGGATCGCGGTGGCCAGATTGCCGGTCATGGTCGCCAGCGACCATGCCAGGTAGGCGCCGACCATGTAGAAGCTGCCGTGTGCCAGGTTGATGATGCCCATGATGCCGAACACCAGCGTCAGGCCGCTGGCGACCAGGAACAGCAACAGACCGTATTGCAGGCCGTTGAGCAACTGGATCAGGAAAAAGGCGAAATCCATCGGACGAGATGTTCAGAAATGAAAAGTCGGCGCTGGCGGAACGGCGACCATTTGCGTGGGGCGAAAAAAAGGCGGCAGGCATCTGCCGCCTTTGGTCACGAACGAACTAGGCCTTGCAACCGCGCGCCGGATCGGCCAGGGCCTTCCAGGCCACGCCCTGCACCTTGTTTTCCTTGCCGACCACCTTGCGCAGGTACATGTCCTGCACCGGATTGTGTGCCTTGGATAGCGTCCAGACGCCGCGCGGGCTGTCGATCTTGGCCGCTTCCATGGCCTTGATCACGCCGGCCTTGTCGCCGACATTGCCCTTCACGGCATCGAGGCCGGCCGCCAGCAACTGGCCGGCGTCATAGCCCTGCACCGCATACACGTCGGGCTGCAGCTTGTAGGTCTTGGCGTAGGCTAGGCGGAAGGCCTTGTCCTTCTTGGTATCGAGTCCGTCGGCATAATGCAGCGTGGTCTCCACGCCTTCGGCGGCATCGCCCACGGCTTCGAGCACGCCGTCGGTGAGGAAGCCCGAGCCATACAGCGGAATCTTGCCCTTGAGCCCGGCCGCCTGGTAGTCCTTGAGGAACTTGGCCGCGCCGCCGCCGGCGAAGAAGGCCACCACGGCATCCGGCTTGATGCTGGCAATCTCGGTCAGCAGGGCCTGGAATTCGACCTGGGGGAAAGGCAGGTAGAGCTCCTTGGTCAGCTTGCCGCCTTCCTTCTCGAAGC
>JBIKKY010000127.1:0-2795 GCA_044360105.1 Sulfuritalea sp.
CCGTGCCGACCATGGGCGCCGGCTGGTGCCCGCCCGGCATCCTCGGAGTCGGCATCGGCGGCACGCCGGAAAAGGCCATGCTGCTGGCCAAGGAAGCCATCATGGCGCCGGTAGACATCCATGAACTGAAGGCGCGCGGCGCGAAGACGCGAGCCGAGGAACTTCGCCTGGAACTGCACGAGAAAATCAACGCCCTGGGCATCGGTGCGCAGGGCCTCGGCGGCCTGACCACGGTGCTCGACGTCAAGGTGCTCGACTACCCGACCCACGCCGCCAACCTACCCGTGGCGCTGATTCCAAACTGCGCCGCGACGCGCCACATCCATTTTCATCTCGACGGCTCCGGCCCGGCCAAGCTTGAGCCGCCCAGCCTCGAAGACTGGCCCAAGGTGACCTGGCAGGCCGATGCCGCCACGGCCACCCGCGTGGACCTGAACAGCCTGACCAAGACCCAGGTCGCGGCCTGGAAGCCCGGCCAGAAACTGCTCTTGAACGGCAGGATGCTGACCGGCCGCGATGCCGCGCACAAGCGCATTGCCGACATGCTGGCAAAAGGAGAAAAACTCCCGGTTGATTTCACCAACCGGGTTATCTACTACGTCGGCCCGGTCGATCCGGTCGGCAGCGAAGTGGTCGGCCCCGCCGGTCCCACCACCGCGACACGCATGGACAAGTTCACCCGCATGATGCTGGAGCAGACCGGGCTGATCTCGATGGTCGGCAAGGCCGAACGCGGCCCGGCGGCAATCGAGGCGATCAAGGACAACCAGTCGGCCTACCTGATGGCCGTCGGCGGCGCCGCCTACCTAGTGGCCAAGGCCATCCAGTCGGCGAAAGTCGTCGGTTTCGCCGACCTCGGCATGGAAGCCATCTACGAATTCGACGTCAAGGACATGCCCGTCACCGTCGCCGTCGATTCGCTGGGCACCTCGGTGCACATCACGGGGCCGAAGGAGTGGCAGGCGAAGATTGGCAAGATTCCGGTCAAGGTGGCCTGAGCCACAGGTCGTGGCATCCCATATCGTCATCCTCGGCGCCGGCTTCGGCGCACTCACTGCGGTGCGCGAACTGCGCCGGCGTGCGCCCGATACCCGCATCACACTGATTGCGCCCAAAGCGGAGTTCGTCTATCTGCCCAGCCTGATCTGGGTGCCCACCGGCGTCCGCCAGGGCAAGGATCTCATCCTTCCGCTCGACAGCTTCCTCAAGGACCGTGGCGTCGAGTTCATCGCCGGCCGCGTGACCGGACTGGAAGACGGCGGACGTACCGTCATCACCGACCAGGGCAGGGTCGCCAACGATGCGCTGGTCATCGCCACCGGCGGGCGCTTCATCAAAAAACTGCCGGGCATCGAGCACGCGCTGACGCTCTGCGAAGGTGTCGCCTCGGCCGAAGCAATTCGTGACCGCCTGGAGAAAATGAACAGCGGCCGCATTGCCCTCGGCTTCGGCGGCAACCCGAGCGAGCCCTCCGCCATGCGCGGCGGCCCGATGTTCGAACTGCTGTTCGGTATCGACACCTGGCTGCGCCGCCAGGGACGACGGGATCGCGTGGAACTGACGTTCTTCAATGCCGCCGCCGAACCCGGCAAGCGACTGGGCGAGAAGGCCGTCACCGGGCTGCTGGCGGAGATGGCGCGGCGACGCATCGATACCTATCTGGGGCACAAACCCCTGGGCTTTTCGGAAAAGGGCGTTGACACCGAGGGTGGCCATATCAACGCCGACCTGATCCTGTTCATGCCGGGCCTTACCGGACCTGCCTGGGCTGCGGATAGCGGCCTCACGCTGTCCCCCGGCGGCTTCTTCAA
Organism: Sulfuritalea sp.; assembly: GCA_044360105.1. Lineage (GTDB taxonomy): Bacteria > Pseudomonadota > Gammaproteobacteria > Burkholderiales > Rhodocyclaceae > Sulfuritalea. Next base: position 1,812 of record JBIKKY010000127.1, read on the forward strand.
AGCCGACGAATACTGCCGCGTGGCAGAGTCCGACAGGATCTTCGTGGCCGGCGACGCCGGCAGTTTTCCCGGCCCCGACTGGATGCCCAAGCAGGCGCACATGGCTGACCTGCAAGCCAAAGCGGTAGCTGCGAACCTGCTGCTGGCGCTCGACGGCAAAAATCCCGTGGCCAAACCCAAGACAGAACTGATCTGCATTGTCGATACGGTGGATTCCGGCATCCTGGTATATCGGGATATCAAGCGATCCTGGGTGCTGCCTTCCAGCCGCGTATTCCACTGGGCCAAGCGCTATTTCGAGGGGCACTACCTGCGGGATCTCAGGCGCTGAATTCCGTCCCGGCGGCCGCTCGATGCCGTCGTCAATCGCCGGAACACGCGGTAAACTCCGGCAATCCCTCAGCTTCCGTCCATCCCGTCAATGACTGCCGCCGCGCCACGCCACAACGCCGTATCGCCAGCGCCGACTCTTGCACCATGATTGGTGTCTTCGATTCCGGCCTCGGCGGCCTCTCGGTGCTCGCCGCCCTGGTCGAGGCCCTGCCGCAGGCCGACTTCACCTACTACGCCGACACCGCCCACGTGCCCTACGGCAACAAGAGCGACGCGCAGATTCAGCGCCGCGTGCTGGCCATCGGCGAGCACCTGGCAAACGACGGCTGCCGCCTGCTGGTGGTGGCCTGCAACACGGCCACCGCCGCGGCGGTGCAGGCCCTGCGTGCCGCGCATCCCGACATCCCCGTAGTCGGCGTCGAACCCGGCATCAAACCGGCGGCGCAGGAGACAAAGACCGGCCGCATCGCGGTGCTGGCGACCGAAGCTACCGCCAACAGCCAGCGCCTGAAGAAACTGATCCACGACCACGCAGGCCGGATCGAGGTCGTGGTCGAGCCCTGTCCGGGCTGGGCCACGCATGTCGAAATGCTGCAGCTGGATGATCCGGCGCTGGCGGCCGACATCCGCGCCCGCATCGAGCCGCTGCTG
>JBIKKY010000044.1:0-28164 GCA_044360105.1 Sulfuritalea sp.
TTCCGCTCCGTCCCCGGATCAAGTCCGGGGCAGGCTATTCCGGCGAACGCCGGAATCCAGAAGGCTTCTGGATCCCGGCATGCGTCGGGATGACGCCCCAATGAATTGCAGTCGCAAGACTTGCGAAGCACACCCCTGGCACCACCACGGTGACGTGATGCTTACAGCCCGGCCATGGCCAGGTACTTGATTTCGAGGTATTCCTCGATGCCGTGGCGCGACCCTTCGCGCCCGAGGCCCGACTGCTTGACGCCGCCGAAGGGCGCGACCTCGTTGGAGATCACGCCGGCGTTGATGCCGACCATCCCGTAGTCGAGCGCCTCGCCGACTCGCCAGGCACGCGCGATGTCGCGGCTGTAAAAATAGGCAGCAAGGCCGAACTCGGTGTCGTTGGCCATGCGCACGGCCTCCGCCTCGTCCTTGAAGCTGAAGATCGGCGCCACCGGGCCGAAGATTTCCTCGCGCGCCAGGCGCATCGCCGGCGTCGCGCCGGTCAGCACCGTCGGCTCGAAAAAAGTGCCGCCGCGCGCGTGGCGCTTGCCGCCGCAGAGTACCTGCGCGCCCTGCGCCACGGCGTCCGCGAGCAGTTCCTCGACCTTGGCCAAGCCCGCGCCGTCGATCAGCGGTCCCTGCGTCACGCCTTCCTCCAGACCACTGCCGACCTTGAGCCCGGCGACGGCGGCCGCCAGTTTCTTGGCGAATTCATCGCGCACGCCTTCCTGCACCAGGAAGCGGTTGGTGCAGACGCAGGTCTGTCCCGTGTTGCGGTACTTCGAAGCCATCGCCCCGGCCACCGCGGCGTCGAGATCGGCGTCGTCGAAGACGATGAAAGGCGCATTGCCGCCGAGTTCCAGCGACATTTTCTTGATCGTCGGCGCGCACTGCGCCATCAGCAGGCGCCCGACCTCGGTCGAACCGGTGAAGGACAGCTTCAATACTTTCGGATTCGAGGTCAGTTCGCCGCCGATGGCCACCGGCTCGCCGGTCACCACGTTGAGCACGCCGGGCGGAATCCCCGCCTGCTGCCCCAGCCAGGCCAGCGCCAGTGCGGACAGCGGCGTCTGCTCGGCCGGCTTGACCACCATGGTGCAGCCGGCAGCCAGTGCCGGCGCCACCTTGCGCGTGATCATCGCCGCCGGAAAATTCCACGGCGTGATCGCGGCGCAGACGCCGACCGGCTGCTTCAAAACGATAAGTCGGCGGTCGGGCAACGGCGAGGGAATCACCTCGCCATTCACGCGCCGCGCTTCCTCGGCAAACCATTCAATGAAGGACGCCGCGTAGGCGATCTCGCCGCGCGCCTCGGCCAGCGGTTTGCCCTGCTCGGCCGTCATCAGCCGCGCCAAGTCCTCCTGGTTTTCCATCATCAGTTGAAACCAGCGCTTCAGGATCCGCGCCCGTTCGTCTGCCGTCTTCGCCCGCCAGGGATGGAAAGCCGCCTGCGCCGCATCGATGGCGCGCCGGGTTTCGGCGGCGCCGAAGTTCGGCACCGTCCCGACCAGATCGCCGTTGGCCGGGTTGCGCACTTCGAGGCTGGCGCCGGTCGCGGCCAGCCACTCCCCGTTGATCAAACAGGCAGTGCGCAGGAGTTCAGGGTTCTTCATGGGGGGCTCTCAATGGGTCGGGGCAGATGCGGATTCTGCCGCATTGGAGGGCGATCCGGTAGCGCCTTGGAGCAAGGACGATCAGATCACGAGAGCATGGCCCGCATCAAGCACCGTCTTCATCGCGGAGCTTATCGACCTGCTCGTTGCAGACCACGCCACCGCGCGACGGAAACGGTCGGAAGCCATAAACCGCCGCCGGCTTCCTGGCGCTGCCGGCTGTCGTTGCCGACGCTTGCGTCAGCCCAGCCCCCGCATTCGGAGATCGCCTCAACCGGGAAACACGAGCGACGCTGCCCTTTTTTTCCATGACCCTGATCGTCAAGCGTGCACGGCCTGCGCCACGAGCTTGACTCCCAGTGCGGCGCAGACGCGGCTGATGGTATCGAAGCGTGGCTTCGCGTCGGAACGCAAGGCCTTGTAAAGTGCCTCGCGGGTGATGCCGGATACCTTGGCGATATCGCTCATGCCGCGTGCCCGGGCTATATCCCCCAGCGCGGCAGCAAGCAGGGCGGGATCGTTTGCGGTCAGAATGTCGGTCAAATAGGCGGCGATGGCCTCTTCACTATCGAGATAAGGGGCTGCGTCGAAATCCGGCAGGTCAGTCGTCTTGATGCGTTTGCTCATGTTCGTATCCTCCAGTCAGTCCAGCAGTGCCACCAAGGCTTTGGCTCGCTTGATGTCGCGTTTCTGGCTTCACTTGGAACCGCCAGCCAGCAGCACGATCAGCTGCGTTCCACGCCGGGTGAAATAAACCCACGAGCCCGCGCCCAAATGAATGCGCAGTTCCGACACCCCTTCGCCCACCGGCTCGACGTCCCCCGCCAAACCCAGTTCCAGTCGCTTGAGCCGTGCCACAACGACGCTGCGAACGGTCACGTCAGCGAGGCCATCAAGCCAGGTGGAAAATTCGGGAAGTGGCTTGATCGAAAACATGGGTCGATAGTAATCGATCGATTACACCCTGTCAAAGTCGCAAACTGATCTGCGGAAAGTCAAATGACTCCGACCTTTTGTTGGTTGCTATGGTTGAAAGCGATGCCTATCTTTGCTGCCGCCCACGCGAAAATCCTGAAAAGTCGGCGATGGCGGTACGGCGACGAACGCAACGGATTGCCGGCAAACGCGGACGTGTATATTGGTCTATTGTTCCCGTACTTCCCGATGACCCGTTTTCGATTTTTTGCCGCCAGCGCCCTGCTTGCAGCCTGGAGTTCCGCCATGGCCACCGAAGAACCCGCCTACACGGTGGTCCGCAGCTACGACAGCTTCGAGGTGCGCCGGTACGAGCCTTATATCGTCGCCGAAACGCTGGCGAGCGGTGCCGCGGACGAAGCCGGGAACCAGGGATTCAGAACCCTCGCCGGCTATATCTTCGGTGGCAACAAGGGGGAGCGCAAGATCGAAATGACCGCCCCCGTCGCCCAGACGCCGACCAGGATCGCGATGACGGCGCCGGTGCTGCAAAGCGCCAGCGACGGCGCCTACGTGGTCCAGTTTGCGATGCCCCGCGAATGGACGCTGGAGACCCTTCCCGAGCCGACCGATGCGAAGGTCAGGCTGCGCGCCATGCCGGCGCGGACGCTGGCGGTGATTCGCTATTCCGGGACCTGGTCGCAGGGCCGCTACGCAGAGCACCTGAAAAAGCTGCAGGATGGCCTCGTCGAGGCCCGCTTGCCCTGGCAGGGCGATCCCTTCTGGGCGCGCTACGATCCGCCGTGGACACCGTGGTTCCTGCGCCGCAACGAGATCTGGCTACAGTTGAAATAGCCACCAGGCACCCATCGAACAAGTCCGTCACCGGCCAAGGCCGGTTTTCAGGTGTCTGAATGCACTGGATTCCGGCTTTCGCCGGAATGACTAGTTGGACTTGTTCAGCACGTCCCCGACGGTTATGGGCCGGGCGCCGCGCCGGATTCGGTCGCGCCGTCCTGAAACGATGCCGCAAGCTTCACCGCAGCCCCGCGCAGCAGCGTCGTATCGCCGCCGACGGCGATGAAGCTGGCGCCGCAGCCGCGGTAGCGTTGCGCCAGCGCCGGATCGGTGACGAAAACCCCGGCGGCCTTACCGGAGGCGGCGATACGTCGCAGCGCGTCCTCGATGGCAGCGTGGACTTCGGGGTGTCCGGCATTTCCGAGATGCCCGAGCGAGGCGGCGAGATCGGCCGGTCCGATGAAGACGGCATCGACGCCGTCGACCTCCAATATGGAATCGAGATTTTCCAGCCCCTGCCGCGTTTCGACCTGCACCACGAGGCAGACCTCGGCATTGGCCTGCCTGACGTAATCCTTGACGCCGTTCCAGTGCGCCGCGCGCGCCAGCGAGGCGGCAACGCCGCGAATGCCCTCGGGCGGATAGCGCACGGCACGCACCAGTGCCTGCGCCTGTTCCGCGTTGTCGACCAGCGGCAGCAGCAGGGTCTGCGCGCCGATGTCGAGGTACTGCTTGATCAGCGCCGGGTCGTGATTCATCGGCCGCACCAGCAACTGCACCGGGTAAGGCGCGGCGGCCTGCAACTGGGGCAGCACGCTGGCGGGATTGTTGGGCGAATGCTCGGCGTCGATCACCAGCCAGTCGAAACCCGTGCCGGCGAGGATCTCCATGCTGTAGCCACTGGCCAGGCCGAGAAAGAGGCCGACCTGCCACTGTCCCTGTCGCAGCCTTTGCTTGAAATGGTTTTTCGGCATGTCCATGACAGCTTCACTCCAGATCAAAACCCGGGTCCGGACTGAAGCCGGGACCGGGTCGGTTGACCGCTAAATTGGTGAAAATTTGTATCCGCGTTCATTCTATGGGGAACGCTGTCTTAGAATTCGACTCCTAGCTTTTTTCCACGGAGATTTTCATGAAAAGACTCGTTGCCCTACTGTTTGCCACCCTCGCGTCCTCATTTGTCCTGCCCGCCATCGGCTTTGCCGCCGAACCGCAGGCCGGCAAGGAATTCAAGATGATCAGCCCGGCCCTGGCCAGCCCCAAGGACAAGATCGAGGTCATCGAATTCTTCTCCTACGGCTGCAACCATTGCAGCGACTTCCATCCCCTGATCTCCAAGTGGGCCGAGAAACTGCCGAAGGATGTCAGCTTCCGCCGCGTCCCTGTCAGTTTCAACCGTCCCGAGTGGGCACGACTTTCCAAGATCTACTACGCCCTGGAAGCCACCGGCGACCTGGCCAAGCTCGATACCGCCGTCTTCATCGCCATCCACGAGCAGCGCGTCCAGTTCAAGACCGACGAGGCCGTTTTCGCCTGGGTAGGCAGCAAGGGCGCCGACACCAAGAAGTTCACCGAAGCCTTCACCGGCTTTTCCATGCAGGCCAAGGTCCAGCGTGCCGACCAGGATGCATCGGCCGCCCGCATCGGCGGCGTGCCTGCACTCGCCGTCGACGGCCGGTTCCTGATCAACAACGAAGCCGCCGGCAACTACGAGGACTTGCTGCGGATCACCGACAGCGTCGTCGCCAAGGTGCGCCAGGAGCGCAAGGGCAAGTAAGCCGTGAATTGGCTGCGCCTGCTGTTCGCACCGCGCGGCCTGTTTGCCGCCACCGGCATTGCTGCCGTCGGCCTCGTCGGCGGCGGCCTGTTCCTGGCCCACACCCTGAACCTGGCCGCCTGCCCGCTGTGCATCCTGCAGCGCATGCTGTATCTGCTGCTCGCGCTTGAGGCGGTCGCCGCCTGGCTGCTGGCCGGACCTGCTTCCACCGGTACGTGGCCGCGGCGCGGCGCCGCATTCGTCATGGCCGCCACGGCCGCGACCGGCGTCGGCATCGCCGCCTACCAGACCTGGCTGCAGCGTTTCGCCAAGGGCGTCAGTTGCACCGCCGACCAACCCTGGTGGGAACACTTCGTCAACTGGGCCGGCAGCCAGTGGCCGCTGATGTTCGCAGCCTCCGGCCTGTGCTCCGAAGCCGGCTGGAAGTTCCTCGGCCTGTCGATCGCCGAATGGTCGCTGTTCGCCTTCACCTGCATGACGGTGGCGATGCTGCTGGCGATGCTGCGCAAGGCCTGAACCCGCCGGACGTTCAGCCCAAAAACCTCATTTGACACAGAGAACACGGAGAAAAGCACAGAGAACACCGAGAGTTTGATTGCGTTGAGGACTCTCCTATCGGGTGAGCCAAGGCTTTTTCTCCGTGCCCTCTGTGGCTCTGTGTTCTCTGTGTTGAAAGCGGTTGCAATTGCGGTTTCTAGGTTCAGTCGTTCACGGGGACTTCAAGCGGCGGATTGCTCCAGATCCGGCTCGCCGCAGTACTTCAGGATTTTCCGCCGCGTGTCATCGCGCAGTCGCAGCGCCGCCTGCCAGCCCTCGCCCGTCGCGGAAACGGGGGCGCAGACCGTGACGCGCACCGTGCCGCGCCGCGGCAGCCAGGAGTGGTCGCGCAGGATGTCGCGAGTTCCGGCCAGCGCCACCGGCGTCACCGTCAGCTTGTTTTGTACGGCGATCTGGAATGCCCCGAGGCGGAAGGACCGCAAGCCGGCCTGGCGGGTGAAGGTGCCTTCGGCGAAGAAAAACAGGGGGTGCGTGGCGTCGCGCCCGGCCAGGCGGCGCACGTCATCGACCCCCTGTCGCGCATCGAAACGCTCGACGAAGGCCGTGCCCAGGCGCCGCAGCAAGGGGCCGGCGAGGGGATGCGCGGCCAGTTCCTGCTTGGCGACGAAAGTAACGGGGCCCGGCAACGCCGCCGCCAGTACGATCGCGTCGACATAGCTGGCATGGTTGGCGACGAACACGCCCGCCTGGCGCTGCGCATGCTCCAGGCCATCGACCTGCAGGCGGATGCCGCACAGGCGCATGCAGCTTCGCGCCAGCGCACCGGCGAAACGCCAGCGCAAGCCGGCGCCCGGTAGCAGCAGGATGGCGGGTACCGCCGCCAGCGCCAGCAGGCCGTAGATGCACCAGGCATAGGCGCCGTAAAACAGTTCACCGCCCCGGCGCAGCCCGCTGCGCAGGCCTTGCCACGACCCGGCGGCGCCCAGGCGTAGCACTTGCAGCCAGGGCGCGCGCGCGGCGGCGCCGAATCCGGCGCCGCAATACACATCACGCGTCGCCGCACGCCGGATCTTGCCGCTGGAGGTTTTCAGCACGGCATGCAGCGGCGCCAGCACCACGTCGTCGGGCGGCGTGCCGAGCAGGTCGACGGTCAGCGCATTGATGCGCCGGACCAGTTCCTGCCGCGCCGCGTTGTCCGTTTCGCGGCTTTCGGCCACCACCACCAGTTTCTCGGTGCCCTGCCCGGCCACCCTCACGCCGAATACCGCGACGCAGCCGCGGCGCACGCCGGGAATGCCGCCGACCGCGTCCTCCAGCTCGTAGGGATAGAGATTGCGCCCGCCGCGAATGATCATGTCCTTGACGCGGCCCGTGATGACGATGTCGCCCTCGGCCAGATAGGCCAGATCGCCGGAATCGAGCCAGCCGTCGCGGATCAGTTTTTCCGTCGCTGCCGGATTGCGGTAGTAGCCGCGCGTCGCCGACGGACCGCGAAATTCGAGGCGGCCGATCCGGCGCGGCGGCAGTTCGCGACCGGACTCATCGACGATGCGGACTTCATGGCCCGGCAGCGGCCGGCCGCAGGCCACCAGTCGCAGCGCATGGACGTCGTCGGCCGCCGCCGGCAGCGCCGAGCCTGCGGCCAGCGCCTCGCGCTGCACGCGGTCGATCAGCGGCCCGCGCCCGGGCGGCGACACGGCGAGGCCGACCGAACACTCGGCGAGGCCATAGACGGGCGCCAGCGCATCGACCCTGAATCCATAGGGCCGGAAGGCGGCGGCAAAGCGCGCCAGGGTCTCGGCCCCTACGGGTTCGGCGCCGTTGGCCGCGTAGCGCCAGGAACTCAGGTCCAGTCCCTGCAGCCGCGCCGGATCGAGATGACGCAGGCAGAGTTCGAAGGCGAAGTTGGGCGCCGCCGTCACCGTGCCGCGATGCTGGTGGATGGCCCACAACCAGCGCTCGGGCCGCGCCAGGAAATCCAGTGGCGACATCAGGATCAAGGGACAGGCATGGTAGAGGCTGCCGAGCCAGGCGCCGATCAGGCCCATGTCGTGGTAGAGCGGCAGCCAACTGACCACGACGTCGGCCGGCGTCAGCTCGACGGCCTGGCCCCAGGCACGGATGTTGGCCAGCAGGTTGGCATGATCCAGCGTTACGCCCTTGGGATTGCCGGTGGAGCCGGAGGTGTACTGGATGAAGGCGATCTCGGACCCCTGCCCGCGGTGATCGGCCGCCGGCACGGCCGCGCTTCCCGCTGCGCGCAATGCCTGGGGCGTCGTGACCTCGCGCAGGGTCGGCACCAGGCCGGAAAGTATCCGCGCCGCAATCCGCGCCGCATCGAAGCTGATCAGTGCCGCCGCTTCGCAGTTCTGCAGGATCACCGCCTGGCGGCGCAGATGGTCCTCGATCTGCCCCGGTCGCGTCGGCGGATAGATCGGCACCGGGATCGCGCCGGCCAGCAGGATGCCGTAGAAGCTGTGGAAAAACTCCAGCCCCGTCGGCAGCATCAGGGCGACGCACTGGCCGGGACGAATGCCGATCTCGCGCAGGCCGGTGGCGACCTCGCGCGCCGCCGCCAGCAGTTCGCCGTAGCTCAGCGTCTCGGTTTCCGTCGCGCTGCGCTGGAACAGCACATGCGGCCGTTCGGGATGCCGCCGCGCATGCCACTGCAATACCTCGACCAGTGTCGCAGCGCTGTCCGGATTGCCCTCCGCCGCGGGTTCCGGCGCCTGCCATGCGGTCTGCGCGCCGGCCACCGCCGCGGGCGCCGCGGCGGCGATCGCCGCGAGCAGGTCGCGCGGGGTTTCCGCCACGCCCAGAACCTCATCGCCGAGGCGAACGGCAAAGGCCTTTTCAATGCGCGCCAGCAGTTCCACGCGGGCCAGGCTGTCCAGGCCGAGATCCTTGTCCAGCGCGCTGTCCGGCGCCGCCCTGACGCGGGCGCCCGGACGAAACTCGGCGACCAGCGCATCGATGATGAACAGCAGTTGCGCCGCGCGATCGGGCGCCGGAAGGGGCTCAGTCACGCGCTAAATCGCCGTGTCGCCAGCGCCGACTTTTTCAAAGCCAAAGCTTGTGAAGAAATCGCCCCCCAAGGGGACTTCCTTCGGGGCGTAGCCGCTGGGCCGCAGCGGGGTGCGGCCGGAGCGCAGCTACCGGAACATATGTCGTTATATGTGAGGATAGCGAGCACCGCCCAAGCCCCGATCCGGCACGCGCAGTAGATTTATTCGCAAGCTTTCAGCAGCCCTTCCATTCGGGCTTACGCTTTTGCATAAAGGCGTCGATGCCTTCCGCCGCGTCATGGGCCATCATGTTGCAGGCCATGGTTTCGGCGGCCAGCTGGTAGGCACCGGCCAGGCCCATTTCGAGTTGCTTGTAGAACATCTGCTTGCCCATGGCCAGTGCCACCGGCGACTTGGCACAGATCGAGTCGGTGAGCTTCTTCACTTCGGCGTCGAGCTGCTCGAGCGGCACCACGCGATTGACCAGGCCGCGCCGCTGCGCCTCGGCGGCATCGATGAAGTCGCCGGTCAGCAGCATTTCGAGCGCCTGCTTGCGCCCCATCGCGCGCGCCAGCGCGACCGATGGCGTCGAGCAGAACAGGCCAAGGTTTACGCCCGACACGGCGAACTTCGCGCCCTCGGCCGCGACGGCCAGGTCGCACATGGCGACCAGCTGGCAGCCTGCCGCCGTGGCGATGCCGTGGATGCGCGCGACCACCGGCTGCGGCATTTCGGTGAGCGTCATCATCATCTTGCCGCAGGCCTTGAACAGCTTCTGCTGGTAGGCCTTTTCCGGGTTGGCGCGCATCTGCTTGAGGTCGTGGCCGGAACAGAAGGCCTTGCCGGCGCCGGCGATCACCACGGCGCGCACCGACGTGTCGGCGGCAATCGCATCGAGCGTCGCCTGCAGGTCGGTGAGCAGTTCTTCCGAGAGCGAATTGAACTGCGCCGGGCGGTTCAGCGTCAGCGTCGCGACGCCTTCACTGTCCTCGCGCAGCAGGATGGGCAGTGCGGTTTCGGGTGCGTTCATGGTTTTCTCCTTGCCGGTATCGGTCGGGTTGGGGCGGCGCGCGGCGCGCCGCTCATTCAATGGCCGTGGTGGACTTTGCCTTCTCGCGCAGCACGTACTTCTGGATCTTGCCGGTCGAGGTTTTCGGCAGGGCCTCGAAGATGAATTTCTTCGGCACCTTGAAGCGCGCCATGCGCTCGCGGCAGAACTCGGTCAGTTCCTCGGCGGTGACGGTCGACCCTTCGCGCAGTTCGATGAAGGCGCAGGGCACCTCGCCCCATTTTTCATCGGGCGTGGCAACCACGGCGGCGCCCATCACCGCCGGATGCCGGTACAGCGTGTCCTCGACTTCGATCGAGGAGATGTTCTCGCCGCCGGAAATGATCACGTCCTTGCTGCGGTCCTTGATCTTGACGTAGCCGTCGGGCTGCATCACGGCGAGGTCGCCGGTGTGGTACCAGCCGCCGTGGAAGGCTTCTTCCGTCGCCCTCGGGTTCTTCAGGTAGCCCTTCATCACGAGGTTGCCGCGGAACATGATCTCGCCCATGGTCTGGTCGTCCCAGGGCACCGGCTGCATGGATATGGGATCAATCACCGTGATGCCTTCCTGGCAGTGGTAGCGGACGCCTTGGCGGCCGTTCAGGCGCACCTGCTCGTCGAGCGGCAATTCCAGCCAGTCCTCATGCTTGGCGCAGACGGCGGCCGGGCCGTAGGTTTCGGTCAGGCCGTAGACGTGGGTGATGTTGAAGCCGATCTTGCCCATGCCTTCGATCACGGCGGCCGGCGGCGGCGCTGCCGCCACCAGCGCCGAGACCTTGTGGTTGATGCCCGCGCGCCACTCGGCCGGGGCGCTGATCAGCAGCGAATGCACGATGGGAGCGCCGCAGTAATGGCTGACCTTGTGCTCGCGGATGGCATCGAGGATCAGCTTCGCATCGACGCGGCGCAGGCAGATATTGGTGCCGGAATTGGCCGCCACGGTCCACGGAAAGCACCAGCCGTTGCAGTGAAACATCGGCAGCGTCCACAGGTACACGGATTGCGGCGGCATGCCCCAGGAAACGATGTTGGACAGGGCGTTGAGGTAGGCGCCGCGGTGGTGATAGACCACGCCCTTGGGATTGCCGGTGGTGCCCGAGGTGTAGTTGAGCGAAATCGCATCCCACTCGTCGGCCGGCGTCTTCCATGCGTATTCCGGATTGCCGCCGGCGATGAAGGCCTCGAAGTCGATCGTGCCGACGCGCTCGCCGGGCCCCTCGTATTCGGGATCATCGACATCGATGACGAGGATTTCGCGACCCAGTTGCGCCAGGGCTTTCTCTACCATCGGCGAATATTCGCGATCGGTGATCAGCACCTTGGCTTCGCCGTGGTTGAGCATGAAGGCGATCGTCTCGGCGTCGAGGCGGGTGTTCAGCGTGTTGAGCACGGCGCCGCACATCGGCACGCCGAAATGGCACTCGAACATTTCCGGCGTGTTGTTCAGCATCACCGCCACCGTGTCGCCGGCGCCGACTTTTTGTGCCGCCAGCGCCGAGGCCAGGCGCCGGCTGCGTTCATATTCCTGCAGCCAGGTGTAGCGGCGGGCGCCGTGTACCGACGCCACGCGCTGCGGATAGATGTAGGCCGAACGTTCGATGAAGCTGAGCGGCGTCAGCGGGACGTAATTGGCCGGATTCTTGTCCAGCCCGATGGCGTAGGGATTGGTCATGGCACTCTTATCGTCAGGTGGTGCTGCGGAATTCGATCATAGCAGGCCGCGCGCAGACCCAGACAGCCGGCCACGCGCGGAAGATCACGTCCGGCGCTCGATCCGAAGGTCGCCGCCGTTTCCGGTCCATTGCTGCGCCTCGTCCTCCAGCGCCGCCGTGGTCAGCGGCAGGACATTCAGGCCCTCGGCGCCCAGGCTGAAATGGAAGCCGTTGCGGGTAAAGCCGGCCGAGAACGGCGGCAGGGGCTGGTCATCGCGCGAGCGGTGCAGCAGGACCGCCGTGCGCAGGCAGAATATCAGGGTCCATTCCGGAGCCTCACCACGCAATGGCTGGGCGCGTTCCAGTTTGCCGCGATGCGCCAGCACCAGCCGCGACAGGCGCGCCTGGTCGCGCCGGGAAAATCCGGGCATGTCGGCATTGGCCAGAATGTAGGCGCTGTGCTTGTGATAGCTCGAATGCGCCACGGATATCCCGACCTCGTGCAGGTAGGCCGCCCAGACCAGGAACAGGGCATCCGGATGGTCCGCCACGCGACTGGTCGGCACCATCTGGTTGAGCAGTTCGAGCGCCGTCCGGGCGACGCGCGAGGCCTGCTTCTGGTCCACCTCGTAGCGCTGCATGAAGCGGGTCACCGTGGCTTCGCGCAGGTCGTCGTGGTGATAGCGGCCGAGCTGGTCGTAGAGCACGCCGAGGCGCAGGGCGCCTTCCGAGAAGGCCATGCGCTCCAGCCCGAACTCCTTGAAGATGGCCGACATGATCGCCAGGCCGCCGGGCAGGACCGGAATCCGGTCGGCGCGCAAGCCCTGCAGTTTCATACGCGAGGCTTCGCCGGCATGGATCAGTTCGCCGCGCAGTTTCTCCAGACCCTCGCGGGTCAGGCCGTGATCCGAAAACCCGTTCAGCTCCAGCAAGTCGACAATGGCCTTGGCAGTACCCGAGGAACCGATGGCTTCGTCCCAGCCCGTTTCGCGGTAAACGTGGACGATGGTCTGCAGTTCGCGTCGCGCCGCCAGTTCGGCTTCGCGGAAGGAACGCTTGTCCACCCGCCCGTCAGGAAAGAAGCGCAGGCTGAAGCTGACGCAGCCCATGTAAAGCGATTCCAGCCGGATCGGATTGATGTTCTGGCCGATGATGAACTCGGTCGAGCCGCCGCCGATATCCACCACGAACTGGCGCGTTTGCGGATTGGCCAGGGTATGCGCCACGCCGAGGTAGATCAGGCGCGCTTCCTCGCGCCCGGCGATCACCTCGATCGGGAAGCCGAGCGCGGCCTCGGCCTTCTCCAGGAAAGCTTCGGCGTTTTTTGCCACGCGCAGCGTATTGGTGGCCACCGCACGCACCGCACCCGGGTCGAAATCGCGCAGGCGCTCGCCGAAGCGCGACAGGGCTTCGACACCGCGCTGCTGCGCCGCCGCATCGAGCTTTTTGTCCGGAGTCAGGCCGGCCGCAAGCCGCACCGACTCCTTGAGCCCGTCAAGCGGATAAATCTGGTTGGCCACGATGCGCCCCACCTGCAGGCGAAAGCTGTTGGAGCCGAGGTCGACCGCGGCAATCAATTCGTAGGCCATGCCGGATTCTAACTCCTGGCGAAATTTTGATCGGGGTCATACGGTCGCAACAAAAGTGACACATAATTAAGGCGTGTTAGCCCTGCGGCGATGGTTCGGCGCAGGGTGAATACGCCCTGTTCAATCCGATTCCGCCGGACACTTCCATGCCACCCTCGCGCCAGTTTCCCGCAGACCACTTCCTCAACCGCGAATTGTCCCTGCTCGCCTTCAACCGCCGCGTGCTGGCCCAAGCGGCGGATGCCCGGGTGCCCCTGCTGGAGCGCCTGCGCTTCCTCTGCATCGTTTCCTCCAATCTCGACGAGTTCTTCGAGATCCGCGTCGCCGGCCTCAAGGAACAGATCAAGCTCGGCGGCCACGCGGTCGGCACCGACGGCCTGCAGCCACAGGACGTCTATCGCCAGGTCACGGAACAGGCTCACCAGCTGATCGGCGAACAGTACGCGCTGTTCAACGACGTCATCCTGCCGGCCCTGAAAAAGGAAGGCGTCGCCTTCCTGCGCCGCAGCCTGTGGACGGATGCGCAGCGGCAGTGGATCCATCGCCATTTCCGCGACGAAGTGATGCCGGTGCTGACGCCGATCGGCCTCGATCCCTCGCACCCCTTCCCGCGCGTATTGAACAAGAGCCTCAATTTCGCCGTCGAACTGGAAGGCACCGACGCCTTCGGCCGCAACTCGGGCGCCGCCATCGTTCAGGCGCCGCGCGCCCTGCCGCGGGTGATCCGCTTGCCGAAAGAGCTTTGCGGCGTCGACTACGGCTTCGTCTTCCTCTCATCGATGCTGCACGAGTTCGTCGGCGAACTGTTCACCGGCATGAACGTGCTCGGCTGCTACCAGTTCCGCGTCACGCGAAACTCGGACCTGTTCGTCGACGACGAGGAAGTCAAGAATCTGCGCACCGCGCTGCAGGGCGAACTGCCGCAGCGCCACTTCGGCGACGCCGTGCGCCTGGAGATCGCCGATAACTGCTCGGAGCCGATGGCCGACTTCCTGCTGCAGCAGTTCGGCCTGGATACCGACGACCTCTACCGCGTGCCGGGCATCGTGAACCTGGTGCGCCTGATGTCGGTACCCGATCAGGTGGATCGCCCCGACCTGACGTATCCGCCCTTCCAGCCCGGGCTGCCCAAGGTACTGACCAAGCGCTACGACATCTTCGAAAGCATCCGCAAGCAGGACATCCTGATACACCATCCCTTCCAGTCCTTCACGCCGGTGATCCAGTTGCTGCAGCAGGCATCCAGCGATCCGCAGGTGATCGCGATCAAGATGACCGTGTATCGGACCGGCACCGACTCGGTGCTGATGGAGCACCTGCTGCGCGCCGCCGAAAAAGGCAAGGAAGTCACGGTGGTGGTCGAGCTCATGGCGCGTTTCGACGAGGAGGCCAACCTCTCCATCGCCGCGCGGCTGGAGGAAGTCGGCGCCCATGTGGTGTACGGCGTGGTCGGCTACAAGACCCACGCCAAGATGCTGATGGTGCTGCGCCGGGAGGACCACGGCTATCGCCGCTACATCCACCTCGGCACCGGCAACTACCATCCGCGCACCACGCGCTTCTATACCGACTTCGGCCTGCTGACCGCCAATCCGGAGATTGGCGAAGACGTCAACGAGGTGTTCAAGCAGCTGACCGGCCTGGGCAAGGCCGGTACCCTGAAGCACCTGTGGCAGGCGCCGTTCTCGCTGCATCCCAACATGCTGAGGGCGATTCGCGCCGAAATCGATGCCGCCCGCGACGGCCGGCCGGCGCGCATCATCGCCAAGATGAACTCGCTGCTCGAACCGGAGATCATCGAGGCCCTGTACGAGGCCAGCGGCGCCGGCGTCGGCATCGACCTGATCGTGCGCGGCGTCTGCTCGCTGCGCCCCGGCGTCAAGGGCCTGTCGGAGAACATCCGCGTGCGCTCGGTGATCGGGCGCTTCCTCGAACACACCCGGATCTTCTACTTCCTGGCCGGCGGCGAGGAGAACATCTACCTGTCGAGCGCGGACTGGATGGAACGCAATTTCTTCCGCCGCATCGAGGCCTGTTTCCCGGTGCTGGAGCCCAGGCTCAAGCAGCGCGTGATCAAGGAGGGCCTCAAGCCCTACCTGAGCGACAACTGCCAGGCCTGGGAGATGGACAGCGCCGGCGACTACGCGATCCGCCCCGGCAAACGCGCGCGCAGCAGCGCACAGGAGCGTCTGCTGGCCGACATGGGGATCGGCCCGATCAGCGTAGCGTGAGGCCCGTCAAGGCGGCCGACAGGCCTGCCCCTACCTGAGTGCCGAACTGCTTGGCGAACTTCTCGGCAAAGTTCTGTCTGACGCTGAAATCGCGCACTTCGCTGGCCTTGATCACGTCGCGGGCCACACTGTCGACCGTGCCGTAGCCGTCCACCAGACCCAGTTCGATGCTCTTGGCGCCGCTCCACATCAGGCCGGAGAACATTTCCGGCGTTTCTTTGAGCCGCTGGCCGCGGCCTTTTCTCACGACGTCGACGAACTGCTGGTGGATCTCGCCCAGCATCACCTTGGCATGCGCCTTGTCGCTCTCGTTTTCCGGCGAGAATGGGTCGAGGAAACCCTTGCTGACGCCGGCCGTGAGCAGGCGACGCTCAACACCGAGCTTTTCCATGGTGCCGGTAAAGCCGAAGCCGTCCATCAGCACGCCGATGGAACCGACGATGCTGGCCTTGTCCACGAATATCTTGTCCGCCGCCACGGCGACGTAATAGCCGCCCGATGCGCAGACGTCCTCGACGACCACATGCAGTGGAATGTCCGGATACTTGGCACGCAGACGCCGCATTTCGTCATTGATGATCCCGGACTGCACCGGGCTGCCGCCCGGACTGTTGATGCGCAGGATCACGCCGGCCGTGTGCTTGTCCTCGAAGGCCGCCTGCAGGGAACTGATGATGTCCTCGGCATTGGAGTCGCCCTTGGCCTTGATCACCCCGTTCAGGTTCACCAGCGCGGTGAATTTTTCGCCTTCGGCAACCTTGTCGCCGTGCCCCAGATCCAGCGCGAAAAAAAGCAGTACCGCCAGGTAGCCGAAGCCCAGCAGCTTGAAGAAAATGCCCCAACGCCGCCCGCGCCTCTGCTCGGCAAGCGCTTCCATTGCAAGCTTTTCCAGGACATTGCGTTCCCAGTTCGCATCGTTGTTGCTATCCGCCACCTTGCCCACCTTCCTCAGTCAAAACAACCCATCCATCATGTTCGGCCACGGCTACCGGATCCAGCCCCTTGCCGTTGCAGCGCCCGCCGAGACAGCGGCCAGAATCCGGCGCATACAGGGCGCCGTGCGTGGCGCAAATCAAGTATAAGCCTGAACTATCGAAGAACTCGCCCTGCTGCCAGTCCAATTCGACCGGGACATGGCCGCAACGGTTCAGGAATGCATGGACCCGGCCGCGGAAACGCACAACAAAGGCCGCTTCCTCGCTTCCTTGCCGCATGACCTTGAAGCGCTGACCCGGGCCGCCCTCGATCAGTTCCCCGCTGGCGCAAATCCGCCGTGGATTCAGGTCTGCTGCCGCAGCCATGCCGCCAGTTCCGCGACATCGGCCGCGCAGTAAAGCGGGTCTTGCGCCTCCAGCGTTTCGCGCGGATGGGCGCCATAGGCGACGCCCAGCGCGGCCACACCGGCGTTGCGGGCCATCTGCAGGTCGTGGGTGGTGTCGCCTATCATCAACGTCATCCCGGGTTCGACGCCGAACTCGACCATCAGTTCTTCGAGCATCTGCGGGTGCGGCTTGGAATGGCACTCGTCGGCACAGCGCGAGGCATGAAAGCGCGGGCCCAGGCCGCTGACCGCGAAAGCCCGGTCCAGGCCCTTGCGGGTCTTGCCGGTGGCCACGGCTAGCATGTATCCGGCCGCCGCCAGTTCGTCGACCAGTTCCGCGGCACCATTGAACAGCAGCAGGTCCTGGTCGCGCGACAGATAATGATGGCGATAGCGCTCGGCTACCGCCTGGTAGCGTTCGGCCGGCAGGTCGGGCAAGGCATGGCGCAGGGCGTCGATCAGGCCGAGGCCGATGATGTGGCTGGCACGCTCGTCGGAGGGCGGCTCGATGCCGAGATCCGTCGCCGCCGCCTGGATGCTGGCAACGATGGCGCCGGTCGAATCCATCAGCGTGCCGTCCCAGTCGAAGACGATCAATTCAAAACGTTTGGCCATAATCCCGTGTTTCGTTCTTGTCCAGTTTGTCGGTAAAGCTGCGCAGTTCAGCCGGCAGGGGCGATTCCAGCTCCACCGGCGCGCCCGTCAGAGGATGTGGCAGCGCCAGCTTCGCCGCATGCAGGAACATGCGGCCGAGCCCGGTCTTCTGCAAGGCCTTGTTCAGCGGAAAATCGCCGTATTTGTCGTCGCCGGCAATAGGAAAGCCCAGATGCGCGAGGTGCACGCGGATCTGGTGGGTACGCCCCGTCTTGAGTTCCACCTCGACCAGGCTGAAGTTTTCCCAGCGCGCGACCAGGCGCACGATGGAATGCGCGGCCTTGCCCTCGGCATTGACGCTGACGCGACGCTCGCCCTCGGCCGTCAGGTATTTGTGCAAGGGCAGCCGCACGTGCTGCAGCTCGTTGCGCCAGCGGCCCTTAACCAGCGCCAGATAGCGCTTGTTGATGCCGCCGTCGCGGAACATGTCGTGGAGTCTGGTCAGTGCCACGCGCTTCTTGGCCACCACCAGCAGGCCCGAGGTCTCGCGATCCAGGCGGTGAGCCAGTTCGAGCAACTTCGCCTGCGGCCGCGCCCGGCGCAATTGCTCGATGACGCCGAAGGACACCCCGCTGCCGCCGTGCACCGCGACGCCGGAAGGCTTGTCCACCACGATGAAAGCCTCGTCTTCAAAGGCTATTTCGAAATCCCGTGCCGGTACAGCGGCTTGCGAAGGACGCTCGGCGGTGCGGATGGGCGGTACGCGCAAGCGGTCGCCTGGCTGCAGCCGGTATTCGGCGGGCACCCGGCCCTTGTTCACTCTTACCTCGCCGCTGCGCAGGATGCGGTAGATGTGGCTCTTGGGCACGCCCTTGGCAATCTTCAGCAGGAAGTTGTCGATGCGCTGGCCTTCCGATTCCTCGCCGACTTCAAGCCATGTCACCGAATCTTTGCTCAAGTCCTTCATTTCCAATATACTGCGCCCTTGGTTAGCCGTCCCGTGACGGTGTGCCCGGCGGCCCGAAGTGGCGTCGGTGGCACGGTTTCCGGGATGTTGTCGCCACCTTTGCTTTCGCTGTTCAGCGACCGTATGCAGAGAGGCGACAAGCTTGCGCAAGCACCATCAGACAGCCGCCGGAATCACAAACCGACCGGTGCGCAAGCCGCGAACCACAGGGTATTTCGCTCGCCCGAAAGAGCGATACTACTTGATTGCGCGCTACACACGCACAGATTTGGGCACAGATTGCCGGACGTTGATCATGAGTCAGCGACCGCCTTACCGAAGACAAGTCATCAACCCCGTTTGCCACGTTAAACCACAGGCACCATGAATACGCCGAATCAACCGCAAACCCGAGGCACACCGCCCGCGTCCTGACGCCCGCGTTGTGCGACTTGTCGTGCCCGCCTGGCTTGAATGCGCGCGGGAGCACACATGAAACGCATGCTTTTCAATGCGACGCAGGCTGAGGAACTCCGCGTCGCGATCGTTGATGGCCAGAAACTGATTGACCTCGACATCGAATCAGCCAACAAGGAACAGCGCAAGAGCAACATCTACAAGGCCGTCATCACGCGCATCGAGCCCAGCCTCGAAGCCGCCTTCGTGGACTATGGCGCCGAGCGCCACGGTTTCCTGCCGTTCAAGGAAATTTCCCGCAACTACTTCAAGCCCGGCGTCGACCCGGGCAAGGCGCGCATCCAGGATGTCCTCAGCAACGGCCAGGAACTCATCGTCCAGGTCGAAAAAGACGAGCGCGGCAACAAGGGCGCGGCGCTGACCACCTACGTTTCGCTGGCCGGCCGCTACCTGGTGCTGATGCCGAACAATCCGCGTGGCGGCGGCGTTTCGCGCCGCATCGAAGGCGATGACCGGCAGGAACTGCGCGAAGTCATGGATCAACTGGTCGTCCCCAACGGCACCAGCCTGATCGCCCGCACCGCCGGCATCGGCCGAACGCTGGAAGAGCTGCAGTGGGACCTCAACTACCTGCAACAGCTGTGGACCGCCATCGATGGCGCCTCCAAGGCACAGAGCGGCGCCTTCCTGATCTATCAGGAATCCAGTCTGGTGATCCGCGCCATCCGCGACTACTTCCACGCCGAGATCGGCGAGATCCTGATCGACACCGACGACATCTTCGAACAGGCGCAGCAGTTCATGGCGCATGTGATGCCGGGCACGGTCAATCGGGTCAAGCGCTATCACGATGACGTGCCGCTGTTCTCGCGTTTCCAGATCGAACACCAGATCGAATCGGCTTACTCGCGCCAAGTCACGCTGCCTTCCGGCGGTGCCATCGTCATCGACCATACCGAAGCGCTGGTCTCGGTCGACGTCAACTCCGGTCGTGCCACCAAGGGCAGCGACATCGAGGAAACGGCACTGCGCACCAACTGCGAAGCCGCCGACGAAATCGCCCGCCAGCTACGCCTGCGCGACCTCGGCGGCCTGATCGTGATCGACTTCATCGACATGGAATCGACCAAGAACCAGCGCGAGGTCGAGAATCGCCTGCGCGACGCGCTGCATTTCGACCGCGCCCGTGTCCAGACCGGCAAGATTTCGCGCTTCGGCCTGCTCGAACTGTCGCGCCAGCGCCTGCGTCCGGCACTCGCCGAAACCAGCTACATCACCTGTCCGCGCTGTACCGGTACCGGCCACATCCGCAGCACGGAATCCGCCGCGCTGCACATCCTGCGCATCCTCGAAGAGGAAGCCATGAAGGAAAACACCGGCGCCCTGCACTGCCAGGTCCCGGTCGATGTCGGCACCTTCCTGCTCAACGAGAAGCGCGTCGACATTTCGCGCATCGAAGTGCGCCACCGCGTCAATCTGGTGATCGTCCCCAATCGTCACCTGGAAACGCCGGCGCACGAAATCATCCGCCTGCGCCACGACCAGCTCAATGCCGACGGCATCGTCCTGGCCAGCTACCAGATGGCGGAAAAGCCGATGGAAGAGACCTATCAGCCGCCCTCGGCCAATGCCGAAGCCAAGCCCGTCAGGATCGAAGCCGCAGTAAAGGGCATCACGCCCGATTCGCCGGCACCAATCATCGAGCACAAGCCGGTGGCACCTGCCGCCCAGGCCCCGGCTGCCAACGAAGGCGGCTTCTTCAGCAAGCTGCTCTCCTTCCTTACCGGCAGCCCCAAGGCCGAAGCGCCGGTCGCCGGCGCGGAGAAGGCCGAGCGGCCGCCGCGCCGCGAAGGCAATCGTGACCGCAACCGCGATGGCGGACGCGGCGGACGCGACCGCAACGGTCGGCGCGAGGGCCGCGACAGCCGCGAAGGCGGCGAGCGCAAGGAGCGCAGCGAACAGGCTCCGCGTCCGCAGGCAAAACGCGACGACGCGCAAGGCGAGGCCCGCAAGCCGCGCGAACCGCGTGAGCCGCGCGAGCCCAAGGAAGCACGCGAGCCCAGAGAGCCGCGTGAACCCAAGGAAGTCCGCGAGCCGCGCCCTCCGCGCGAACCCCGTGAACCGCGTCCGCCGCGCGCCGACGCCAATGCGGCGCAAAATGGCGTGTCGCCGGCACTGTCCGCAGGGGATACCGCCTCTGGCATCGCCAGAGGCATAACTTCCGGCGATGAAGGCAGCCAGGACGGCGAAGCCCGCAGCGGGCGCCGCAGTCGCGGTCGTGGCCGCGGTCGCGGTCGCGGCGAAGAAGGCAGCACGACGGAAGTCGCCGCTGCCGGCGCCGCTGTCGCCACGCTGAACGACGTCCCCGCCATGCAGGCAACGTTTGCCGAGCCGGCAAGCCCAGTGACGACGGTTGCCCCGATGGCGGAACAGCTTGCCGCCGAGCCGGCTGAGTTTGCCGTGCCGCCCGCGCCGACTCCGGTGCCTGTCGAACTCGCCGCGCCGCCGGCGATCGAGGTTGCCGCTCCCGTCGTTCCGGTCGCTCCGGCGCCCGTCGAAGTCATAGTCCCGGCGGCTACCGAGTCGGCGGCGCCCGTGCCCGTGGTTGTCGAGCAGGCACCCCAACCTGCCGCCATGCCGGAGCCGGTCGTCGCGACAATGCCGCCTGCCGCGGCCGACCCCATCATCGTGCCGCCGGCTCCCCAGGCCCCCGTTGCCGATGTCAAGGAGACCCTGCAGCAGGTCGGCCTGGTGATGATCGAAACCAGCCATGCGGCACCCGTCGCCGACATGCTCGCGCCGACACAGCCGCTGGGCCGCAAGCCCAGGCCGGCGCCGGTGATCGCCAGCGAGCCGCTGCAAATGGTGGAAACCAAGCACGACTGAAGAGCCAGGCTCCCGCGTTCGCGGGAATGACGGTGAAACAAACAACGGGCGCCCCAGGGCGCCCGTTGTTCATTTCGCGGCGAGCTTGCGCAGCAGTTCCTGCGCCGCCTCTTCCACGAGGTCGAGGACCTGCTCGAAGCCCTCCGCGCCGCCGTAATACGGATCGGGCACCTCATCCTGCTCGACGAGTTCGCTGAATTCCAGCAGCAGGGCAAGTTTGTCGTGATAAAGCGGCGGACAGGCGCGCTGCAGCCATTCCAGGTGATCGCGCCCCATGGCGATGACGTGGTCGAAACGGATGAAGTCGAACTCCGTCACGCGCCGCGCCCGCAGATGCGCCAGGTCATAGCCGCGCTGTGCCGCCGCGGCGACGGTGCGCGGATCGGGCGTATCCCCGACATGGTAGCCATGGGTGGCCGCCGAATCGAACTCGAAAGCCTCGGCAAGCCCGAGTTTTTCGGCCAGGCCCCGGGCGACGCCTTCGGCCGTCGGCGAACGGCAGATATTTCCGGTGCAGACGAATAGCACTCTACGTGGCATTTTGTTTTAAATAACCTCCTGTTTATTATGCATTAATGTCCATGTTTGTATATCGGCGTTCATGGGTATATACTGCTGAAGTGTTACCAAGGTGTATCCAAAAGCGGTGTTACCAGGAGCAAATGCAAACATGGCAAAACTTTCCGACCGCATCATTCGCGACCTGAAGCCAGGCGCCGTCGATACGTGGATCAGTGACGGCGACGGCCTCAACATCCGCATTCGCCCGAACGGCACCCGGACCTGGGTTATCCGCCGCAAGCGTGGCGGCAAGACCACCACCGAAACTATGGGCGAGTATCCCGCCATGGACTGCAAAGCGGCGCGCGCAGCTTTCGCCAAGCGTTCATTCTCCCCGAACCTGGCCCGGCTGACCTTCGCTGAACTGCTCGACGAATGGTACGCCAGGCGCATCGAGCCGCGCTACAGAGTCACGAAAAACGCCCAAGTGTATATCCGCCGCGCCAAGGACGAATTCGGCGCCGTCGCGCTGGCCCGGCTGACCGCGCCGCAACTGGTGCGCTGGATGCAGAAATACGCCGAGGCGACGCCCGTTGCAGCGAACCGCTGCGCATCGACCATCAAGCTGGCGCTGAACTACGCCGTCGAGTGCGGCTACATTGACCGCAACCCGCTGGCGCAGGTCACGCTTCGCGTTATCGGCGGCGAAGAGAAAACCCGCGACAGGCACCTTACCGATGCCGAAATCAGGGCGCTATGGGCTTCCGGGCACAAGCTGCTGCGCCTGTTGCTACTGACCGGACTGCGCATAAGTGAAGCGCAGAAGGGCTATCAGGACGGCGACCGCTTTCGCGCGGATCGAACCAAAAATGGCAGTCCGCATTGGGTCTATCTGCCGCCGCTGGCCATCGAGCAGGTCGACAAGTTCGACACCTCGCCGACCGCCGTGCAATCCTGGCTGCGCCGCTGGTGCGAACGTGAACACGTGGCGCCATTCACGCCGCACGATCTGCGCCGCACGTTCGCCACGCGCCTCGCCGACCTGGCAATTGCGCCGCATATCATCGAGAAATGCCTGAACCACCGCATGCAGGGCGTCATGGGCATCTACAACCGGGCTGAGTATGAATCCGAGCGAATCGCGGCCGCACAGGCATGGACCGACGAGCTCGCCAAGATCCTCGACGCCAAACAGATCAATGCATCGGCATGAGGGCGGGCGAAATGGCTAACCTCACTTACCGCGAGCACCAGCTGCTGCAGGCCTTTCGATCCACGGACGAGCGCGGCCGACGTGCCATTGAGGCCGTGGCACGATTTCAGGTCGAGGCGATCGGGCAGGCTAGGTTTAACCTCATTCCCAGACGGAATAAGGTCGTTCCTTTGCCCGCAGTGAACAACAACGTGGTGAAGTTGCACTTCTGATTTAAGGAGCACGCGAGGATGTCAAAGCGAAAACAGGAGCAATGGATATTGGCCGTCGAGCTATGGAGAAGCGGCGCGGTTGTGACCGACTTCATGCGCGATCAACTCGCCGGACTGCGCGATGCCGACGGCGATCTGCTGCCCGAGGCGGTCGGGAAATTCCTGGATGACCTGGTGTTCTGCCGAATCAAGCCGAAGCCAGGGCGTCCTGTTGGAAAGACCGCCATTCGCGCGGCCTATGCAGAAAGGCTTTTTTTCGAGCAGATGAATTCATCGGCACTACGTGGATCGACGCCGTCCGAGCGCGCGATCGCCAGCCTCGCCAAAGAATTGCACCTGTCAGATGGGGCTGTTTCACTCATCGTTCACCCCCGAAAGTCCCGCCAGCGCTAGTAGGGTACACAACCGCGCCACTTTTTGCCTTAACTGTTTTGGTTGACGGCGGCATCCTGTGTTCATCAAACACATGGAGCGCCTACCGTGGCACACGAACCGCAATCGCCGGCTACCCGGCAAGTTCTCACCATCGCGCAGTTCTGCGATGACCATCAAATATCACGCGGATTTTTTAACGTCCTGAAACAGCGAGGCGAAGCGCCGGACTTTATCAAGGTCGGCCGCCGCGTACTCATCACCGCCACCGCCGCCGCCGAATGGCGCAACCGGCACACGGTGAAGGTAAATCGCCTGTGATCCCTGCCGGCAATGATGAGCGGCCGGCGGCGCCTCCGGATGGAATCGGGCGCCTGGTCATTGCGCGCCTTTCGGAATCGGAATCGTGGTGGAGAAAAACAGTTCGCACCCTTCCGCGCGAAAAGCGCCTCGCCTTGTTCGACAAGTATTACGAGCTCGCCGAATGGCTGCAGACCTTGCCGGGCGGTATTGGCAAACCCGGGCGGCGCCGCGCGTTCGACAACCTGATGGACTTCGCCTGGCACATTAATGACCTGGCCGCCGAGTACCACGCCGAACTGCGGCAGGCTCGGCGCCGCAGGCTGCCGGCGTATGCCCGGCCGCTACGCGACGGCCGGCGGCGAGGGATGGTGCCTTGCCCGGTAAACGGCATCCATGCGTCCATCGGATTTGCGCACGGCTATCGCCCCGCAGCGCCCGGCGCGTTTGTGCTGGCGCCGCGCGGCGTTGATCCGGATGGTCTGGATTTTTCCTACCTGACCGGCCTCGACGTCGAGATACTGGCGACCGGCGCGGATTTCCCGGTACCCGATTTCCTCGGCAATGCGCTCGCCGCCCAAGGTGTGAACAGGGTCACGCTGCGGCGACTGGATTTCCCGCAGGCCAAGATTGAATTGCTCTATGACGGAAGCCGGCCATGGCGACTGTAGTGGCGCTGGTGAAGGAAACCCCCGACCAGGCCGCCGCGCGGGCGGCACAAGAGCTCACCGAGGACACGCTGGCCGAGAGTTTCGAGCGGGAACACGTCGGCGACATCAAGTACAACCACGCCCGCAAGCAATACCTGCTCTATGACAAGGATTCCGGCCTCTGGCGCGCCGATTCGACGGAGCGCGTGGCGCACTTGGTGCGCGTCCACGTCAGGGCCCTTAACGTCCGCAGCGAGCCGCGATTCGGCAAGGCACAAACGGTCGCCGGCGTCGAGCGCCTGGTCAGGGCGCATCCGCAGATCGCGGTCGCCGGCCATGAATTCGACGCCGATCCGTGGCTGCTCGGCACGCCCGGCGGGGTCTACGACTTGCGCACGACTGAACCGCTGCCGCACTCATGCGAGCACCTGGTCACGAAATCGACGTCGGTAGCCCCGGACCCGGATCAAGTGCCCACACTCTGGATGCGGTTCCTCGCCGAGGCGACCGGCAACGATCCGGACGTTATCGGCTATATCCAGCGCCTATTCGGCTATGCGCTGACCGGCGACACCCGCGAGGAGCAGCTGACTTTCTTGCACGGACCAGGTGGCAACGGCAAGGGCGTACTGTTGAACGTGGTCAAGGAGATCGCGGGCGATTACGCAACCGTCGCCGGCATGGACACCTTCCTAGAAAGTAGGAACGACCGCAACTCCGCCGACCTGGCGTCATTGGCCGGGGCGCGCATCGTGATCGCCTCTGAAAGCTCGGACGGCCGGCGCTGGGACGATCAGCGCGCGAAGTCCGTGACCGGCAGAGACCCCGTGACGGCGAGGCACCTCTACGGCAACTTCTTCACCTACGTGCCTCAGTTCAAGCTGTTGATTGCCAGCAACCACCAGCCGCGCATCCGGACGGTCGACGACGCCTGGCGCAGACGTCTGCACATGCTGCCGTTCGACAAGAAGCCGGCGAACCCAGATCCGGAGCTAAAGCTGCGGCTGCGCGACGAATACCCCGCGATCCTGCATTGGATGATGGAGGGCGCCGAGTGGTGGCTGCGCGAAGGCCTGGCCAAGCCCGAGACAATCAGCACGGCAACCACGGCCTATCTGCGGTCGGAGGATATCGTCGGCCTCTGGTTCGAGGAGTGCTGCGAGCTCGATGCGGCCGCCGAAACATCGAGGAAAACCATCTACGGCAGCCTTGAGCGCTGGTGCGCTGACATGGGCCACCGGGCGCCGACGCAGCACGCTCTCACCCGCTGGCTTGGCCTGAACCAGGGCATCGAGCAGGACATCCGGAAGTCGTCGCGCCCCTATCTCGGCATCCAGCTGCGGCCGGACGAAAACCTCGGGCCGATTCAATGAATGCAGATTGTGCAATTCATGCACCTATATCTGAACTCTGCGTATACGCGCGCGGGATAGGGAAGTTACGAACCGCGCGCATGAAATGCACAAACCGCATTCATACCCCGCAACCAACCTGAAAGGTTCATCCAATGAAAAAGCGCACCACCATCAAGTCGAAAGACCTCCCCGGCCTCCGGGCGAAAATCTTGGGCTATGCGGAAACCGAGGGCTTCCCGCATGAATTCCGCACGATCTGCGTCGACACCATCGAGGCCATCGACCGTGCCGTCGCCGAGGACGTGGCAACCAACGCGCGCCTCAAGCTCGCGCTAGACCGGTTCGTGCAGGCCGGCAATTTCGAAGGCTGAACATGCTGACCTTCAAAGTTCACGGCGACTTCGGCAAGTCAATGCTAAGCCAGCTGCAGCGAGACCTCCGGCCCAAGGTCCTGCAGCCGGCCATCAACAAGGTAGCCGACAAGGCCCGCGCCGAGATCGCCCGAGCGATTCCGCAGGAGTACGCCGTCAAGGCCAGCGAGGTACGCAGTGCAGTAAGCCTGCGCCGCGCAGGCGGCGGCAAGCTTGAGGCTGTGATCGAGATATTCGGATCGGCGCGCAAACGCGGACGGTCTCTGAACCTGATCCACTTCCTCGCCGCCGTGCAAGCGGCCGGCCGGAGCTACAAGCTACGCGGTGCGAAGGCCAACAAGAAAGACCTGGCCAGCCTTGACCAGCAACTCGGCTTCATCATCAAGAAGGCCGGCGGCATCAAGAAGATCGACGGCGCCTTCATCGGCAACAAGGGGCGCACGATCTTCCGGCGTGTCGGCAAGGGCCGGCTTCCCCTTGAGCCCGTGCAGGTCATTGGCTTTTCGCAGATGTTCAACTCGCGCCGGATCAGCCAGCGAATCATCGACAAGATCAACACCGAGATGCCCGTCGAGATCGAGCGCGCGCTCAAGTTGCTACTGGCTAGGGGTTTGTGATGCGACGGGTCCTTGGTGGTGAACGCCAGACGGGTGCCAAAGGGCGCGAGCTATTTCCAGGCTGTGGCCGCCAAACATAGGCAACTCTTAGGACGACACCGTGACCATCACCCTTGACCCTGACCGCCGCAAGCAAAACGCGCCCATGCTGCCGTTCGATCCGGCCGACCTCGACCGCTGCGGCATCCGGGTGAACCGCGCCGAGTTCGCCCGCTTCTTGGCCGTGAGCAAGCAGAGCGTGGGCGAGTGGGTCCGCGCCGGCAAGCTGACCCTTGGCGCCGACGGTCTGCTCGATCCGCGCCAGGCCGTCGCGCAGTTGATGCGCACCACCGACCCGGCCAGGCTGCGCTCGAAAGTGCTGGCGCCCCTGGTGCGCGACGTCGGCCTGCTGCAGCGGCGCGTCGCTGTCCTTGAGGCGCAGTTGATCGAGGCGAGGGGGGAGGCGGAATTCCACGAGGGCGCATCCGTTGAACTGATTCACCAGATGGATGCGCTCCACCGTCAACTGCGCGCCGAGTGGTGCGATCTGCGCCTGCTACCGGCGCCACAGGCGCTCACCGCCCTGAATGCGTGGGTTGCCGAGGCCGCCGAGGCCGGCGGCGATCCGGCGCTCGAGATCATGGATTGCGTGGCCGCGACCGCTGACACCCTGGCTGCTTCTGAATTTGCCGGCGATGCTGTGACCTGCGCGCCGCTGGAGAAGGAGGAGGAGGCGAATTGACCCGCGACCTGCGTCTGGAGCTAGCCGGGCAACGGGTCCGCATTGCCGAGCTCGAGGCGATTGTCGCCGAGCAGGTTGCGCGCATTGATCGCCTGGTCGAAGTCTTTGGCAGCACGACAGCGGCGCGCGCTATGCGGGAGGAGGCGCGACGCGAGCGGGCCATAGATCGCAGACATTCGGCAATCATCGCCCTGGCGAGCCTCCTTGGCGCCGGCTGTATCGAGACCCTGGCGGCGCGCATGGAGCTCGTCTTTGCCGGGCAGCGGCCGGTGCCGGAAGGCGCCGACCGTGCGGTCGCCGACCTGCGACAGGAATACGGGCGCAGCGGCCCGTCGAGGCCGACGATTCGCCGGGCATTTTCAAAATTATCAAACGAATGTGAAAACGCGCCGGATGCGGAAAATAGCGCCATCAATCCACCGCACACCACCGAAAGGACGTCAACAACATGGGCTCCCCGTTCAAGACCGACCACGAAACCAGAATCCGCGAAATCCTCATTGCCGGCGACCTGCTAGGCGCCTCCGACCTGGCGACACGCGTTGCCAAGCGCGGCGGCACCATCAAGGAG
>JBIKKY010000045.1:0-27551 GCA_044360105.1 Sulfuritalea sp.
TCGTAGCTGCGCAGGAAGGCATGGCAGGACAGTTTCGGTTCGCCGTTGATCATCATGCCGCAACTGCCGCAGACGGCCATGTGGCAGGACCAGCGGTAGTTGAGCGTCGGATCGATGTCGGCCTTGATCTTGTTGAGGGCGTCGAGCACCACCCACTCTTCCTGGCACATCACTTCGTAGCGCTGGAAGTGGGCTTCGGTATCGGTGTCCGGGTTGTAGCGCAGGACTTCGAGCTGGACCAGGCGCTCTTTCAGTGGCGTCATTTGTGGTCTCCCGAATAGTCGCGCACGCCTGGCGGCGATTTGGTGATGACGACGTCGAGGTAATCGACGCGGGGAACATCGAGTCCCTGATGATGGACCATGGTGTGGCAGAGGAACTTTTTATCGTCGCGCTCGACGTAATCGAGGCGCTGGTGGGCGCCGCGCGATTCCTTGCGCGCCAGGGCGCCGACCGTCACGGCTTCAGCGCAGTCGAGCATGGAACCGAGTTCGAGCACCTGGAACAAATCGGTGTTGAAGACGCTGCTCTTGTCGGTGAGGATGACGCGCTGGTAGCGCTGGCGTAGTTCGTGGATCTTGCTCACTCCCTCCTGCAGGCCTTCCTCGTTGCGGTAGATGCCGACGTTCTTCTCCATCGTGTCCATCATTTCGCGGCGCAGGCCGGACATCGACTCGGTACCGTCGGTCCGCGACATGAGCTGACTGATGCGCTGCTGCGTTTTTTCGGCCTGGGCGTTCAGCGCGACAGCATTGGCCGCGGGCAGACCCTGGATGTGCTCGATGGCCGAGAGCGCCGCACGGCGGCCGAACACCAGCAGTTCCACCAGTGAATTCGAGCCCAGGCGATTGGCGCCGTTGAGGCTGACGCAGGCACATTCGCCGGCCGCGAAGAGACCGGGCACGGGAGTCGCGGCTTTTGTATTGGTCGAGATGCCGCCCATCATGTAATGCACCACGGGACGGATCGGCACCGCATCCTTGACGATATCGACGCCGAGGTAGGCCTCGGCCAGTTCGCGCACCAGCGGCAGACGCTCATTGATCTTCTTCTCGCCGAGGTGGCGCATGTCGAGCAGCACGCATTCGCCCCATTGCGTCGTTACCGTGTTGCCTTTCTGCAGTTCGTGCCAGTAGGCCTGGCTGACCCGGTCGCGCGGCCCAAGTTCCATGGTTTTCAGTTGCGGCTGGCCGACCGGAGTTTCCGGACCCATGCCGTAATCCTGCAGGTAGCGGCGGCCGTGCTTGTTTACCAGGATGCCACCTTCGCCGCGGCAGGCCTCGGTGAGCAGGCTGCCGGTGTTGGGCAGGCCGGTCGGGTGGTACTGGACGAACTCCATGTCCTTCAGCGGCGCACCGGCGCGGTAGGCCATGGCCATGCCGTCGCCGGTCTTGATCGCGCCGTTGGTGGAGAAGGGAAACATGCGGCCGGCGCCGCCGCCGGCGATGATCACCGCCCTGGCGTGGAACTGGCGCAGTTCGCCGCTGCGCATTTCCATCGCGGTCACGCCCTGGCAGCGACCGTCATCAACCAGCAAGTCGAGCGCGTAATACTCGTCGTAGCGGGTGATGGAGGGGAACTGCAGCGAGGTCTGGAACAGGGTGTGCAGGATGTGGAAGCCGGACTTGTCGGCGGCGAACCAGGTGCGCTTTTTCTTCATGCCGCCGAAGGGTCGCACCGCGACCGAACCGTCGGCCTCGCGGTTCCAGGGGCAGCCCCAATGCTCGAGCTGGAGCAGTTCCTTGGGTGCTTCGTGGATGAAGTACTCGACGCAGTCCTGATCCGAAAGCCAGTCCCCGCCGCCGACGGTGTCGTCGAAGTGCATGTCGAAGCTGTCGTCCGGCTTGATCACGCCGGCGGCGCCGCCTTCCGCGGCGCAGGTGTGGCTGCGCATCGGGTAGACCTTGGAAATCAGCGCGATGCGCAGTTTGGGGTCGGTTTCGGCGAGCGCGATTGCGGCGCGCAGACCAGCACCTCCGGCCCCTATGATTACGACATCGGTTGTTATGGTTTCCATTGCGTTCGTCCGGTGGGCCATCGTTGGTTTTGGGGACACATTGTCGACGTTTTGCCGGGACTCCTGTTGATTTTCATCAAGTCGGGTGGCCTCAATCCGTAAGTGCAGGCCGGTGTGCCGCTTCCGGCTCAATCGGAGGAGCCCGGCTGGCGCTCTGACCGTCTGGCATTCGACCCGCTCAGCCGTTATAATCTCTGGCTTCGTGTAAATGCTTCCGTGCCACCATGCGTGCAAAACTTGTTGCTGGAAACTGGAAAATGCATGGCAGCCTCGCCACCAACCTGGCGCTGTTGCATGCCGTCAGGGACGGGGTCAAAGGCCCTGCCGAGGTCGCCGTGTGCGTGCCTTACCCTTATCTTGCGCAAGCGCGCACCGCGCTCGATGGCACCAGTGTCGCCTGGGGCGCACAGGATGTCTCGGAACATGCGCAGGGAGCCTGGACTGGCGAGGTCAGCGGAGCGATGCTCGCCGATTTCGGTTGCAGTTATGTTCTCGTTGGCCATTCCGAACGCCGTTCCTTCTTCGGTGACACCGATGCCGTGGTTGCGGCCAAGTTTGCTGCAGCGCTCAGCGCCGGTTTGAAACCGGTACTGTGCGTCGGCGAGTCGCTGGCCGAACGCGAGGCGGGAATCACCGGCGAGGTGGTGACGCGCCAGATCGATGCCGTACTGGCCAAATCAGGCGTTGCGGCGTTCGCCTTTGCGGTCGTCGCGTATGAGCCGGTCTGGGCGATCGGCACCGGACGCACCGCGTCGCCGCAGCAGGCGCAGGAAGTCCATGCCCTGATTCGCGCCCGTTTCGCGCGGGATAGCGCCGACGTCGCCGCCGGGCTGCGCATTCTTTACGGCGGTAGCGTCAAGGCAAAC
Organism: Sulfuritalea sp.; assembly: GCA_044360105.1. Lineage (GTDB taxonomy): Bacteria > Pseudomonadota > Gammaproteobacteria > Burkholderiales > Rhodocyclaceae > Sulfuritalea. Next base: position 2,884 of record JBIKKY010000045.1, read on the forward strand.
AACGCGGCCGAGCTTTTTGGCCAGTCCGACATCGATGGCGGACTCATTGGCGGCGCTTCACTGGTGGCGGCGGATTTCCTCGCCATCTGTGCTGCCGCCTGAACCTGATCTGAAGAGGTTGACATGGAACTGCTGCATACAATCATTCTGACCGTGCATATCATTGCCGCTCTCTGCATTATCGGTTTCGTGCTGCTCCAGCACGGCAAGGGCGCCGACATGGGTGCGGCTTTCGGTAGCGGCGCCTCGGGCAGCCTGTTTGGCGCCACCGGTTCGGCGAATTTTCTGTCGCACGTGACGGCAGTCCTGGCGGTGGTTTTTTTCCTGACCAGCCTCGGGCTTTCCTATATCGCCACCTCGAGCCCCCAGGCATCGGGCAGCGTGATGGATTCGGCGCCCGTGCAGGCGGTTCCGGCACCGACTCCGGCGGCGCCAGATTCGAAGGCAAAGGACATTCCGAACTAGGGATGGCTGGGGGCGTCGCCGATAGATTTTTTTGTTGCAGCGCACGAACGCGTCAATGGCTTGTTATATAATTCGCGCCGCTCCCGCAGAAACGAAATTGCCGTCGTGGTGAAATTGGTAGACACGCTATCTTGAGGGGGTAGTGGCGAAAGCTGTGTGAGTTCGAGTCTCACCGACGGCACCAGGAATTTGCAGAGAAAAGCGGTACAAAGAGTTTGGGCGTCGATTGTCTTGCAGCACGTCGCAAGGTGGCCGGCCGACAATAACGGGTTAATGTGGCTTGCCACCAAAATGCTGGACAATTACTTCCCGATACTCGTATTCATCCTGGTGGGCCTTGCCTTCGGCTGTGCGCCGATCCTCCTCGGATGGTTGATCGCGCCGAATCGTCCCGACAGCGAGAAGCTTTCTGCCTTCGAATGCGGTTTTGCCCCCTTCGAAGATGCGCGCATGAAGTTCGACGTGCGCTATTACCTGATCGCCATCCTCTTCATCATCTTCGACCTCGAAATCGCCTTCCTTTTTCCATGGGCGACGATCTTCAAGGAAATCGTCAATACCGACGCGGTGAAACTGTTCGGTTTTGTCGAGATGTTCGTCTTCATCGGCATCCTTGTCGTCGGTTACATATATGCCTGGGCCAAGGGAGCGCTGGATTGGGAATGAAGAATCGTAACTGCGAATTGGTCGCCCCCCACCCCCCGACCCCCGCCCCGGGGCGGGGGCGACAGTTTGGCTCGCTACGCTCGATTGTCATGGGGCGCGTTGTCCGGGCGCTGTCACCGCAAGGGATCGGCGCATGAGCATCGAAGGCGTTCTGCAGGAAGGCTTCGTCACCACCTCGCTGGACAAGATCATCAATTGGACCCGTACCGGTTCGATGTGGCCCATGACCTTTGGGCTGGCCTGTTGCGCGATCGAGATGATCCATGCCGGTTGCTCGCGCTACGACCTCGACCGCTTCGGCATCGTCTTCCGCCCGAGTCCGAGGCAAAGCGATGTGATGATCGTCGCCGGCACCCTGACCAACAAGATGGCGCCCGCTCTGCGCAAGGTCTATGACCAGATGGCCGAGCCGCGCTGGGTGCTCTCCATGGGTTCCTGCGCCAACGGCGGCGGCTACTATCACTATTCCTATTCCGTGGTCCGCGGCTGTGACCGCATCGTCCCGGTCGATGTCTATGTGCCAGGCTGCCCGCCGACCGCGGAAGCTTTGCTATACGGACTGATCCAGTTGCAGAGCAAGATCCGCCGTACCACCACCATCGCACGCTGAACCGATCCAAGCATGAGCGCCAAACTGGAACGCCTTAGCCGGCAACTCAAGGAAACTTTCGGCGATCGCATTGGCGAGCCCGTCATCAATCATGGCGAGGTGAGCGTCGCGATCCCTGCCGCGAATTATCTCGAGGTGATGCGCCAGCTGCGCGATGATCCGGCCTTCCGCTTCGAGCAGCTGATGGATCTGTCGGGCATCGACTATTCGGAATTCACGGGCTACCAGGGCCCGCGCTTCGCGGCGGTGAGCCAGCTGCTGTCTCTGACTCACAACTGGCGTCTGCAGGTCAAGGCCTTTGCGACGGACGATGAATTTCCCGTGCTGGAGTCCGTGGTCGACATCTGGAACGTGGCCAACTGGTATGAGCGCGAAGCCTTCGACTTGTTCGGCATCCATTTCGAGGGCCACCCCGACCTGCGCCGCATCCTTACCGACTACGGCTTCGTCGGCCATCCCTTCCGCAAGGACTTTCCGATCTCGGGTTATGTCGAGATGCGCTACGACCCCGAACAGGGGCGAGTAGTTTACCAGCCCGTGACCATCGAGCCGCGCGAAGTGACGCCGCGCATCGTGCGCGAGGAAAACTACGGAAAGGCCGGTCGTGGCTGACGTCAGGAACTACACGCTCAATTTTGGTCCGCAGCATCCTGCGGCGCACGGCGTGCTGCGCCTGGTGCTGGAGCTTGATGGCGAAGTCGTGGTGCGCGCCGATCCCCATATCGGCCTGCTCCATCGCGGCACCGAGAAACTGGCCGAAACGCGGACCTGGCTGCAAACGCTGCCCTACCTGGATCGCCTCGACTACACCTCGATGATTCCCAGCGAGCATGCCTATTGCCTCGCCGTGGAGCGTCTGCTGGGCGTCGAAGTGCCGATCCGCGCCCAGTACATCCGGGTCATGTTCGACGAAATCGCGCGCATCAAGAACCACCTGCTGAACATCGGCACCCACGCGCTCGACATTGGCGCCATGACCATGGTGCTCTACACCTTCCGCGAGCGCGAGGATCTGTTCGACGTGCTCGAAGCCACCTGTGGCATCCGCATGCACCAGGCCTACTACCGGCCCGGCGGCGTCTATCGCGACCTGCCGGACCAGATGCCGAAGTATCAGGAAAACCGTTTCAAGAATGCCCAGACGGTCAGGGAATTGAACGAGGCGCGCAACGGTAGCCTGTTGGATTTCCTCGAGGATTTCACCAACCGCTTTCCGGTCTACCTGAGCGAATACCACACACTGCTGACCGACAACCGGATATGGAAGCAGCGTACCGTCGGCATCGGTGTCGTCAGCCCCGAGCGTGCCCTGCAACTCGGTTTCAGCGGCGCCATGCTGCGCGGTTCCGGCATCGAGTGGGATCTGCGCAAGAAGCAGCCCTACGAGGTTTATGACCGGATGGATTTCGACATTCCGGTCGGCGTCAATGGTGATACCTACGATCGCTATCTGGTGCGCATGGAAGAAATGGCCCAGGCCAACCGCATCATCAGGCAGTGCATAGCCTGGCTGCGCGAGAACCCCGGCCCGGTGATCAGCGACGATCATAAGGTCGCCCCGCCTTCGCGGGAAAAGATGAAGGGCAGCATGGAAGAGCTGATCCATCATTTCAAGCTGTTTTCCGAGGGAATGCACGTGCCGGCCGGCGAAGCCTATGCCGCCATCGAACATCCCAAGGGCGAGATGGCGGTCTGGGCGGTTTCCGACGGTGCCAACAAGCCCTATCGCATCAAGCTGCATACGGCGGGGATACCTCACCTCGCGGCAACCGACGAAATGTGCCGCGGCCACATGCTGGCCGATGCGACCGCCGTGATCGGCACCATCGATCTGGTCCTTGGCGACGTTGACAGATAAGCGCATGAATACGCCGAACATCACCGTGAATCCAGAACTGAGTCCCGAGGCGCTGAAGAAGATCGACCGGGAAGTCGCCAAGTATCCCGCCGACCAGAAGCAGTCCGCCGTCATGGCGGCGCTCGTCATCGCCCAGGACGAAAAGGGCTGGCTAGCCAAGGAAACCATCGCAGTCGTGGCCGGCTATCTGGGCATGGCACCGATTGCCGCGTATGAGGTGGCGAGCTTCTACAACATGTACGACCTGCACCCGGTCGGCAAGTACAAAGTTACCGTATGCACCAACCTGCCCTGTGCATTGTCGGGCGGAGTACATGCCGCGGATTACGTCAAGGAAAAGCTCGGCATCGATTTCAACGAGACCACGCCTGACGGCAAGTTCACCCTGAAGGAAGGCGAATGCATGGGTGCCTGCGGCGACGCGCCGGTGATGCTGGTGAACAACAAGCGCATGTGCAGTTTCATGCTGCCCGAGCAGATCGACAAGCTGCTGGCGGAGTGCAAATGATGGCCCCCCACGCTCACATTCGTTCGCTGCCCCCCACGGGGAGGGCGCGCACCTCCTTGGGGCTGCCCGGCGGAGGCGCAAGATGGCTCTGATCGACACCATCAATCCTCTGCTCACCACCGGCTGGTCGAAGGGTGATGCCGGCTGGAGCCTCAAGGACTATGAGGCGCGCGGCGGCTATGCGCAGTTGAAGCGCATCCTTGCCAGCAAGATGAGCCAGGACGACCTCATCGCCGAGGTCAAGAAATCGGTGCTGCGCGGTCGTGGCGGCGCCGGCTTCCCGACCGGCCTGAAGTGGAGCTTCATGCCCAAGGCGGCGCCGGAAAAGTATGTCGTGTGCAATACCGACGAAGGCGAGCCGGGGACATTCAAGGACCGCGACCTGCTGCGTTTCGATCCGCATTCGACCATCGAAGGCATGATCATCGCCGGCTATGCGGTGGGCGCCAAGCTCGGCTACAACTACATCCACGGCGAGATCTTCGAGATCTACCAGCGTTTTGAAGAGGCGCTCGACCAGGCGCGCGCCGCCGGCTATCTCGGCAACAACATCCTCGGTTCCGGCTTCAGCTTCGATCTCTTCGCGCATCACGGCTGGGGCGCCTACATCTGCGGCGAGGAAACCGGCCTGCTCGAATCCATCGAGGGCAAGAAGGGCCAGCCGCGCTACAAGCCGCCTTTCCCGGCGAACTTTGGCCTCTACGGCAAGCCGACCACGATCAACAACACTGAAACCTTCGCCGCGATTCCCTTCATCCTCGGCATGGGCGGCGAGGCCTACCTCAACCTCGGCAAGCCCAACAACGGCGGCACCAAGCTGTTCTCCGTGTCGGGTCACGTCAATCGTCCGGGCAACTACGAAGTGCCGATGGGCACGCCTTTCGCCAAGTTGCTGGAAATGGCCGGCGGCATGCGTGGCGGGCGCAAGCTCAAGGCGGTAATTCCTGGCGGTTCCTCGGCTCCGGTGCTGCCTGCGGACGTCATGATGGACTGCACCATGGACTACGACTCGATCGCCAAGGCCGGCTCGATGCTCGGTTCCGGCGCGGTGATCGTCATGGACGAAACGGTGTGCATGGTCAAGGCGCTGGAGCGTCTGTCCTACTTCTATTTCGAGGAGTCCTGCGGCCAATGCACGCCATGCCGCGAGGGCAGTGGCTGGCTCTACCGCGTCGTGCATCGCATCGAACACGGCCAGGGCCGTCCCGAAGACCTCGACCTGCTGAATCGCGTGACCGACAACATGATGGGCAAGACCATTTGCGCGCTGGCCGATGCTGCGGCCTTTCCGGTGCGCAGCTTCATCAAGCACTTCAAGAGCGAGTTCGAGTACCACATCGAGAACAAGAAGTGCCTGGTCGATCCGGACGTTCAGCGTGCCGGCAGCGGCTTCTTCAAGGCAGGGGCAGCGTAATGGTCGAAATCGAAATCGACGGCAAGACGCTGCAGGTCGCCGAGGGCAGCACCATCATCGAGGCCGCCCATCAACTGGGCACCTACATCCCGCACTTCTGCTATCACAAGAAGCTTTCCATCGCGGCCAACTGCCGCATGTGCCTGGTCCAGGTGGAAAAGGCGCCGAAGCCGATGCCGGCCTGCGCCACGCCCGTGACCAACGGCATGAAGGTGTTCACCCATTCCGACCTCGCCGTCAAGGCACAGAAGGCGGTGATGGAGTTCCTCCTGATCAACCACCCGCTGGATTGCCCGATCTGCGATCAGGGCGGCGAGTGCCAGTTGCAGGATCTCGCCGTCGGCTATGGCGAATCCGCCTCGAAGTACGAGGAAGAAAAGCGCGTCGTGCCCGACAAGGACCTCGGTCCGCTGGTGTCGACCGACATGACCCGCTGCATCAACTGCACGCGCTGCATCCGCTTCACCGCCGAAATCGCCGGTTTCATGGAACTCGGCCAGTCCTACCGCGGCGAACGCGCCGAAGTCATGCCCTTCATCGGCAAGACGGTGGACACCGAACTCTCCGGCAACATCATCGACCTGTGTCCGGTCGGTGCACTGACCTCAAAGCCTTTCCGTTTTTCGGCACGCACCTGGGAACTCTCGCGGCGCAAGTCGGTGAGCCCGCATGACGGCCTCGGCAGCAACCTGATCGTGCAGACCAAGCATGACAAAGTGATGCGCGTGCTGCCCCTGGAAAACGAAGACATCAACGAATGCTGGCTCTCGGACAAGGAGCGCTTCTCCTACCAGGGCCTCAACTCCGCCGAGCGTTTGACCCGGCCGATGGTGAAGCAGGGCGGCGAGTGGAAAGAGGTGGACTGGAAAGTCGCCCTCGACTACGCCGCGCATGCGCTGCGCGATGTTGCCAAGACCCACGGCGGCGCGGCAATCGGCGGCCTCGTGAGCCCGCATGCAACGCTGGAAGAGATGTATCTGGCGCAGAAACTCCTGCGCGGCCTGGGCAGCGAGAACGTCGATTTCCGCCTGCGCCAAACCGATTTCTCCGCCGACGGCAAGCGTTCGGGCATTCCGTCGCTAGGCATGAAGATCGCCGATATCGGCGCTTTGGATCGTGTCCTGGTGGTTGGTTCCTTCCTGCGCAAGGATCATCCCTTGATCGCGCAGCGCCTGCGCCAGTCGGCCAAGAAGGGCGCACAGGTCAGCATCCTGCACAGTGCCGACGACGACCTCCTGATCAAGCTCGCGGCGCGAGCCATTGTCGCGCCCTCGCAACTCCCTGCCACCTTGGCGGAGATCGTCAAGGCGGTCGCCGAGCTCAAGGGTGTGGCTGCAGATGCTGCACTCGGAAAAGTCGGCGCTGGCGACGCGGCAAAAAAGATCGCGGCGAGCCTGGTTTCCGGCAGCGAGGGTGGCAAATGCACGGCAATCCTGTTCGGCAACTTCGCTCAGCAGCATCCGCAGGCGGCGACCCTGAATGCGCTGGCCCAGCAGCTGGCCGGCCTGCTCGGCGGCAAATTCGGCTTCATCGGTGAAGCGGCCAACAGCGTCGGCGGTTATGTAGCCAAGGCCGTGCCGGGCAATGCGGGGTTGAATGCCGCCGCGATGCTCAAGGATCCGCGCCAGGCCTATGTGGTGCTCGGCGCCGAAGCCGAACTCGACTGCGCCGACGGCGCGCAGGCGCTGGCTGCGCTGCGCAAGGCCGCCGTCACCGTGGTCATGACCCCGTTCAGATCGCAGGCCATGCTCGATTACGCAGCCGTTCTGCTGCCGGTTTCGCCGTTCTCCGAAACCTCCGGCACCTTCGTCAATACCGAAGGCCGCGTGCAGAGCTTCTTCGCCGCCGTGAAGCCGCTGGGCGAAACCCGGCCGGCGTGGAAGGTATTGCGCGTGCTGGGCAACCTGCTGGCCTTGAACGGTTTCGAATTCAACAGCAGCGAGGATGTGCGTGCCGAAGCGCTGGGCGGCACACCGGAGTTTGTTTCCGGCCTCGACAACGGCATCGGCGGCATCGCGCTGAACCTGATCGCTGCCGGCGGCGGCATCGAACGCGTTGCCGATGTACCCATCCATTTTGCCGATGCCCTGGTGCGGCGCGCTCCGGCACTGCAGGGAGCAGCCGATTCCGCGGCACCCGCAGCGCGCATGAATGCCGCGATGCTGAAAAAATTCGACCTTGTTGCGGGTGACTTGGCAAAAGTCGGCGCCGGCGATACGGCGAGCGTTAGCCTTGCGGCACAACTCGACGCGGGCCTGCCCGATGGCGTGGTCCGTGTCGCCGCGGCCCATGCCGATACGGTCCCGCTGGGACCGATGTCTGCCGTGTTGAGCGTGGAGAAGGCGTGATGGAAGCGATGATCCTCCCCTTCCTCGAAAGCTCGCTGGGTTCTCTGTGGCCGCTGATCAAGCCCGTCTGGCCGCTGATCTGGACCCTGGCCAAGATCGTCCTGATCATGGTTCCCCTGTTGCTGTCCGTCGCCTACCTGACCTTCTGGGAACGCAAGATCATCGGCTGGATGCAGGTTCGCATCGGCCCCAATCGCGTCGGTCCGTGGGGCTTGTTGCAACCCATCGCCGACGGCATGAAACTGTTCTTCAAGGAAGTCCTGTTTCCGACCGCGGCGGACAAGAAGCTTTTCGTGCTCGGCCCGATCATGGCGATCGCACCGGCGCTGGCCCTGTGGGCGGTGATTCCCTTCTCGCCGGGCTGGGTGCTGGCCGATGTCAATGCCGGCGTGTTGTACCTGCTGGCCATCAGTTCGGTCGGGGTCTACGGCGTCATCATCGCCGGCTGGGCGTCAAATTCCAAGTACCCGTTCTTCGGCGCCATGCGGGCATCGGCGCAAATGATCTCCTACGAGATCTCGATGGGCCTGGCGCTGATCACCGTGCTGATGGTGTCCAACAGCCTCAACCTGACCGACATCGTGATGGCGCAGGATACGGGTCGCGCCGCGGGCATGGGCCTCGGCTTCCTCTCCTGGAACTGGCTGCCGCTGCTGCCGATGTTTGTCGTCTACCTGATCTCCGGCGTGGCCGAAACCAACCGCGCGCCCTTCGACGTGGTCGAAGGCGAATCGGAAATCGTCGCCGGCCACATGGTCGAGTACTCCGGCATGGCTTTCGCGATGTTCTTCCTCGCCGAATACGCCAACATGATCCTGATCGCGGCGATGACCTCGATCTTCTTCCTCGGCGGCTGGTTGTCGCCGGTCGGTTTCATTCCGGACGGCTTCCACTGGATGGCGGCCAAGATGGCGGCGATCCTGTTCTTCTTCCTCTGGATTCGTGCCACCTTCCCGCGCTATCGCTACGACCAGATCATGCGCCTGGGCTGGAAGGTGTTTGTGCCGCTGACGCTGGTGTGGATTCTGGTGGTGGGCGTCTGGATGATGTCGCCGCTGACCATCTGGAATTAGGACAGGGAGATCATCATGGGTGCGAGAGATTTCATAGGTAGCCTGTTCCTCAAGGAGCTTTTCAAGGGCATGGCGGTGACCGGCCGCTACATGTTCGCGCGCAAGATCACCATCCAGTATCCGGAAGAAAAGACGCCGCAAGGCAACCGTTTCCGCGGTCTGCACGCGCTGCGCCGCTACCCCAACGGCGAAGAACGCTGTATCGCCTGCAAGCTTTGCGAAGCGGTGTGCCCGGCGCTGGCGATCACCATCGAAGCCGCCGAACGCGTCGACGCCAATGGGCAAACTTCGCGCCGCACCACGCGTTACGACATCGACCTGACCAAGTGCATCTTCTGCGGTTTTTGCGAAGAGGCCTGCCCGGTGGATGCCATCGTGCAGACGCGCATTTTCGAGTACCACGGCGAGGCGCGCGGCGATCTCTATTACACCAAGCAGATGCTGCTGGCCGTGGGCGACAATAACGAAGCGCAGATCGCCGCCGACCGCGCGCAAGACGCTCCCTACAGATGACAATGCAAATTAAACGCCCCCACCCCCCGTTCCACGGCTGGCTTTGCACAGCCAGCCGGCTGCGGCGGCGCAAAGCAGTGCTTTGCGAAACCCCGCCTTCGCCCCCCGCCCGGGCGGGGGTGACTATTAGCGCGCTGCGCGCGGATGTAGCGGGGCACTCCGTTCATAGCGTTGAGTGTGTTTCACCTTAATTCGGCCATGGAATTCAAGACCCTACTCTTTTACATCTTCTCCACCGTGACGGTTCTCGCCGCGCTGCGGGTGGTCACCGCGCGCAATCCGGTGCATGCCGCGCTATTCCTGGTGCTGGCCTTTTTCAACGTCGCCGGACTGTGGATGCTGTTGCAGGCGGAGTTCCTCTCCCTCGTGCTGATCATGGTCTATGTCGGCGCGGTGATGGTGCTGTTCCTCTTCGTCGTGATGATGCTGGACATCAACATCGAGCGTGTGCGCCAGGGCTTCTGGAAGAACCTGCCGCTGGGCGCCCTGGTGGGTGGCCTCATGGTGGCCGAGATGGCGATGGTGCTCTCCGGTCGCTACTTCGGCCTGGCCAACCTGCCGCCGCAGAACCTGCCGGCGGACTACAGCAATACCAAGGAACTGGCGCGGGTGCTCTACACCGACTATGCCTATCCGTTTGAAATTGCCTCCGTCATTCTGCTGGTCGCGATCATCGTCGCGGTCATGCTGACCCTGCGCCGGCGCAAGGACAACAAGGCGATGCATTCTTCCGACCAGATCGCCGTCAAGGCCAAGGATCGCATGCGCCTGGTCAAGATGGCGCCGGAAGTCGAACTGCCGGCACCGGCGAACAAGCAAGGGGACCAGCCATGATCTCGCTGTCGCACTACCTGATCTTGGCCGCCATCCTCTTCGCCATCAGCATCGTCGGCATCTTCCTCAACCGGAAGAACCTGATCGTGCTGCTGATGGCCATCGAACTGATGCTGTTGGCGGTTAACCTCAACTTCGTCGCCTTCTCGCATTACCTAAACGACCTCTCCGGCCAGCTCTTCGTGTTTTTCATCCTGGTCGTGGCCGCCGCAGAAGGCGCTATCGGCCTCGCCATCCTGGTGGTGCTGTTCCGCAATCTGTCTTCCATCGATGTCGAGGATCTCGACACGCTGAAGGGCTAGAGGGACCATGGGCATGAAGACACTCTATCTACTCGTTCCGCTGGCCCCGCTGGCAGGCGCCATCCTCGCCGGCTTCTTCGGCAGCATTCTGGGCCGAACCGGGGCGCACATCGTCACCATCGCCGGCGTCGCCCTGTCCTTCGTCCTTTCCGTGATCATCTTCCAGGATGTCCAGGCTGGACACACCTTCAACGGCGCCGTGTACACCTGGATGGAATCCGGCGGCCTGAAGTTCGAGATCGGCTTCATGATCGACCAGCTCACCGTGCTGATGATGCTGGTGGTGACCTTCGTCTCGCTGATGGTGCACATCTACACCATCGGTTACATGGCGCACGACGAGGACAACTGGCCGCAGGGCAGCAAGGCCGGCACCAACAGCTACCAGCGCTTCTTCAGCTACATCTCGTTGTTCACCTTCTCGATGCTGATGCTCGTCATGAGCAACAACTTCGTCCAGCTGTTCTTCGGCTGGGAAGCGGTGGGCCTGGTTTCCTACCTGCTGATCGGCTTCTGGTCGGTGCGTCCGACCGCGATCTACGCCAACCTCAAGGCCTTCCTGGTCAACCGCGTCGGCGATTTCGGTTTTCTGCTGGGCATCGGCCTCGTTGCCGCCTATGCCGGCAGCCTCGACTACGTCACCGTCTTCGGCAAGGCCAAGGAACTGGCGACGATCACCGAGGCCGTCACCGGCTGGCCGCTGATCACCGCCATCTGCATCTGCCTGTTCATCGGCGCCATGGGCAAGTCGGCGCAGTTCCCGCTTCATGTCTGGCTGCCCGATTCGATGGAAGGCCCGACGCCGATCTCGGCGCTGATCCACGCCGCGACCATGGTCACGGCCGGCATTTTCATGGTCTCGCGCATGTCGCCGCTGTTCGAACTGTCCGACACCGCGCTGTCCTTCGTCATCGTCATCGGCGGCATCACCTGCCTGTTCATGGCCCTGATCGCCATCGTCCAGACCGACATCAAGCGCGTCGTCGCCTATTCGACCCTGTCGCAACTCGGCTACATGACCATGGCGCTGGGCGCTTCGGCCTACTCCGTGGCGATCTTCCACCTGATGACCCACGCCTTCTTCAAGGCCGTGCTCTTCCTCGGCGCCGGCTCGGTGATCATCGCCATGCACCACGAGCAGGACATGCGCAAGATGGGCGGCCTGCGCAAGTACATGCCGATCACCTACGCCACGATGTTGATCGGTGCCATCGCCAACGCCGGCCTGCCGCCCTTTGCCGGCTTCTTTTCCAAGGACTCGATCATCATGGCGGTGCAGGCATCCCAGGTCAGCGGCGCCGGCTTTGCCTACTTCTGCGCGCTTGCCGCGGTCTTCGTCGGCGGCCTGTATTCCTTCCGCCTGATCTTCTTCACCTTCCACGGCGAAGAGCGCTTCCGCAAGGCGCATGACGATCACGGCCATGGGCACGACGCGCACCATGACGACCACGGCCACCACGGCCCTGTCGAGCCGCACGAATCGCCCAAGGTGGTGACCCTGCCGCTGATCCTCCTCTCGATTCCGGCGATTGTCTCCGGCTGGCTGATCGGCACCATCCTCTACGGCAACTGGTTCGGCGATTCCATCGTGATCTCCGCCGCGCACACGGGCATGGCCACCCTGGCCGCGCAGTTCCACGGCGTCTTCGGCATGATGCTGCACGGCGTTGTGACTCTGCCCTTCTGGCTGGCTCTGGCCGGGGCCGCCACGGCGTGGTACCTCTACATCCTGCGTCCCGACCTTCCGGCGGTGATCAAGCAGAAGCTTGCCTTCCCGGCGATGATCCTCGAAGAGAAATACGGCTTTGACCGCTTCAACGACTGGTTCTTTGCCGGCGGCGCGCGCCTGCTCGGGCGTGGCCTGTGGAAGGGCGGCGACCAGGTACTGATCGATGGTGTGATGGTGAATGGCTCGGCTGCCGCCGTGGGCTGGACCTCCCGTCTGGTCAGGCTGTTCCAGACCGGCCGCATCTACCAGTATGCGTTCGGGATGATATTCGGCGTGTTTGCGCTGCTGACGCTCTGGATCGGCAGAACCTGATGAAAGCCCACGCCCAAGCACACCGGCCAGATGGAATAAGAAACCGATGAATTCGCAACTCCTGAGTCTTGCAATCTGGGTTCCCATCCTCGGCGCCGTGCTGGTGTTCGCCGTCGGCTCGGAGCGCCGCACGCTGGTGCGCTGGCTGGCGCTGGCCGTGGCCGTGGCCGGCTTCCTCGTCACCATTCCGCTGTACACCCGATTCGACGTGACGCAAAGCGGCATGCAGTTCGTCGAACAGGTGCCCTGGATCACCCGCTTCAATGTCTGGTACCTGCTCGGGGTTGACGGCATTTCGATGCCCTTCATCCTGCTCAACAGCCTGATCACCGTGTTCGTGGTTCTGGCGGGCTGGGAAGTGATCGAGGAAAAGCAGGCGCAGTACATGGGCGCTTTCCTCGTCATGTCCGGCCTCATGAACGGCATCTTCAGCGCGCTCGACGGCGTCCTGTTCTATGTCTTCTTCGAAGCCTCGCTGATTCCGATGTACATCATCATCGGCGTCTGGGGCGGCCCCAACCGCGTCTATGCCGCCTTCAAGTTCTTCCTCTACACGCTGCTCGGTTCGCTGCTGATGCTGGTCGCGCTGCTCTGGCTGTTCCTCGAATCCGGCGGCAGCTTCAGCATCCTCGACTGGCACCGGTTGCCGATCGAGATCAAGCCGCAAATCCTGATTTTCATCGCCTTCCTGGTGTCCTTCGCCGTCAAGGTGCCGATGTGGCCGGTGCATACATGGTTGCCCGATGCCCACGTCGAGGCGCCCACCGGCGGTTCGGTGGTGCTGGCCGCCATCGCGCTGAAGCTCGGCGCCTACGGCTTCGTCCGGTTTTCGCTGCCCATCGTCCCCGATGCCAGCCATTACCTGGCGCCGATGATGATCGCGCTGTCCCTGATTGCCGTCGTCTATATCGGCTTCGTCGCCCTGGTGCAGACGGACATGAAGAAGCTGATCGCCTATTCGTCGATTTCGCACATGGGTTTCGTCACCCTAGGCTTCTTCATCTTCAACCAGATCGGCATCGAAGGCGCGCTGGTGCAGATGATTTCCCACGGCTTCATCTCCGCCGCGATGTTCCTTTGCGTCGGTGTCATGTACGACCGCATGCATTCGCGCATGATCGCGGACTACGGCGGCGTGGTGCACACCATGCCTAAATTCGCCGCGCTGTTCGTTTTCTTCGCCATGGCCAATTCGGGATTGCCGGCCACCTCCGGTTTCGTCGGCGAGTTCATGGTCATCCTCGGCGCGATCAAGACCAATTTCTGGCTCGGCTTTGCCGCCGCGACGACCCTGATCCTCGGCGCTGCCTACACGCTGTGGATGATCAAGCGCGTGGTCTTCGGCCCGGTCGGCAACACGCACGTCGCCGAACTCACCGACATCAACGGCCGCGAATTCCTGGTGCTCGGCCTGCTGGCCGTATGCGTGCTGGCCATGGGCCTCTACCCCTTCCCCTTTACCGAAGTGATGCATGCCTCGGTGGATAACCTGCTCAAGCATGTTGCGGCAAGCAAACTGTAATGAACGCATATGAGCGGCACACGACACGAGAGACACGAGAGAAGCGATGCTGAATAATTTCGTGATGCCCGACCTGTACCCGGCAGCGCCGGAGATTTTTCTCCTGCTGATGTCCTTCCTGGTACTGTTTGTCGACCTGATCTTCGGTGCCACGCACCGCTGGTTGGCGGCCATGCTGTCCGTGGTCACGCTGCTCGGTTGTGCCGCGATCACCCTGGTCACTTCCGACGGCCAGACCACGCTGACCTTCAGCAACATGTTCGTCGACGATCTGTTGTCGGACTTCCTCAAGCTGATGACCTATTTCGCCGTGATCATGATGCTGATCTACGGCAGGCAGTATCTGGCGGATCGCGGCCTGGACAAGGGCGAGTTCTATCTGCTGGTGCTCTACGCCACGCTCGGCATGATGGTAATGATCTCGGCGGCGAACTTCCTCACCATGTATCTCGGCCTCGAACTGATGTCGCTGGCGCTCTACGGCCTGGTCGCCATCGACCGCGACAACCCGCGTTGCACCGAGGCGGCGATGAAGTATTTCGTGCTTGGCGCACTGGCTTCAGGCCTGCTGTTGTATGGCATGTCGATGATTTATGGCGCTACCGGCAGCCTGGAACTCGGTGGCGTGGCGCAGGCCATGTATCAAGGTCATGCCGAAAAGCCGGTGCTGGTGTTCGGTCTCGTCTTCCTCGTCGCCGGCATCGCCTTCAAGCTGGGGCTGGTGCCCTTCCACATGTGGATCCCCGACGTCTATCACGGTGCGCCCACCGCCGTGACCATGTTCATCGGTTCGGCACCGAAGTTCGCCGCCTTCGCCATGGCCTTGCGCCTGCTGGTCTATGGCCTGTTCGGCCTGGCGGTCGACTGGCAGAAGATGCTCTTGATCATGGCGGTGCTCTCGATCGGTCTGGGCAACCTGGCGGCCATAGCTCAAACCAACATCAAGCGCATGCTGGCCTACTCGGCGATCTCTCACATGGGCTATATGGTGCTCGGCCTGATGTCGGGCCTGGTCGGCGGCCAGCTCGATCCGTTTACCGCCGTCAATGCTTACAGTTCGGCGCTGTATTACACGGTCGCCTATGTCCTGATGTCGCTGGGTGCCTTCGGCATGGTGCTGCTGCTGTCGCGCGCCGGCTATGAAGCCGAAAACCTGGAAGACTTCAAGGGGCTCAACAAGCGCAGCCCGTGGTTTGCCGCGATGATGCTGATCATCATGTTCTCCATGGCCGGCATCCCCTTCTTCATCGGCTTCTTCGCCAAGTTCGCGGTGTTGCTGGCGGCCATCAAGGCCGGCTACACGGCCGTGGCCGTGATCGCCGTGATGTTCTCGCTGATCGGTGCCTTCTACTATCTGCGCGTGGTCAAGCTGATGTACTTCGACGCGCCGGTGGACGCCGCACCGATCACCGCCGGCCTCGATCTGCGCGTGCTCCTGTCGCTCAACGGTCTCGCCGTGGCTGCCTTCGGCCTCTTCCCCGACGCGGTGATGCTGGTCTGCACCACCGCACTGATGCGCTCGCTCTAGGTTCGTTTCGCTACGCGGCTTTCGCGTAGCGCTCCTTCGCCGCCCTGGCCTCCGCCGCTTCGTCCGGCGTATAGGCCTTGCCCGACCACAGCATGCGATACGCGATTTCTTCATTTCCGTTTTCGCATAGTTTCAGCACCTGCTGAAACAGTGGCTGGAAGGTCTCGCTGCGATGGGATGCTTCATGCTGGGCAAAGGATTCCCAGAAGGTGATGATCAATGCCTCGCGGTCCTGCAACGGGCTCGTCACGGCCTGACCGAGGGTGCTGCCCTCGTTCGATACCTGGCCGCTGTTCAAGACCACCATGCCGCCGAGAAAACCGGTTTCGGAGTGGTAGGTTTTTACGTTCTCGCAGAGCATCGCAACCCGTTCCTCGAGGTCGTCGATGGTATATCCTTCGCGTAGCAGGACGCGGTTGATGGTCACCACGCCGTCGCTGCTCATACCAGGGATCAAGCCTGACATATCGGTCTCCTTTATCAATAATGGCTAATATAAGATAGCGTCCGCTACTGAAAGTTCAAGTATCAATTATGCCCCTTGACGCATCATGGATGATTCCGACCTGATCGAACACACAATCGCCAGCGAGCCGGTTTTCGACGGCAAACTGCTGCATGTGCGGCGAGACACGGTGCGTTTGCCGAACGGACACGAAACCGTTCGCGAATGGATCGCCCATCCGGGTGCGGTGGTGGTGCTGGCCTCGCTGGACAACGACAAGCTACTTTTCGAGCGGCAGTTCCGTTATCCGCTGCAACGCGTCTTCGTCGAACTGCCGGCCGGCAAGATCGATCCCGACGAACATCCGCTGGATACGGCCAAGCGCGAACTGCGCGAAGAAACCGGGCACCAGGCGAAGTTCTGGCGACATCTGGCCACCATGCATCCCTGCATCGGCTATTCCGACGAACGGATCGAAATCTTCTGGGCCAGCGGCCTGATTTACGTCGGCCACCAGCGCGATCACGGCGAATTCCTCGAAGTCGTCGAGATGAGCGTGGCCGACGCGGTGCTGGCGGTGCGCGACGGCGAGATCACCGATGGCAAGACCATTGCCGCCCTGATGTGGGCGGACAAGATCGACGCCGGCATCTGGGCCGTGCCAGACTGAGCCATGAACACTCCCGACCATCCGCTCCCGCCCGCCGAACCCGATCTCGACCCCTCGGGCGGCCACACGCTGGAAGCGCTGCATGTGCTCGCCGAAATTTCCAGCAATCTTGCCGACGAGGACGACCTCGACGAACTTCTGGGGCGTTTCCTGGGCACCATGATCCGCCTGGCCAAGGCCGACGCCGGGGTGGTGAGGGTGCTGACCAGCGACGGACTGCACCTGCGCATGGTAGCCTCGCGCGGCCTGCCGCCGGCCGTCGTCGAAAAGGAGCGCCTGGTCTCGCGCGATTGCGGCCAGTGCGGGATCGCCATCAAGCAGAACCGGCCCTTGTTCGAGATCGACCTCAAGCCATGCGCCGAGCGCACCGGGGAAAGTTTTTTCGACAAGGGTTGCCAGGCCATGGTGGTGGTGCCCCTGTCCAACGCCGGGCGCCTGCTCGGCACCTACAACTTGTTTCTGCCGGAAGCCTTCGAGCTGCCCGAGGAAGTCGCGCTGCTGTTCCGCTCGATCGGCGAGCACCTCGGCATGGCGCTGGAAAACGCCCGCCTCAAGCGCGAAAACCTGCGCATCGTGCTGACCAGCGAACGCCAGATGATGGCCGCCGAGATCCACGACTCGCTGGCACAGACCCTGGCCTACATGAAGATGCGCATGGCCATGCTCAACAACGCCATTGCCGACGGCTCGCTGGACCAGAGCGCCAAGTATGCCGGCGACGTCAGCCAGGCGCTGGACGACGCCTACGGCCATTTGCGCGAGCTGCTGGTGCAATTCCGCAGCCGCATGGACCCGATGGGCCTGCATCACGCCCTGCAGGGCCTCGCCTGCGGCTTCCAGGAACGCACCGGCATCGCCCTGCACTACGACAACAAGCTCACCGACCTGCGCCTCGAGCCGGAAAAGGAAAGTCAGGTTTTCCATATTCTGCAGGAGGCGCTGGCCAATGTCGCGCGTCATTCCGGCGCCACCGAGGCGCGCATGACGCTGGAGGCCGCGGGCGACTATTACGACGCCACGGTGGAAGACAACGGCAAGGGTGGCCAGGGCTTCTTCGCCATCGCCAACCGCGTCGGTGGTTTTCAGGAACATCCGGGTCTGCGCGATCATTTCGGCCTCGCCATCATGCGCGAGCGGGCCGAAAAAATCGGCGGCCACCTCGAAGTCGCCAACCTGCCTGACGGCGGTTTCCGCGTCAGGCTCAGTTTTCCGCCTGGCGGAGGTATCGCGTGATGAACCTGCCGGGCGTCGAGGGGCCGATCCGCGTCATGCTGGTCGACGACCACACCCTGTTCCGCAAGGGTCTGGCCGAACTGCTGGAGCAGGGCGGCACCATTAAGGTGGCTGCCATCGCCGGCAACGGCGATGATGCGCAGCGTATTCTGGAAGAGGCGCGGCCGGATGTCATCATCACCGACCTCAACATGCCGCCCAACGGCGGCCTCAGCCTGTTGCGGCAACTGGTGGCCGGCGGCTGGCATGGTCCGGTGCTGGTGCTGACCGTAAGCGATGCCGAGGAAGACCTGGCTGCCGCGCTACAGGCCGGCGCCAAGGGCTATCTGCTGAAGGACATGGAACCGGAAGACGTGGTCGATGCGGTGCAACGCGCGGTGCGCGGCGAGACCGTGGTTGCCCCGGCGATGACCCTGAAGCTGGTCAACCTTCTGCAGGGCGGTAACGCCGCCGCGACCAAGGCCGATACCCTGAAACTGCTGACGGCGCGCGAGCGCGAAATCCTCCAGCAACTCTCGCAGGGCCTGTCGAACAAGGCCATCGCCCGCGTGCTCGACATCAGCCATGACACCGTCAAGCTGCATGTCAAGCACATCCTGGCCAAGCTCAACCTCAGCTCGCGCGTCGAAGCCGCCGTGTTCGCCGTCGAGCAGAAGGCGGCCGGGCAGGGACGGCGCAGCTAGCCCGTCGCCGCGGCCTGGCGCATTACCTGCAGCAGGGCATCCGGCGGCTGCGCGCCCGACGCGGCCAGCCGGTTGTTGAAAATGAAGAAGGGCACGCCGCCGATGCCCTTGCGCTGCGCTTCGATGGCACCGCCGCGCACCGCCTCGGCATCCTCGCCCGATTCCAGGTAGTGCAGCACGGCCTCACGGTTCATGCCGCAGGCAGCGGCGACGTCGGCCAATACCGCGCGATCGCCGACATGCCGCCCTTCGAGGAACTGCGCGGCGAAAATCGCTTCGACCAGATCGCCGATCGCCTTGCTCTGCACTACCTTCGGGTCGCCGTCAGCGCCGACTTCCGGAGTATGGCTTTGTGCGTAGTGGATCAGCCGATGCGCATTTAGCGTATTGGCACGCAGCTCGATCTTCTCGAACGCGAACGCTATGCCCGCGCTGCGCCCGGCCGCGCTGACGCGTTGCCAGAGTTCCTCCACTTGTTCCGGTCCGCCAAACTTCTTCTCCAGGAAGGGCCGATAGGGTTCGCCAGCCTCGGGCGTGTCCGGATTGAGGAAGAAGGGGCGCCAATGCACCGTCACCTCGCAAGCGGGCTGCTCCTCGCGCCACAGTTCCAGCGCGGCATCGAGGTGGCGCTTGCCGATGAAGCACCAGGGGCAGACCACGTCGGAAACCACGTCAATCGTCAGCTTCATGGTTTAACTTCCAGTACGATTTTCCCGATATGCCGGCTCGATTCCATCAGGCGGTGCGCCTCCGCCGCCTGCGCCAGCGGAAAGTGGGCGAAGATATGCGGCAGCAATTCGCCGCGTGCCAGCGCCGGCCAGATGTTCGCGGCCAGCGCATCGCGGATCGCCGCCTTCTCGGCCAGGGTGCGCGGCCGCATCGTCGAGCCGGTGATCGTCAATCGCTTCAGCATCACAGGCATCAGGTCGGCCTCGCCCTTGCTGCCTTCGAGGAAGGCCACATACACCAGCCGTCCGTCGCGCCGCAGCGAGGTCAGGTTGCGCTGCAGGTAGGGCGCGCCGACCATGTCGAGAATCACGTCGACGCCCGTGCCGCCGGTAATGCGCTTCACTTCCCCGGCAAAGTCGGCCGTGCGGTAATTGATCGCGTGCGCCGCGCCGGCCGTGCGGCAGAAGGCCGCCTTCTCGTCGCTGCCGACCGTGACGATGCACTCGACGCCGAGGTGCTTCGCCAGCTGGATCGCCACCAGTCCGATGCCGCTCGATCCGCCATGCGCCAGCAGCCGCTCGCCGCGCTTCAGGCGGCCGAGGTCGACGAGGTTGGCCCACACCGTGAACCATGTTTCCGGCAACGCGGCCGCCGTGGCGAAATCCATCCCCTTTGGTATCGGCAGCGCATGGTCGGCCGCCGCCACGCAGTACTGCGCATAGCCGCCGCCGGGCGTCAGCGCCGTAACGCCGGCGCCGACTTTCCATTCGGTCACGCCGGCACCTAGCGCGGTGACGCGACCCGCGACTTCCAAACCGAGCACCGGCGAAGCATCCGGCGGTGGCGGGTAACGCCCCGAGCGTTGCAGCACGTCGGGACGATTGACCCCGGCGCAGACGACTTCGATCAGGATCTGGCCGGGGCCCGGTGTCGGCACCGGGCCTTCGGCCAGGGTCATGCAGCCGGCGTCGCCGCCCGTGCCGTGGGCGATGTATTTCATTGGCTTGCGCTCCGTCATGGACTCATGTGCCAGTCTAGCAGGCGCCCGAAATGTGGTGCCGGATGTGGCGATTCCTTCCCGTCCGGTTGCACTTTCTCCTACTATGCGGATGGCGCCGCCGCCGGCGTCGCCGAGCGCTCTGCCGCCTTGCCACCGGAAAGGAAACCTTCATGCACTCGAAAGCCTTGCTGCCGCGGTACCCCGTTCCTGCCTTGAATGTGCCGCTGACCACCGGTGGTCGCTTCGTTCTCGGCGCTGCGCCGGGCGAGCGTTTCGACCTGGTGGTGTTCTATCGCGGCCTGCATTGCCCGATCTGCGCCAAGTACCTGATGGAACTCGAACGCCTGGCACCGGAGTTCGCACAGCGTGGTGTGAGCATCGTCGCGATCAGCAGCGATGACGAGGAGCGTGGCAGGGAGATGGCGGATAAGGTCAAGGCCGCCGTGGTGAAGTTCGGCTATGCCCTGAGCCTGAAGAGTGCGCGCCAATGGGGGCTGTACATAAGCGCTTCGCGCGGCAAGACCTCGATCGGCATCGAGGAGCCGGCCCTGTTCAGCGAGCCCGGCGTGTTCATCGTGCGCCCGGACGGCACGCTGTATTACGGCGCGGTGCAGACCATGCCCTTCGCCCGGCCGCAGTTCCAGGACCTGCTGGGGGCGATCGACTTTGCGATCGCCAAGGACTACCCGGCGCGCGGGGAATATACGGGCGAAGTTTGAGGTCGGAAGAGGGGCCTGCATCTGCAGCAGGACATGTGCGACAGGAGAAGAAAGTGATTGAAGGCGGCTGTCTGTGCGGCGGGATCCGCTACCGGTATGACGGCAAGATCGATGAGATCTCGATCTGCCATTGTTCGCAGTGCCGCAAGGCGCAGGGTTCGGCATTCGCCGCGGTGAGCCCGGTAGCGACCGACCGTTTTCAGATCATTGCCGGCGCGAAACTGCTCAGGGAATACCGCTCCTCGCCTGACAAGGTCAGGGCTTTTTGCGCCAATTGCGGCAGCCCGATCTACAGCGCGAAGGACGACACGCCCGGCATCAGGCGCCTGCGCCTGGGCACCGTGGATACGCCCTTTACCTGCGCCAATGCCTTCCACATCTACACCGGCTCGAAGGCGTCGTGGTGGGATGGCGACGACGGCCTGCCGCGCTTCGTCGAGCGCAAGCCATGAGCACGAAACTTATGCTGCCGAAAACGCTGGACGAGCTCGACCGGGTCCGCGCCTCCTGCAAGGCCATGGTCCGGCGCCGCGCGGCGACCTCGGGCGGCATGGCGCTGATTCCGATTCCGGGGGTGGACATCGCCGGCGATGTCGGCCTGCTACTGCAGATGATTCCGGCGATCAACCAGAAGTTCGGATTGACTCCCGGGCAGATCGAAGAACTCGATCCGCGGCACAAGGTACTGATTTACGCCATGCTGAAACAGGTCGGCGGCAGCATGGTGGGGAAGGCCATCACCAAGGCACTGGTGGTGGCAGCCCTGAAGCAGGTCGGCGTGAAGCTTTCCGCCAGGCAGGTGCTCAAGTATGTTCCCTTCGCCGGGCAGGCTGCCGCCGTCGCACTCAGCGTCACGGCGATGATGTATCTGGGCAACTCGCATATCGATGCCTGCTATGAAGTGGCAAAGGGAGCGATCAGGAAATGAGTCGGGGATCCGATGTCGCTGCCTTCCTGATCCCGCACGTGCTGGAGACCGGGCGCCTGCGGCTGCGGCCTTTTGAAAATGACGATTGGCGCGCATTGCATGAGCATTTTTCGGATGAGGAATGCACGCGTTACACCTTCCGCCGCGCCCTGACCGAGGCCGCGACCTGGCGCGCGATGGCCAGCATGGCCGGACACTGGCTGCTGCGCGGCTACGGGCCGTATGCGGTGGAGGAAAAATCGACGGGCATGGTGCTGGGAACGGTAGGACCCTGGTACCCGCTCGAATGGCCGGAGCCGGAGATCAAGTGGGCGCTGGCACGGCGGCATTGGGGCAAGGGTTACGCCAGCGAGGCGGTGCGCGCGGTGCAGGGCATGGCGCACCAGTACTTGCCGCAGCTGCGTTTGATCAGCCTGATCGACAGCCGCAACGAGGCCTCGATCCGGCTGGCGCTGGCGGTCGGCGCCACGCTGGAACGCGAAATCGAGTTCGCCGGTAGTCCTTTCCATGTTTACCGGCACCCGCAAAAGGGCGATGCCAACACATGAAACCACGCGCAATCGTCGCCCTGCTGTTGCCTCTGCTCGTCGCCATTGATGCGGTCGCCGCCGACCTGCCGCCGGGCAACTGCGCCGCGCCGCAGGCGGCAACGGATCTCTCTTCCTGCGATTTCTCGCGCAAGAAACTGGCGGGGAAGGACTTGCGCGGAGCGCGGCTGGCGGGTGCCAAGCTGGAGAGCACGGATTTTCGCAAGACCAACCTGTCCGCTGCTGACTTGCGCGGCAGCAATGCCAAATGGGCCAACTTTAGCGGGGCGAATCTGGCCGGCGCGGATCTGCGCAATGCAGACCTGTTTCACGCGACGTTCGATGACGGCGACCTGAGCGGCGCGAATCTGGCCGGGGCCTACCTGTTCGGCGCCAATCTGATCAATACCCGGGCGCCGCGGGCTGATTTCTCGGGGGCCTATCTGAAGGACATATTGATGGAAGGTATCGACCTGTCGGGCGGGTCGATTCGCAACTGTTATGCCTTCCGCGGGGTGTTCACCGGGGCGCGGCTGGTCGGTACCGATCTTTCCGGTGCGGACCTGACCGGCGCGGCGATGGAGCATGCGGATTTCACCAATGCCAGGCTGCAGAGGACGCGGCTGGCGGGTGCGACCTTGCGCCAGGCAATCTTTTTCAAGGCGGACATGCAGGGTGCCGACCTGACCAATGCCGATGTCTGGAATGCCAGTTTCGACCAAGCGCTCAACCGGGACGATTCGGTGCAAGAGGCTCTGGTGGAGCCTTTCGTCGCCAGGGATCGTCGCTAGGGTCTGTCTGATCTTGATCATGCGGCGGCTGGCGCATGATCAAGATCAGACACTTGCCCGGCCGTGAATGAACTCGGCGAATGCGGAAATAAAATTAACCGCTAGGGCACTGCGGCTACAGGTCTTATAGTTGACCCGTCACACACACTTGAGGCGAGACCCAGCTTCCGGTGTATGCCCGAACTGGCGCCAACGCGTCGGTTTCCTCAGTAGATCGGGAGCAACTCCCGGCTGCGACGTGATTGAAGCGACGGTGTCCGCCCTCAAGGCCGGAGCCGGGGCTTCTTGAATCGCTCGTTTCCCATAGGCCTGCGCGGATCTGTATCCGCCACCAGCGGGGCGCGGCGCGAAGACCATGTTCATATTGCGGTTTTGTTTAGATTTAAACAAAACGGCGTGACGGAGGGAGCGGGCGTTTGGAATCGTTGACGAATCTCGCGGTGGCAGGTGGTTTCATGGCCGGTCTGGGCGTGTTGCTCGCGCTGCTGCTCGCCATCGCCAACAAGAAGCTCTACGTCTTTGAAGACCCGCGCATCGGCGAGGTCGAGGACCTGCTGCCCAAGTCCAACTGCGGCGCCTGCGGCCAGGCCGGCTGCCGCGACTTCGCCGAGAAGGTCGTCGGCGGCGAGACCATTCCCGCGAAATGCACGGTGAGCACGCCGCAGCAGCGCCAGGGCATCGCCGACCTGCTCGGCGTCGCCGCCGGAACGGTGGAAAAACAGGTGGCGCGGCTGGCCTGCGGCGGCGGCCACCACGTGGCCTTCCTGCGCGCGCGCTACGAAGGACTCAAGACCTGCCGCGCCGCGGCCGTGGTCTCGGGTGGCGGCAAGGAATGCGCCTGGGGCTGCCTGGGCCTCGCCGACTGCGCCAATGTCTGCACCTTCGATGCCATCGCCATGGACGCCCACGGCCTGCCGGTGGTCGATAGCGAAAAGTGCACGGCCTGCAACGATTGCGTCGAGGTCTGCCCCAAGGGACTGTTCAGCCTCGAGTCGGTCAGCCACCGTCTCTGGGTGGCCTGCAAGAACCAGGCGGACGGCGACACCGCCGAGGCCTCCTGCGAGGTGGCCTGCACCGCCTGCGGCAAGTGCGTCGCCGATGCGCCGCTGAAGCTGATGCGACTCGCCGGCAACCTGGCCGTGGTCAATTACGACTGGAACGACCAGGCCACGCGCGAACCCATCGAGCGCTGCCCGACCGGCGCCATCGTCTGGTTTGAAACCCCCGACCGCGCCGCCAAAGGCGCGGCGGCAAAGAAAATTTTGCGCAACGAACCCCTGCCGCTACACGTCTGAATTCGCCGAACACGAAACCCGAGGAA
>JBIKKY010000090.1:0-9074 GCA_044360105.1 Sulfuritalea sp.
GAATCCAAGGGCTACCACCTGATCAAGAACTACGACGACCTGATCAACCTCGGCATCAAGTGCTGGCAGTACCACTTCGAGTTCCTCAACCTCGGCTATGCGGCCTATGTCTTCTTCATGGACTTCACGCAGAAGCTGTTCCCCAGCATCCCGCTGCAACGCATCACGCAGATGATCTCGGGCATCGACGTCATCATGTACAAGCCGGATGACGAACTCAAGGAACTGGCCAAGCTTGCAGTCAAGCTGGGCGTCGATCAGGCGGTCACGGGACACCGCGACTGGGTCGCCGTCAAACTCGCCGTCGAAAAACTGCCCGAGGGCACGGAATGGCTGGCGGCGTTCGAAAAAGCCCGCTACCCGTGGTTCAACGTTTCCACCGGCACCGGCTGGTTCCACACCGACCGCAGCTGGAATGACACCCTCGACATACCGCTCTCGGGCATCCAGACCTACATCGGCAAGCTCAAGGCCGGCGTCAGCATCGACAGGCCGACGGAGCAGGTTCGCGCCGAGCGCGACCGCATCACCGCCGAGTACCGCGAGCTGATCAGCAACGAAGCCGACCTGAAACAGTTCGACGAGCTGCTGGGCTGCGCCAAGACCGTTTTTCCCTACGTCGAGAACCACCTGTTCTACGTCGAGCACTGGTTCCACTCGGTGTTCTGGAACAAGATGCGCGAAGTCGCGGCGATCCTCAAGGATCACGGCATGATCAAGGACATCGAGGACATCTGGTACCTGCGTCGCGACGAGATCAAGCAGGCCTTGTGGGACGTCGTCACCGCCTGGGCCACCGGCGTCACGCCGCGCGGCAGCTTCACCTGGCCGCCGGAAATCGAGTGGCGCAAGGGCGTCATGGAAAAATTCCGCCAGTGGAGCCCCCCGCCGGCCATCGGCATCGCGCCGGAAGTGATCCAGGAGCCCTTCACCATCGTGCTCTGGGGCGTCACCAACAAGTCGCTGGCCGACTGGTCCGAGGTACAGGATATCTCCGACCCCGACAGCATCACCGAACTCAAGGGCTTTGCCGGCAGCCCCGGCATCGTCGAGGGCAAGGCGCGTGTCTGCCGCACCGCGATGGACATCCGCGATCTGCAGGAAGGCGAGATCCTCGTCGCGCCGACTACCTCACCGTCATGGGCGCCGGCCTTCGCCAAGATCAAGGCCGCCGTCACCGACGTCGGCGGCGTCATGAGTCATGCCGCCATCGTCTGTCGCGAGTACGGCCTGCCGGCAATCGTCGGCACCGGGCATGCCACCAAGATCATCAAGACGGGAATGATGATCCGGGTTGACGGTTCTTCGGGTGTGGTTTCGATTACCCGCTAGCGTTGAAAGCAACCCGACTATGAGCAGCGATTCCGCAATTCTGGCAACCGGCACGGAGGCGGCGATGGATCGCGCGACACCCATGGTGTGCTGGTTCCAGGAGTGCAACAAGGACTCCGTCGACCTGGTGGGGGGCAAATGCTCCTCGCTGGGCGAGCTCATCAATGCCGGAGTGCGGGTACCGCCGGGCTTCGCCCTGACCACCCACGGCTTCCGGCAATTCATGCGCGACGCTGGCATCCAGTCCGCGGTGAGCAAGTTGCTGACCGGGCTCGACCATGAAGACATGGACAAGCTCGAAGAAGCCTCCCGCGTGATTCGCGAGATGATCGAATCCTGTCCCATCTCCATCGAGCTTGAAGACCAGATTGCCGAGTGCTACCGAAAGCTGTCGGTGCGCTGCTGCGTGCCGGCGGTTCCGGTCGCGGTGCGTTCCAGCGCCACGGCCGAAGATCTTCCGGGAGCCAGCTTTGCCGGCCAGCAGGATACCTACTTGTGGATTCGCGGCATCGACGATGTCATGCATCACGTGCGGCGCTGCATTTCCAGCCTTTACACGGGGCGGGCCATCGCCTACCGGATGAAAATGGGCTTCCCGCATGAACAGGTGGCCATCAGCGTCGGCATCCAGAAGATGGCCAATTCCTTCTCCGCCGGCGTGATGTTCACCATTCATCCGACCAATGGCGACCGCTCGGTCATCGTCATCGACTCGAACTACGGTTTCGGCGAATCCGTGGTTTCCGGCGAAGTGACACCTGACCATTTCGTGGTGAACAAGGTCGCCCTGGACATCATGGAACGCACCATCTCGACCAAGGAAATCTGCTACACGGTCGATTTGAAGGCGCAGAAGTCGGTCGCCACCGAGATCCCCGTCGAGCGCCAGAACGTGCAGTCGATCATCGATGACGAGGTCACCGAACTGGCCTGGATGGGCAAGAAGATCGAAAAGCACTACGGCCGCCCGATGGATATCGAATGGGCCATCGACAAGGACCTTCCCGCCGGCGGCAACATTTTCATCCTGCAGGCGCGGCCGGAAACCATCTGGAGCAACCGGCAGCAGGCCCCGGTTTCATCCGGCAGCGCTTCCGCCATGGATTACATCGTCGCCAACCTGATCGCCGGCAAGAAACTGAGTTAGGAAGGGGAACGGAATGATCGTACGCAACTGGATGCAGTCCAACCCCGTCGTGATCGGCAGCGACACCCTGCTGTCCGAGGCGAAGCGGCTGCTGACCGAAAACAACCTGCACGGCCTGCCGGTGGTGGACGGCGGTCGCCTGCGCGGACTGATCACCCGCGCCAACTGCCTGCGCGCCGCCCATTGCGTGCTGCGCACCCAGAATACCGATGAGTTCAATTTCTTTTCCACGCGCATCAAGGTCAAGGACCTGATGGTGCGCAACCCGGCCACGGTGGAGGCCAACGACACCATGGAACACGCCCTGCAGCGCGGACAGGAGCTCGGCATCGGACAGTTCCCGGTAATGGACCAGGGGCAGGTGGTCGGCATGATTTCGGCCAACGAGATATTTTCCCTCGCCGCACACTTTCTCGGCGCTTGGGAAAAGCGCAGCGGCATAACCCTGGCGCCACTGGAAATGAAGCCCGGCTTGATCGGAAAAATCGCGGATATCGTCGAAGCCGCGGGAGCGGAAGTGCAGGCGATCTACCCGATCGGCAAGCCCGAGGACATAAACCCGCAAGAGCATCACCGCAAGAAAATCATCATCCGCTTTCATTCCTACAACACCCGGATCGTGGTCAAGGCGCTCGAGGATGCGGGCTTTCCGGTCATCGAGTCCGTCCAGGCAGCGCATTGAGTCAGTAGCCCCGTCCCACCATTTCTTCAATCCAAGGAGCATCCCCAATGGACCTCAGGTATTTCATCAACCAGTGCGAAGCCGCCGACGAACTCAAGCGGGTCACGGCCGAAGTCGACTGGAACCTGGAAATTTCCCACGTTTCGAAACTGACCGAGGAGAAAAAAGGCCCGGCCCTGCTGTTCGAGAACATCAAGGGCTATTCCTCGCCCGTGTTCACCGGCGCCTTCGCCACCACCAAGCGTCTGGCCATCATGCTGGGTTTGCCACACAACCTGTCGATGTGCGAATCGGCACGCGCATGGATGAAGAAGACCATCACCTCCGAAGGCCTGATCAAGGCCAATGAAGTCAAGGATGGTCCGGTGCTGGAGAACATCATCTCCGGCGACAAGGTTGACCTCAACATGTTCCCGGTGCCCAAGTTCTTCCCGCTCGACGGCGGGCGCTACATCGGCACCATGGTGTTCCTGGTCCTGCGAGATCCCGAGACCGGCGAAACGAATCTGGGCACCTACCGCATGCAGATGCTCGACGACAAGTCCTGCGGCGTGCAGATCCTGCCGGGCAAGCGCGGCGAACGCATCATGAAGAAGTACGCCAAGCTCGGCAAGAAGATGCCGGCCGCCGCCGTGATCGGCTGCGACCCGCTGATCTTCATGGCCGGCACGCTGATGCACAAGGGCGCCAATGACTTCGACATCACCGGCACGGTGCGCGGCCAGCCAGCCGAGTTCCTCATGGCGCCGCTGACCGGGCTGCCGATTCCGGCCGGCGCCGAGATCGTGCTCGAAGGCGAGATCGACCCGAACAACTTCCGTCCCGAAGGCCCCTTTGCCGAATACACGGGCTACTACACCGACGAACTGCACAAGGTCATCAACAAGCCGGTACTGGAAGTCAAACAGATCCTCCATCGCAACAACCCGGTGCTGTGGGCCACCGGCCAGGGTCGTCCGGTCACCGACGTACACATGTTGCTGGCTTTCACCCGCACCGCCACGCTGTGGACCGAGCTGGAGCAGATGAAGATCCCCGGCATCAGCTCGGTCTGCGTTATGCCCGAATCGGCCGGCCGCTTCTGGGCGGTGGTATCGATCAAGCAAATGTATCCGGGGCACCCGAACCAGGTGGCCAGCGCCGTACTGGGCAGCAACACCGGTTCCTACGGCATCAAGGGCGTGATAACGGTGGACGAGGACATCATGGCCGACGACCTGCAGCGCGTGATGTGGGCGCTGTCCTGTCGTTACGACCCGCTGCGCGGCACGGAGATTCTGAAGCGCGGCCGTTCGACCCCGCTCGACCCGGCGCTCGATCCCGATTCCAACAAGCTCATCACCTCGCGCATCATCATGGACGCCTGCATTCCGTACGAATGGAAGCAGAAGCCGGTCGAGGCGCGAATGGACGAGGAAATGCTGGCGAAGATCAAGGGCCGCTGGGCCGAATACGGCATCGATTGATTGCAAGCTCGTCATTCCGGGGCGGCGTAGCCGAACCCGGAATACAGGCGACTTCTGGATTCCCGCCTGCGCGGGAATGACGAGCGAACCTCAAGGAAATGAATATGGAACAGGCAAAAGACATCAAGCTGGTCATCCTCGACGTCGATGGCGTCATGACCGACGGCCGCATCGTGATCGACGACAACGGCGTCGAGTCGCGCAACTTCGACATCAAGGACGGCATGGGCGTCGTGGTGCTCATGATGAGCGGCGTCGAAGTGGCGATCATCACCTCGAAGAAGTCCGGCGCCGTACGGCATCGCGCCGAGGAATTGAAGATCAAGCGCTTCCACGAAGGCATCAAGAAAAAGACCGAGCCCTACGAGGAAATGCTCAAGGAGATGGGCATCACCGATGCCCAGGTGGCCTATGTCGGCGACGACCTGGTCGACCTGTCGATGATGAAGCGCGTCGGCCTGCCGATCGCGGTCGGCGACGCCGTGGAGGACGTGAAGAAACACGCCATCTATGTCACCAAGGCGCGCGGAGGCTACGGCGCCGTGCGCGAAGTGGCGGAGATGATCCTCAAGGCCCAGGACAAGTGGGACAAGATTTTGTCGAAAATCAGTTGATTGAATTGTCTAAACCTTAATCAAAGGCAAGGAGCCTAAACGTGTCGAAAATCAATGCACCGAGAAGCAACCGCGAATTCATCGAGGCCTGCGTCAAGCATGGCGATGCCGTTCGCATCAAGCAGGAAGTGGATTGGGAAAACGAAGCCGGCGCCATCGTGCGTCGCGCCTGCGAACTGGGCGCTCCCGCGCCCTTCATGGAAAAAATCAAGGACTACCCGGGTTTCAGCTACTTCGGCGCCCCGCTGTCCACCTATCGCCGCATGGCCATTTCGCTGGGCATGGATCCGGAAACCAGCCTGCCCGAGATCGGCAAGGAATACCTCAAACGCACCAACAGCGAACCGATCGCGCCGGTGGTGATCGACCGCAAGGACGCGCCCTGCAAGGAAAACATCCTGATGGGCGCCGACGTCGACCTGTGCAAGCTGCCGGTGCCGCTGGTGCACGATGGCGACGGCGGCCGCTATGTCGGCACCTGGCATGCCGTGATTACCAAGCATCCGGTGCGCGGCGACGTGAACTGGGGCATGTACCGCCAGATGATGTTCGACGGCCGCACCATGTCGGGCGCGGTGTTTCCCTTCTCCGACCTCGGCAAGCAGCTCTCCGAGTACTACCTGCCACGCGGCGAAGCGGCTCCTTTCGCCACCGCCATCGGCCTCTCGCCGCTGGCGGCCATGGCCGCTTGCGCGCCCTCGCCCATTCCCGAACCGGAACTGGTCGGCATGCTGTCGGGCGAGCCGGCGCGCCTGGTCAAGTGCGAAACCAACGATCTTGAGGTTCCCGCCGATGCGGAAATCATCATCGAAGGCGTGATCTGCCCCGACTACAAGGTCGAGGAAGGCCCTTTCGGCGAATACACGGGTTACCGCACCAGCCCGCGCGACTTCCGCGTCACTTTCCGGGTGGATTGCATCACCTATCGCAACAACGCCACGATGACCATTTCCAACATGGGCGTGCCGCAGGACGAAGGCCAGTTGCTGCGTTCCTTCTCGCTCGGCCTGGAACTGGAGAAACTTTTGCGCAGCCAGGGCATCCCGATCACCGGCGTGTATATGCATCCGCGCTCGACCCATCACATGATGATCGTCGGCGTCAAGGCCACTTACGCGGGAATCGCCCAGCAGATCGCCCAACTGGCCTTCGGCTCCAAGCTCGGCCCCTGGTTCCACATGGTGATGGTGGTCGACGACCAGACCGACATCTACAACTGGGACGAGGTCTATCACGCCTTCTGCACTCGCTGCCATCCGGTCAATGGCATCCATGTGTACAAGAACACCACCGGCACGCCGCTCTACCCCTATGCCACGCCGCACGAGCGCAAGTACTCGATCGGCTCCAAGGTGCTGTTCGATTGCCTGTGGCCGGTGGACTGGGACAAGACCAATGACGTGCCGACCCTGGTCAGCTTCAAGAATGTCTATCCCAAGGATATTCAGGAACGAGTTCTGGCCAACTGGACCAGCTACGGCTATCCCCAAGTGAAATAAGGAGACGATGCGATGAACCAATGGGAAGTATTTGTCATGGATATGTCGGAACTGGCCGAGGGCAAGGATATCGAGCTCTCCATTCGAACCCTCAATCCGGGTCTGCAGAAGTACACCTACAAGCGGGTCAGGGCCCAGGTGTCGACGTCGCTGGACAAGTTCGCCGACCAGCTCCAGGTGCGCCTGGGACGTGGTCAGTTGAGTCCGGCAAAGTACTCGATCAAGGTGATCGAGGAACTCCAGCGCTGTCCCGCAAAGTACCTTTGATCAGGGAGGAGCGAAAGCGGTGGTGGCGCCGTAGCGCCACCGCCGACTTTTCCGGATCATGAGCTACTCCGATCTAAGGGCCTTCCTTGCCGATCTCGGCAGCGACCTGCTGCACGTCAAACAGGCCTTCGATCCGAAGCACGAGATGGCCGCGCTGTTGCGCGCCATGCCGGCCAACGGACCGGCGGTGCTTTTCGAAAACGTAACCGGTCATCCCGCCGCGCGGGTGGTCGGCAACCTGGTCGCCAGCAGGCAGCGCGTAGCAAAGGCGCTCGGTACCACCGAAAGCGAACTGGCCGCGACCTATCTGGAACGCACGCGCCAGGGCATCGCCCCGCGCCAGACCGATGAGGCGCCGGTCAAGGAGGTGCGACACATCGCGCCACAAGACCTGGGCGCGCTGCTGCCGGTGCTGACGCATTACGCGGGCGACGGTGGTCCCTTCATCACCACCGGCGTGGTGCTGTGCCACGACCCGGTGTCGGGTCGCCGCGGCATGGGCATCCACCGCATGATGGTCAAGGGCGGCAACCGCCTCGGCATCCTGCTGGCCAATCCGCCGCTCTCGCAATTCCACGCCGCCGCGGAAGCCACCGGCCGGCCGCTGGAGATTGCCGTGGCGCTCGGCGTCGAACCGGCGCTGTTAATCGCCGCGGTGGTCAAGGCCGGCCCGCTGGGGCCGGACAAGATGGACCTGGCCGGCGCGCTGCGCGGCGCGCCGGTGGAAATGATCCGCGGTGAAACCGTCGCCGTCGATGTCCCGGCCCGCGCCGAAATCGTCATCGAAGGCCGCGTGCTGCCCGGCGTACGCGAAACCGAAGGCCCCTTCGGCGAAAACACCGGCTATTACTTCTCCAACCTCAGCCCGGTGGTGGAGGTCACGGCCGTCACCCATCGCCGCGACTTCATCTATCCGGCCCTGTGTCCTTGGACCGCCGACGTCGACAGCCTGCTGTCGCTGGCGGCCGGTACCGAGCTGCTGGGCCAGTTGCGCACGCAGATGTCCGGCATCGCTGACCTCGACCTGACCACCGGCACCTGCGGCTTCACCGCCGTCATCGCGCTGGCCAAAGCCAGGCCCACCGAGGTCAGGCGCCTGATCCACCTCGCTCTCTCCATGGACAAGCGCCTGAAGCTGGTCACCGTGGTCGACGACGATGTCGACATCCGCGATCCGCGCGAAGTGTCCTGGGCGCTGGCGACACGTTTCCAGCCCGACCGCGACACGGTGATCCTGTCCGGCCTGGAAGGCTATGTCATCGACCCGTCCTGCGGCGGCGGCACCGGTTCGCGCATGGGAATGAACGCCACGCGCGGCAGCGGCCCCGAGTTCGATAAGATCACGATTCCGGCTGCCGCGGCAGCCAAGGCGCGGGCCGTGCTGGCCGAAATTGGACAAGGATAGAAAAATGAAGCTGGTCGTCGGAATCTCGGGAGCAAGCGGCGCGATCTACGGTCTGCGCATTCTCGAAGTGCTGCAGCAGGCGGGTGTGGAAACCCACCTCGTAATGTCGGACTCGGCCAAGCGCACCATCGTCTACGAGACCGACTACACGATCGACCAGGTCAAGGGTCTGGCCAGCTACGTGCATGACATCAACGACGTTGGCGCCTGCATTTCCTCGGGCTCGTTCAAGACTGCCGGCATGGTCATCGCGCCCTGCTCGATCAAGACGCTCTCGGCGCTGGCCAATTCCTTCAACACCAACCTGCTGATCCGCGCCGCCGACGTCTGCCTCAAGGAACGCCGCAAGACGGTGCTGATGCTGCGCGAGACCCCCTTGCATCTGGGCCACCTGCGCCTGATGGCCCAGGTGACCGAAGCCGGCGCAGTGCTGGTGCCGCCGCTGCCGGCCTTCTACCACCGGCCCAAGACCCTGGAGGACATCATCGACCAGTCGGTCAACAAGGCGCTCGACCAGTTCGATCTCGGCGTCGAACTCAACCTCTTCAAGCGCTGGACCGGCAACGAGGAACGCGAGAAGGCCAAGTCGTCCTGATGAACACCGGCGCCGTGACACTGGCAGGCCGCCTCTGCAGCGGGCTCGGTGAGGGCGCCGGCTTCAC
>JBIKKY010000128.1:0-2562 GCA_044360105.1 Sulfuritalea sp.
GCTACAACGGCGCGCCCGGCGAACTGACGACACCGTGGGATCGCATCCTGCCCTTGCTCGACGACTGGCAGATGACGCCGACCCAGTTCGGCATGGGCTACATCGGCACCGGCCGCGTCGCCGCGGCGAAGCCCGCATGACAGCGAAATCTTTGCCCGCAAGCACGGCTGGTTCCCCACCGTGGCGCCGCATCGTGCCGGCCTTGCTGGCGCTGCTCTTGCTCAACGGCATGCTGAGTTTCAGCACCTGGTGGCCGACGCCGGGCATCGTGCCGGACAAGCGACTGGCGCCGGAGTTCGTCGGCCTCTGGCTGCTGCTGCTGGCGCTGGTGGCATGGCGCGGCGCCTTGTCGTCGCGCAGCCTGACGGGGCTGACGCTGGCCTACCTGCTGCTGGTGCTGGGGCGCTATCTGGACGTCACCGCGCCCAGCCTGTTCGGGCGCGAGGTCAACCTTTACTGGGACGGTGCGCAAATTCCGCGCTTCCTCTGGGTCACGGCGCAGGACTTTCCGTGGTGGCTCAGCGCCGGCGTGGTCGCCGCGGTGCTGCTGCTGCTCTGGGGCCTGCATCGCCTGCTACGCTGGGCCATCGCGGTGACGGCGGAACACGCCGTGCCGCATGCGCTGCGCGCGCGCTGGGCCTGGCTCGCCACCGCCGCGGCGACGGTGCTGGTTGCCGCCAACTACGCCGGCGTGCGGGAGACCTGGCCGGTGGTCTCGAAGCCGGTGATCCCGACCTACGTGCGCCAGGCCGATCTGCTGCTCACCTCGCTTTCGGCGCAGCGGCTCGGGCAGGTGCTGCCGCCGTCCACCACGCTGCAGGCCGCGCTGGCGGCCCCGCCCGGCAAGGCGCTGGGTACGCTGGGCGGGCGCGACGTGTATCTGATCTTCATGGAGTCTTACGGCGCGGTGACCTACGACAACCCGCGCGCTGTGGCCGGGCTGGCGGAGGCACGACGGCGATTCGCCGCGGACATCGCCGCCGGCGGCCGGCAGGTGGTGTCCGGCTTCATCAGTTCGCCGACCTACGGCGGCGCCTCGGATCTCGCGCACCTGAGCGTGCTGTCCGGGCTCGACCTGTCCGATCCGATGCGCCACGACCTGCTGCTGACCACCGACCGGCCGACGCTGGCCACCCTGTTCCGCGCCAATGGCTACCGGATTTTCGGGCTCTATCCTGCGCTGTGGTGGGAGTGGCCGGAGCGCGCCTATTACGGCTTCGACGAGTTCCTGCAGAGTCGCGAACTGGACTACCGCGGCCCGCCGCTGGGCTACTGGAAGATCCCCGACCAGTTCGCGCTGGCGCGCTTCGAGCAACTGCATCCGCGCGGCGCCGATGCGCCGCCGCGCTTCGTGTTCTTTCCGACCATCACCTGCCATTTCCCGTTCAGCCCGGTGCCACCCTACCAGCCCGACTGGCAGCGCGTGCTGACCGACAAACCCTTCGATGCGCCCGAACTGGCGCGCGCGACCAGCGAGCAGGTTGCCTGGCTCAACATGTTTCCGGACTACCTGCGCATGGTCGAGTACACCTACCGCTGGCTGGGCGGTTTCCTGCGCCAGGCGGAACCGCGCGAGACGGTGTTCATCCTGCTCGGCGACCACCAGCCGACGGCCAACATCAGCGGCGAGGGATCCTCGTGGGACGTGCCGGTGCATGTCGTCGCGCGCGACCCGGCGCTGCTCAAGCGCTTTGCCGAGCAGGGCTTCCACGCCGGACTCAACCCGCCGCGCAAATCGCTGGGCGGCATGCACGAGCTGACCGCGATGGTGCTGCGCGCCTTCGCCGAACCCGGCGCGCCGACGACACTGATCGCCGCGCAGACCGGCGCGGCCGCGGCGATGGCAGCCTCGACCGACGCCGGGGCCGGGGCCGGCGCCGGAGCCGGAGCCGGACGATGAGCACGGCGGGTTTGTCTACGCTGCGCCGGCCGACCTGGCTGACGCCGCTTGTCGTGGTGCTCGGCGCGCTGCTGCTGGCGAGCCTGGCGCGCTACCGGCTGGTTGAACCGGCATCGCTCACCGCGCTGTGCGATGCCATGCCTTGGGACAGTACGACCTGCATCGTGCGCAGCCTCACCGTGCAGGCCTTTGCCGCGGAGCGCCTGGGAATGTTCGCACTGGCCCTGGCCGTGCTGGCGCTGCTGACACGCTGGCGCACGGTCGGCCTGATCGCGCTGGCCGCCGCCGCTGCCGGGCTGGTTCTCTACTCGACGCGCTGGGCTGCGCCGGCGGCGCTGCTGGCGGGGCTGGCGCTGTTGCGCACAGCGGTGCCGGGAACGCCGGGAGCAGCGCGATGAGGCCAGCCGCTGGCGCCCGCCAGCGCCAACAGGAGCGCCGCGTAGAGCAGCGCCTGCGTGTTGGCGGGACCTTCGAGGAAGGCGACCAGCACAGCGCAAACGGCGCACACCGCAGCCAGCAGTTTTTCTTCGCGCGCCGCGGCGGGCAGGCGATCACCCAGCCAGGCCAGCGCCAGGAGCAACAAGGCCGGCGCGGCGATGACGGGCCAGGGCAGGGGGCGGTAACGCGCATCGAAGACCAGACCGAGGGCATCGACTGCAGCG
>JBIKKY010000046.1:0-26109 GCA_044360105.1 Sulfuritalea sp.
CCCGCGTCGCCGCCATGGGCGATGTCGACGAACTCAATTCGCTGATCGGCGTGATCCTCTGCGAGGACATCCCCGCCGACGTGCGGGAACTGTTCATCGGCATCCAGCACGACCTCTTCGACCTTGGCGGCGAGCTGTGCATCCCGGGTTCGGCCCTGCTCAAAGCGACGCAGCCGGCGCGACTGGAAGCCGCCATCGACCACTACAACGCCGACCTGGGACCGCTCAAGGAATTCATCCTGCCCGGAGGCAACCGATCTGCGGCCCTCACGCATCTGGCACGCACCGTCTGCCGCCGCGCCGAGCGCGTGACGGTGAGCCTGGCGACCGACGAACCGGTGTCGGACGCCGGACGGCAATACCTGAATCGGCTTTCCGACCTGCTCTTCGTCCTCGGCCGCTGGCTGAACAAGGCCGCCGGCGGCAGCGATGTGCTGTGGCAAAAAGGCAAGAATGCCTGAAAGCCTGCAAATAAATCTACTGCGCGTGCCGGATCGGGGATTGGGCCTGCTCGCTACGATTTCTTCACAGGCTTGGGGCAAAAGTTATGTCTACGGCAAAGCCGGAGACGGTATCCCTTGCGGACGGCGCTGGCGGTACGGCGTTTGGA
Source organism: Sulfuritalea sp. (assembly GCA_044360105.1). Taxonomy (GTDB): domain Bacteria; phylum Pseudomonadota; class Gammaproteobacteria; order Burkholderiales; family Rhodocyclaceae; genus Sulfuritalea. Next base: position 611 of record JBIKKY010000046.1, read on the forward strand.
GGCTGGCCCCGGCCCTTAAACCTACTTTTTTAGTATGGTTTTAAGTTTATGATTTATAACTGATTTACATCAATTTATCGATGGCCTGCAAGATGCATAGTGTGCTCACTCCAACCCACAGGTACATTGCCATGCACGTTCATCTCTCCCCCGATTCGATCTACCCTTTCGACGCACGCGGCATTGCCAAGCGTTTCCGCCACGCCGCGATTTTCGGCGCCCTCGACGCCTTGCGTCCCGGCGAGACCATGCGTTTCGTGAACGACCACGATCCCCTGCCGCTACTCGACCAACTGGCGCAACGCTACGGCACGGCAGTCGAAATCGGCTACAAGCAGCGCGAGCCCGGCAATATCGTGATCGACTTCGTCAAGAAGCAATAAGGCGCGGCGTGGGCTTTCCCGCCTTCTTCGACGAGGTGCGCCGCATCGTCGTCCGCGACCCGTTGGCGGAATTTCTCGGTGCCGCGGAGGGCGGCCTGATCGAATACGGCTACCTCGATGCGGTCAAGCTGGCCGGCCACTCCTGCCCGACCGTGGCGGCCGCTTACTGGATGACCCTGAAGGCGCTGGAACACCTCTACCCCGACGCATTGCCCGAGCGCGGCGGCATACGCGTCTACTTCCGCCAGGATCAGTTGTCGGGCGTGACCGGCGTCATCGCCAATGTCGTCAGCCTGCTCACCGGCGCCACGCATGACACGGGATTCAAGGGGCTGGGCGGCCGTTTCGACCGGCGCCGGCTGCTGTATTTTTCCGCCGACGTCGCCGAAGAAATCCGCTACACGCGAATCGACAGCGGGCAGGCGGTCGAGGTCGCGGCGAACCTGCAGTCGGTGCCCTTCGCGCCGCAAACGCCGGAACTGATGCAGAAGTGCCTTGCCGGCAGCGCTACGCCGCAGGAGACAGCGGAATTCCGCGAATGCTGGCAGGCGCGCGTACGCACGCTGCTGCTCGCGCATGGCGACGATCCGGAGGTGTTTGTGCTGCGGCCGGTCGGGCAGTAAACCGCTGTGCGGCCGCTCGCCTAGCGAATGCGCGAACGCCGGGCTTCCATGCAGTCCAGCAGTTGCGAACTGACGCTGCGCAAGCGCTGGTTGAGCAGCATCAGCAGTTCCATCATCAGCTTGACGCCGATGCGCGGCTCTTCGGCGATCAGGCGCGACAGGCTTTCGCGATCGAGCACCGCGACTTCCACCGTATCGAGCGCGACGCAGCTGGCAAAACGCGGCTCGCCGTCGATCAGCGACATCTCACCCAGGGTCTTGCCCGGGCCGGCGGTGCCCATGATCTGCGCCCCGCCGCGCACGTCCTTCTTGACGATCTCGACATTGCCGTCCAGCAGCAGCAGCATGAAGTCGCCCGTATCTCCCTCGCGGATGATCTCCGTCCCCAGCGGCGCCCGAAAGCAACGCATGTAGCGGGCAAGGCCCGCCAGCTCTTCCGGCTCGAAGTCCTCGAACAGCTGGATGGCCTCGATGATCTCGCGGATGCGGCCGACGAAGGGCGCCGCGTCGCCGAGAACCTCGATATCGGGAATCTTGTCGATCGAACTCATGGTCGCGGCATTATAGCCCCGCCCGGCAGGGCGGGCACCGGCGGGAATCTGCGGAAAACCGGCGGGGCGACAAGGTCACGGCTGATCCGGGAGCGAAATCAGCGCTCGGCCAGGGCCACGCGGCGAGCCTTCACCGCGTTGGCCAGAATATCCAGCGCGACCAGCGTGTCGTCCCAGCCGAGGCAGGCATCGGTGACCGAAACGCCATATTCGAGCGGCTTGCCGGGGGTCAGGTCCTGGCGGCCCTCCTTGAGGTGCGACTCGATCATGACACCGAAGATGCGCTCTTCGCCGGCCGCGAGCTGGGCCGCGACCTCGCGCGCGACGTCGATCTGGCGCTTGAACTGCTTGCTGCTGTTGGCGTGCGAAAAGTCGATCATGACGCGCGCGGCCAGTCCGGCCTTGCCCAGTTCGACACAGGCCGCTTCCACCGCGGCCGCATCGTAATTCGGTGCCTTGCCGCCGCGCAGGATGACGTGGCAGTCCTCGTTGCCGTTGGTCGAGACGATGGCCGAATGGCCGGCCTTCGTCACCGACAGGAAATGGTGGGGGCTGGCGGCGGCCTTGATGGCATCCACCGCGATGCGCAGGTTGCCGTCGGTGCCGTTCTTGAAACCGACCGGGCAGGACAGGCCCGAGGCCAGTTCGCGATGCACCTGCGACTCGGTGGTACGCGCGCCGATGGCGCCCCAGCTGATCAGGTCGGCCGTGTATTGCGGCGTGATGGTGTCGAGGAACTCGGTTGCCGCCGGCAGGCCGAGCTCCCCCAGTTCCCACAGCAGTTTGCGCGCCAGGCGCAGGCCGTCGTTGATGCGGAAGCTGCCGTCCATGCGCGGATCGTTGATCAACCCCTTCCAGCCCACCGTGGTGCGCGGTTTCTCGAAATACACCCGCATCAGGATCAGCAGGTCGGCGGCATGGCGCGTCGCCTCCAGCTTCAGCTTGCGCGCGTACTCCATCGCCGCGCCGTAATCGTGGATCGAGCAGGGGCCCACCACCAGCACCAGCCGGTCGTCGGCGCCGTGCAGGACGCGATGCAGGGCCTGGCGCGCCTGATACGTGGTCTCGGCCGCCGCGTCGGTGGTCGGAAATTCGCGCAGGATATGCCCGGGAGGCGATAGTTCCTTGATCTCGCGGATGCGAACGTCGTCGGTGATGTACTTCATGGTGGGCGCTTGCGTCAAAAGGTGCGATTCTACCGGAGGCGAGTGGGCGACCCTGTCCACGCGAGGGTCGCGACAAATAATTCCCCGCGCAACACTTCCCAAATCCGCTTCGCCAAGGGTATGCTTTCGCCGGACAAGACGGAGGAGAAAATATGTTCCAGGTTCGCATTCATGGCCGTGGCGGTCAGGGCGTGGTGACGGCGGCGGAAATGCTGTCGATTGCCGCATTCGATGAAGGCCGGCACGCGCAGGCCTTTCCCAGTTTCGGCTCGGAGCGCACCGGCGCACCGGTGGTGGCCTTCTGTCGCATCGCCGACAAGGAGATCCGCCTGCGCGAACCGATCATGGAACCCGACGCGCTGATCATCCAGGACCCGACCCTGCTGCACCAGGTCGATGTGTTCGCCGGCCTCAAAAAGGGCGGCTACATCCTGATCAACACCAACAAGACCTTCGAGGAACTCGGTCTCGGCGACTTCCTGCGCGACTGGCCGCACGACCGGCTCTGCACCGTGGCCGCCACCGACCTGAGCCGCAAGCATGTCGGCCGGCCGATGCCGAACGTGCCCCTGCTCGGTGGTTTTGCCGCCGTGTCGGAGATCATCAAACTCGAATCGGTGGTGATGGCCATCAACGACAAGTTCTCGGGCAAGGTCGCCGCCGGCAACATCGCCGGCGCCACCGAGGCCTACGACATCGTCCGCGCCGAAATGGAAGAGGCGCGCCGCCAGGAGGCAGCCCATGCTTAAGCAGTGCGAAGGTTCCCATGCCGTTGCCGAGGCCGTCGCCCTGTGCCGGCCCGAAGTGATCTGCGCCTACCCCATTTCACCGCAGACCCACATCGTCGAGGGTATCGGCGAGATGGTGAAGTCCGGCGATCTGAAGGATTGCGAATTCATCAACGTCGAATCCGAGTTCGCCGCGATGTCGGTGGCCATCGGCTCCTCCGCCGCCGGCGCGCGCACCTACACGGCGACCGCCTCGCAGGGCCTGCTGTTCATGGTCGAGGCGGTGTACAACGCCTCGGGCCTCGGCCTGCCGATCGTCATGACCGTGGCCAACCGCGCCATCGGCGCGCCGATCAACATCTGGAACGACCATTCCGATTCGCTGTCGCAGCGCGACTGCGGCTGGATCCAGCTTTTCGCCGAGACCAACCAGGAAGCGCTCGACCTGCACATCCAGGCCTTCAAGCTGGCCGAGGAAATCTCGATGCCAGTCATGGTCTGCATGGACGGCTTCATCCTGACCCATGCCTACGAACGCGTGGACATGCCGACCCAGGAACAGGTCGATGCCTTCCTGCCGCCCTATGAACCGCGCCAGGTGCTCGATCCGGCCGATCCGGTGTCGATCGGTGCCATGGTCGGCCCCGAAGCCTTTATGGAAGTGCGCTACCTCGCGCATGCCAAGCAGATGCAGGCGCTGGAACGCATCCCGCAATTGGCCGCGGAGTTCAAGAAGGTCTTCGGCCGCGAGAGCGGAGGACTGACGCACACCTATCACACCGATGACGCCGAGACCATTGTCATTGCGATGGGCTCGGTGCTGGGTACCATCAAGGACACGGTGGACGAGATGCGAGCCGCCGGGCACAAGATCGGCGTGCTCGGCATCACCAGCTTCCGGCCCTTCCCGCTGGTCGAAGTGGCCAAGGCGCTGAAGAACTGCAAGCGCTTCGTGGTGCTGGAGAAGAGCCTCGCCGTCGGCATCGGCGGCATCGTCGCGACCAACGTGCGCATGGCCGTCACCGGCATGGGTCTCAAGGGCTACACCGTGGTCGCCGGCCTCGGCGGTCGTGCCATCACCATGAAGTCGCTCGCCGGCCTGTTCGAAAAAGCCGGACGCGACGAACTGGAACTGCTGACTTTCCTCGACCTCGACTGGAAGGTGGTCAACCGCCAGCTCGAGCGCGAAAAGCAGACCCGTCGCACCGGTCCCGCCGCGGAAAGCATGCTGCGCGACCTCGGCACCGTCGCTTCGAAAATCGCCTGATCCGCGGAGACTGCCATGTCATTACAAACCGTCAAGTTCTACCAGACCGGCACCTTCACCGTCGGTAACCGACTGCTGGCGCCCGAAGAGCGCTCAGTCCAGGCCAACATGCAGCGCACCAACTCGCTCAACTCCGGCCACCGCGCCTGCCAGGGCTGCGGCGAGGCGCTCGGCGCGCGCTACGCCATCGATGCGGCGATGATCGCCAGCAAGGGGCAGTTGATCGCGGCCAACGCCACCGGCTGCCTCGAAGTTTTTTCCACGCCCTACCCCGAAACCTCGTGGCAGATTCCGTGGATCCATTCCCTATTCGGCAACACCGCGGCGGTCGCCACCGGCATCGCCGCGGCGATCAAGGTCAAGCGCCAGAAGGGCCAGGGCGGCGATGTCCGCGTCGTCGCCCAGGGCGGCGACGGCGGTACCACCGACATCGGCTTCGGCTGCCTGTCGGGCATGTTCGAGCGCAACGATGACGTGCTCTACATCTGCTACGACAACGGCGGCTACATGAATACCGGCGTGCAGCGCAGTTCCGCCACGCCTTCGGCGGCTCGCACGGCGACCACCATGCCGCTCGGCCCCGAACCCGGTAACGCCTTCGGCCAGGGCAAGTTCGTTCCGGCCATCGCCATGGCGCACGAAATTCCCTACGTCGCCACGGCCACGGTGGCCGACCTGCGCGACCTCGAATACAAGGTCACCAAGGCCATGGGCATGCGCGGCGCGCGCTACATCCACATCCTGGTGCCCTGTCCGCTGGGCTGGGGCGCGGCCTCGCAGGACACCATCCTGCTCGCCCGGCTGGCCAAGGAGACCGGCATCTTCCCGGTCTTCGAAGCGGAATTCGGCGAGATAAAGTCGGCGCTGGCGATACGGCGGCCGCAACCCGTCGAGGAGTACCTGAAGCTGCAGAAGCGCTTCGCCCACCTGTTCGGCAAGAATCCGGCCGTCGCAACCATCGCCCGCATCCAGGCGCAGGCAGACAAGAACATCCGCAGGTACGGCCTGCTGTCAAAGGAGGCTGCGTGAAAACGACATTCCCCCTTTCCCACGGGCCGCTTTGCACAGCGGCCCGGCTCCGGCGGCGCAAAGCAGTGCTTTGCGAAACCCCGCCTACGCCCCCCTTTCCGCGAAAGGGGGCGATTACGGTTCCGCCGCATGCGCGGCGTCCAATCATTGACTCGCTGCCTCCTTGGGGCGGCCCGGCGGAGACAGCATGATGCAAAAGCCTTTCGCAATCACCCTCAACCCCGGCTCTTCGCTGGCCAACCATACCGGATCCTGGCGCACCTCGCGCCCGGTGTACCTCGACCGCCTGCCGCCCTGCAACAGCCAGTGCCCCGCCGGCGAGGACATCCAGGGCTGGCTCTTCCACGCCGAATCCGGCAATTACGAGGCCGCCTGGCGCCATCTGACGCGCGACAATCCCTTCTCCGCCATCATGGGTCGCGTCTGCTACCACAGCTGCGAATCCGCCTGCAATCGCGGCAAGATCGACGAGGCCGTGGGTATCAATTCGGTGGAGCGCTTTCTCGGTGACGAGGCGGTCAAGCAGGGCTGGAAGCTCGCCCCGCCCGCGCACGAAAGCGGCAAGAAGGTGCTGGTGGTCGGCGCCGGTCCCTCCGGCATGTCGGCCGCCTACCATCTGCGCAAGCTGGGACACGCCGTAACGGTCATGGATGCCGGCCCCTACATGGGCGGCATGATGCGTTTCGGCATCCCGAAGTACCGCCTGCCGCGCGAAGTGCTCGACGCGGAAATGCAGCGCATCGTCGATCTGGGTGTCACCGTCAAGTTGAACAGCAAGGTCGACAACATCCTCGAGGAAATGAAGCAGGGCGGCTTCGACGCGGCCTTCCTCGCCGTCGGCGCACACATCGGCAAGCGCGCCATGATTCCTTCCGGCGACGCAGCCAAGATCGTCGATGCGATCTCGGTGCTGCGCTCCATGGAAGGCGAGGACAAGCCCCTGCTCGGCCGCCGCGTGGTGGTCTATGGCGGCGGCAACACCGCGATCGACGTCGCGCGCACCGTCAAGCGCATGGGCGCCGAACCGATCATCGTCTACCGCCGCACCCGCGACAAGGCACCGGCGCACGATTTCGAGATCGAGGAGGCGCTGCAGGAAGGAGTCATGGTCAAGTGGCTGTCGACCATCAAGCAGGCGGGCGACAAAGAAATCACCATCGAAAAGATGGCGCTCGACGACAAGGGCTTCCCGCAGCCGACCGGCGAGTTCGAAACCTTGGAGGCCGACTCCGTGGTGCTGGCGCTGGGCCAGGACGTCGACCTCGGTCTGCTCAACGGTGTGCCTGGACTCGAAGTGACCAAGGACGGCGTGGTCAAGGTCGGCGCGGACCTGATGACCGGTCACGCCGGCATCTTCGCCGGCGGCGACATGGTTCCGGCGGAGCGCAATGTCACGGTGGCGGTCGGCCACGGCAAGAAGGCGGCGAAGAACATCGACGCCTGGCTGCGCGGCGAGACCTACGCGCCGCCGCCAAAGCATGAAGTTGCGCAGTTCGAGAAGCTCAACCCGTGGTACTACGCCGACGCACCGAAAACGGTGCGACCGATGCTCGACATCATCCGCCGCCAATCAACCTTCGAGGAAGTGCAGGGCGGACTGGACGAAACCACGGCCCTGTTCGAGGCGCGCCGCTGCCTGAGTTGCGGCAACTGCTTCGAATGCGACAACTGCTACGGCGTCTGCCCCGACAACGCCGTGATCAAGCTCGGCCCCGGCAAGCGCTTCCAGTTCAACTACGACTACTGCAAGGGCTGCGGCATGTGCGTCGCCGAGTGCCCCTGCGGCGCGATCAAGATGGAAGCGGAGGAAATCTAGCGAGAATCGGCGCTGGGCGCAGGGAACTTCGCAGAGCACCGCTCTGCGCCTGTGACGCCGGTCGGCCATGCTGAGCCGGCCGCGGCGGAAACGGCGCCGTACCGCATTACCCCTGGACCGGCGCAGGCTCGCGCCGGCCGCAACCTGCCCCGGCGGCTTGTGCAAGGTGCATGACAACTGCCCGCCTGGCGACGTGGAAGGGCGGTTTTCGGCCGGGTGGCGCCTAGCGACTCGCGCTCATTTCCATCAAGCTCGTCAGCGGCAGCAAATCCAGTGCCTTCACTCATACAGGAGCTTGCGATCAAGGTTGCGCCCTATGTATTCGACGCTGGTGCTTTCGAATCGTAATATTGAATCGAATTGCGGCCGGCGCGTTTTGCCTGGTACATCGCTATATCCGCCTGCTTGAGAAGATCCTCGATGCTGAATTCATGGTTGATGAAAAGAGCCACACCGATGCTTGCCGAACAGTGACATGTGACAATGGACTCGGTACCGCCGATCATCTGTTGTTTCAAGGCATACGGTTTGGCCAGCAATTCGCGGACCTTTTCCGCCACCACGTTGGCCTGGATATTGGATTCGGCCCGGTCCTTGTCCAACTGACCGAGGATCAACACGAATTCATCGCCACCGAAACGGGCCACCGTGTCAGTCTCGCGCAAACAGGTAGTGATACGGCGCCCGACTTCCTTGAGCAGCGCGTCTCCCATGCTGTGACCATGGATATCGTTGAGTGCCTTGAAATCGTCAAGATCGAGCAGCATGACGGCACCATGCTCCCCACTGCGCTTGCTCGCCGCCATCGCTTGCTCCAACCGGTCCGTCAGGAGGCGCCGGTTGGGTAGTTGCGTCAAAGCATCGTAGAAAGCCAGGTTGTAGATTTTCTCTTCGCTTTTCATCCGTTCCGTAACATCGCGCGAGACGACTACAACGCGCAACGGGCTGCCCTGGCTGCTTCTTATCAACACACCACAGGATTCCATGACGCGAATGCTGCCGTCCGCCAGCAAAAACCGGAAGTTCAAACGATGGCTGTGCCCGGTTTGTACGGTTTCACGGAACGCCGTTTTGACGCCCTCTCGATCGTCCGGATGTATTTCGGCGAAGGAATCCGAGCCCTTCATCTGGCCGATATCGCCAAACAGCCGGGCATATGAGGGGCTGTTGTAGAGCCGCCGTCCATCCAGATCCAGGACGGCGAACAAGTCTTCGCTGTTCTCGACTATCAGGCGGAAAAAGTCGCTACTCGGAGGTTCTGGCGGATCACTTGCAAAGGCGTTCAATTGTTGGCTCCCCCATAGCGGCAGACCGGTGGCTGCCCGCTTCCATGAATGCAACGGACCTGTCGCAAAGAATGGATTCCCAGCCAACAAGGGACGATATGCAGGCAAGGTGTTGTTGTCAATAGCCTGGGCGGAATCCCTGACGGCTTTCCGGATTCCGGATTTGACGGGGTCCTGACCCGATTGTTGTTGCGGATGTCGCCAATCCGGCCGATGCCGCTGCTTCGAAACCGATCCATCATGCCGGCGCGCGATGACCAGGTCGACGTCCATGGCTCCCGCCGTTTTTCGAAGGCGCCGGCTACAACGGCTGGGCCGACAATAACCGGCTGATCATCCTTTACCCGCAGGCGACAGCGCGCCACGGGAGGCTCTCGCTCCGAAGCCGGACAGTACCGCATCGACGATGCGCCATGGGGAAATGATGCGGGTTGCGCACGAGGTCGCTGCGGACTTTCTTTGCGACTCTGCGGTAGCCAAGGAAAAATGCCGAACCTGAACCCGACGCGCCCGCACGGCAGCAAGCCGGAAGCTTCCTGCGCGGTCGTGCACCATGATGCGACAGTGCCCAGGAGGCAAATGGATCATGCATCGAATCGGGGTGCGCGTTCGCGGTCGCCGCCTCGAGAATGGTCAGGGCGAGGTCGTCGCGCGAGGCGCAACGGGTGCCGGTGCCGGCAAGGGATGGTTATCTGAAAGGAAAATGCTGAATGCGAAAAACTATTCGAAATTCGTTGATGATGGTGCTGGCTGGCGTATCGGTTGCCGCGATGGCCCAATCCGCCAAGCCGGTTGCCGTGCCAAAACATGTGCAGGACATCATCACCGGGCGTTGTGCGCTGTGTCATGGCCCGGAAGGCGAGAGCGCAAACGCCGTCTATCCGCGCCTGGCCGCCCAGCATCCGGATTACCTGCAGAAACAGCTCAAGGACTTTCGCGATGGCCGGCGCGTGAGCGACCCCATGAGCGAAATGGCGAAGGATTTGAAGGATGACGACATTGTTGCCCTGGCGGTGTTTTTTGCCGGCAAGCGTGCCGGCGCGCGCCAGCCGGGCAACGTCGATCTCGCCAATGTGGGCAAATACATCTTCCATAGTGGCAACAGTTATTCAGGCGTTGCGGCCTGCGCCTCCTGTCATGGCGCGAAGGGCTATGGCACCGAGCAATTGCCGCGCTTGGCCGGTCAGAACCCCGCTTATATCGAAACCCAGTTGAAGGAATTCAACAAGCGTACGCGTACCAACGACAACGCGATCATGCATTCGATCGCTTCAAGGCTGACCGAACTCGAAACCCGCGCGGTTTCGGTCTACATCGACGGTTTGCAATAGGCGACCGGCATCGCGCCGGGGTCGGCGGAGCGAACGGTGTGATTTCCGCCCGTATGCGCCTTATGAGCCCCGGCTCGGACGCAGTCGGCCCGGGCCTTCCCGATCACCTGAACGCAGACGTCGATGCAGGGTGCGAGTACCTTGCGGCAAATGTCGGGATGCCCCGCCCGGGTCGCCGATAGCGCCTTGCCGGCCAATGCCGGGCACCCGGCGCGCGAAGCCGGCCCGGCGTGCAGTAAGCTTCGTGGCCGGACTTGCCGCCAACCACCAAAGCCATGCCCGATCCCCTGTTCAATTTCGACAACAGCTATGCCCGCGAGCTGCCCGGTTGCTACGAGGCATGGCCGCCTGCACCCGTACGGACGCCGCGGCTGCTGTTCCTGAATCGCGAACTCGGGGAGGAACTCCGGCTCGACCTCGCCGCGCATGATGAATCGACGCTGGCGGCAATCTTCTCGGGCAATGCCTTGCCCGAGGACGCGACGCCCATCGCCCAGGCCTACGCCGGACACCAGTTCGGCAACTTCTCGGCGCAACTCGGTGACGGGCGCGCCCTGCTGATCGGCGAAGTCATCGACCGCAATGGCAGACGCCGCGACCTTGCCTTCAAGGGTTCGGGGCGCACTCCCTTCTCGCGCGGCGGTGACGGCAAAGCTGCGATCGGCCCGATGCTGCGCGAGGTGCTGGTCGGCGAGGCCATGCATGCGCTGGGCATCCCGACCACGCGCGCGCTGGCGGTGATCGCCACCGGCGAACCCGTGTATCGCGAAGGAATCCTGCCCGGCGCGTTACTGACGCGCGTTGCGGCCAGCCATCTCCGCATCGGCACGTTCGAGTATTTCGCTGCGCGCGACGAGCGGGATCGGCTGAGGCTGCTAGCCGACTACGCCGTCGCGCGCCACGACCCGCAACCGGATGCCGCAGCGGACCGATACGCGCAATGGCTGCTCGCCGTCACCGAACGGCAGGCAGCGCTGCTGGCGCAGTGGATGAACGTCGGCTTCATCCACGGGGTTATGAACACCGACAACATGAGCATCGCCGGCGAGACCATCGACTTCGGTCCCTGCGCCTTCATGGAGGCCTACCACACGGGCACGGTGTTCAGCTCGATCGACCAGCACGGGCGCTACGCCTATGCCAACCAACCCGCCATCGCGCAATGGAACCTGGCGCGCTTCGCCGAGGCCATCCTGCCGCTGCTGGGCGACGACGAAGACGAGGCCGTGGAGAAGGCCACCGAGATCCTCACCGCCTTCGGCACCAGCTATCGCCGCCACTGGCTGCAGGGTGTGCGCGCCAAGCTCGGGCTGCAAGAGCGGGTCGGGAGCGGCGACCCGGTCGATGCCGCGCTGGCCGAGGACTGGCTGGCGCTGCTGCAGGCCGGCCGCGTCGATTACACGCTGGCATGGCACAGGCTGGCCGATGCTGCCGCAGGACGGCCCGAACCCCTGCATGAACTTTTCCCCGAATCGTCGGCGCTGAAAGTCTGGCTCGCGCGCTGGCAGCAGCGCGGCGAGGCCGACGCCCGGCCCGCCGCGCAACGCGCGCAGACCATGCGGCAGGTCAACCCCTGGATCATCCCGCGCAACCATCGCGTCGAGGAGGCCCTGGAGGCAGCCTCCGCCGAGGGCGATCTGGGCCCGTTCGAGGACTTGCTGCAAGCCGTCAAACGCCCCTTCGACGAAGACCCCGCGCTCGCCCGCTACGCCGACCCCGCACCCGCGGGCTACACCGATAGCTACCGCACCTTCTGCGGTACCTGACGCCAGTCCAAACCGGCCGGCAGCACAACGCGCGAAAATACCGTCCCGCGGGCACCGGCACCCGGCGTCCCTGCTGGAACTTTCAGGCTTCCGGCGCGACGCTGCGCGCGCGCAACTGGCCGCAGGCGCCGGCGATGTCCTGCCCGGCGGACTGGCGCAGCTTGGCGAGGATGCCGTGGCGATAGAGGTGCAGCGACATTTCCTCGGCACGCGCCTGTGCCGGGCGGCGGAAATCGAGGCCATCGACGTCGTTGTATGGGATGAAGTTCATCACCGCATACTTGCCCCTGAGCAGGCGCACGATGGCATCGAGTTCGGCGTCCGTGTCATTGATGCCGGCCAGCAGCGTCCATTGGTACTGGATCGGATAGCCGGTGGCGCGAGCGTACTGTTCGCCCAATTCCACCAGTTCGACCGGATCGATGTCCTGCGCCTTCGGCAGCAGTTGCCTGCGCAAGTCCGCGCCCGTCGTGTGCAGCGAAAGCGCCAGCGCCGGCTTGACCCTTTCCTGCGGCAAACGCTCGAACACGCGGCGGTCGCCGACGGTGGAAAACACCAGGTTCTTGTGGCCGATGCCGCCGGCCGTGCCGAGCAGGTCGATGGCTTCGAGGACGTTGTCGATGTTGTGCGCCGGCTCGCCCATGCCCATGAAGACGACCTTGGCCACCTTGCGCCGGGCGCGCGCCAGCACCACCTGGGCGACGATCTCGGCGCTGCCGAGCTGACGCAGCAGGCCGTTGCGTCCGGTCATGCAGAAGGTGCAGCCGACGGCGCAGCCGACCTGGCTCGAGACGCACAGGCCCGCGCGCGGCAGCAGCACGCTTTCCACGGTCTGGCCGTCGGCCAGTTCCACCAGCAGGCGCACGGCACCTTCGGCACCCGCATGCTCGGTACGCACACGGGCCAGCCCGCCAAGTTCGACGGCCAGCCCCGGCAGCGAGTTGCGCAGCGACAGGGGATGGAAGCGTTCGGCCGCGACCGGGCCATGGTCCAGCGGCAGCGCCCGCGTCCAGGCGCGCAGGATGCGCTCCTCGTGGCAGGGCTTGGCGCCGTCGCGGCGCAGGGTTTCCCGGATGTGTTCAATGCGCATGGACAGGCGCGATGCTAGCACCGCCGCCGTATCGCCAGCGCCGACTTTTTGCCTGGCGGCCTTAAACGCAGCCGGTCGGCTTGGGCATGCCAGCGTAGCGCGCGGCCTGCTTGGCGGGGCCGTAGGGGAAGAGGTCGAACAGGTATTTCTTGTCGCCGAACTGTTCGCCCAGCGCGCCGCCGATCAGCTTCGACATGACGCGCAGATTGGGCGCAGTGCCGTTCTCGGCGTAGTACTCGCGGATCCAGCGCACCACCTGCCAGTGCTCGTCGGCCAGTGCCAGTTGGTCGCGATCGGCGAGGCATTGCGCGACATCCTCGCTCCAGTCGTCGAGCGAGGCGAGATAGCCTTCGGCATCGGTTTCGATTTCACGTCCATTTACGTTGATCATGTTTTTCTCTCTGTCGGGGTTAGGGGATATTACTTGAGTGTTTTTGTCGGATTATAGGATCCTGCGCGATTTGCCGCATAGAGTTCTTTGCGCCCTCCATCGCGACGATTTATCCGCCGCCATCGCGATTCCCCGCCAGTGGTGCAGCCGGGCGAACGCCCCTATGGACGCAAGGGGCTCAAATCCGGATAATTCGGCGAATCCGTTTGACGACGACCTGCGCAAGGGTGCGCCCCCGCGCAGGTTGATTTTTTCCCTTGTCCGAAAGAACATCATGGCCGCCGTCTTGTCGCAATTGAACAACCCCTTGGCACCCCCTCCCGCCGCCAGCCGGCTGCTGCTTTCCGGCAACGAGGCCGTCGCCCGTGCCGTCTGGGAATCGGGCGTGCGCGTCGCCGCCGCCTACCCGGGAACGCCGGCCACCGAGATCCTCGAGTCCGTGGCGCGCTATCCTGACCTGTACGCCGAATGGTCGGTTAACGAAAAGGTATCGATGGAAGTCGCGCTGGGTGCCTCGATGACCGGCGCGCGAGCCTTCTGCGCCATGAAGCATGTCGGCCTCAACGTCGCCAGCGACTGCCTGATGACCATGACCATCACCGGCGCCTACGGCGGACTGGTGATCGCCGTGGCCGACGACGTCGGCATGTCGTCCTCGCAGAACGAGCAGGATTCGCGCTTCTGGGGCCGCTTCGCGCACATCCCGGTGCTGGAGCCGGCCGATTCGCAGGAAGCCTACGAGATGACGAAGTTCGCCTTCGGCTTCTCCGAACAATATGAAACCCCCGTGCTGCTGCGCCTGACCACGCGCATCTGCCACGTCAAGGGCCTGGTCGTCGTCGGCGAGCGCGAGGCCCACGAGCCGGCGGGATTCGTCAAGAATCCGCAGCGCTGGGTGATGGTGCCGGCCCACGCCAAGGCACGCCTGCCCGGCCTGTTCCAGCGCGACGACACATTGCGCGCCGTGTCGGAAGCCTCGCCGCTGAATGTGCTCGAAGCGGGCACGGATCGCCGCGTCGGCTTCGTCGCCTCGGGCCCGGCCTACATGCACGTGAAGGAAGCCTTCCCCGATGCGCCGGTGCTGAAACTGGGCCTTTCCTACCCCTGGCCGCCGGAAAAAGTCCGCGAACTGGCGGCGATGTGCGACAAACTGGTAGTGGTCGAGGAAACCGAAAAGATCCTTGAAACCGAGCTCAAGGCCGCCGGCATTGCCTGCCACGGCAAGGATGTGCTGCCCAGCATCGGCGAGCTTTCGCCGCAGGTGCTGCATCCGGCGGTCGACCGCCTGCTCGGCAAACCGGTGCCGCCGCCCGCCCCCGCCGCCGCGCCGCCCAAGGTCTTCCCGCGGCCGCCGACGCTGTGCGCCTCCTGCCCGCACATGGGCATGTACTACACGCTGTCGCAGATCAAGAACATCATCGTTACCGGCGACATCGGCTGCTATACGCTGGGCGCCGGCCACCCGTGGAATGCGCTGGACACCACGATCTGCATGGGCGCGACGATGGGCGTGGCGCTGGGCATCGACAAGGGTCGCGGCGCGGTCGACAAGAACAAGCGGATCCTCGCCGTGATCGGCGATTCGACCTTCATGCACATGGGAATGCAGGGCCTGCTCGACATCACCTACAACCATGGCAACGTCACCGTGCTGCTGCTCGACAACAACACCACCGGCATGACCGGCGGCCAGGCCACGCCGGCTTCGGGCAAGGACATCCACGGCAAGGAGGCGCCGAAGGTCGATCTGGTCAAGATCATCGAGGCGCTGGGCGTGCCCAACGAGCGCATCCAGGTGATCGACCCTTACGAACTGCCGGTGCTGTTCAAGGCCGTGCGCGAGGAAATCAAGATCGAAGGTCCCTCGGTCATCATCGCCCGCCGGCCCTGCGTGCTGACCGACGAGTTCAAGCCCTTCCGGCCGTATCTCGTCGAGGAGGACAAGTGCACCGGCTGCGGCAACTGCGTCGAGGTCGGCTGCCCGGCGATCCACGTCACGCACCGCGACAAGGTCATCAAGCCCTCGGGCAAGGAGGTTGACCTGGCCTTCGTCACCATCGACAGCCAGGCCTGCACGGGTTGCGGCCTCTGCGTCCAGCCCTGCGCGCCGGATGCGATCCAGCACGTGCCGCGGCGCGACATCCCGATCCACATCGTCAAGACTTCGCACGCGTCATGAGCAACGACATCACCAACATCCTCGTCTGCGGTATCGGCGGCCAGGGCGTCATGACGGCGACCGAGATCCTCGCCGAGGCGGCCATCGCGGAAGGGCATGACGTCAAGAAGACCGAGGTCGCCGGCATGGCCCAGCGCGGCGGCGTGGTCACCTCGCATCTGCGCTTCGGGCGCAAGGTCCTCTCGCCGCAGATCGAACCGGGCACGGTGCAGGTGCTGCTCGGCTTCGAGGGCGCCGAAGCCCTGCGCTGGTCGCACTACCTGAAACCCGACGGCCTGGCGCTGGTGAACAACGCCAAGCTGGTGCCGCCGGTGGTCGAACTCGGCCTCTTCGATTACCCGGAGGACCCGACCGGGCAGATGCGCGCCGCCGGCCACCGCGTGGTTTCCTTCGACGCCATGACCATCGCCCGCGACCTCGGCGAGATCCGCCTCGGCAACACCGTGATGCTCGGCGCCATCGCCGACTACCTGCCGTTTTCACCGGAGGTGCTGCTGGCCTGCATCGACATGCGCTTCGCACGCAAGGGCGAGAAGGTCGTCGAGGCCAATCGCCAGGCCTTTGCCGCCGGGCGCGATGCCGTCGCCAAACAACTGGCCGCCGCTCCGGCCTGAGTTGCCTGTTCAATCTGACACTAACCCATCCATGACTGCACGAATCATCGACGGCAATGCCCTTTCCACCGAAGTCCGCGGCCAACTCGCCGTGCGCGCCGCCGCCCTCAAGGAAAAAGGCATCACCCCCTGCCTCGCCGTGATTCTGGTCGGCGAAGACCCGGCCTCGGCCGTTTATGTGCGCAACAAGGTCGCCGCCTGCGAGAAGGCCGGCATGCGCTCGCTGCGCGATGTCTATGCGCCCGACGTCGACCCGGCCGTGGTGTTCAAGCGCATCGCCGAACTCAACGCCGACCCGACCGTGCATGGCATCCTGGTGCAACTGCCGTTGCCGAAGCACTTCGATTCCGAAGCCGTGCTTGAAGCCATTTCGCCCGAAAAGGACGTCGACGGCTTCCATGCCGAAAACGTCGGCGCGCTGATGCAGGGCAACCCGCGCTTCATTCCCTGCACGCCCTACGGCGTCATGAAAATGCTGGAGAGCGCAAACGTGCCGCTGAAGGGCGCCGAAGTCGTCATCGTCGGCCGCAGCAACATCGTCGGCAAGCCGATGGCCATGCTGCTGCTGGCGCAGAGCTGCACCGTCACCATCTGCCATTCGCAATCGAAGGACCTGGCCTTCCATACCAAACGCGCCGACATCCTGGTCGCCGCCGTCGGCCGGGCGAAGATGATCACCGGCGACATGATCAAGCCCGGCGCCACGGTGATCGATGTCGGCATCAACCGCACTGCCGAAGGCAAGCTCTGCGGCGACGTCGATTTCGACAGCGCCAAGGAAGTCGCCGGCGCCATCACGCCGGTGCCCGGCGGCGTCGGCCCGATGACCATCACCATGTTGCTGGCAAATACACTCGAAGCGGCTGAGAGGTGCGCAAAATGAAACCACTGGTCGGTATCGTCATGGGCTCGGACTCGGATTGGCCGGTCATGCAGGCTGCCGCTGCGATCCTCAAGGAATTCGGCGTGCCCTACGAGGCGCGGGTGGTTTCCGCGCACAGGACGCCCGACCTGCTGTTCGACTATGCCGGCATGGCCCAGGAGCGCGACCTGCGTGCCATCATCGCCGGCGCCGGCGGCGCGGCCCACCTGCCCGGCATGCTGGCCTCGAAAACCATCGTGCCCGTGCTCGGCGTGCCGGTGCCTTCGAAGCACCTCAACGGCCTCGACTCCCTGCTGTCCATCGTGCAGATGCCCAAGGGCATTCCGGTCGCCACCTTCGCCATCGGCGAGGCCGGCGCGGCGAATGCCGCACTGACCGCGATCGCCATCATCGCCACGGCCAATGACGACTACGGCCGCGCCCTGGCGCTGAAGCTCGAGCAATTCCGCTCGCGCCAGAGCGAGAAGGTCATGGCGATGAAACTGCCCGATGCCTGAAACCCTGCTCGACGTCGCGACCATCCGCGACTACTTCACCGGACTCCAGGATCGAATCATCGGCGAGCTTGAAAGCGTGGAAGGCCAGCCCTTCCTGCGCGACGCATGGGACCGGCCGCAAGGCGGTGAACTGGGCGACCATCCCCCCGGCCCCCTTCCCAGGGAAGGGGGTGACAATGGTTCGCTGCGCTCCGGGTTGAACGCTGCCGCCGCCTTGGGACGGCCCGGCGGCGGCGGCATTTCCCGCCTGATCGAAGACGGCAAGGTCTTCGAGCGCGGCGGGGTCAATTTCTCTCACGTCAAGGGCGAGCAGATGCCGGCCTCGGCCACCGCGCACCGTCCGGAACTGGCCGGTCGCCGCTGGGAAGCGATGGGCGTCTCGCTGGTGCTGCATCCGCGCAATCCCTACTGCCCGACGGCGCACATGAATGTTCGCTTCTTCGTCGCCTACCCGCAGGAGGCAGCTGACGAGCCGATCTGGTGGTTTGGCGGCGGCATGGATTTGACGCCCTACTACGGCTTCGAGGAGGACGCACGGCATTTTCACCAGACCTGCCGCGACACGCTGGCGCCCTTCGGCGCCGATGTTCACTCGCGCTACAAGAAATGGTGCGACGACTACTTTTTCCTCAAGCATCGCAACGAGGCGCGCGGCGTCGGCGGCGTCTTCTTCGACGACCTCAACGAAGGCGGCGCAGGTGGCGAAACTGCGTTCCAGCGCTGCTTCGCTTTGACGCAAGCGGTCGGCAACAGTTTTACCGCCGCCTACCTGCCGCTGATCGCCCGCCGCCGCGACATCGCCTACGGCGAGCGCGAGCGCGACTTTCAGGCCTACCGCCGCGGACGCTATGTCGAATTCAATCTGGTCTGGGATCGCGGCACGCTGTTCGGCCTGCAATCGGGCGGGCGCACCGAGTCCATCCTGATGTCGCTGCCGCCCATCGTTAAATGGCGTTACAGCTGGCAACCCGAAGCGGGCAGCGCGGAAGCAAAACTCTACAGCGACTTTCTGCCGCCGCGTGACTGGGTTTAAAACGCCTTAAAGCACGGCGGCAGCGCGATAGTGCCGTGTCGCCAGCGCCGACTCTTCGAGCTGATCGAGAAGCTGCGCCAGTTCAATGTGCGCGGCACGCGAGGGTGTGATGGCCAGCGACGCTTCCAGGTAACTCCTCGCCTTGCCCCACAGTTGCTGCTGGCGACAAAGCCGGCCCAGGGTCAGCAGCAGGGCGCCGTCGCGCGGCATGCGCTGCAGCCATTTCTCCGCCTGGGCGATGCGCCCGAGCACATCGCCGACGGCTTCCCCCGGTTTGCCGCACTCGCCGTAGGCCAGTACCAGTGCCGCGTCCCAATGTTCTGCCAGGGCATCCTCGATCACGCGCTGCGCTTCACGGCAATCGCCGGCCGCCATCAGCGCGCGGGCCGTTTCCAGCGCCAGCGCCGGCTCGGCGCGGTCGGCTTCGTCCAGTTCGCGCCAGTAACGCATCAGCCCGACGGGGTCGTCGCGCAATCCGCGCAGCGCCTCGCGCACCGCGCGGCTGCGGATCGGCGCGGCCTGTTCGGCGGTCAGGGCCTGGTGCTTTTCCAGCTGGCGCACCAGGCGCGCCACTTCAGGCCAATTGCCCACGCCCTGCTCGGCGCGCACGCTGAGCCGCATGGCGGCGATATGCTTTCCTTCGAGCGCGGCGAATTGTTGCAGGGCGTCGCGGGCATCTTCGAAACGGCGGTCTTCCAGGGCGAATTCGGCTTCGGTCATCAGGCGGGCCGCCTGCAGGCCGGAGCTGTCGTGCGCCCGCACGCGTGCAGACCATTCCGCCGAACGCGCGGCATCGCGCAGGGCATGCGCGGCACGCCAGCCGGCCAGCGCCAGCATGCCGGCGCCGGGATGATCGGAGCGGACTTTTTCGACACAGCGCACGGCATGGCCGTAGCGCCCTTCCTGCAACAGGCGCCAGGCGTCGCGCAGGGCAAGTGCCGCTTTCTCCTGCTGCCGCCGCCGGCGGAACTCGGCAACGGCGCGCGGCAGGGCCAGGGTGTGGCTGACGGCGCGCGCCAGCAGATAGACGAGGAAGAATCCGGCGATCGCGGCGAAGACAAACAGGTTGAGCGAAACTTCTGCACGCCATGGCGGCAGCACCAGCAACACGTAACCCTCGTTATAGCGGGCGGCGAGCGCCAGGCCGACAGCCAGCGCGGCGAGTGTCAGGAGCCAGAACAGGGCGCGCATGCCGTCCGCACTTACCTGGCCGGACTGGCTGCGCCGCCCGCGCGGTCGCGGGGAAACTTGAGATTGCGCAGGGCGGCCAGCGTTTCCGCCAGACCCGGCAGATCGAAACCGACATCGGTAGCCGCCAGCGCCTTCAGGGTCGCGTCGGCAGCCTGCACGGGCCTCGCGCGACTGTCGAAGTAACGATCCAGTTGCTCGCGCGACTGGCGGATCTCTTCGCGGAAAACCTTGCCGTCGCGTTGCAGCAGCGCCAGGCGTGCGTTGAGCAGGCGCAGCTTGAGGTTTTCGCGCAGGAAAAAACTCTGGTTGGGTGAAAGCAGGGCCGGGTCGCCCTGGTCGATGCGTTCGATGCGCACCAACTGCCTCAATTCGCGCCACAGGTCGGCGCCCAGTTCGCGCCAGTAATCGACGCTCGCCGGTTTGGCTGCTGCGGCCGGCTTGGCCGCCTCCGCTTTCGGCCGCTGTTCGTAGGCCAGCGGCAGGCTGTCAACCGCGGCGACCACGCTTTCAATTTTCAGGGACAGTCCGCTGATGTTGGCGCCCGGTGTCCCTTTCAGGCGTTCGATGTCGCGCGCGATCAACTTCCTGACGGGCAGGAACTGCGGCAGCGCGGAACGCGCAAGGCGCGCCTCGGCGCCCTGCAGCGCGATCAGCGCCGCCTCCACGTTGCCGGCGAACTGCAACTGCTGCATGGCGATCACCACGGCCTGCTCGACTTCGGCCAGCAGGCGTTCGTCGCGGGTGCTCGAAATTTCCTGGTACATGGCTTCCAGCGCGACGGCCTGGCTTTGCGTTTCGGCCAGCTTTGCTTCGAGCACGGCGACCTTGGCCTGCAGGGCTGTCATGGTTTCCTGGCTCTGGCGGGCCAGGGTGCGCCCCTCTTTGGCCACCGCGTCGCCGTCGGCAAGGCGCCGCGCCAGTTCCTGCTGCAGGCTGCCCACCTGCATCCGTGTATCGACCCATTGGGCGACGACGACGACCAGCGCGACAGCCGCGACCAGCACCGTCGGCCGGCGCCAGGCATCCCGCCAACGACTGGCAGGCAGCGAAGTTTCAGTTTGAACTGGAGTTTCCATTTAGTGCGAAGTATTGCTTAGAGCCTATTTCGGTAGGAATCGTACCCCGCGCCGCCGGGCGTTGGGATGCGATACAAGGCGGAGGGAGGGCCGCATGGTACCACCAGGCAAGCAACCGACAACGCGGTAGCGCGCCCAACGCCCGACGGCCCTTCGGGTTGAGACCAGGATCTCAACGCGGGGCATGATTACTACCGAAATAGGCTCTCAGTCCGGCCATCAGACCGGCATCGCCGGGGTCGGTAGGAAGCACTTTGCCAAGGCCGAGGGCACGAGCCTGCTCGGCAATGCGGACATGCGGGACGAAAGCCGGCGTCTTCTTCAGCCACGCCTGGCCGAGGCGCCCGATCATGTCATGAAAATTGCGCAGGCCTTCGCTGCTGGTCAGGGTCACGGCATCGAGTTTGCCGACTTCCCACAGCTTGAGCAGGGGCGCCGGATCCAGTTGCGGCTTGGCGCGGCGGTAGCAGGTCACGTATTCGATCGCGGCGCCGCGGGCCTTGAGCGTGTCGCCCAGCACGTCGCGGCCGCCATCACCGCGAAAAATGATCACGCGCTTGCCCTGTATGTCGATCAGTTCCGGTAGCTCCAGCAGTGCTTCGGAATCGAAGCGCAGCGGCGGCGAAATCACATCGCGGATGTCGTGCCGGGCCAGTTCGCGTTCGCTGCTCTTGCCCAGCGCCGCGACGCGCAATCCGGCCGGCCATGGCCTGCGGGGCAGGATCAGGGCCAGCGCCTTTTCGATGGCATTCGGGCTGACGAACACGGCAAGGTCGAAGCTGTCGAGGCGGATCGCCGCGTCCAGCACCGGCGCAACATCCTCGATGTCGCGAATTTCGAGCACGGGGTAGAGCACCGGGATCGCCCCCGCCTCGCTCAAGGCGGTGGCGAAATGCGCCGCCTGCCCGGCCGGGCGAGTCACCACGACATGGCGGCCGGCCAGGCTCACGCTCAGGAGCCGAGCGCGGCGAGAATTTCGGCGGCGCCCTGACGGCGCAGTTCGGCGGCCAGTTGCAGGCCGAGCGCTTCCGGGTCGGCCGCACTGCCGCTGAGTTCGGCATGCGCCATGCGCGTACCGTCGGGCGAGGCGACGAAGCCGCGCAGATAAAGGCCGCCGGCGCGGGCTTCGGCATAGGCACCGAGAGGCACTTCGCAACTGCCGGCCAGCGCGCGCGACACGGCCCGTTCGGCCCTTACGCAGGCGGCGCTATCCGGATCATTCAGGGGCGCGACCCAGGCGGCCACGTCCGCTCGCGAGGCCAGCGCTTCGATGCCCAGGGCGCCTTGTCCGGCGGCCGGCAGCGAATCCTCGGCCGGCAGCACGGCGCGGATGCGCTGGCCGAGGCCGAGGCGCGTCAAGCCGGCCGCGGCGAGGATGATGGCGTCGAACTGGCCTTCGTCAAGCTTGCGCAAACGCGTATCGAGATTGCCGCGCAGGGGCGTCACCGCCAGGTAGGGGTAGCGGGCATGCAACTGGGCTTCGCGGCGCAGGCTCGAGGTGCCGACCACGGCTCCGGGCGGCATGTCTTCGAGGCTGGCGTACTTGCTCGACACCAGGGCATCCAGCGGCACTTCGCGCGGACCGATGGCGACCAGGGAAAACTCCGGCTCCATCTGCATCGGCACGTCCTTCATGGAATGCACGGCGAGGTCGGCCGAGCCGTCAAGCAGGGCGGCCTCAAGCTCCTTGACGAACAAGCCCTTGCCGCCGACCTTGGACAGCGGCCGGTCGAGGATCTGGTCGCCGCGCGTGGTCATGCCGAGCAATTCGACCTTGCATGCCGGGTACAACCCCTGCAGCAGGCTGCGCACGTGTTCGGCCTGCCACAGGGCCAGCCGGGATTCGCGCGTGGCAATGACGATGCGTTGCGGGGGTGCAGCGGGGGAAGAAGCTGTGTTCACAGTGGGACCCATCTAGCGAAAGCGAAATATGCGGACGGTAACTGCGCGCCGACCACTCACAGTAGTCCCGCAGCAGCATGATTTTGCTGGCAATTCTAGCAGCCCGCTGCCGTGTTCGTGCAGCTGGCATTGGCGATGGAAGGGATTTACCGGTGGAAAACAAAAGCCGCCCGCAGGCGGCCTCGGGGTCCGGGGGACGAACGTTCAGCCGGCAGCCGGCCGCGCCAGCGAGGCGCTTTCGACCCAGCGCTTGATGCGATTGGCATCGCCGATGCGGGTCATCCTGCCCCAGGAATCAAGCAGCACGATGATGACCGGCTTGTTGTTGAGCCAGGCCTGCATCACCAGGCATTTGCCCGCCTCGTTGATGTAGCCGGTCTTGGACAGGCCGATCTCCCATGCCGGACTCTTGACCAGGGTGTTGGTGTTGCGGAACTGCTGCGGACGGCCGGCGATGCTGAACTCGCCGTCAGTCGCCGTCGAGAACTCGCGGATCAGGGGGTACTGGTGGGCGGCATCGACCAATTTCGCCAGATCGCGCGGGCTCGATACATTGGCCGCGGTCAAGCCGGTCGCGTCATGGAAGCGGGTGTCGGCCAGGCCCAAAGCCTGCGCCTTCCGGTTCATGGCGGCGACGAAGGCATCGCGCCCGCCGGGGTAGTGGCGCGAAAGCGCCGAAGCGGCACGGTTTTCCGAGGACATCAATGCCAGGCGCAGCATTTCTTCGCGCTCCAGATGGGTGCCGACCTTGAGGCGCGAGCGCGTCCCCTTGACGAGGTCGACATCGTCCTCGGCGACTGCCAGGGTCTCTTTCAGATCGGGTGTGGCGTCCAGCACAACCATCGCGGTCATCAACTTGGTGATCGATGCGATCGGCAGAACTGCACCGGCGTTTTTCTCGAAAAGGATCGCACCGGTGGCCTGATCCTGGACCAGGACGGCAGACGACTGCAAGGCGAGATGGCGGGCATCGTCCAGCGACGCCAAACGCTGCGGCGATTTCGCACGCACCACCTTTTTGCCGGACTTGAACTGCGCCGTTACCCGGGGAGACTTCTTGTTCGCGGTGACGCTCTTCTTCTTTTCTGTCGCTTCGGCGCTGGTCGGCGTCGCGCCGGCGCCGACTATTGATGCGGCCAACAGGATCATTAGTGCTTTTTTCATGGAGAGACCCCTCCTGCGATCACTTGATTCTAGCAGAGGATGCCCACTATGCCACAGTTAGTATCCGAAATTCTCTTTGAGAATAAACATGTTGAGCCATCAGCTTGAGAAATAACATTAACTCAAGTCAAGAAACCGAAGCACTTCGTCGCGTCGCGCCACCGTATCTGCATAGCCCAGGTCGATCAAGGCCCGGGTGTAGGACTGCTCGAACAACAGGTAGCTGGTCAGTGCCCCGCCGTTCGGATTCATGGCGCCGATTCCGCGCAGCATCACGCGCACCGGCCAGGGCAGGGCCCGCGCGTGACGTGCCGCGAGGTGGTCGAGGCGCTGCGACGGAGCGATGGTCAGCACTTCGATCGGGCGCAGCGTCATGCCCGTGTCGCGGCGCACCGCTTCCGGAATCAGCGACAGGGTGTTGTTGATGCGGTTCATCCGCTCCAGGTCGACCGACATGCTGTCGAGGAAGATGCTGGACAGGGCATGGCCGGCAATCTGCGCCAGCGAAGGATAGGTGGTGCCGCGCGGCCGTTCGCTCTCGTGGGCCATTTGACCGGCGCCGATTACCAGTATTTTTTCGGCGCCAAGGTGGATCGCCGGCGAGACAGGCGCGACCTGCCGCATCGAGCCGTCGCCGAACCATTCCCGGTTGAGATGCACAGCGGGAAAAACAAAGGGGATGGCGCTGGATGCCATCAGATGCTCGATGGAAATTTCGGCGGGTACGCCGACCCGCTGGCTGCGCCGCCAGGGTTCGATGTCCGCACGCCCCTGGAAAAAGCTCACGCTCTGGCCGGACGAGTAGCCGGAACAGGTGATGCTGATCGAATGCAGGGCCCCGCTTTCAATGGCGCCCCCGATACGGCCGAGGTCGAGGCTGTCTTGCAGCAGGCGGCGCAGCGGTGCGTTGTCGAGCAGCGACCGCGGCGACTGGCGCGTCAGCCAGCCTAGCGCCAGGGTCGACACCCAGCGCGCGCCGGAGATGCCCATGCTCAGCGGATCGGCACGATAGACCTGATGCGCGCTGAAGTTTTCCCAGACGCGCACCAGACCCTCCACGCCGGCGCCGAAATCCTCGGCCGCTGCGGCCAGCGACGCCGCATTGAGGGCGCCGGCCGAGGTGCCGCAGAGAATCGGAAACGGATTGCGCCGCGGCTCGCGCAGCAGTCCGCGAATCGCCTTCAGCACGCCGACCTGATACCCGGCCCGCGCACCGCCGCCGGTCAGGATCAGGGCGGTGCGCGACCCGGTCATGACAAGCTCAGGTGCCGCTTCTGGCCTGCTGCTGTGCCTCGACCGACAACAGCGCTGTCATGTTCACGATCCGTCGGACCGTCGCCGTCGGGGTCAGGATGTGCACCGGGCGCGCCGCACCGAGCAGGATCGGCCCGACCGTAAGGCCGTCACCGGCCGAGGTCTTGATCAGGTTGAAGGCGATGTTGGCGGCATCCAGGGTCGGCATGATCAGCAGGTTGGCCGGCCCCTTCAGCGTCGAATTGGGAAACACCTGGCGCCGGATGTCGTCCGACAATG
>JBIKKY010000009.1:0-66601 GCA_044360105.1 Sulfuritalea sp.
CCGGCCGAGGTCTTGATCAGGTTGAAGGCGATGTTGGCGGCATCCAGGGTCGGCATGATCAGCAGGTTGGCCGGCCCCTTCAGCGTCGAATTGGGAAACACCTGGCGCCGGATGTCGTCCGACAATGCCGTGTCGCCGTGCATTTCGCCGTCGACTTCGAGCTCGGGCGCGACCTCGCGCAGGATCTCCAGGGCGCGCCGCATCTTGATCGAGGTCGGCGTGTCTTCGGCCCCGAAATTGGAGTGCGAGAGCAGGGCCGCGCGCGGCACCAGGCCGAAGCGGCGCACCTCGTCGGCGCCCAGGCGCGCCAGTTCGGCGACCTGCTCCGCGCTCGGGTCGTAGTTCACATAGGTGTCGCCGATGAACAGCGTACGCTTGGGCAGGATCAGCAGGTTCATCGCGTAGAAGTTTTCGATCCCGGGCTTCCTGCCGATCACGTCGGCAATGTAGCGCAGGTGCAGCGAGTGCTTGCCGAAGGTGCCGCACAGCATGCCGTCGGCGTAGTTGTGGCGCAGCAGCATGGCGCCGATCAGCGTGGTGCGGCGGCGGACCTCGCGCTTGGCGTACTCGATGCCGACGCCCTTGCGGCAGGTCAGCTCGTAGTAGTCCTGCCACAGCTCCTTGTAGCGTGGATCGGAGTCAGGATTCACCAGCTCGAAATGCTCGCCGGCGCGGATGCGCAAGCCGTAGCGCGCGATGCGCTGTTCGACCACCTCCGGGCGACCGATCAGGATCGGCTTCGCCAGGCCCTCGTCGACCACGGTCTGCGCCGCGCGCAGGATGCGTTCGTCCTCGCCTTCGCAGAAGACGATGCGCGCCGGGGCCTTTTTCGCGGCGGCGAATACCGGGCGCATCAAGAGGCCGGTGTGGTAGACGAAATCATTGAGCCGTTCGCGGTAAGCATCCAGGTCGTCGATCGGACGCGTGGCAACGCCCGAATCCATCGCCGCCTTGGCCACGGCCGGCGCCACCATCAAAATCAGGCGCGGATCGAAAGGCTTGGGGATCAGGTACTCGGGGCCGAAGGAAAGCTCTTCGGTACCGTAGGCCGCGGTCACCACCTCTGACTGCTCGGCGTGGGCCAGCGCGGCGATCGCGCGCACCGCCGCAACCTTCATCGGCTCGTTGATGGTGGTGGCGCCGACGTCGAGCGCACCGCGGAACATGAACGGGAAACACAGGACGTTATTGACCTGGTTGGGGTAGTCGGAACGACCGGTGCCGATGATGGCGTCCGGCCGCACGGCCTTGGCGTGCTCGGGCAGTATCTCCGGATCGGGATTGGCCATGGCGAGGATGATCGGATCGCGCGCCATGGTCTTGACCATCTCGGGCTTCAGCACGTCGGCGGTGGACAGGCCCATGAACACATCCGCGTCCGGCATGGCATCGCCCAGGGTGCGCGCGTCGGTATTCTGCGCGTAGCGCGCCTTGGATGGATCGAGGTTCTCGCGCCCGGTATGGATCACGCCCTTGCTGTCGACGGCATACACATTTTTCGGGTCGAGGCCGAGGCTGACCAGCAGATCGAGGCAGGCAATCGCCGCGGCTCCGGCGCCGGAACAGACCAGCTTGACCTTGGCGATGTCCTTGTTCACCACGCGCAGGCCGTTCAGAATGGCCGCGCTGGCGATGATCGCCGTGCCGTGCTGGTCGTCGTGGAAGACCGGGATCTTCATGCGCTCGCGCAGCTTCGATTCGACATAGAAGCACTCCGGCGCCTTGATGTCCTCGAGGTTGATGCCGCCGAAGGTCGGTTCCAGCGAAGCGATGATGTCGACCAGTTTGTCGGGGTCGTTCTCGGCGATTTCGATGTCGAACACATCGATGCCGGCGAACTTCTTGAACAGCACGCCCTTGCCTTCCATCACCGGCTTGCCGGCCAGCGGCCCGATGTTGCCCAGGCCGAGTACCGCCGTGCCGTTGCTTACGACGGCGACCAGGTTGGCGCGCGACGTGTACAGGGCAGCGGTCGCGGGATCGCGCACGATTTCGTCGCAGGCGGCGGCGACCCCCGGCGAATAGGCCAGCGAAAGATCCCCCTGGTTGTTCAGCGCCTTGGTCGGCGTGACCGCAATCTTGCCCGGACTCGGGTTGCGATGATATTCAAGCGCCGCGGCGCGGATACGTTCATCCATGAAAAGCTCCTCTGGTATTTTCGTCGAACCCAATTGTATCGCCGTGTCGCCGGCACCGACTTTTCCAGATCATCGGTTTTTATTGCGGCCGCCACGCTTGATGCCGCCAGGACCGACGCTGGCTTAGACTCAAGCTTCGCTTTTCGTGAAATTCCTTTCTGCATCATGGCTCATGATGGCCTGCAGGGCTGGAAATCGCCTCGCCCGGCGCAATTCGCCGCGCACCGCGGTGCCGCGTCCAGGAGCGATTGTGGGATAATCTATAGCTCAGTTAACCCTGCGGTCCGGAGCACCCCGTCCCCCGTCGCAGACTGCCGGAAGTCACTCCGATCCCCATCCCTCGATCGCCGACTGCCCGGAGCGAATTCAAATCAGAGTGGAGATTTTCGCGTCATGACACAGTCCAACACTGCCCTGCCCCCCGCCCATGTCAAGCACGCCCGGCTGATTGCCTGGGTCGCCGAAGTCGCGGCACTCACGCAACCTGCAAACATCGTCTGGTGCGACGGCTCGCAGGAGGAGGCCGACCGCCTGTTTGCGCAGATGGTTGCGGGCGGCACCATGATCAAGCTGAACCCGGCCAGGCGCAAGAACTCCTACCTCGCCCTGTCCGACCCTTCCGACGTCGCCCGTGTCGAAGACCGCACCTACGTCTGCACTTCCGATGCCGACGACGCCGGCCCCAACAACAACTGGGAGCATCCGGACAAGATGAAGGACACGCTGCGCGGCCTGTTCAAGGGCTGCATGCTGGGGCGCACCATGTACGTCGTGCCCTTCTCGATGGGCCCCATCGGCTCGCCGATCGCGCATATCGGCATCGAACTGTCCGACAGCCCCTACGTGGTGGTCAACATGCGCATCATGACGCGCATGGGCCGCGCCGTACTCGACCAGTTGGGAACCGACGGCACCTTCGTGCCATGCCTGCACAGTGTCGGCCACCCGCTGGAAGCCGGCCAGGCCGACGTCAAGTGGCCCTGCAACAAGACCAAATACATCTGCCATTTTCCGGAAACCCGCGAGATCTGGTCTTTCGGCTCGGGCTACGGCGGCAATGCACTGCTGGGCAAGAAATGCTTCGCACTGCGCATCGCCTCGACCATGGCCCGCGACGAAGGCTGGCTGGCCGAGCACATGCTGATCCTCGGCGTCGAATCTCCCGACGGCGAGAAAGCTTACGTCGCCGGCGCGTTTCCGTCGGCCTGCGGCAAGACCAACTTCGCCATGCTGATCCCGCCCGAAAGCCTCGGCGGCTGGAAAGTCACCACCGTCGGCGACGACATCGCCTGGATCAAGCCGGGCAAGGATGGCCGCCTTTACGCGATCAATCCCGAAGCGGGCTTTTTCGGCGTCGCCCCGGGCACCAGCGAGAAGACTAATTTCAACGCCATGGCTACCTTGAAGGAAAACGTGATCTTCACCAACGTCGCCCTGACCGACGACGGCGATGTCTGGTGGGAAGGCATGAGCAAGGAGCCGCCCGCGCACTGCATCGACTGGCAGGGCCAGGACTGGACGCCGCAATCCGCCAAGGAAACCGGACGCAAGGCGGCCCATCCGAATTCGCGCTTCACCGCACCCGCCAGCCAATGCCCGTCGATCGACAAGGATTGGGAAAACCCGGCGGGCGTACCGATCTCGGCCTTCATCTTCGGCGGCCGTCGCTCGACGACCGTGCCGCTGGTGTTCGAAGCCTTCAACTGGAACTACGGTGTCTACATGGCCGCCACGCTGGGGTCGGAAACCACGGCGGCTGCGGCCGGCGCGCAAGGCGTGGTGCGGCGCGACCCGTTTGCCATGCTGCCGTTCTGCGGCTATCACATGGGCGATTATTTCAACCACTGGCTGCGCGTCGGGCACCAGATCGAGCACGCACCGCGCATCTTTACGGTGAACTGGTTCCGCCAGGATGCCGAAGGCAATTTCATGTGGCCCGGCTTCGGCGAAAACATGCGCGTCCTTAAGTGGGTGGTCGGCCGCTGCAGCGGCAAGGCGGATGCCAGGCAGACCGCCTTGGGCTGGATGCCGCGCTTCGAGGATCTCGACTGGAGCGGCAGCGAGGATGTCAGCAAGGCGCAGTTCGAGCACCTCACGGCGGTCGATACCGATGCCTGGCGCGAGGAACTCAAGCTGCATGCCGAGTGGTTCGACAAGCTGAAGAGCCGCATGCCGCGCTCGCTGACCCTCAAACGCGAACTGTTCGAACTGGCTCTCGTCGACTAAGAGTCGGCGCCAGCATCACGGCGAACACCGGCCGCCCTGCGTTCCGCACGGCGGCCGCTTCATTCTGGAGACCGGCATGAACATAGCCTCGCGTATGGCGCAGATCGCGCCATTTCACGTCATGGAATTGATGGCGCGTGCGCAAGCGCTGGAAGCCGAAGGCAGGTCGATCATTCACCTTGAGGTCGGCGAACCCGACTTCGCCACGGCCGGGCCGATCCTTGAGGCGGCCCAACGATTCCTTTCCGGCGGACATGTCCATTACACGGCGGCATTGGGACTGAGGGAACTGCGCGAGGCGATCAGCGGCCACTATCACGCTCGCTACGGACTCGAGATTTCGCCGTCACGGATAGTCGTCACCGCCGGCGCATCCGGTGCGCTGTTGCTGGCACTGGGCGTACTGGTGAATCCAGGCGACGAATGGCTGTTGCCGGACCCCGGCTATCCCTGCAACCGGCATTTCGTGCGCCTGCTCGAAGGTCGCCCGGTTCCGCTGGCCGTGGATGCGGCATCGAACTACCAGCCCACCACAACTCAAGTCGCGGCATCCTGGACCGGCAGGACCAGGGGGCTGCTGGTGGCCTCACCGGCGAATCCGACTGGCACGCTGCTCGATCCCGAAACCATGGCGGCTCTCGCCGGCAACGTCGCACAGCGCGGCGGCACCCTGCTGGTCGATGAGATTTATCACGGCCTGAGCTACGGCGTCGATGCCGTGTCTGCGCTGGCAATCAGCGACGAGGTGTTTGTCATCAACAGCTTTTCCAAATACTTCGGCATGACGGGCTGGCGTCTGGGCTGGCTGGTCGCGCCCGACCGCTATGTGCGCGAAATCGAGAAGCTGGCGCAGAACCTCTACATCGCGCCATCGACGGTAGCCCAGCATGCCGCGCTGGCCGCATTTCATCCTGAAACCACGGCCATCCTGGAAGCCCGTCGCGCGGAATTTTCGCGGCGAAGGGATGTCCTCCTGCCAGGCCTGCACAAGCTGGGCTTCAAGATCGCAGCAGAACCGCGGGGGGCTTTTTACGTGTATGCCGACAGCAGCGCACTCGCCGCCGACAGCAACCGACTTGCACTGCAGATGCTCAGCAAAGCCGGCGTCGCGGCAACTCCGGGTCTCGACTTCGGCATCAATGCCCCGCAAGCGCACATGCGTTTTGCCTACACCATCGAGCGGAGTCGCATCGAGGAAAGCCTTGCCCGCATGGCAGGCGTACTGGGTTTCGGATAAAAGAAAGCGCGTGCCGAATGAACGGCACGCGCTTGCTATCCACTGAGCGCCGCGATCAGCCCCGGAGGGCTAATCGCAGGCCGATGCTACCGTCAGGGACGGGAACCGGTGGGAAACGGCCAAGCTGCCGCCGGATTCAGCGACGACTTGATGCCGGGAGCAGCGGCGGTCGAAGGTGCAGCAGCAGGCTTGGCGGCCGGCTTCTTGGCAGCAGGCTTCTTGGCTGCCGGCTTCTTGGCTGCCGGCTTCTTCGCAGCGGGCTTCTTGGCTGCCGGCTTCTTGGCTGCCGGCTTCTTGGCTGCAGGCTTCTTGGCTGCCGGCTTCTTGGCAGCGGGCTTCTTCGCAGCGGGCTTCTTCGCTGCCGGCTTCTTGGCTGCCGGCTTCTTGGCTGCCGGCTTCTTGGCAGCAGGCTTCTTGGCTGCCGGCTTCTTGGCAGCGGGCTTCTTCGCAGCGGGCTTCTTCGCTGCCGGCTTCTTGGCTGCCGGCTTCTTGGCTGCCGGCTTCTTGGCTGCCGGCTTCTTGGCAGCAGGCTTCTTGGCTGCCGGCTTCTTTACAGCCGGCTTTTTAGCAGCTGGCTTCTTCGGGGCCGCAGACTTCTTAGCGGCGGGCTTAGCCGCTGCCTTCTTTGCGGCCGGCTTCTTGGCTTTCTTGGTATCAGCCATGTTGAACCTCCTTAACAAATTAACAGGAAAGAACCACCACTACTTTTTTTACTGCAACCCGTCTGGGCTAGCACGGATTATCCAACGCTCCGATGCAATCGAAAGCGACGAATTCCTCACGTTTATCCGCCTATCACTTCGTTTTGAAACCACGAATGACAAACGCACACGCATTCAAATGGCATAGGCCTGCAGCCGCAATCGAGCGCAGTGCCGGCTCGGCAGCGATAACACACGAAAACCCTTTCGGGACGGGATCTGTCCGGGCAGCCGAAACCACGACCGGCGCAGATGCGCGCGAAGCGAGAAGCTGTTTTGCAGGCGTGAGTGAGGAGCGGGGGAAAACATGCCGGCTGGAAACCATGGCCGGATGAATTGATGAAGGCAGATGGGCGGACCTGGTGTGGTCTGCAATGTCGGCGCCCGAAGCTTTCTGCATTCAGCTCTCCCGTCTTTATCGATATGAGGCGACAACCGGGACGCTGCTCCACCCCACCTGCCTCGCCCCCTTTTCGACAACGACCTACTATATCTAGTGGGTCATCGATGATTTGGCACTAATTGTAGTGGTTGATTTTTTTCACTGCAAGAGTTTTCTGATGCAGGCACGAAAAAATACGTTGCAGGTTTGCGACAGTGATCATCTGTCGGCGTCGACCCGATGCCAGTCGAAGTGCGGACCCGGATCGGTCTTGCGCCCCGGGGCGATGTCGCTGTGACCCGCCAGCGCTTCGATCGGGTAGCAGCGCCGCAACTCCGCGAGCAGCCGATTGAGGGTCAGGTATTGAGCGTCCTCGAAGGCCAGCTGGTCGCAGCCCTCGAGCTCGATGCCGATCGAGAAGTCGTTGCAGTTCGCCCGCCCCATCCAATTCGATGCGCCGGCATGCCATGCGCGCCGCGTGCACGGTACGAACTGGATCAATGCTCCATCACGGCGGACGAGGAAATGCGACGAAACGCGCAGGTCCTGTATCTCGCGGAAGTAGGGATGGGCGTCAGGATCCAGGCAATTGGTAAACAGGTCGACGATTCCGGGTCCGCCGAATTCACCGGGTGGCAGGCTGATGGCGTGGATCACCGCCAGTCGCACCACCTCGTCCGCGGGCCGCTCATCACAGTTCGGCGAAGGGATCCGCCGCACCCCGGGCAGCCAACCCGCGTCGCGTCGCCGCGTCACTCGTTCATTCCCAATCGCGCCATCCGATAGCGCAACGAACGGAAGGTGACGCCAAGCAGGCGGGCGGCGGCGGTACGATTGCCGTTCGACTGCGTCAGCGCTTCGAGGATGGCCAGGCGCTCGACCTGGTCGAGTTGATCCTGCAGCGAGCCGCCGACGGATGCGTGAGCGGCACCCGACAGTTGCGCAGGAGCCAGGTTCAGATCGGCGGCATCGATACGATCGCCGACCATCAGGGCCAGCGCACGCTCCAGAACGTTTTCTAGCTCGCGCACGTTCCCCGGGAACGGGTAGCTTTGCAATGCCTCTAGCGCAGAATCGCTTAGAGCCGGCGGAATCAACCCGGCCGCCCGCGCCAAGCGCTGCAGAATGTGCTGCGCCATTGCCGGAATATCCTCGCGACACTCGCGCAATGCCGGCATCCGCAGTTCGATGACATTCAGCCGATAAAAAAGGTCCTGGCGAAATCGTCCCTGCTCGACCAATGCCTTGAGGTCCTGGTGTGTCGCGCAAATCAGGCGCACGTCGACAACCACCTCTGCCGTAGCGCCAACCTTGCGCACGCGCTTCTCCTGAA
Source organism: Sulfuritalea sp. (assembly GCA_044360105.1). Lineage (GTDB taxonomy): Bacteria > Pseudomonadota > Gammaproteobacteria > Burkholderiales > Rhodocyclaceae > Sulfuritalea. Next base: position 8,018 of record JBIKKY010000009.1, read on the forward strand.
TCGCCCGCAGCAGCTTGACCTGCATGGTCAGCGGCAATTCCGCCACCTCGTCGAGGAACAGGGTACCGCCGTCGGCGACCTGGAAGAAGCCTTCGCGGTCCTCGCCGGCGCCGGTAAAAGCCCCCTTGCGGTAACCGAAGAACTCGCTCTCCATCAGGTTCTCGGGAATGGCCCCGCAATTCACGGGAACGAAGGCGCGGTCGCGGCGGGCACCCAGGTTGTGGATCAGTCGCGCGGCGAGTTCCTTGCCGCTCCCCGACTCGCCAGTGACATGAACCGGCGCCTGGCTGCGCGCCACCCGGTCAATCAACTCGCGTACCTGCTCGATTGCCGGCGACTCGCCGAGCAGATCGGACTCGCCGGCCTTGCCGCCGGACGAATCCGGACCGGGCAAGTCCAGCGCGGACTTGACCAGACTCCGCAACTGTTCGAGCGACACCGGCTTGGCGATGTAATCGAATGCGCCGGCCTTGAGCGCGGAAACCGCATTCTCCGTGCTGCCATGTGCGGTAATCACCGCCACCGGCAAGTCGGCCACCGTCTCAGCAATATGACGCACCAGGTCCAGCCCTTCGCCGTCAGGGAGGCGCATGTCGGTCAGGCACAACTGGTAACGCTCGCCGGCGAGCATGCGCCGAGCCTCGGCAACCGAGCCGACACAATCCGCCAACAGGCCCATGCGCGCCAGTGTAAGGTCGAGCAGCTCGCGAATATCGGCTTCGTCGTCCACCACCAGCACGCGCTTGCCCTCGCCATGACCACGGAGACGACGTTCAGCCTTCATTGGCATACGAGTCCTTCAGCCGAAATGCGGAAATGGGCGCCGGGGGAGTCGTCCAGAAGTTCGAGGCTGGCGCCGCTCGCCTCGCACAATTCCCGCGCAATATACAGTCCCAGTCCGGTGCCGGCGCCGTGCGTGGTGAAAAACGGTTCGAATACCTGGTTGCGCTGCGCCTCGCCGACGCCGGGTCCATCGTCGATGACATGCAACTCGATTCTGCCGCTTGCCGTCGCGGGCCTGGCCTCAAGTCGCACCGCCCCATCCGCGTCGCTGGCGTGGCGCAGCGCGTTGCCCATGAGGTTCCACAGCACGCGATACAGATGCCCGCGGTCAAAACGCAGTTCGACGTCGGCCTCGCCGACCTGCAGGCGCCTGCTGACCGACGCATCGTGCAAAGCCAGTTCCTCGAGAAATCCGGAAAGAAAAACCTGCCAGCGCAGGGTCTCCGGTTGTGCGCGATCGCGGCGACCCAGTTCCAGCACCTCGGTCACCAGCCGGTTCAGGCGCCGGGTATTGTCATGAATGATCCGCGCCAGGCGGGTATGCAAGGGATCACGGTCCTCCTCGACCAGCAGTTCGGCGGCATGGCTGATGGCAGCCAGCGGATTGCGGATCTCGTGCGCCATGTTCGCGGTAAGTCGCCCGAGAGCAGCAAGTTTCAGTTGCTGCGCCTGGGATTGCACCCGTTCCATGTCTTCCAGATAGACCAGCGCATTTCCTCCAGGCTCTGCTGACGGCATGTAACGCACGCGCAACAGGCGTCCGTCCCCCTGGCGCAGCATCTCCACCATTTCGACGGGCTGTGCGCTCCACATCCGGAATCGATCGGCCAGCGCGCCGGACAGGGTCGCCAGTTCGGCGCCCGTCGCGGCCTCGGCCCCGAGCAGGGCCTGGGCGCGCGGGTTGAGCAATCGCACCCGCCCATCGCCGTCCACCACCAATACACCATCCTCCATGTCGCGAATGATCCGCTCGCTGACTCGCAACTGGTCGTCGAGTTCCCTTCCCCGTTCCCGTGCCAGGGTTTCATTGGCCACCACCTTTTGCGCCAGCAGTCGGGCAGTGATCGCGGTCCCGAAAAAGGCAATGCAGATGATCCCGGTGCGCACGAAGTCCGCCGGATCTGCCTCGAGCGCCAGCGCGCGCCAGCTTTCCTCCAGCAACATCGCCACCGAAGCCAGGGCCGCGTAAAACAAGGTCATACGCCCCTGCCCCACCAGGGCGGCACCGGCAACGACCACCAGAAGGAGCATGGCGATGCCGCTCTTCTGTCCGCCGCTGGCGAACATCATCAAGGTCAGGGCCGCAACGTCGACCGCCACCTGCACCGAAAGCTGGAGATTGAAACGGCGCGGCCGGCGCAGCAATACGACCAGAAAGCCGACGGCCAGCAGCAGATAGACGGCGGCAACACGACCAAACAGCTGGGCATCCTGCGTGCCCAGACTGATCGTATCGCCGAAAGCGGCCGCAGCAACCAGAAACATCGCAGCGATCGACAGGCGGTAAATGGTAAAAAAGCGCAGCGAACGCCAGAAGGAATCATCCGCGTCGGCATCCGCGGCGGGAGTGCCCCGCTCGCTCAAAGGCGGACCCCCAGCCGGCGATGGTCGTCGCAGCAGAAATCCTGCCCCGCGTCGGTGATCGCCTCGGCGCGGGGGAAATGCAGGCCGCAATGAGCACATCGCGTCATCGTCTCGGGCCCGCGTGCGGCGGGAGGAGGCTTGCCGCGCCGGTTCGATGCGCGCACCAGCGCGTAGATCACGGCAATAACGACGAGGAAAAGGAGGAACTTTGCCACGGCCTTCAGCCCCCCGCAGCAGACAGCAATTGGTCGGGGCGAGAGGATTCGAACCTCCGACTCCTGCGTCCCGAATTTTGGCTTTTGATTAGGATGTTTTTCAATTCAACTGGTTACGTTAGCTGACTCTGTGCATAAGTGACGCAAACGGCCACAAATTGACTCAACTTTACAGGAGGTAGTTACGAAATGGTTACGCAATCCACACAGCATATCCGTAGAACCGTTCCGCTGCGCGTGAAACTTGCGCCTGATATGGCGGCGCGTTTGAAGTCAATTGCAGAGCCTCGGGGTGTCACTTCCGCCACTCTGGCGGCTCTCATTGTTGGTGAGTACGTCGAACGTGCCGAGCGGGAGGTAAGGGCAGCGATCGCGGCGGCAGGCTGGCGACGATCGGAGCCGGGAGAAACGGGAGATGAGGGCGAGTTTAACGACTTGGTGTTAACCGTTGAGCGCGTGGCGTCATGAGTAGGCTACAGGTAGCTTGGTTTCTGCTGTGGCGCGCATGGTTTTATTTGGCGTGTTGGCTGACGTTCAAGCTCTCCGATATCGGCTTTCCGGCTTGGCTTGTAAATTGGGCCGCGCCGGTTCTCGGCACCGGCTATGCGTTTCGTATGTGCCGCCGGATGGGGTGGCATCCCTTCTCCGGTGAAGGGTGAGCGAAAATGAGTGCTCAGGACGATTGGAGGGGTCAAGTGCCGGAGCGGAGGCCGCAGCCGAGGCGCGCAGCGCCGAAGGACCGGGCGAGCACCGCCACTTGACGCCGCCAATCGTCCGATACGCTCAGGGCTGCTGGTGGGGGGGTGCTTTTAACCCCCACCGGCTGCCTCGCGGCGAGCGCGGGGTGTGGGGCAGCGCCCCACAATTGAACCGGCGCGAAGCGTGTTGTTGTGTGCATACCACAGCTTATAGCGCAGATCAGTCCGGTTTAGCGGACTTGAGCCTAGCGGGGCCACAAATAGCTTGACAGCTTTTTCGGCCTGTGAGAACGTGGCTATGTAGTTTGAATTATTTACTTGTCGTAGAGCGCAGTTGGCAGGGTGCCTAGGCTTTAGATAGCGTTGCTGACGGTTTCATTGATCGCACACGGGGGATGATCGGGCCTCGTGGATCGTCAGCCCTCCAGTTAAGGGCACTGCTCACGACTCCTATAAAGGAGTTGTAGCAGTGCCTTTTCCATTTCAAGGGCCGACGCCGGCCACATCCGCTTTATCGAGCAATACCGCAGCCGATGGGCTGCGACAGCAGGCCCCCCGTAAGTGTGCGGCGTCCGCCTGCCTGCCCGCCCGCAGCGACGCAGGAGCGAGGACGTACAGCCAGCCGGACGCCGCAGGCGACGGGGGCCGGGCGCGAAGCGCCGGCCTTGGGCTTGTCTCTTCTCAAACAAGTGGAATTTCATCTGAGCCTATCCGGGTTGATCCTGTGGCCTCAAGGCTCCAACGCATGCGCCGAAGAGTTTTGACCGGCGCCCGATTGCATGTCGGCCAAGTATCGAAGTGGCGTGCCGCAATGCTCACGCTTACCTATCGACCTGAAATCGATTGGGATGGTCATCACGTCTCTGACTGCCTGCGCCATATTCGCCAATGGTTGAAACGCCGCTGCATTGGCATTCGTTACGTCTGGGTGATGGAAACGACCAAAGCCGGCAAGCCACATTATCACGTGGTTGTCTGGATGCCCTTCGGCGTCAAGCTGCCCATGCTCGATTTACAGGGCTGGTGGCCTCATGGCATGACGCGGATGGAGTGGGCGAAGTGTGCCGTGGGCTATGTCTCGAAGTATGTCAGCAAGGGCGAGGAGGGGGCCGCCTTGCCTTTCGGCGCGCGCATGTATGGCGTTGGCGGGTTGGAGGGTGTCGCGCTGGATGAGGCGCGCTGGTGGGCGCTGCCAGGGTGGCTTCGGGATCAGGTCGAAATGGGGCTGAAGGTTCGCAGAATGAAGGGCGGCGGCTGGCTCGATCACGATCACGGGGAAGTGTTCTATTCGCCGTGGCGGGTGGAGTTTCGTGAAGGCTTCGTTTATCTCATTCGCATCGACCCGGCTGAGTTGCCGGAAATGTTTCGCATGCGAAATGTTGCCGCCGTTCGCGTGACTAGTCACGCTCTAGTCACATCGGGACTTGCTTCGGGGGACGGCCATGCTCCTCTGGTCGCTTGAGGAAGTCGCCGCCCAGTTGGGCGGGATATCAATCCGCACCGTTCGCCGCTTGGTCGAGCTTGGTGAGCTACCAGTGTGCCGTGTCGGTCGCCTCGTTCGCATCCCCTCCGACGCGGTGCGTGAGTATGTCTCGCGCATGACCGAAGAGGCGCATAATCGTCCCCGCACGGAGTCGGAGACGTGGAAAGGAAATTCACCATGCCATACCGACGTAAGGACTCGCCATTCTGGTGGGTCAAATACACCGACGCAAGCGGCAAGCCAGCTTACCGAACTACTGGGACAACTGACCTTGAAGAAGCCAAGGCCCTCGAAGCGAAATGGCGACTCGAAGCGTATCAGCAGCGGCAATGGGGTGTTCAACCTGAACACACCTTTGATGAAATGATGATTGCATTCATCACTGCCAAGCGCGACGAGTGGCGCAGTCTCGACCGAGTGAAGTATGCGGGGCAGCGGCTTCAACCGCATTTTGCCGGCAAGCCAGCGGAACGAATCCGGCGCTCGGACGTGGCCGCCTACATCGGAAAGCGAAAAGCTGACGGCGTGGCGGCCCGCACGATAAACCGGGAGCTCGATCTGCTGTCAGCGGCCTTCAATTACTCGCGTACTCACTTGGAATGGAATGTGCAAAATCCAGTGACGGGCATGGCGTTGAAAGAACCGGAGGGCCGTTTGCGTTGGTTGTCTCGATTGGAAGCGGATGCATTGATCGAGGAAGCGGCAAAGGAACCGAAGTCTCTGCACTTGGCGGATTTTATTCGTCTGGCTCTGAACACCGGCTGCCGGAAGAATGAGCTTCTGAAGCTCTCATGGGATCGGGTGGATTTGAAGGCGAATTACATCCGGCTTGAGGGCGAAAACACCAAGAACGGAAAGCGGCGGTTTGTTCCGCTGAGTCAGGAAGCCCGTCAAGCGATGTTGAATCGCGCCCGTTTCAGGGCGGAATATTGCCCAGGTTCATCGTGGGTATTTGCCCACAAAAACGGGGAGCGGGTGCAGTTCATGCAGAACGGGTTTCAGGCGGCATGCTTGCGGGCAGGGGTTACGGACTTCCGGGTTCATGATCTCCGGCACACTTGCGCGTCTTGGCTCGTTAATGCGGGGGTGCCGCTGCCGGAAGTGCGCGATTTGCTCGGCCATTCGAGTATCGAAATGACTGAGCGTTACGCGCATCTGTCTCCGGAAAACCTCAAGGGTGCAGTCGGCGTGCTGGATCGGTTACGATCTGGTTACGCTGACTGCGTGGAACTCAAGGGCAATGGGACGAACCCCTTGATATGAGTGGTCGGGGCGAGAGGATTCGAACCTCCGACTCCTGCGTCCCGAACGCAGTACTCTACCAGGCTGAGCTACGCCCCGACGGCAAGTTGGTGGCAAGGAAGGACATTGCGGGAACGGGCTGGAAATTTCAGCCCGGGAAGTCATCCTTGCAAACATCGCGGTGATCAAAAGCTTCTTTGCACCGCAAAGTCTGCCAATTGTAGCAGTGTTTCCCTGAACTTTGATTGCGCCAGCGGCGCCAGGGCGGCCTTGGCCAACCTGGCCTCCTCGACGCCGTGTCGATGCGCTACATCAAGGGCGCCGCTGGAGCGCACGGCTGCCAGCACTTCGGCGAACCTGTCACTGCTGGCGTTTTCTATTGCATCGCGGACCAACGCCGCCTGCTGCGGCGTGCCGCGCTGGATAACATGAATCAGGGGCAGGGTCGGCTTGCCTTCGGCCAGATCGTCACCCAGATGCTTGCCGGTTTCGGCTTCCTGCCCCGAATAGTCGAGTACGTCATCGATGAGTTGGAATGCCGTGCCCAGATGCATGCCATAGTCAGCCAGCGCGGTTTCAATCTGCGGACTCGCATCGCCGAGAATCGCCCCCAGCCGTCCGGCGGCCTCGAACAGCTTGGCCGTCTTGTAGCGGATCACGCGCAGGTAGGCATCGACCTCGACATCGGCGTTGCGGCAGTTCATCAACTGCAGCACCTCGCCTTCGGCGATGATGTTGGTCGCATCGGCCAGCACCTGCATCACGTGCATGCTGCCGACCCCGGCCATGATCTGGAAGGCGCGCGAATACAGGAAATCGCCCACCAGCACGCTGGCCGGATTGCCGAAAACCGCGTTGGCGGTGTCGCGGCCGCGACGCAGCGAGGACTCATCGACCACATCGTCATGCAACAGGGTCGCGGTGTGGATGAACTCGACTACGGCCGCCAGCTCGTGATGGCGGGTTCCCGAGTAGCCGCAGGCACCCGCGGCAAGCAGAACCAGCGCCGGCCGCATGCGCTTGCCGCCGGCCGAGATGATGTATTCCGCGACCTGGCGAACCAGGACCACGTCCGAATGCAGCCGTACCCGGACGACGGCATCAACCGCGCGCATATCGGCATCAATCGGGGCATACAGGCTGGCGAAGTCCACGGCGAATTCGAGTGTGGGTACAAAGGCGCGATGTTAGGCGGCACATCTGTCCGCGTCAACGCGGAATCGGTCATCGACACGCCTTTCCTTCGCATTCGTCGGCCGACCCTCGGGTTGTTGCAAAGTAGCACACCGTGCAACCCGGCTGATGCCGCCCACAATTCAGCAGCGCATCGGCGATGCGGGCTTTTCCCTTATACTCCGGACTTGAGCAAAAAGCCTGTCGTCGTTGATTTTCCAGTGCTTTTAACGCATCCATTGCCCGCTGACATGACAGAACAATTATGACAAAACCAAAACTGCCAGCCTCTCCAGTAAACCAGGCAGCATGGTCGGGCCGCTTTGCGGAGCCCGTTTCCGATCTCGTCAAGCGTTACACGGCCTCGGTATCCTTCGATCAACGCATGTGGCGGCAGGACATCCGGGCTTCGCTCGCACATGCGCGGATGCTGGCCGGCCGGGGCATCATCGCCGCTTCCGACCTGCAGTCCATCGAGCAGGGCATGGCCAGCATCACCGGCGAAATCGAGGCCGGCCGTTTCAACTGGAATCTCGACGACGAGGACGTCCATCTCAACATCGAAAAGCGCCTCACCGCCCTCGTTGGCGATGCCGGCAAACGCCTGCACACCGGCCGCTCGCGCAATGACCAGGTGGCCACCGATATCCGGCTCTGGCTGCGCGACACCATCGATGAGATCGACGGACTGCTGCGCGATTTCCAAGCGGCGCTGCTCGACATGGCGGAAGCCCACGCCGAAACCCCCCTGCCCGGCTTCACGCATTTGCAGGTGGCGCAACCCGTAACTTTCGGTCACCACCTGCTGGCCTATTTCGAGATGCTGCGGCGCGACCGCGAGCGCTTTGCCGACTGCCGCCGTCGCGTCAATCGACTGCCGCTGGGCGCCGCCGCGCTGGCCGGCACCACCTTCCCGATCGACCGCGAAGCCGTGGCACGCGAGCTCGGCTTCGAATCCGTCTGCGAGAATTCGCTGGACGCCGTTTCCGATCGCGATTTCGCCATCGAGTTCTGCGCCGCGGCGGCACTGGTGATGACCCACGTTTCGCGCTTTTCCGAAGAACTGATCCTCTGGATGAGCCCGCGCATCGGTTTCATCGATCTGGCCGACCGCTTCTGTACCGGATCGTCGATCATGCCGCAGAAAAAAAACCCGGATGTACCCGAATTGGCGCGCGGCAAGAGCGGCCGCGTTTTCGGTCATCTGATGGGGCTGCTGACGCTGATGAAGGGCCAGCCGCTGGCCTACAACAAGGATAACCAGGAGGACAAGGAACCCCTGTTCGACACCGCCGACACGCTGATCGACACGCTGCGCATTTTTGCCGATCTGGTGCCTGGCATCCGCGTCAAGCCGGAAGCCATGACCGCGGCCCTGCGCCAGGGCTATGCCACCGCAACGGACCTGGCCGATTATCTGGTCAAGAAGGGGCTTCCGTTTCGCGACGCGCATGAAGCGGTGGCCCGCGCCGTGCGCGCCTGTGAAGCGCGCGGCTGCGATTTGCCGGACCTTGGCCTGGCCGAACTGCGCTCGTTCTCGCCCCTGGTGGAAGAGGACGCCTACGCCGTGCTGACCGTAAGCGGATCGCTCGCCGCCCGCGACCATCTTGGCGGCACCGCACCGGCCCAGGTAAGGGCCGCAATCGCCCGGTCACGCGCGCGACTCTGACCCGATGACGATCCCGGAACGCATCGGCAAGTACGAGATCCGCAGCAAGCTCGGCGAAGGCGCGACATCCATCGTCTACCTCGGCTACGACCCCTTCGCCGAGCGCGAGGTGGCGGTCAAGGCCATTTTTCCCGAGGTGCTGCGCGACAAGGAACGGGGCAAGCTCTACCGCAACCTGCTGATGACCGAGGCTTCGCTGGCCGGCAAGCTGATGCATCCGCACATCGTGCAGATTTTCGATGCCGTATTGGCCGAAGACCAAAGCTACATCGTCATGGAGTATGTAAAGGGCGGCACGCTGGAGCCCTTCTGCAGTCCCAGCACCCTGCTGCCGGTCGACCGGCTGGTGGAGATCGTTTTCAAGTGCACCCGCGCGCTCGACTACGCCTTTCGCGCCGGCATCACCCACCGCGACATCAAGCCGGCCAACATCCTGCTGGTCAATGCGGGCGACAGCGATGAGCGGGCCAGCGGCGATATCAAGATATCCGATTTCGGTGCCGCCATGCTGAGCAGCGGCGAGCAAACCCGCACCCAGGTCTCGGGCGTCGGGTCGCCGGCCTACATGTCGCCGCAGCAGGTGCGCGACATGGCACTCAATCACCAGACGGACATCTACTCCCTGGGCGTGGTGATGTACCAGTTGCTGACCGGCAAGCTGCCGTTCCAGTCGTCCTCCAACTACGGCATGATTTATCAGATCTGCAACACCGATCCGCCGCCGCCATCGACCTTCCGCACCGACATGCCGACCAGCCTCGATGCCGTTGTGGCGCGCGCCATGCAAAAGGAAGTCGACGCGCGTTACCAGTCCTGGGAGGAGTTCTCCCATGACCTGGCCCAGTCGTTCCGCAACAAGCAGCTTTCTGCGCAGCGCCAGGCATTTCCCGACAGCGAGAAGTTCGAGGCGCTGCGCGCGCTGCATTTCTTCAACGAGTTTTCCGATGTCCACCTGTGGGAAGTTGTGCGATTCTCGCGCTGGGATGAAGTTGCGGCCAGCACCGTGATCATGCGCGATGGCGAGCGCGGAGACTTTTTCGCTTTCCTGCTGGATGGCGAACTGACGGTATCGAAAAGCGGTCACGCCCTGGGAACGCTCGTGGCGGGGGAATGCTTCGGCGAAATGGCGATCATCCGCCGCGGCGAACACACGCGAGGCGCCGATGTGGTGGCGCTGACGACCGCCCGCGTCGTGACCATTTCCGCACAGGCGCTGCAACACGCCTCGGACGCGTGCCGGATGCACTTCTATCAGGGCTTTCTCGACGTCATCGCCGGACGCCTGGCCGACGCCAACGCCCGCCTCGCTTCGCTTTGACCCCGGACTTCGGCGACGGCCTTGACGCCATGGCGGAGGCGATCGGCGAGCGCACCGGAGTTCCCTTCCATGCCGCGTCGGTCAGGCCCGTCAGCGGCGGCTCGATTCACCGCGCGTGGCGTCTCGATGACGGACTCCGCCATTATTTCGTAAAGGCCGGCGAGATCGCTGCGGCGCCGATGTTCGCCGCCGAAGCGCAAGGATTGCAGGCGCTGTCTGCCGCCGCCGTAGTGCAGACGCCGACTTTCATCACCCTGGGGCAGGCCGGCAGCAAGGCCTTTCTGGTACTCGAGTATCTCGAACTGGCAACGCTGGATCAGGCCGGAGGAGCCAGGCTCGGCTCGGCGCTGGCGCAATTGCATCGCAGTCGCGGGGGCTCGTTCGGCTGGTCGGCGGACAATTTCATCGGCTCGACGCCGCAAAACAATGCGCGGCACCCCTCCTGGCCGTATTTCTTCGGCGAACGCCGGCTGCGGCCGCAACTGCAACTCGCACTGCAGAACGGCATGGACCGAACGCTGGTGACCAAAGGCTACGGCGTGATCGAGCGCATTGGCGGTTTCTTCATCGATTACCGGCCACTACCAAGCCTGCTGCATGGCGACCTGTGGTCGGGCAATGCGGCGCAGACCGGCGGCGGCCTGCCGGTGATTTTCGACCCGGCCTGCTATTACGGCGACCGCGAAGCGGACATTGCAATGGCGGAACTGTTCGGCGGCTTTCCCGAAAGCTTCTATGCCGCCTATCGTAGCGCGTGGCCGCTCGACCCTGGTTACGAGGCGCGCAAACCGCTCTACAACCTGTACCACATCCTCAATCACTTCAACCTGTTCGGAGCCGCCTACCTGGGGCAGGCGCAGCGCATGATCGAACGGCTGCTGGCCGAGTTGAAGCGTTGATTTACCCGGCGTTGACGATCGGCTCCAGCTGCTTTTGCAGTTCGCCCGACTGATACATCTCCGTCATGATGTCGCTGCCGCCGACGAACTCACCGCCGACATAGAGCTGCGGCACGGTCGGCCAGTTGGCGTAGTCCTTGACGCCCTGCCGCACGTCAGGGTCGGCCAGCACATCCACGGTGACCAGGTTCTTGACGCCGCACGCTTGCAGGATCTGGATTGCACGTGCCGAAAAGCCGCACTGCGGCGCCTGTTGCGTACCCTTCATGTAGAGCACCACCGGATTGCCGGTAACGGTATCGTGAATTTTCTGCTTGATGTCCATGGCATTTCCCGCAATAGTTGAGTAAATAACTCGGGATATTCTAGCGGCGCGGGGGCCCCGCGGTCAAGTCATCCCGCCCGAACCGCTCGAGGCCGGCCGGGAAGGAGTCTTCTCGAGGCGGATCAGGCGGAACCAGCCGGAGGCCAGCGCCGCTTCGTTGGTCGTCACCTCGATGCCGCCGACGGCTTCCAGCACATCTTCGAAGACCACATCGAGGCGCGTCGCGACATGGCGTGTCAGCGGATTGAGCGCGCGTTTCCAGCCGGCTTCACCGCGGCGCAGGAACTTGTCGAAGACCAGCAGCGTGCCGCCGGGCTTCAGTACGCGCACCGCCTCTGCAAGGCAAAGAGTCGGCGCCGGCACCACGGCGAGAATCAGGTGCAGTACCGCCGCGTCGAAGCTGGCATCATGGAAAGGCAGGCGCTGGACGTCGCCGCGCAAAGGGGTGAAGTGCAAGCCGGCGGTACGCGGGCGGGCGCGCTTGAGCATGGCCGCCGTGAGGTCGAGTCCGACATATCGGTGCTGCGGCGGCAGATGGGGCAGATCGAGTCCGGTACCGACGCCCAGCAGCAGGACATCACGCGGCGGTCCGCCAGCCAGGGCCGCCAGGCTGCGCTTGCGCGCACCGCGCGTGGCCGTGGTCAGGAACGCGTCGTAGAAAGGTGCAACCAGCGTGTAGCTGTGTTTCAGACTCAATGCAGTACACGCGGCATGGACAGCACGAATTCGGCGATCGGCGCCGCAAACTGCACGCCATCCTCGGCCGTCATCTGGTAACTGCCCTTCATCGTGCCGACCGGCGTGGCGAGCTGGCAGCCGCTGGAATACTCGAAACTCTGCCCGGGCGCCAGCAAGGGCTGGTGGCCGACCACCCCGAGGCCCCGCACTTCCTGCACATGGCCCTCGGCATCGGTGATGATCCAGTGCCGTGAAATCAACTGCGCCGGCATGTTGCCGGTGTTGCTGATGGTCACGGTGTAGCCGAAGACGTGGCGATTGATCGCCGGATCGGACTGCTCCGCAATATAGTGGGTCGCCACCGCAACCGCTATTTCGTATTTCTTCGCCTCGGCCATGGGCGGGCATTCAACACCAATTTGCGCGGCGGGGCAACTGCGGCCGCCTGCGGGACGCGGCACCCGTGGTCATTCATTCATTGATCATTCATTCTTGACCATTACCGTCGATTCCGCGAAACTGTGACACTCCGACCCTGCGAATCAATTGGCCGCCCACCATCCAGCCCGAAGCCGCTTCATGAACTCTCCCCAACCAGGCCCCAACACGGCCCGCTTTTACGCCAGGCTGCAAAACGCCGGCATCGAACCCGGCGACAGCGAAGAGTTGCGGCTGAACAAGGCGCTGCTGATGCTGGCGACCGGCCTGGTCAGCGTGGCGACCATGGTTTGGGTCACGCTGTACTCGATCCTCGGCCCCCAATTTTCGGCAACCATCCCCTTCGCCTTCCAGATCCTGCTGGCAGGCAACATGCTCTTCTACATCAAGTCGCGGAATTTCGAATTTTTCCGCGTCAGCCAGCTCGGCCTGTTCCTGTTCCTGCCCTTCGTCGCGCAGTGGAGCAGCGGCAACGTCATTTCGACCAGCGGCGTGCTGCTCTGGGCGCTGCTCGCCCCCGTCGGCGCCATCCTGTGCATCGGCGTGCGCCAGTCGGTCGGCTGGTTCATTGCCTGGGTGACGCTTACCACCGTGTCCGGCGCCGCCGATTTTTATCTTGCCGACACGCTGATCGCACCGAAGTCCACTGTGCCAGTGCGCACCGCCATCTTCTTTTTCTCGCTGAACTTCATTTCGATATCGACCATCATCTACATGCTGCTGCGTCTTTCCATAGTGGAAAAACGCAAGATCATGGCAAGTTTGGAAAAGGCCCACCAGCAGGTGCGGATCGAGCAGGAGCGTTCCGAAAAACTGCTGCTCAACATCCTTCCCAGCCCCGTCGCGGAGCGGCTGAAAAACTCGGACAAGACCATCGCCGACGGCTTTGCCGATGTCACGGTGATGTTTGCCGACATCGTCAATTTCACCCAGGTGGCGGCCAACATGTCGCCCTCACAGGTATTCGCGATGCTTAACCGGATATTTTCCGCCTTCGACGAACTGGCGGAAAAATACGGTCTGGAAAAGATAAAGACCATCGGCGATGCCTACATGGTTGCGGGCGGCCTGAATGAAGACATCGACGACTATGCGGCCGCCATTGCCGACATGGCGATTGCCATGCGCGATCTGCTTCGGCGTGACTTCTCGGTCAATGCTTCGCACCTCGAAGTCCGCATCGGCATCGGCACCGGGCCGATCATCGCCGGCGTGCTGGGCAAGAAGAAATTCATCTATGACCTATGGGGCGACACCGTCAACATCGCCAGCCGGATCACCTCGGAGGGCGTCCCCGGCATGATCCAGTGCGACACCACGACCTACCACCGCCTGGCGACAACTTTCGATTTTCACGAGCCGCAAACCATCTACCTCAAGGGCAAGGGCGACATGACGGTATATCGCCTGATTGGCCGCAAGAACGGCACCGCAAACCCCGACGGGGAAGAAAGCTAAGGCGACTGCGCCAGCCGGAAACACACCCGGCCGGCCCGATTCTCGGCCAGCTCCAGCCGGTAGCCGGCGGCATTGGCATAGCGCGCCGCGTGGTACAGCCCGATGCCGTAGCCGCTCTCGGAAGACACGGGGCCCAAAAACAGGTTGGACGCAACCGGATCCGGAATCGGCGACCCGTTGTCACAGAAGACCAGTTCGAATCCCGCTTCATTGCGGCCCAATTCCACCTGCACCCGGATGGCGGGTTCGCGCAAGCGCTTTTCGGCGGCGTTGCGCACCAGATTGTCGGCCACCCCTGAAAATACTTCGGCGGGAAGTTCGCCGACCAGCGGCAGATCCGCCTTGAAGTTCGCCCAATCCAGCGCCGCCATCCGCTGCCGCAACTCCTGCCACCATTCGGCGACAGGTATCCAGCGGGCAGACGCCACGCTTTGCGGCGCATTCAGCTTGCCCAGCGTTTCCGCCAGCCGATCGCTGATCGCGGGCAGTTGGCGGCGCAACAGCGACTGATACTCGAGGGAGGCCTCGGCGCCCGGTTCCATGCCGGCCGCACAGAGGGCATTCAGCGATTGCAGCAGGTTCTTCAGATCATGCGTTAGCCGTGCCCCGGTCTCGTGTACCGCCTGCATGTAGGACAACTGCTTGAGGGTCATGGCGCGCCGCTTGTCGGCGTGAAACTGGGCGAGCAGTTGCGCCAGCAGGTTGCAGTGCCAGATCATCGTAGGCGAGGGCTCTTGCAGCGTATAGAGCACGAGCACCAGGCCCTCGTGGGTGAACTCCCAGCGACGGCCCTCGGTCAGGCCAAAGCGTCCGCTCTGATCTCCGGCGATCCATTCCCCGCCCTGCACCCAGGGCAAACGCTGCGCCATTTCGGCGCATGCCTGCTCGAGGAAGGCCTGCGGGACTTCTTCCCGCTGCGCCAGATTGGCGAGCGCCTGCAGCCACTGTTCGATCGGCAGGCCGATCGACATCAGATAGCGGAAAAAGAGACCGCCCAGGCCGGAAAAGCCGGAATGGGGATGCCATGCCAGGCCGAGCACCAGCAGCGTCACGCCCATCAGCAACATGGCTTGCAACAACGCCTCGACATAAGTGCTGCCGAACAACAGCATTGCCGCGAGGCTGCCAAGCATCAGGACTGCCAGCAAGAGGACGATGAACAGGCTGTAGACAAAATCGACCACTTCCCGCGATCTGTCGCCTCCCCTCCCCTCCGGCAGGAAGGCCATCACCACCAGGACCAGTGGCAACCCCACATAGCCGATCTGAAGTATTTGGAGTGGCGGCCTGGCCATCGGCACCAACGCCGGAACCGCCATCAGAAACAGCGCCATGACCAGAAAACCGAAGGCCAGCAGATAGAAAATTCGCGGCGCGCGGGCGCCGAACAGCAACACCTTGCCGCCGACGAAGCCCGCCAGCATCATGATCCACACCAACAGGATCCAGCCCTTCAGGAATACCACGCCGCCAAGCACGATGCCCGCCAGACCCAGCAAGGAAATCGCCGATATGCGCTGCTCGGCGTGCACGAAGGGCTGCCACAGCAAGAACAGGCCGAGATGGACGACGAACAGCGTCTTGCCCAGCGGCGTCTCCGGACCCTGCCAGAGAACCACATACAGGACTGCCAGCAAGGCAAGCAGCAAGCCCTGTCGCAGGGCAACCAGCCGCGTCGGGAAAGCGGAAGAGAGCGGGAGAATCGCCAAGGGATGAAGTTTGCCGTCAAGGCAAGCCGTAGGAAGATTTTTTGATTTTAGCCAGGCCGGCCAGGGACGTATCTGCCGAAATGCCGACGAAGCTGTCCAATATTCGACAGATGGCCCTCGAATCAAGAATCACAAAAAAGCGCAACATATTGAATAATATGATATATTACTCGTGGCATACTAAATGCTTAGTGAACGGCAGCCAATAAGCTATCGATCCCGTTTAAAAGGAAAAATCATGAAACGCCAACAATCCGGTTTTACCCTGGTCGAAATCGCTATCGTGCTGGTCATTATCGGCCTGCTGCTGGGCGGCGTGCTGAAGGGTCAGGAACTGATCAACAGCGCCAAAGTCAAGAACATGGTTAACGACTTCCGCACCGTTTCCTCACTGGTCTACAGCTATCAGGACCGCTTCAAGGCCTTCCCCGGCGACCAGAACCAAGCTGCACTCGACAACGCGTTCGGCGCCGCGGCGCTTGCCGTGGTTTGCACGCCGAACTCGGCCACCTGCTCCACCGGCAACGCCCGCATCGACGGCGACTGGAACGCCGCCACCGTTGCCCATGAAACCTATGTCTTCTGGCAGCATGTGCGGCTCGCCAATCTGGCCTCGGGTGTGGTTACGCCGGCTGCTCCAAACTACGATCCGGTCAACGCCGACGGCGGCAGGATAGGCATCGAGAGCGGACTGGATGCAACCGGGGCCCCCTTACCCTGGATCGGGGGCATGCGCGGTTCCTTCTACGTCTGCTCCACGGGCGTCCTCGGCCGCTATGTGCGCCAGATCGACACCACGATGGACGATGGCAACACCGCCGGCGGCAACGTCCGTGCCGTGACGACGGGCGCAGCCCGGAACTCGGGCGCGGTCGACACCTCGGCAATCAACGAAGGCCAGCAATACACAGTCTGCGCCGGCTTCTGACGCCGACCGGCGAAGTCAAAGCCCGCTTCGGCGGGCTTTTTTCATTCCACCAGCGCATGCGATTTTCCCGCCACCAGACCGTCACGGCAGCGCTGTGCCTGGCCGCGATCTGGCTGCTGACGCACCGCTACCACGGCATCCACCACGATGCCCTGTTCTACGCGGTGCAGGCGCTGGCCCAGGGTGATCCCGCGCGCTTCGAGCACGACCTGTTCTTCGTCTTCGGCTCGCAGAACGACTACACGCTATTCACGCCGCCCTATGCCTGGTTGAGCCGCCAGATCGGGCTGGGCACTGCCGCGTTCGCGCTGCTGGCCGTCGCGCAGTGCATCTGGGCTTTTGCCGCATTCCGGATCGCGCGCCAGTGGCTGCACGGGACCTTCCTGGTGGCCGGCCTCGCCCTCCTGTTCGCACTGCCGGCGCACTACGGCTACGAGTCGGTTTTCCATTACGCCGAGTCCTTCCTCACCGCACGTATCTGGGCCGAAAGCCTGGTCCTGCTCGGCCTTGCGGCGACGCTGAAAGGCCGCGGCGGACTCGCGGTGGCAGCGATCCTCGGCGCATGCCTGCTGCATCCGATCATGGCCCTGCCCGGCGTGATGTTTCTCGCCGCCTACCACTGGCAGCGGCACTGGAAATGGCTTCCGCTGTTGTTGATGCTTGCCCTGGCGGTTGCCGGCGCACTGCCGAAAATGGATGCGGCGTGGATCGAACTGGTCCAGAAACGCGCGCCTTTCGTGTTCATCGAACGATGGCGCTGGCAGGAATGGGTCGAGCCCTTTACCTGGATCGGCATTCTGCTGGCCGCGGCACGCGGCATAGCGCCGGCGCGAAATGCATTTTTCGCGCTTGCGCTAACGGGTGCCGCAGGGCTCGGCCTCGCGGTGATCGCAACCCTGACCCAGGCGGCTCTCTTCGTCCAGGCGCAGCCCTGGCGCAGCCTCTGGCTGCTGAAGGTCTGCGGACTCCTCGCCCTGGTCGCGCTGTTCATGGAGCGCTGGCGCCGCTCCGCGGCGGACCGCTGGCTCCTGGCCGGATTCGCGGCCGCGGCATTGACCGCCGGCAGCCTGGGCGGCGCCACGGCCATGGTCCTGGCACTGCTGGCGAACTCGCTCTGGCGCCGCGAAGTGCCGCCTGTCCTGCCGCGCTGGGTGGCGCCGGGCGCCGTCCTGGCACTGTTCGCAGTCTTGCTCGAAACCCTGCTGGCGCTGCTGCAACAGGGCAGCTACCTGCTCGAGCGGATTCAGGGCGCACTCTCGCCGGGCACGCATTGGCCGGTGGGCGACCTGGCATCCGTGTTCTACGGCCCGCTGGCGCTGCTGCTGGCGCCACTGGCCGTGATCCTCGTACTGGTGGCCGGGCGCCGCCCCGCGGCCGGCATCGGTGCGGCGCTGATTTTCCTTGCAGCGGCCTCCTTCGGCTGGTACCGGGCCGACGACCTGCTGCAGAACCACTTGTTCCGCACGACCCAGGCACGCCCCTTCGACCGCGAAATCCCGCCGGATGCCACGGTGTATTGGCAAGACAATTTCCTCTACGCCTGGTTTCTGCTCGGGCAAGGCAACTACGCATCGATACAGCAAAGCGTCGGCGTCGTATTTTCCCGGCAGACGGCACAGGAGACGCGGCGCCGGCTGGCGCGCATTGCAGCCTTCAGCCAGACCGATTCGGACATCGGCCCGGATGGAAGGCTACGGCCGGCCAACGAACTCCGGTCGCAGCCCTCGCCGCAAGCGGCCGACCTGGCCGCCTTGTGCCAGGACCCGATACTTCATTCCGTGATCCTGCGCCAGGCGCTGGGCGCGCCTGGGCACCCGACGTGGGCGGATCCGCTGGGCAACGGGACCTGGTATCTGCACCGCTGCGAGGACTTCAGGTTCCGTCCCGCAGCAGAAAACCCTCCCCCGCCGTCACCGCCGCCGCCGTCCCGATCAGCACCACCACATCGCCTTCGATCAGTTCCAGTGACGGCTCCAGCCTGAGCGCGCGCTGCGAACGGCGCCGGATCGCCGTAACGCCGGCGCCGACTTTTTCCAGGTCAAGTTCGCCGACCCGCCGGCCGATGGCCACGGCGCCCGGCGTCAGCGTCACCGCATGCATGCGTGGCTGGTCGGCATCGGCCAGGTGGGCGCCGGCATCTGTGGCGCCGTGAAAGAAGCCGCGCAGCAGCGAATAGTGCTGCTCGCGCACCACGCGCAGACGCTTGATCACCTTGTGCATCGGTATGCCCGAGAGCGCCAGCGCGTGGGTGGCGAGCATCACGCTCGATTCGAGGGCCTCCGGCACCACTTCGGCGGCGCCGGCGGCATAGAGCTTTTCGACATCGTCCTGCGCCCTGGCGCGCGAGACGATGGCGACATCGGGGCGTAGCTCCCGCACCCGATGGATCACCCGCAGCGCGGCGTCGATTTCGGCAAAGGTGATGATCACCACGCTGGCGCGCATGAGGCCCGCCGCCAACAGGGTTTCCTTTTTCGATGAATCGCCGTAGGAAACGGCTTCGGCCGCGATGCTGGCTTCGCGCACGCGTTCGGGATCGAGGTCGAGGGCCATGAAGGACACGCCCTCGGCTTCCAGAAAGCGCGCCAGATGCTGGCCGGTACGGCCGTAGCCGCAGATGATGGCATGCTTGTCGCTGGTCAGCGACTGCGCCGCAAGCTGCGTCAATTGCATCGAGCGCAGCAGCCATTCCGAGGCGACGAAGCGGAACACCAGGCGATCCGAGAAGTGCACGATCAAGGGCGCCAGCAGCAGCGACAGCACCATGGCCGCCAGCACCGGCTGTAGCGTCTCGGGGCCCAGCAGTTGCACGTCGCGGGCGCGGGCGAGGATCACGAAACCGAATTCGCCGCCGGCGCACAGCCACAAGCCGCTGCGCAGGGACGTGCCCGGCGAACTGCCCAGCAGCCTTGACGCGACGCCGACGATCAGCAGCTTGAACGCCAGCAGCGCGACCAGTATGGCGATCACCAGCGACCACTGGCCGACGATCTGCGGCACGTTGAGGCGCATGCCGATGGCGACGAAAAACAGCCCGAGCAGCACGTCGCGGAAAGGCTTGATGTCCTCTTCCACCTGGTAGCGGTATTCGGTTTCGCCGATCAGCATGCCGGCCGTGAAGGCGCCCAGCGCCAGCGACAGGCCCGCCAGTTCTGTCAGCCAGGCCAGGCCGAGGGTGACCAGCAGCACGTTGAGCATGAACAGCTCGGCGGATTTTTGCCTGGCCACCATGTAGAACCACGCCGAAAGCAGGCGCTGGCCGATGAACAGCACCAGCGCGAGCAGCACCGTCGCCTTGAATGCCGCCAGCAGCAGGGCCTCGGCCATCGCCTCGACCGGCTGCGACAAGGCCGGGATCAACACCAGGAGCGGCACCACGGCGATGTCCTGGAACAGCAGCACGCCGATCACTTCGCGCCCATGCGGCGCATCCAGTTCGCCGCGCTCGGTCAGGAGCTTGGACAGCATCGCGGTCGATGACATCGCCAGCGCCCCGCCCAGGGCAATCCCGGCCAGCCAGGGGATGCCGGCATAGCGCGCCAGCAGCGTGCCGACCAGGGTGGTCACCAGCACCTGCGCCAGGCCGAGGCCGAAGACGATGCGCTTCATGCTGTACAAACGCGCCAGGGAAAACTCGAGGCCGATGCTGAACATCAGGAACACCACGCCGAACTCGGCCAGATGCCGCGTTTCCTCGGTATCGGGCACCCAGCCCGTGGCGTACGGCCCGACCACCGCCCCGACCAGCAGGTAGCCCATGATCGGCGGCAGGCCGAGCATGCGGAAGATGACCACCACCACCACGGCAAGGGCAAGCAGCAGCAGAATGAAGGAAAGGGTATCGGTCACGTAGGAAACTGAAGCGGAGCGGAAGATATGGGGCGCGGTTGCTATAATTTGGTTCCATCATAAACGCCAGCCCCCGATGAACCAAGCCATTCCACCACTTGCCGCTCGCGTTTCTGACGACGCTCGCGCCGTGGCAATGGGCCGCCAGGTGCTGGACATCGAAGCGGCGGCGGTCGCCGCGCTGGCGCGGCGACTGGGCGGCGAATTCAGTGCAGCAGTTGCGCTGATCCGCGGCAGCCACGGCCGGGTGATCGTCAGCGGCATCGGCAAGTCCGGACACATCGCCCGCAAGCTGGCCGCGACCTTCGCCAGTACCGGCACCCCGGCCTATTTCGTCCATGCCGCCGAAGCCGTGCACGGCGACCTGGGCATGATCACCCGCGACGATGTCCTGATCGCCATTTCCAATTCGGGCGAGAACGACGAGTTGCTGACCATCGTGCCGCTGGTGAAACGCCTGGGCGGCAAACTGATCGCCATCACCGGCAACGAAGCGTCTTCGCTGGCGCAGGAAGCCGACATCCACCTCGACGCCCGCGTCGACCAGGAGGCCTGTCCGCTGAACCTGGCACCGACGGCCAGCACCACCGCGGCGCTGGCCCTGGGCGACGCGCTCGCCGTGGCCCTGCTCGACGCCAGGGGCTTCGGCGCCGAGGACTTCGCCCGCTCCCACCCGGGCGGCGCGCTGGGCCGCAAGCTGCTCACCCATGTCCGCGACGTCATGCAGGCCGATGTGCCGGCGCTGGACGAGAACGTCTCGGTGCCCGTCGCCCTGGCGGCGATGACGCGGGGCGGCATGGGCATGGCGGTGATCCTCGATGCGGCCGGGAAAATAACCGGCATCTTCACCGACGGCGACCTGCGTCGCGCCATGGAACGCCTCGGCGACCTGCGCAATACCCCGGTCGCCACGGTCATGACGCGCAATCCGCGCAGCATCGGCAGCCGCCGCCTCGCCGTCGAGGCCGTGGAAATGATGGAGGCCAACAAGATCAACCAGCTGCTGGTGACCGACGACGCCGGCGCACTTTGCGGCGCGTTGAACATGCACGACCTGTTCCGGGCGAAAGTCGTCTGATGGACAACAGCATGACGCAGGCGACGGCCAAGGCAGCCCGCCTCGCGCTGATGGGCTTCGACGTCGACGGCGTGCTGACCGACGGCACCCTCTACTTCGGCCCCGGCGGCGACGAAATCAAGGGCTTTTCCAGCCTCGACGGCCATGGCCTCAAGATGCTGCAACGCGCCGGAATCGAAGTGGTCATCATCAGCGGCCGCAGCTCGCAGGCACTTGCACAGCGCGCCAGGAATCTGGACGTCAGGGAGTTGCACATGGGCGTCGCGGACAAACGCACGCTGCTGGGGCAGCTTGCCGCCGAGCGCGGCATCGATTTATCCCGAACCGGCTACATGGGCGACGACGTGGTGGACCTGCCCGTGCTGCGCGCCTGCGGCTTTTCCGCCAGCGTCGCCGACGGGCACCCCGAAGTGCTCTCCCGCGTAGACTACGTCGCCGGCAAGGGCGGCGGCTGCGGCGCCGTGCGCGAGGTCTGCGACCTGATCCTGCGCGCTCAGGGCAAATGGGACGCGGCAATGGCGGAATACCTGGCATGAACGATCGCGCCACCTCCATTTTTCCCCTGTTCATGCTGCTGCTGCTGGCGGCCCTGACCTTCTGGCTCAGCCGGGTGATCCAGAGCGATGCGCCGCGCGGTCCGCTGCGCCACGATCCGGACTACTGGGCCGAGGGCGTGAAGCTGCTTCGCTTCGACATCAACGGTACCTTGCAGCACACCCTCACCGCCGACAAACTGCTGCACTACCCGGACGACGACACGACCATAGTGACCTCGCCGCATGTCACCTATCACCGCCAGCCGCCGGTCGAGATTTCCGCGCGCATGGCCTACGTCGGGCGCGACGGCAAGGAAGTCGATCTGGTCGACGATGTCAAGGTGACCCGCCACGGGACAACGCGCGGCGCGGCGCCGACAACGCTCGAGACCAGGACGCTAAAAATCTTTCCCGACGAGGAAAAGGGCAGCACCGACGATCCGGTGACCATCACCCGGGGCGGCAGCGTCATGCATGGCAGCGGACTCGAGATCGACAACGGAACCGGCATCACCGTAATGCGCGGCCGGGTTTCCGGCACCATCCATAGCAACCGGACCAAGACACCATGAACGCCATTTACAGACTCGCCGCGGTTGCCGGCATCCTTCTCGGCACAGGTCCGGCCTGGGCGGAAAAAGCCGACGCCGACAAGCCCGTCAATATCGAAGCCGACCGCGTCTCGGTCGACGACGTGAAGAAGCTGCAGACCTTCGAGGGCAATGTGCAGCTGGTCAAGGGCACCCTGATCATCCGCGCCGAGCGCATCGTCATCAGCCAGGACGACGACGGCTACCAGCGCGGCGTCGCCACCGGAAGCGCCGGCGTACTGGCGCGTTTCCGGCAAAAGCGCGAAGGCGTGGACGAATACATGGAAGGCGAAGCCGAGCGCATCGAGCACGACGCCAAGAACGAAAAGACCGAGTTCTTCATGCGCGCCCGGGTCAAGAGCGGGCAGGACGAAGTGCGCGGCCAGTACATCTCCTACGATGCGCGCAACGAACAGTATGTCGTCACCAGCGGTCCCGATGGCACCCGCGCCAAGCCGGGCAGCAATGAGCGCGTGCGCGCCGTCATACAGCCGAAAAACAAGAAGGAAGACGCCCCGGCCGCGCCGCCGATAGGCAAGGCCGGGAGCACGCCCGCAGGCCCCGGCCCCGCCGTTCCGGCCCCGGTGCTGAAGGGCGCTCAGGAAATCGCACCCCCCCGTCAGGAGACCTCGAAGTGAGTTACGAAAACATCATCGTCGAAACCCGTGGCAAGGTGGGTTTGATTACGCTCAACCGGCCCAAGGCCATGAATGCGCTGAACGACAAATTGATCGATGAAATCGGCGCCGCGCTCGACGGCTTCGAAGCCGATCCGGGCATCGGCTGCATGGTCATCACCGGTTCGGACAAGGCCTTCGCCGCCGGCGCCGACATCGGAGCCATGGCCGGCTGGAATTTCATGGACGTCTACAAGACCGATTACATCAGCCGCAACTGGGATCGTATCGGCCGCTGCCGCAAGCCGATCATTGCCGCGGTCGCCGGCTTTGCCTTGGGCGGAGGCTGCGAACTGGCCATGATGTGCGACATGATCTACGCCGCCGATACCGCCAAGTTCGGCCAGCCCGAAATCAAGCTGGGCATCCTGCCCGGCGCCGGCGGCACCCAGCGCCTGCCGCGCGCCGTGAGCAAGGCCAAGGCCATGGACATGTGCCTCACCGCGCGTTTCATCGATGCCGAGGAGGCCGAGCGCGCCGGGCTGGTGGCGCGCATCATTGCCGCCGACAAGTTGCTCGAGGAAACCCTCGCCGCCGCGGCCACTATCGCCGACTTTTCCTTGCCGGTCGTGATGATGATTAAGGAATCGGTCAATCGCGCCTATGAATCCGGCCTGCAGGAAGGCCTGCTGTTCGAGCGCCGCACCTTCCACTCGGCCTTCGCCCTGGCTGACCAGAAGGAAGGCATGGCGGCCTTCGTGGAAAAGCGAAAGCCGGCCTTCCGCGACGCCTGAGAACTCTTTCGCAGCGCATCATCAAAGGCCCTGCTGGGCCTTTTTTGTTTTTACAACTAATTGTTAATATGAATGTTTAATTGAGAAAACACTTTTTGTTGCATTGCACCAAAAAAGTCTTGACATGGCGTTTCCGATGCCTATAATACGAACCATGATGCACTGCAACATCGCCCCGGAAGACAGGGATGCGCGATAAAAGATCAAACACCAATATCAGCCAACTTTTTCGAAATCAATTCAGGAGATCACCATGAACGCCACCACCGAACAATTCGCCAGCGCCAACAAGGCCACCGTAGAAACCCTGCTGACCGTTGCCAACACGGCTTTCGCCAGCGCCGAGCGCCTTGCCGCCCTCAACCTCAATACCGCCCGCGCCATGCTGGAAGACAGCGTTGCCAACGCCAAGGCTCTGCTCGGCGTCAAGGACGTGCAGCAACTGGTTGCCATGCAAACCACGCTGGCCCAGCCCGCTGTTGAAAAAGCCGTCGCCTACTCGCGCAGCGTGTATGAGATCGCCACCCAGACCCAGGAAGAACTGGCCAAGGTCGTCGAAGGCCAGTTTTCAGAAATCAACAAGAACGTCTCGGTTGCCCTCGACAAGGCCGCCAAGAACGCCCCGGCCGGTTCCGATGTCGCCGTGGCTGCCGTGAAGTCGGCGATCGCCGCCGCCAACTCGGCCTACGACAGCATGACCAAGGCTGCCAAGCAAGTCGCCGAAATCGCTGAAGCCAATGTTGCCGCCGCGACCACTGCGACCGTCAAGGCTGTCGGCACCGGCGCCGCCGCTCCGAAGGCTCGCAAGGCCGCCTGAGAAACACTGTATCGTCTCCTCCTCCGGCCCCGCAAAGGGGCTGGTTTCAACCCCGATGCCCAAAAGCATCGGGGTTTTTTTATGTCCGCGCCAAAAGCGCGGACGGTATCCCCTTGTGGGGTTTGTCCCTGCGGGACGCAAGGACGGTATCCCCTTATGGGGTATGTCCGCGTCAAGCGCTGACGGTACTAGCTTGCAGAATATGTCGCCACTGGACGCGGAGACGGCATCAAAAAGTCGGCGCCGGCGCTACGGCGACTACAGGGCGCGCAGGCGTTCTGCAGCCGCGGCCAGCGTCGCCTCGTTCTTGGCAAAGCAGAAACGGATCACCCGCTGGTCGTCACCATCAGGATTGAAGACCGAAACGGGGATCGCCGCGACGCCATGCTCCCGGGTCAGGCGCTGGACGAATCGCATGTCCGGCTCATCGCTGATCGCGGCATAGGTCGCCAGCTGGAAATAGGTGCCGGCGCAGGGCAGCAGTTCGAAGCGCGAGCCCTCCATCTGCCGGCGGAAAAAGTCGCGCTTGGATTGATAAAAGTCCGCCAGATTGTCGGCAAACTCCGGATGCGCGCGCATGAAATCCGCCAGCGCCAGTTGCGCCGGATGGTGCACGGTAAACACGATGAACTGGTGGGCCTTGCGAAATTCCGTCATCAGTTCGCGCGGCGCAAGGCAGTAGGCCACCTTCCAGCCGGTGACGTGGTAGGTCTTGCCGAAACTCGAGACCACGAAGCTGCGTTCGCGCAGGCCCGGGTAGCGGGTCACGCTTTCATGTCGCCGCGTGCCGCCGGCACCTTCCTGGTCAAACACCACGTGTTCATAAACCTCGTCGCTGACGACGACGATCTGCGTGTCGCGGACCAGGGTCTCCAGCATCGCCATGTCCTGCGCCGACCACACCGAACCGCTCGGGTTGTGCGGTGAATTTATGATGATCATGCGCGTGCGCGGCGTGATCAGGGCGCGCACCTCGTCCCAGTCCGGTCTGAATTCGGGAAAACGCAGATGCGCGTAAACGGCGTGGCCGCCATTGAGCTCGATGCCCGGCACGTAGGAATCGTAAACCGGCGCAAAGACGATCACTTCGTCGCCGGGCCTGACGCACGCCGCGATGGCGGTGTAGATCGCCTGGGTCGCCCCGGCCGTGACCGTGATTTCGCTCTCCGGATCGTAGTTGGCGAGGTACAGCCGCCGCACCTTTTCCGCGATGGCCTCGCGCAGGGCGGGCACGCCCGCCATGGGCGGATACTGGTTGGCACCCGCCGCCATGTGGTGAGTGACGCGATCGAGCAGGAAGGGCGCGGGCGAAAAGTCCGGGAAGCCCTGCGAAAGATTTATTGCACCGTGCTCCGCGGCGAGGCGCGACATGACGGTAAAAATCGTGGTGCCGACATTCGGCAGGCGGGACGGCAGGAAATGCGTCACGGCGACCTCAGGCTGAACACGGCGCGGTCAAATCAGGCCAGTCCCAGCAGTTCCACCTCGAACACCAGCGTCGCATTGGGCGGAATCACGCCGCCTGCGCCGCGGGCGCCGTAGCCCAGCGCTGCCGGGATGGTCAGCTTGCGCGTGCCGCCGATTTTCATTCCCTGCACGCCTTCGTCCCAACCGGCGATGACATGCCGCGCACCCAGAGGAAACTCGAAGGGTTCGTTGCGATCCTTGCTCGAATCGAACTTGGTACCGTCGGTAAGCCAGCCCGTGTAATGCACGGAAACCATCTGCCCGGCGCGGGCTTCGGCGCCTTCGCCGACAAGCACTTCTTCGATGACAAGGCCGCTGGCCGTGGTGGTCTGACTCATGGTGTGGCTCCAGGATGTGGGTGATTGACGGCGGCCATTATGCCCGAGAGGCCGGGGACTTGATTCGCGGTTGCGACTCAAGGCCGGCTGGCTGCCAGATCCAGCCGCGGCCGGAAAATTTCATCGGCGCGATCCGGCAGCAGGGGGCGCGAGAACAAGGAGCCCTGGAACCGCTCGCAACCCAGGCCGAGCAGGATATCCAGTTGCTCGCGGGTTTCCACGCCCTCGACCAGGGTCTCCAGACCGAGGCTTTTTGCCAGACCGACGATGGCCGTGACGATGGCCGCATCGTCAGGGTCGAAGGTGAGGTCGCGCACGAAGCTCTGATCGACTTTCAGCTTGTGCACCGGGAAACGCTTGAGGTAGCTCAGGCTGGAATAGCCCGTGCCGAAATCATCGATCGCCAGTTGCACGCCCATGGCGGAAATTTCCTGAAGCCTGGCCTGTGTCTCTTGGATATCCTGCATCAGGGTGGTTTCGGTGATTTCCAGCTCCAGCAGCCGCGCCGGCTGCCCGGTATCGGCGAGGATGCGGCGCAGGTTCCCGACCAGGTCCTTCTGTCGAAACTGGCGCGCCGAGAGGTTGACCGAGATGGGCAGCAGGGGCCACCCCTCCAGCTGCCAGGCCCGATTCTGCCGCATGGCCTCGCTCAGCACCCATTCGCCGATCGGCACGATGAGCCCGGTTTCCTCGGCAACCGGAATGAACTCGGCCGGATCGATCAGGCCCTGCTCCGGGTCGTTCCAGCGCACCAGCGCCTCCAGGCCGCAGACGACACGGCGCGGCCAATCCACCAGGGGCTGATAGTGCAGTACCAGTTCTCCGCTCTCGATGGCCTTGCGCAGCCGGTTTTCCAGCGCGAAGAAGTGGGTGGCCTGCTCGTTCATCTTGCGCGCGAAGAACTGGAAGTTGTTGCGTCCGGCGGCCTTCGCCTGATACATCGCCGTGTCGGCGCTTTTCATCAGCGCAACGACTTCGTCGCCGTCATCGGGGAACATGCTGATGCCGATCGACGGCGTGGCGCTCAACTGGTGGCCTTCGATACGCGCCGGCAGCGCCAGGGCGCCGAGGATTTTTTCCGCCACCTGGACCACGTCGTCGGGCGAGGAAATCTCGTGCAGGACGATGACGAACTCGTCGCCGCCCAGGCGCGAAACGGTATCGACCGCCCGCACCACGTTCCTCAGGCGATCGGCGACGTGCTTCAGCAACTCGTCGCCGATGGCGTGGCCCAGCGTGTCGTTGACGCTCTTGAATCTATCGAGGTCGAGGAACATCACCGCCACCCGATGCCGGCCGCGCTGCGCATTTGCCAGAGCCTGCTGCAGCCGGTCATGCAGCAGGGTGCGGTTGGGCAGGCCGGTCAGGCTGTCATGGTGGGCGACATGCCAGATGCGCTGCTCGGCCTGCATGCGTTCGAACACCTCCCCCTGCAGCTGTGTGTTGGCGCTGGCCAGTTCGGTAGTGCGCTCGACCACGCGCTGTTCGAGCTCCTCATGGATGTGCCGCAGCGCCTCCTCGGCCCGATGGCGTTCGGTGACATCCTCGAAAATCCATGTCAGGTCGATGCTGCCGGTCTGGCTGGGAACACGCCGCCCGGTGAACCGTATCCAGAATGCGGTGCCGTCCTTGTGCCGCACCCGGTTTTCGCCGATGTAGGTCGCACCGGCCATGACAACCGGAAGCATTTCGGCACCGTGGTTCTGATAGTCGGCTTCGCTTAGGTAAAAGACACGCGTCGAGCGCCCGGCCAGTTCCTCCGGCCGGTAGCCGAAGATTTCGGCCAGCTTGCGATTGCAGCGCTGCACCACGCGGTCCCGCACGAACAGAATGCCTACCGCCGCATTGTCGAAAATCATCTGCTGTTCGTCGAAAGCCTGCTGCGCCCGCTGCTCGGCTTCGCGCGTGGCGGTGATTTCCTCGACCAGCCAGACCGACCCGGCCTGCGGATTTTCCGGATCCAGGGCGCTGCCGCTGATCCGATGCCACACCACCTTGCCGTCGGCGCGTAGGAAGGTCTGCTCGCGAATATGCCGGACGCCCGCCGCGAACTCGGCGCGAATCTGCGCGTCGATGCGCTGGAATTCCTCGTCGCTGTTGAAGAATTGCCGGGTGGCCTGGCCCGTCAGCGATCCCGCGGGCAGGCCGAGCATTTCCTCGAGGCGACGGTTGCAGCGTGCGAAGACGCCCTTGCGCACGACCGCGATGCCCAGCGAGGCGGAATTGAAGATTGCCGAGAGCTCGCCGGTGCTTTGCGCCAGCGCCTCCAGGATCGAGCGGTCCCCCGTGACGTCCTCAATGATCCACAGCGTGCCGTCGCGCGGATGCTCGGGATCCACCGCCTTGGCCGAAACGCGACACCAGAACAGGCTGCCGTCCTTGCGCTTGAACCGGATCTCGGAACGATAGGAACGGCCGGCGGAAAGTACCGGCCCCGCCTCGCGCCCGAGCGCCGAATAGGCTTCCTGGTCGGCATAAAGGATCAGGGCCGGCTGGTCGATGAATTCGTCCAGCGCGTAGCCGAACATCTCGGCGCACAGCCGGTTGGCCTGCATCAGCCGCCGGTTGTGGGTGAACAAGATGCCGACGGTCGCGTTCTCGAAGATCGCGTTGAGTTCCAGCGCCGACTTTTTCGGCGCTGTGATCGCCGGCGCGGCTTTCATTGTCGCGCGGCCGCCTCCAGCACCGGCAGCAGGGACGCCGTATCCCGTGTGCCCCAACCCAGCGCCATCAGCGCGTTCAGCTGCTGCCAGACTGCCGCCGACACCGGCAGCGGCGCACCGATGCGGGCCGCCTCGTCCATCAGCAGCGCGTAATCCTTGTGGTGCAGGCGGGCCTCGACGCCGGGGGTGAAATCTCGCGCCGCCATGCGCCCGCCAAAAACCTCGAGCACGCGCGACCCCGCCGAGCCGCCGAGCATCGCCTGGCGCACCAGCGCGAAATCGACGCCGGCCGCCTCCGCCAGGCGCGCCGCTTCGGCGCAGGCCTCGATCGCCGCCACCATCACCATCTGGTTGCATGCCTTGGCCACCTGCCCCGCGCCAACTTCGCCGACACGAACGATGGTCTTGCCCAAGACGGAAAAAAGCGGTTCGAGGCGTGGCGCCAGCGCCGACTTTCCACCCCACATGATGGACAGCGTGGCGTTTTGCGCGCCGGGGCCGCCGCCCGAAACCGGCGCATCGACGAAATCGACGCCGCGCACCGCATACATCTGCGCCACGCGCCGCGCCGCCGAGGGCGCCACGGTGGAAAAATCGACATGGAGCGCGCCCGGCGCGAAACCCGGCGCGAGTTGCGCCGCAAGCCCTTCGAGGTCGGCGCTGGCGGTGACGTTGGTGCACACGATTTCGCTCGCGGCCGCCACATCTGCCGGCGATGCGCAGCGCTGCGCACCGCGCTCCACCAGAAAGTCGGCGCTGGCGGCACGGCGACTCCAGACATGAAGCGCGTGGCCGGCCTGCAGGAGATGCCCGGCCATGGGGTTTCCCATGGTACCGAGGCCTATGAAACCAATGATCATGGACAATCCCTCCGCCCCCTTTCCAGGAAAGGGGGTGACCACGGTTCGCGTGCGTCGCACGCTCCGGTCATGACTTGCCGCTCCTTGGGGCGGCCCGGCGGTACGGCTTCACTTTTCGGGAGCCGACATCTTCTCCAGCAGCATCAGCGCGGAGATGGAATCGTTCTCGCCCATGCCGCTGCCGACGATGGCGTTGAAGACCTGTGCCGTGGCCGCCGCCGAGGGCAGCATGAGTCCCATGCGATGTGCCTCTTCCATGACGATGCGCAGATCCTTCTGGTGCATCCAGGCCTTGAAGCCGGGCTTGAAGTTGCGGTCGAGCATGCGCTGGCCGTGGTTTTCGAGGATCTTCGAATAGGCGAAACCGCCCAGCAAGGCCTCCCTCACCTTGGCCGGATCGACGCCGCTCTTCGCCGCGAAGTTGAAGGCCTCGGCCACGGCCAGCGTGCCGACGCCGGTGAGGATCTGGTTGCAGGCCTTGGCCACCTGGCCGGCGCCGGAATCGCCGATCAGCGTCACCGACTTGCCCATTTTTTCCAGCAGGGGCTTCACCTTCCCGAAGGCCTCGGGCGTGCCGCCGGCCATGATGGTCAGCGCCGCGTTGATCGCGCCCATCTCGCCGCCGGACACCGGCGCATCGACGAATTCGATGCCCTTTTCCGCCAGGCGGCTACCGATGCTGCGCGCCGCATTCGGATTGATGGTCGACATGTCGACCACCACCAAACCAGGCTTGCCGCCGGACGCCAGGCCGTCGGCGCCGAGGCAAACGTTTTCCACGTCGGGCGCGTCGGCGACCATGACGATCACCACCTCGGCATGGGCGGCGACAGCGGCGGGCGTCGCGTGCGTTTTCGCATTGGCGGCGGCAAACGGCGCCAGCGACTCGGGCCGGCGCGCCCACAGGTGCAGCGTGTGTCCGGCCTTTTCCAGGTGCTGGGCCATCGGGCGGCCCATCAGGCCCAGGCCTATGAATCCGACTTTCATGTCATTTCCCCTCTGAAATTGCTTTGAGTATCAGCGGCACCAGCGGCTCGGGCAGCTTGATGCCGCCGCCGGTGGCGAAGGCGTGGGCGCGCTCCGACATCTTCCTCCAGGTCTTGCGCACGATTTCGAGCCATTTCTCTTCGCTGTATTCGGCATGCTTGCCGGCGAAGCCGAGCATGTAGTGCTCGATGAAAACCAGGTCGGTGACATCCTCCATCATCTGCGTATCGGCATTCACCTTGAGCTGGCGCTTGCCGACCGCCATCTGCACCTTGTCTATCGTTTCCTGGTCGTAGCCGGCCTGCCGCATCAGTTCGCCTGCGGTCTCGGCGTGGAACTTGTAAAGGCCGGTGCGCCAGGCGAGGTAGCCCTCCCTGGTCATCGGGTAGCTGCTGCGCGGTACGGTCCAGCGCTTGATGTGCTGGGCGCGCACGGCGAGTTGCGCCACCTCGCTGGCGTCGGGCGCATAGCGGCCGATCATCTCCGTCATGCGCCTGGCGTAGAGCAGCTCCTTGGGCTGACCTTCATCCTGGTTGGGGTCCTCGGCGTTGGCGGCATCGAACAGGGCGATGGCGCGCTCGAAGCGGGCTGGGTCGGCGATGGTCATGGTGTCCTCAGGAGCGATAGTCGGCGTTGATCTTCACGTAATCGTAGGAGAAATCGCAGGTCCACACCGTGGCCTGCGAGGAACCGCGAGCGAGATCGACGCGCACCGTGATCTCGGCGTTTTTCATGATGCGCGAGCCGGCCTCCTCGCGGTAGCTCGCGGCGCGCCCGCCGTTCTCGGAGACCAACACCTCCTCGTCGCCCGAGCCGAGCCAGACGCGCACGCCGGCGGCATCCAGGTCGTCGATGCCGGCATAGCCGATCGCGGCCAGGATGCGGCCAAGGTTGGGATCGGAAGCGAAGAAGGCCGTCTTCACCAGCGGCGAATGGCCGATGGCATAGGCCACCTTGCGGCATTCTTCCGCCGTAGCGCCGGCGCCGACTTTTATGGTGATGAACTTGGTCGCGCCCTCGCCGTCGCGGACGATGGCCTGGGCCAGTTCCTGCGCCACGGCGAACACCGCCGCACGCAACCCGGGCCAGTGCGGCGAGGCGGCATCGACGTCGAGGCCCGCGGCGCCGGTACTGATGACGACGAAGGAATCGTTGGTCGAGGTGTCGCCATCGACCGTGATGCAATTGAAGCTCTGGTCCGCCGCATCCTTGGCCAGTTGCGCCAGCAGGCCGGCGCCGATGCCGGCATCGGTGGCGACAAAGCCGAGCATGGTCGCCATGTTGGGCCGGATCATGCCGGCGCCCTTGCTGATGCCGGTGACGGTGATGGTCTTGCCGCCCAGCTCGATGCGGCGCGAGGCGGCCTTGGCCACGGTGTCGGTGGTCATGATGGCGTGCGCCGCGGCATGCCAGTGATCCGCGCTGAGATCCGCCTTGGCCGCCGGCAGTCCGGCGACCAGCCGCTCGACCGGCAGGTGTTCGAGAATCACGCCGGTGGAGAACGGCAGCACCTCGCGGGCCTTGCAGCCGAGCAAGCTGGCCACGGCATCGCAGGTCTCACGCGCCGCGCGCATGCCCTGCTCGCCGGTGGCGGCATTGGCGATGCCGGTGTTGATCACCAGCGCGCGCAGGCTGCCGTCGCCCGCCAGGTGCTCGCGGCACAGCGTCACCGGCGCCGCGCAGCAGCGGTTCTGCGTGAATACGCCTGCGGCGCGGCTGCCCGGCGCCAGTTCGACCAGCGTCAGGTCGCGCCGGTCCTTCTTGCGGATGCCGGCCTCGGCGGTGCCGAGGCGCACGCCGGCGACGGGAAAAAGGGCTTCAGGGGCGGGGGTGGCGTAATTGACGGGCATGATCTTGGTCTGCGGAAGGGTCTTTCAACGGGAAGCTCGCAGTTTAGCCGCTCCGGGCAATCCTAAAAAGTCGGCGCTGGCAATACGGCGATTATCCGGGCTCCCGGGCCGCCGGGACGGTCGGAGCGCCGGAGCGCCAACCGACTAGGAATCGCCGAACACCCGCCGCCACAATTCCCGCACCGCCGTGACGCGGTCGCCGACTTCCTCCGGCGCGACGCGCGCCTTGGTGCCGTTGAGGCGCAGGCCGTGCTGCATGCGGCGGTAATCGCGGTAGGCATTGCGTACCGTCTCGGCCAGGTCGCCCGGGATCAGCCCGGCGTCGGCGGCCATCTTCAGCAGCGCGATGTTGCCCTTGTTGCCGGTGAGCTCCGCATGGGCGTGCGAATGGCCGAGCACCAGGTATTGCACGATGAATTCGACATCGACCAGGCCGCCGGGATCTTGCTTGAGGTCGAACACGGTCGCCCGCAGGTCGCCGCGCGTGGCGTGGCTGTCCATCATCTTCTGCCGCATCTCGACGATGTCGGCGCGCAGCTTTTCGAGGTCGCGCTGCTGGATCAGCACTTCGCAGCGGATCTTTTCGAATATTTCGCCGACCGCCGGATCGCCGGCCGAGAAGCGGGCGCGCGTCAGCGCCTGGTGCTCCCAGACCCAGGCCGATTCGAGCTGATACTTGCGGAAGGCTTCCATCGAGCTGACCATCAAGCCCGAATCGCCGTTGGGCCGCAGCCGCAGGTCGGTCTCGAACAACTGGCCGGCCGCGGTCTGCGCCGAGAGCCATGTATTGAGCCGCGTGCCGAGCCGGCCGTAATTCTCGCCGGCTTCCGGCGCCGCATCGTCGTAGAGGAAAACCAGGTCGAGGTCGGAGGCGAAGCCGAGCTCCTTGCCGCCCAGCTTGCCATAGCTGATGACGGCGAACTTCGGCTGCTCGACATGACGCTTGAGCATCTTCAGCCAGGCACGGCGCAAGGCCGCGTCGAGCAGGATGTCGGCCAGTTCGGAAAGGTGGTCGGCGAGTTTTTCGACGGTGTAGAGGCCGGCCACGTCCTGCGCCAACAGGCGGAAGACCTGTGCGTGGTGCGTCTCGCGCAGCAGGTCCATCTGCCGCTCGGTATCCGGCTCCAGCTCGGCCAGGCTGAATTCGAGCGCCGCACGCACGCCGCTCCAGTCGGGCAGCACGTCGAGCAGGCGCGGATCGAGCAGTTCGTCGAGCAGGATGGGGTGGCGCTGCAGGTAGTCGGCGGCCCAGCTCGAACTGCTGACCAGTTCGGCGACCTTGCGCAGCGCCTGCGGGTACTGCTGCAGGAGCGCGAGGTAGGCGGCGCGGCGCGAGATGGATTCAAGCAGGTCGAGACTGCGCGAGAGCGTCGCATCGGGGTTGGGCATTTCGGCGGCGGCCTGGATCAGCTGCGGCACCAGCGCGTCGAAGCGTTCGCGGATGCCGGCGGCGAGCTGCTGGTAGCGCGGCCCTTCGCGCAGCGCGGCGACCCGCGTCGCGGCCTCGCGCGGCTGGCGGTAGCCGAGGTTGGCGAATTCCTCGCCCTGCTCTTCGCCGCCGGCGCCGCGCCACATGCCGGCCAGCTTGTGTTCGCCCCGATTGGGGTCGGCGAACACGGCCTCGAAATGCCGCGCCACGGCGGCGCGGTGGTCGTCCAGCTCGGCCAGCAGGCCGTCGAAGGAACCGTAGCCCATGGCGCGGGCGACGATGGCGCGATCGGCGTCATTGGTCGGCAGCATGTGGGTCTGCGCATCGTCGAGGTATTGCAGGCGGTGCTCGACGCGGCGCAGGAAGTCGTAGGCGGCGGACAACTCGCCCACGGCTTCGGCGGCAAGGAGGCCGGTGTCAGCCAGCAGCTTCAGTACCTGCAGGGTCGGCTTGATCTGCAGCGCCGGGTCGCGGCCGCCGCGGATCAGCTGGAACACCTGGGCGATGAACTCGATCTCGCGGATGCCGCCGGGACCGAGCTTGACGTTGTCGGCCTTGTCCTTCTTCGCCACCTCCTGGCGGATCTGCGCATGCAGCTCGCGCATGGCGTTGATGGCGCCGAAGTCGAGGTACTTGCGAAAGACGAAGGGGCGGCGGATCGCCTCCAGCTCGTCCCAGCGCGAACCCCCGCCGGTGCCGGCGCAGTTGCCGGCGCAGTTGCCAGTGAGGGGCCGCGCCTTGATCCAGGCATAGCGTTCCCACTCGCGGCCCTGGGTGTAGAAGTAGTTCTCCAGCATGTCGAAGGAGCAGGCCAGCGGGCCGGAGTCGCCGTTGGGCCGCAGCCGCATGTCGACGCGGAACACCTGGCCGTCTTCCGTGACGTCGGCGATGGCGTTGATCAGGCCGCGCCCCAGGCGCGTGAAGAATTCGAAATTGGAAATCGACCTGGTGCCGTCGGTATCGCCGTCCTCGGGGTAGGCGAAGATCAGGTCGATGTCCGACGAGACGTTGAGCTCGCGCCCGCCCAGCTTGCCCATGCCGATGACGATCAGCTCCTGGGCCCGCCCGTCGGCGCCGCGCGGCGTGCCGTAGCGCTCGACGAGGCCACGGCCGAGGACGTCCACGCCCCTGGCCACGGCCAGTTCGGCGATCA
This sequence comes from Sulfuritalea sp., assembly GCA_044360105.1. Classification (GTDB taxonomy): domain Bacteria; phylum Pseudomonadota; class Gammaproteobacteria; order Burkholderiales; family Rhodocyclaceae; genus Sulfuritalea. Next base: position 43,646 of record JBIKKY010000009.1, read on the forward strand.
GCGTCATGCATTCGACCACTTCGCCGAGCGTGGCGAGCCCGGCCAGATCGCGCGTGGCGATGCGGGCATAGGCGCGCTGCTTGAGCTGGCGCAGCACCGGCTTGAGATCGGCTTCGCCGGCAGGCTGCGCGGCCAGCCATGTCGCCAGGTCTTCGCGCGTCACCGCTTGATCGAGAACCGTCTCGACCTCGGCCGCCAATGCCGGTTTGACGGCCAGCAGGCGACCAAGGTAACGGGATGTTTCGAGGATATCGGCGAGGGAGGGCATCGGTTAGAATTTAATGGTTTAGCGCTGGATTCGCCCAATTTTAGCGTGCGCCGCGGCGCACCCCCTTCGAGGCTCTACCTCCATTACTCCCCGGCTGTTTTCCCGCCTGCGCCAGTTGCCCCGAACCCACCCCCGGCTCGGAGTTCTGCTGCGTGTGTTCGCCTGGGCGGCAACCCTGGGCTACTTCGCCTTCGCCCTGCTGCTGCTGGCGCTGCGCTACGCGATCCTGCCCCAGATCGAAAGCTACCGCGGCGATATCGAGCAAATGCTCGGCACGGCGATCAATCGCCCGGTCGGCATCCGCAGGATCGAAACCCGTTGGGCCGGACTGCGCCCCGCGCTCACGCTCGAGGGATTCGAGATTCGCGACGCACGGGGCCTTCCCGTTCTGGGTTTCGACGAAGTCGAGGCGGAATTGTCCTGGAGTTCGCTGTGGCATTTCCAGCTACGCCTGGCGCGCATCGAACTCGACACCCCGACATTGGCGCTGCGACGCGACCGCGACGGCCGCATCTTTGCCGCCGGTCTGGAAATCACGCCACAGCCCGGGACCGACGAGGAATTTGTGGACTGGCTGCTGGTGCAGGACCGGGTCATCATCCGCGATGCCACCATCACCTGGCAGGACGACTTGCGCAAGGCGCCGCCCCTGGAGCTGAAGCACCTGAACTTTCAGCTCGACAACAGCTTCAGCCGCCATCGCTTCGGTCTTACCGCCGACCCGCCACGGCAGTTCGCGGCACGCATCGACATCCGCGGCAACTTCAAGGGACGCGACTTCGATCAACTCGAAGCCTGGAAGGGGGAGGCCTATGCCGAACTCGACTACGCCGACCTCGCCGTCTGGCGCCACTGGGTCGATTATCCGGTCGACCTGCCGCAGGGCAGCGGGGCTCTGCGGCTATGGCTGGGATTTGCCGGCAAGCAACTGCAGTCCGCCACCGCCGACGTCCGCCTGGCCGACGTGCGCCTGCGCTTGCGCGGTGACCTGCCCGAACTGGACATGGTCAGGCTTGAAGGCCGCGTCGCCGGACGCCGCCTGGAAGGCGGTTTTGAAGCGCAACTCAAAAATCTGACTATGGCGACCCGCAGCGGCGTTGACCTGCCGCCGATCGACCTGAAGCTGGCGTGGCAAGAGGCCGCGGCCAACCGTCCGGCACAAAGCCAGGTCAGCGCCAACGGGCTCGATCTCGCCGCCATGTCGGATCTCGCGGCGCACCTTCCGCTGGACGACGAAACCCGCGCTCGCCTGGCCCGACACGCCCCTCGCGGCCGTGTCTATGACCTGAAAATGGACTGGAAAGGAGCCTCCGAAGCCCTGGCCGCGGCGCAAACATGGACGGTCAAGGGCCGCTTCGAGGGGGTCGGGCTCACCGCCCTGGGGCCCGTGCCGGGCATGACCGGCATCAATGGCCGCATCGACGGCGATGAAAAGGGCGGCAGCGTGCAGCTCAACGGGCAGCGCGCCGCCTTCGAGCTGCCGACGGTATTCGCCGACCCGATGCTGGAACTGGAAGCCTTCGCCGCCGACCTTGACTGGAAAACCGACGCGAACGGCCTGCAGGTAACGATGAACGAGGTCACCTTCCATAACAAGGACGCCGCCGGTGAGGCGAAAGGCATCTGGCGCTCGCTGCCGGAAGGACCGGGCGCGCTCGACCTCGACGCCCGCCTGACGCGCGGCAGCGGCAATGCCGCCTGGCGCTACATGCCGCTGGCGGTGGGCAAGGAGGTGCGCGACTGGCTGCGCACGGCCATCAACGGCGGCAAGGCCACGGATACGATACTCAAGCTGCGCGGCGACCTGCGCCAGTTTCCTTTCCGCGACGGCAAGGGCGGCATTTTCGAGGTCCGCGGCAAGTTCCACGACACCACCCTGCGCTATGCCGACGACTGGCCGGAAATCACCAACATCGAGGGCGAACTGCTGTTCGCCGGGCAGCGCATGCTGATCACCGGCAAGAGCGGAAAAATCCTCGGCGTCGGCGTGCGCGATGTCCGCGCCGAGATCGCCGACATCGAACAGACCGAGGAACTGCTGACCGTGACCGGCAAGGCAGCCGGGGCGACGGCGGGCTTCCTGCGCTTCATCGAGGCCAGCGCCGTGGGCGAGCGCATCGATCATTTCACGAAGGAGATGCAGGCCGAGGGCAACGGCGAGCTAGACCTCAAGCTCAGCCTGCCCTTGCGCAAGATGGACAAGTCAAAAGTCGATGGCGTCTATCGCTTCGACGGCAACCGCCTGACGGTCAGCCCCGGTGCCCCGCCCATCAGCGACATCCGCGGAACACTGCGCTTTTCCGCCGATCAGCTCGAGGCGCGGGGCATTCGCGGCCAGATGCTGGGCGCGCCGCTCAGCGTCGACATCAGGACGGCAAGCGACGGCGGCGTCCAGATCGATGCCGCCGGAGAATACAGCGTGGCCGCGCTGCGGCAGCAGGTCGCCTATTCCGCCGTGCTGGATCACCTGGCGGGCAGCGCGAAGTGGGCAGGCAGCGTGTTGGTGAAAAACAAGGCGGCGGAGGTAAGGCTCAGCTCGAATCTGGTCGGGCTTTCGTCCAGCCTGCCCGAACCCTTCAACAAATCGGTCACGGATGTCATGCCCCTGTATTTCGAGCGCAGGCTACTGCCCGCGGCAACGCCGCGCGCCGCGCCGGCCAGGGCTCCGGCCGCAAAAGGTGCCGCCCCCCCCGTCGCAGGAGGCATCGCCTCCGATCAAACGCTGGAAATGCTCAATGTCGGCATCGGCCGGGCCTGGCGCCTGCAACTGGTGCGCCGCATCGACGGCACCGTTCCGGTCATCACGCGCGGCGTCATCGCGATGGGCGACATCGCGCCCCCGATGCCGGAACGCGGCCTGCTGTTCGCCGCCAATCTGCCGCGCATTGATGTCAACGCGTGGCGCGGGCTGTGGCCCGCTCCGGCCGGCGGCACTGGTCAGGACACGGCGCTGCTGCCGACCCTGCCCACGCTGCTGTTCGATTTGCGCACGGCCGAACTGGCCCTGAACGACAGAAGCTTCCACGATGTGCGCATCAACGGCAGCCATCCGGAGGGCGCAAGCAGCACCCGCTTCGAGCTGAAAAGCCGGGAACTGGCCGGCAACTTCGAATGGGACGGCGCCGGCGCCGGCAAACTTACCGGCCGCATCGGCCAGTTCGCGATCCCGGAAGCTGCCGCCACGCCGGCGGCATTGCAGGCCAAGGCCAGCGAAGTCATGGACCGCTTTCCCGCCCTCGACATCACCATCGACCAGCTTTCGTTCAAGGGCCGGCCGCTCGGCACCGTGCGCATCGCCGCCGAGAACAAGGAGGGCTACTGGAACACCAGGGTTGACGCGAAAAACGAGGACGGCACGCTGGAGTCCACCGGCCGCTGGCGGCTCAGCCCCACCCAGCCCGATACCAGCGTCGAATTCAAGCTCAGCGCCAGGAGCATCGAAAAATTTCTGGCGCGCGCCGGCTACCCGGATACGGTGCGGCGCGGCAGCGCCAACCTGAGCGGCAACCTGTCCTGGAACGGCACACCATTCACGATCGCCTATCCGACACTCGCCGGCGGCCTCAAGCTCGATGCGGCCAGCGGTCAGTTCGTCAAGCTCGAACCCGGCGTCGGCCGCCTGCTCGGCGTGCTCAGCCTGCAATCCCTGCCGCGCCGCATCACCCTCGATTTTCGCGACGTCTTCAGCGAGGGCTTCGCCTTCGACAGCATCACCGGCCAGTTCGCCATAACGCGCGGAATCCTGGATACCAAGGACCTGCAGATACAGGGCCCTTCGGCAAAAGTGCTGATGAGCGGCGCCGTCGATCTTGCCGCCGAAACGCAAGACCTCAAGGTCCGCGTGCAACCGGCGGTCGGCGACTCGATCGCTATCGGGGCCATGATTGCCAATCCGATCGCCGGCGCCGTGGTCTGGGCGGCACAGAAGATATTGAAGGACCCGATCGACCAGGCCTTCGCCTTCGAATACGCCGTGACCGGAAGCTGGGCCGACCCGAAGGTGGAAAAGCTCGGGCAGCTGCCCCCCAAGGCCGGGGAGGAAAACAAATGACCCCGAAAAACCCGGTTGAACCACAGAGGCACAGAGAACACAGAGGAAAAACGAGGCGCTGCGATGTAGCTCCGGATCACTGGCCGGGTGACCGGCGGCCGACCGGCAAGGCGTTCATTCAACGCCTTTCTCGGTGCCTCTGTGTCTCCTTGGCGAGGAACTTGAATTGAAGATTGCTGCGGTACAGATGATCTCCGGCCCGGACGTGGCGCCCAATCTCGCCACTGCCGGCCGGCTGGTTGCCGAGGCCGCAGCGGCTGGAGCTCAACTCGTTGCCCTGCCAGAGTACTTTCCGCTGATCGGCGCCACGGATGCCGACCGGCTCGCGGCACGCGAGGTCGACGGCGAGGGTCCGATGCAGGATTTTCTTGCCGCGACCGCCCGCCAGCATGGCATCTGGCTGGTTGGTGGATCCATTCCGCTGCTGGCGCAAGACCCAGGCAAGCTGCGCAACAGCTGCCTGGTCTTCGATCCGCGCGGGCAGCGCGTGGCGCGCTACGACAAGATCCACCTGTTCGGCTTCAAAAAGGGCGATGAGGCCTACGATGAAGCCGCGACCATCGAACGCGGCGATCAGGTAGTGGCCTTCGATTCACCTCTGGGACGCATCGGCCTGGCGATCTGCTACGACCTGCGCTTCCCCGAACTTTTCCGCGCCCATGGCGAACTGGACCTGCTGGTGCTGCCCGCCGCCTTCACCGAAACCACCGGCCGTGCCCACTGGGAACTCCTGCTGCGCGCCCGCGCCGTGGAGAACCAGTGCTACGTCCTCGCCGCGGCGCAGGGCGGCCGCCACCCGAACGGACGCCTGACCCACGGCAACAGCATGGTCATCGATCCTTGGGGCGAGGTACTGGCGCGCATGGACAAGGGCAACGGCGTGGTGCTTGCCGAACTCGATCCGCAACGCCTGGTCGACACCAGAAGCAGCCTGCCGGCCCTGAAACACCGCATACTGTAGGACTAACGCTCATGCCCGAGAGAGACACCCGTCGATGATGAAACACGCGAAAACAAAGTTTCAGTGGAGGCTAACGCCGGAATCATCGGCGTTAAGCGAAGCGGCCGTAACTAAAGGCGAATTGAACGCCCCCCACCCCCATCCCCGCCCCAGGGCGGGGCTACCAGTCAGATCGCTTCGCTCGTTGATCGTCAGGGACTTCATGGGCGGCTGTATTTCACGCTAAACAAGGACCGCCATGAACGCTCCCGCCAGCCCCATTCCCCACTTCGAGATTGCAGAACAGACCCTGCTCAAGCCCCACGGCCTAGCGCCGCACCAGCTCGAACGCGTTTTCGGCCGGCTGTTCGGCAATCACGTCGACTACGCCGACCTGTATTTCCAGTACGCCCGCTCCGAGGCCTGGAGCCTGGAAGAAGGCATCGTCAAGTCGGGCAGTTTCAACATCGAGCAGGGCGTCGGCGTACGCGCAATTTCCGGCGAGAAGACCGCCTTTGCCTATTCCGACGACATCAGCCTGGCGGCACTGCAGGCCGCGGCCAACACTACCCGTGCGATTGCCGCCGCGGGTTCCCAGCGCCTGGCGCCGCTCCTCCAGCGGCGCCAGCAACCGGCGGCGCTTTATGCCGGCAATGATCCGATCGCCTCGCTCGACGATGCCGCCAAGGTGAAACTGCTGGAGCGGCTCGAGGCCATGGCCCGCGCCGCCGACAGCCGCGTCCGGGAAGTCATGGCCAGCATCGCCGGCACCTGGGAGGTCGTGCTGGTAGCGCGTTCCGACGGCCAGATGGCGGCCGACGTGCGGCCGCTGGTGCGCGTTTCGATCACGGTGATCATGCAGGAGCACGGACGGCGCGAGCAGGGCTCCTCGGGCGGTGGCGGACGCTTCGACTACGGCTATTTCAGCGATGCCGTGCTGAAGGACTATGCCGACCGGGCGGTGCATCAGGCCAGCGTCAACCTGGCGGCAAAACCCGCTCCGGCCGGCGAGATGACCGTGGTGCTGGGCCCGGGCTGGCCCGGCATCCTGCTGCACGAAGCGGTCGGCCACGGCCTCGAAGGCGACTTCAACCGCAAGGGCAGTTCGACCTTTGCCGGGCGCATCGGCCAGCGCGTCGCCGCGAAAGGCGTCACGGTCGTCGATGACGGCACCATAGCCGACCGCCGCGGCTCATTGACGGTGGATGACGAAGGCAACCCGACGCAACGCACCGTTCTGATCGAAGACGGCATCCTCGTCGGCTACCTGCAGGACACGCTGAATGCGCGCCTGATGGGTGTGCCGGTCACCGGCAACGGTCGCCGCGAATCCTTCGCCCACCTGCCGCTGCCGCGCATGACCAACACCGCCATGCTCAACGGCAGCCGCGATCCGCAGGAAATCATCAAGTCGGTGAAGAAGGGACTCTACGCCGCCAACTTCGGCGGCGGCCAGGTCGACATCACCAGCGGCAAGTTCGTCTTCTCGACGGCCGAGGCCTACCTGATCGAAAACGGGAAGATCACCACGCCGGTCAAGGGCGCGACGCTGATCGGCAGCGGCCCCGAGGCGATGATGCGCGTCTCGATGATAGGCAACGACATGGCGCTCGATTCGGGTGTCGGCACCTGCGGCAAGGAAGGCCAGAGCGTGCCGGTCGGCGTCGGTCAGCCGACGCTGCGCATCGACGGGTTGACCGTGGGCGGAACCGGCTGACAGGAACTTCGGGACCGGCCGGCTGAAGCCGGCCCTACGACGCGGCTTCCACCCGGTCGCGGCCGTTTTCCTTGGCGCGTCGCAGCGCAGCATCGGCCCGCGCAATCAGAGCCTCGAGCGTCTCGCCCGGCAGCATCTGGGCGACGCCGCAACTCAGCGTCACGCCCTCGCCCATCTGCCGCCCGCTGCCGATCGCCACCAGTTCGCGCAGGCGCTCCGCAACCGGCAGGGCATCTTCCATGCTGGCCTGCGGCAGCAGGAGCACGAAGGTCTCGCCGCCATAACGCGCGATCAGGTCCTGGGCACGCAAGCCGTCGGCCAGGCGCGCCGCCATGCGCCGCAACACGGCGTCGCCGGTTAGGTAGCCGAAACGGGCGTTGAAGTCACGGAACAGGTCGATGTCGGCAAGCACCAGACACACGGGCTCTTCATCCCGCTCGCAGCGTCCCATGGCCCGTGGAAAGGCTTCCATCAGCCAGCGCCGGTTGTGCATCCCGGTCAGCACGTCGACCCTTCCCGCCTCCTCGAATTCGAGGCTGCGGGACTGCATTGAGACCAGGGCCTGGTTGCTGTCGCGAACTCGGCCGCTGACGATCGCAAGCAGGTTGCGCGCTACGCCGTGGGAACAATCCACCAGAAACCAGACCACCTCGTGCGGAATCGCCAGCACTTCGCTGTCCTGTGCCGCCAGCACCAGGGCCGAAGCCGGCCGGCCGTCGAGCAGCGACATCTCGCCGACGCAATCGCCACGGGCCAGCACCGCCTGTTCCGGCATGTCGCGACCCTGCAGGTAGACCCGCAATTCGCCGCCAAGGATCAGGTAGAGGTGGATGTTGGTGGCACCGGCTTCGAGCAGGTGGTCGCCGCGCTCCAGCTTCCTGCGTTCGCAGCCTTCGAAAAGGTGCTCCACGCTATCGAGGCTCACGTTGGCGAACAACTTGGAATGTTGCAGGTGCTCGTGCAGTACGTCGTCCATTTTTCCCGCCACGCAACTTTGCAGAAGCTGAAGCATAAATCAAATGGCCGCGAACTTCACGCCGGGCTCACGCTTTCTCGGCGTAGGCGTAACCCAGGTCCGTTACCTCTCGGCGCATCAGTTCCATCGCGGCAGGGACTTGCTCCGGCGCGCCGCGCACGCCGAGTTCGACGTGGCGCCCGACATCGGCCGAACCGAGGAAGGGCAGGCTAAACACCTTGAGCCCCGGATACTCGGCCTCGATTTTCAGCATCAGCGGCGTCAGCGCGCTCTCGATGCCCTTCCAGACCAGGATCGCCGCCTCCGCCGACGGCCGCCGGTTGAAGCGATCGGCATAGCAGGTGTCGAGCACCCATTCGATCATCGGCCAGGCCATTTGCGGAAAGCCGGGCACGAAGTGATGGTCGCCCCAGGAAAATCCCGGAATGCGGTTGAAGGGATTGGGGATGATCCGGCTGCCGGCAGGAAAGCGTCCCATGTCGAGCGCATAGTCGCTGACCTCGCGACCGATCTCGGCATAGCGGCCGCGAATCTCGCGTTCCGCGTCCGGATGAAGGACGAGCTTGACGCCGGCAGCGGCGGCCGCCGCCTGCCGGGTATGGTCGTCCGGCGTGTTGCCGATGCCGCCGCAACTGAACACGATGTCGCCCTCGGCGAAAGTTCGGCGCAGGGTTTCACTCAGGCGCGCCCGGTTGTCGCCGGCATACAGGGCCCAATCCAGCGTCAGGCCGCGCGCGGCGAGCAGTTCGACGATTTTGGCGAAATGCTTGTCCTGGCGCCGGCCCAGCGTGATCTCGTCGCCGATGATGATGGCGCCGATGCCGTTCATGGCTGCCCGCCGGGCCGCCCCAAGGCAGCCACTTCAAGACCCTGCGAGCGCAACGAGCCGTAGTCACCCCTTTTTTTGGAAAAGGGGATGGGGGATATGTCGTTCAATATGTCGTTCAATTTGCCCTTCATAAAGCCACGCCTCCTTCCTGACGCCGGCGGCGCAGGGCCGCCAGGCCGAGATGCACGAAAACCAGCGCCGCAAACGCCGGCGCCAGCAGATTGAACAGCGGCACATAGGCCGCTGCGGCCGTTGCCAGCCCGGCCATGTAGAAACGCTTGCGATGCTCTCGCACCAGGAGCTGCATTTCGCTCTGCGTCGCATGTTCGGCCATGGCATCGAAGCGGAAAGTGCGCTGATTCAGCCAAGCGCTCAAAAGCAGCGGCAATACCAGCAGCGCGCCGGGAATCAGCAGCAGGGGCAGCATCACGAGGCTGGCGACAAGGAAAACCGCCCCGGCCCAGAGCGTGTTGCCCAGGCTGCCCCAGAACACATTTTCGCCGTGGCGCCCGAGGTCCGGGTAGTCATGCGCCGCCACCAGGTTGATCAGGCGCGGCAACGCAAACACCGCCACCAGCAGGATTGCCGTGATGTAGGTCAGCGCGGCGAAGGCCGCCAGCAGCAGGAATACTGCCGCCCACTGCGCCACCCACTCCCAGCCCGCCCAGGGCAGCCCAGGCACGATGCGCTGCATCAGCGCAAGGCCATGCGCCCATGCCGCGAAGCCGATGGCGATCCACAGCAGCAGCGCCGCCAGCGGCGGCCACAGGGCATGCCAGAGCACCCCAGGCCGCGTCAGGTCGCGCAGCGATTTTGTTAATGCGGCAACTACTTCAAGCATCGCCATCCTTTATCGAAAAGGCCTATTTATGCTGCCGGCTGTCCCACATCTTCTGCAAGCGCTTTACCGAGACCGGTGAAGACGTTTTGAGTTCCTGGGCGAACAGCGCCACGCGCAACTCTTCCAGCAGCCAGCGGAATTCGTCGAGGAAAGCATCCTGCTGCTGCCCCGATTTGAGCATGGCATTGCGTTCGCGCTCCCAGGGCTTGCCCAGCATCTGCCAATCTGCCATCAGGCGGGTGTCGCGCGCCGGATCGCTGCGCGCCTTTTCCAGGCGCAGGCTGATCGCCTTGAGGTAGCGCGGATAGTGCTGCAGGCGTTCGAAGGGCGTGGTGACAATGAACCTCTTGGGCACGAGTTCGGCCAGCTGCGCGCCGATGTCGGCGCAGGCCTGCGGGAAGGCCTTCTGCAGCGAGGCCAGCTTCTTCGCCAGCACCGCGTGTTCGGCCAGGATCGCCGCCAGCAGGCGCAGGATCTCCTGTGCCACCAGCAGGATGCGGCCGCGTGCCGCCTCGCGCCGTGTCGCGAACGCCGACTCTTCGACAGGCAGCGGGTCCATCAGGCAGGTACGCTCCAGGGTCACGGCGATCAACTGCTCGCGCAATTCCTTTTCCGTGCCTGCATTTGCCCCCATTGCCATGAATTGCAGGGCCAGTTCGCGCAGGCCGGGCAGCTTCTCGATGGCCTTGACCTGGGCCGCGAGTTGCAGCGCGAACAGCCGCGCCATGCCGCGCCTGTGCTCGGCGCGCGCCTTGTCCTCGGTATCGAAGGCGGTCAGGCGCACGCTCTCGCCCATGTCGACCAGCGCCGGAAAACCCACCGTGGTGCCGGCGCCGACTTTCACTTCCATCAGTTCGGGCAGCGCGCCGAATGTCCAGGCGGTGAAGCCCGACGCATCGCCCGCCGCCGCTTCGTGCTGTACCTCGGCCGTGGCATAGGCCTGCTCGACACGATCGCGATAGTCGGCGCGCAGCTCCGCCAGGTTGCGTGAAATCGCCAGGGTGGCGCCATGCTCGTCGGTGAGGCGGAAGTTCATGAACAGATGGGGGCGCAATTCGCCCGTGCGGAAGGCGTCGAGCGGCAGTTTCATCGCCAGATGCTCCTCGGCCGCTCGCGTCAGGGCGCGCACCAACGGCTCGTCCGGATCATGGTCGGCGTCGCAGAAATTGGTGGCGAACTCGTCGAGCGGCTGCAGGCGGTGGCGGTATTTCTGCTGCAGGGTCTTCAGCAGCGCCATCACCTTCTCCTTGAGCAGGCCCGGCACCAACCATTCACAGCGATTGGCCGGCAGTTGGTTGAGCGCAGGCAGCGGCAGGGTCAGCGTGACGCCGTCATCGGCCGCGCCGGGATCGTGGTGGTAGGCGAGCTTGAAGCTGCGGCCGCGATGCGTGAGTTCTGGCGGGAAGGTATCGGTGGTGATGCCCGCCGCCTCGTGGCGCATCAGCTGCTCCTTTTCCAGGCAGAGCAGTTTCGGGTTGGCCGCCTCCGCTTCGCGCCGCCAGTGGTCGAAGGCCGCCAGCGTGATGATGCCCTCGGGAATCTTGTCGTCGTAGAAGGCGTAAATCAGCTCGTCATCGACCAGCACGTCGGGCCGCCGCGCCTTGTGTTCCAGCGCCTCGATCTCCTTCATCAGCTTGGCGTTGTGCTGGTAGAAGCGCCACTTCTTCACCCAGTCCTCACCGACCTGGCCCTCGACCAGGGCCTCGCGGATCAGGATTTCGCGCGCCAGTTTCGGATCGCTCGGGCCGTAATGAACGCGCCGCTTGGCATGGATCATCAGGCCGTGCAGCGTGACGCGCTCCCAGGCCACGACCTGCCCCGGCCCCTTCTCCCAGTGCGGCTCATAGACATGTTTGCGAATCAGGTGGCCGCCGACCTGCTCCAGCCATTCCGGCTCGATCTTCGCGATGCAGCGCGCGAACAGGCGCGAGGTCTCGACCAGTTCGGCGGCGACGATCCAGCGCCCTGCCTTCTTCAGCAGCGACGATCCGGGATGGATGTAGAAGCGGATGCCGCGCGCGCCGAGATAGTTCTTGTCTTCCTCGCTGATGAGGCCGATGTGGCCGAGCAAACCCGTCAGTAGCGCCTTGTGGATGTTTTCATACGACGCGGCAATCTGATTCTCCTTCCAGCCGTGTTCGTGGCACAGCGTCATCAACTGACCATGCACATCGCGCCATTCGCGCAGGCGCAGCCAGTTGATGAAGTTCTGCCGGCACCACTGGCGCTGCTTGTTCGAGGTTTCGTGCTTCCAGATTTCGTCGCCGGCGGCCCACAGCTTCAGGTAGGAGAGGAATTCGGATTTCTCGTCCTTCCACTTGGCATGGGCCTGGTCGGCCGTCGCCGCATGCTCCTGCGGCCGGTCGCGCGGATCCTGGGTACCCAGCGCGGAGGCGATGATCAGCACCTCGCGCAGGCAGTTGTGCTCGCGCGCGGCGAGGATGATGCGGCCGATCTTGGGGTCCAGCGGCAGCTTGGCCAGTTCGAAACCGACTTTGGTCAATTCCTTCGTCGTCTCGTCGATCGCGCCCAACTCCGCGAGGAGCTGGTAGCCATCCGCGATCATCCGCGGTGCCGGCGCTTCGAGGAAAGGAAAGTCCTCCACGTCGCCCAGGTGCAGCGACTTCATGCGCAGGATCACGCCGGCCAGGCTGGAGCGCAGGATCTCGGGTTCGGTGTAGGCCGGACGCTGCTTGAAATCCTCTTCGTCGTAGAGCTTGAAGCAGACCCCGGCCGAAACGCGGCCGCAACGCCCGGCGCGCTGGCTGGCCGCCGCGCGCGAGATCGGCTCGACCTGCAGTTGCTCGACCTTGTTGCGATGCGAGTAGCGCTTGACGCGCGCCAGCCCCGAGTCGATCACGTAGCGGATGCCCGGCACGGTGAGCGAGGTCTCGGCGACGTTGGTCGCCAGCACCACGCGCCGGCCCTGATGCGAGGCGAAGACGCGGCCCTGCTCCACCGCCGTCTGGCGTGCGAACAGCGGCAAGACTTCGAGGCCCGGTGGATGGTGCTTGCGCAGCGCCTCGGCCGCCTCTCGGATCTCGCGCTCGCCGGGCAGGAACACCAGCACGTCGCCCGGTCCGGTGCGATGCGCTTCGTCGACGGCATCGACGATGGCGTCATTCAGGTCGCTGTCCTTCTTCTCCTGCCAGGGGCGGAAGCGCGTTTCTATCGGGTAGAGGCGGCCCGAGACCTCGATCACCGGCGCGCCCTCAAAGTGCTTCGAAAATCGCTCGGCATCGAGCGTGGCCGAGGTGACGATGACTTTCAGGTCGCGCCGCTTCGGCAGCAGCTGCTTGAGGTAACCGAGCAGGAAATCGATGTTGAGGCTGCGCTCGTGCGCCTCGTCGATCAGTATCGTGTCGTACTGGCGCAGCAGCGGATCGGTCTGGGTTTCGGCGAGCAGGATGCCGTCGGTCATCAGCTTGATGTAGGAGGACGGCGTGACCCTGTCGGTGAAACGGATCTTGAAACCGACGTGGCGGCCAAGTTCCGATTTCAGTTCCTCGCTGATGCGCGTCGCCGTGGCGCGCGCGGCGATGCGCCGCGGCTGGGTATGGCCGATCAGGCCATTGAGGCCGCGACCGATCTCAAGGCAGATCTTCGGCAGTTGAGTGGTCTTGCCCGAACCGGTTTCGCCGCAGACGACGACCACCTGGTGCTTGAGTATGGCCTCGCCGATCTCCGCGCGGCGCTGGTTGACCGGCAGAGCCTCGTCATAGACCAGCACGGGCCGCGCCGCCCGCCGTGCCTCGGGGTCGAACCTCATTGCGCCAGCTTGTGGATGGTGAAAATGCCGAGCCCGGTCATCAGCAGCGAACCGAACAGGTGCAAGGCCGCCGCACCGGCGGCCCAGCCGTAGCGCGCGTTCTGGATCAGGTGCACCACCTCGGCGGAGAAGGTGGAGAAGGTGGTCAGCGCACCGAGGAAGCCGGTGATGAAGAAGAGCTTGGCTTCCGCCGGCATCTCGGCATTGAGGTGGAACACCATGATCGCGGCGCCGACCAGGTAGCCGCCGACCAGGTTGGCCGCCAGCGTGCCCATCGGCACGGCGACGAACACCGGGTTGAGCCAGAGACCCAGGCCGTAGCGCAGCCAGGCGCCGAGCACGGCGCCGCCGCCGATGGCGAGGAAGGTGGGAGCATTCATAAGGCCGAATTCTACGTCGCAACGGTAGAATTGCCGCTTTGCATCAGCCTGCCGCCGACCATGGCCGAACCGGAAAACAAACCTGCCAACTTCATCCGCCACATCATCGACGCCGACCTCAAGGCCGGCAAGTACGCGTCACGCCAATGGAGCGGCCGGCCCGGCCCGGCCGCGCAGCAAAAAGTCGGCGCTGGCGATACGGCGAAGATACGCACCCGCTTCCCGCCGGAGCCCAACGGCTACCTGCACTTCGGCCACGCCAAATCGATCTGCCTGAATTTCGGTCTCGCCCTCGACTATCAGGGCGCCTGCCACCTGCGCTTCGACGACACCAATCCGGAGAAGGAAGAACAGGAGTATGTCGATTCCATCATCGACGCCGTGCACTGGCTGGGCTTCAGCTGGGAAACCGCGGGCGCGACCAATCTGTACCTCGCCTCCGACTACTTCCAGTGGATGTACGACTTCGCCGAAAAGCTGATCGAGGCCGGACACGCTTACGTCGATTCGCAGACGGCCGACGAGATGCGCGCCAGCCGCGGCACCTTGACCGAGGCCGGGCGCAACTCGCCTTACCGCGACAGAACTCCGGCAGAGAACCTCGCCCTGTTCCGCGCCATGAAGGCCGGCGAGTTTTCCGACGGCACGCACATCCTGCGGGCGAAGATCGACATGGGCTCGGGCAACATCAACTTGCGCGACCCGGCCATTTACCGCATCCGCCACGCCACCCACCACAACACGGGTGACACCTGGTGCATCTATCCGATGTACACCTACGCCCATCCCATCGAGGACGCGCTGGAGAACATCACGCATTCCATCTGCACATTGGAATTCGAGGACCAGCGGCCCTTCTACGACTGGCTGCTGGCGCGGCTGGCCGAGTTGGGCTGCGTGAATACCCCCCTGCCGCAGCAGATCGAGTTCGCCCGCCTCAACCTGTCCTACGTCGTGCTCTCCAAGCGCAAGCTGATCCAGCTGGTCGAGGAGAAGCACGTCGACGGCTGGGACGACCCGCGCCTGCCGACCCTGGTCGGCGCGCGCCGCCGCGGCTTCACGCCGCAGGGTTTCCGCCGCTTCAACGAAATGAACGGCGTCACCAAGTCGGACTCCTGGATCGACATCAGCGTGCTCGAGGAATGCCAGCGCGACGATCTGAACGAAACCGCGCCGCGCCGCATCGCCGTGCTCGACCCGGTAAAGCTGGTCATCGACAACTATCCGGAGGGCCAGGAAGAAGAATGCCTCGCCCCCAACCACCCGCAAAAGCCCGAGTGGGGCAAACGGCCGGTGCCCTTCTCGAAGGAGTTATGGATCGAGCGCGAGGACTTCATGGAAGTGCCGAGCAAGGGCTACTTCCGCCTCTTCCCCGGCAACACGGTGCGCCTGCGCTACGGCTTCGTCGTCAAGTGCACCGGTGCTGACCGCGATGCTGCGGGCAACATCACCGCCGTGCATTGCGAGTACATGCCCGACTCGAAATCCGGCACGCCGGGATCCGACACCTACAAGGTCAAGGGCAACATCCACTGGGTCTCGGCCAAACATGCCTGTGCCGCCGAGGTCAGGCTGTATGACCGCCTCTTCGCCGTCGAGGCGCCGGGTGAAGGCGGGCGCAATTTCATCGCCGATCTCAACCCGACTTCAAAGCGTATCGTCGCCGCGCAACTCGAAGCGGCGCTGAAAGACGCCGCCGCGGAAGACCGGTTCCAGTTCGAACGCCACGGCTATTTCGTCGCCGACCGCGTCGACTCCCGACCCGGCGTGCCGGTGTTCAACCGCACGGTGACGCTGAAGGATTCTTGGACGAAGGGCAAATAACGCGCCGCAGCGCGGTGCTCGCCGGGCAGCAGAGCTTGGCACACGCGGCGGCAGCAGGCAAAATCCGGACTCAACTCGCAAGCACACCAAGGAGCCCCGCAATGCGCAAACTTACCTTTCTCGTCGCTGCCGGAGTTGCAGGCCTCGCGGCCCCGGCCCACGCCATGAAGCCCGGGTTGTGGGAAATCACCTCGCAGATGAGCGGCGGCGGCATGCCGGCGATGCCGGCCATGTCCGCCGCCGAACGCAAGCAGATGGAAGCCATGGGCATCAAGATGCCCGGCGCCGCGGGCGGTCCGATGACCATGGTGAGCAAGCACTGCGTTACCAAAGAGCAGGCCGACAAGCGTCAGCCGCCGCAAAGCGACGAAGACCGCCGCCAGCGCTGCGAGCAGAAGGACGTCAAGACATCCGGCAACACGACCACGTGGAAGATCGTATGCAGCGGCGAGCAGAAGATGACCGGCACCGGCTCGATCACCTATCAGGGCGAGGAAAGCTACAAGGGTGAATCGACCTTCAACATGCAGGATGCCAAACACGGCCCGACCACGATGAAGCAGACCTACTCGGGCAAGTGGCTGGCAACGGCCTGCAAGTAGGAACCGGACTCGCTAGTCCTGCTGTCCGTAGCTGGCGAACTTGGCCAGCACGCGCGTCATTTCATCCCCGGGCAGGAGCTTTGGCGCGCCCAGTTGCAGAACCCGCCAGTACTGCTCACAGAGGGTTTCCAACTCAATGGCCAAGGCCAGCGCGTGATCGCAGTCGCGGCCGAACACCACCATGCCGTGATGCGCCATGAGGCAGGCGCAACGGCCGTCGAGCGCGGCGATGATGGCGTCGGACAACTCCTGGCTGCCGAAAGTGGCGTAGGCGGCGCAGCGCACGTCGGCGCCGCCGAAGCGCGCCACCATGTAATGGAAGGCCGGAACACCCAGCTCCTGGCAGGCCAGCGCCGTGGCGAAGGGCGAATGCGTATGCACCACGGCGCCCGCCTCGGGCCGCGCGGCGTAGATGTCGCGGTGAAAGCGCCACTCCGATGACGGTTTGCGCCGGCCGCTCGCCGTGCCGTCAGCGCCGACTATTGCCATGTCGGCTGCGGTGCAGTCCTCGTAGGCCATGCCGGTCGGCGTGATGATGAATCCGCCGTCGCAGCGCGCGCTTACATTGCCGGCGCTGCCGCGATTGATGCCCGAGGCGTTCATCGCCCGCGCCGTGGCGAGCACTTTGGTTGCCAATTCGGCGGCCAGACCGGCAGCAGCGTCACTCATGGCTGCCACTGCCCCAACTCTCCGGCCGCGGCGATGCCGCGCTCGGAGATGATGCCGCTGATCAGCGCCGCCGGCGTCACGTCGAAGGCCGGATTGGCGACCGGCACATCGCCGGCACCGAGTTCGTCCGCGGCGCGCTCCTCGATCGGGATCTGCGCGCCCGAGGCACAGGCGAAATCGATGGTCGACAGCGGCGCCGCGACGTAAAACGGCACGCCGTGGGCGCGCGCGGCGAGCGCCTTGAGATAGGTGCCGACCTTGTTCGCCGTGTCGCCGTTGGCGGCGATGCGGTCAGCGCCGACGATGACCAGGTCGACTTTCCCCTGCATCAGCAGCAGCCCAGCGGCGTTGTCGGCGATCAAGGTATGCGGCACGCCGGCTTCCGCAAGTTCCCAGACGGTAAGCAGGCCCTGGTTGCGCGGCCGGGTTTCGGATACCCAGATATGAAGCGGTATGCCTGCCGCATGCGCCGCATACACCGGCGCCAGCGCCGTGCCGTGTTCGACCGTTGCGAGGCGGCCGGCATTGCAATGCGTCATGACGTTGATGGATCGATCGCCCTGCCGTTTGGCCTCCAGCAGCGCCAATCCATGTTTTCCGATCAGACCATTGGCGGCTTTGTCTTCGGTGGCAATGGCCCGCGCTTCGCTCCATGCCATGTCCCGCCGTGTCGCTGGCGCCGACATTTGCAGTACGCGCTGCATGCGCGCCAGCGCCCAGTGCAGATTGACGGCGGTGGGCCGCGTCGCGGCAAGGGTTTCGATTACCAGTGAGAGGCGGGCATCGCCGGCATCACCGGCCAGCCCGAGCGCCACACCGTATGCGGCGGTAGCGCCGATCAGCGGCGCGCCGCGAACCTGCATGACGCGAATGGCGTTCGCCACATCTTCCAGCGTAGCCAACCGCAGCATCGAGGCTTCGCGCGGCAGACGCGTCTGATCGAGGATCAGAAGGCCGTCGCCATCCTCGATCAGCGTTGGCCAGCGCGTCGCCACCGGTCAGAGCTTGTGAAGAAATCGTAGCGAGCGCGCCGCAGCGGGGTGCGGCCGGAGCGCAGCTACCGGAATGTACGCGTTTGTACATGAGGGCGAGGCGGGGTTTCGCGAAGCATGCTTCGCGCCGCCGCAGCCGGCCGGCTGTGCAAAGCCGGCCGTGGAAGAGCACCGCCCAATCCCCGATCCGGCACGCGCAGTAGATTTATTCACAAGCTCTTAACTCAGCTTGCCGTGGCAGTGCTTGTACTTCTTGCCGCTGCCGCAGGGACAGGGATCGTTGCGGCCGACCTTCGGCGTGTGCCGTTCGACCGGCTGCGCCGGCTTGGGGGCGGCCGTACCCAGGGCTTCATCGAAGTCGGCATGGTGGTACTGCACGTTCTCGAGTTGCGGCGGCGCTTCGACTTCTTCGATCTGCTCTTCGCTGCGCACTTCGACGGTAAGCAGGAGCTTGGAGACTTCGCTGCGCACGGTCTGCAGCAGGCCTTCGAAGAGTTCGAATGCCTCTCGCTTGTATTCCTGCTTCGGATTCTTCTGCGCGTAGCCGCGCAGATGGATGCCCTGGCGCAGGTGATCCAGCGCGGAGAGGTGCTCGCGCCAGTGGGTATCGAGGCTTTGCAGCATGACATTGCGCTCGAAGCCCGACCAGGCGGCGGGATCGACAGCCGCGGTCTTTTCGGTGTAAGCGGCATCGCCGGCATCCAGCAGGCGCTTCAGTATGTCGTCATCGCCGAGCTGCGGCTCGGTCTTGATCCATTCGCCGACCGGCAGCTTGAGATGCAATTCGGCCGCCAGCGCCGTTTCCAGGCCGCCGACGTCCCATTGCTCCTCGACGCTTTCGGCCGGGATATAGAGGCGGAAGGTGTCGTGGATCTGGCCCTGGCGCATGGCCGTGATGGTCTCGGCGATGTCTGTGCTGTCGAGCAGTTCGTTGCGCTGCTGGTAGATCACCTTGCGCTGGTCGTTGGAGACGTCGTCGTATTCGAGCAACTGCTTGCGGATGTCGAAGTTGCGCTGCTCGACCTTGCGCTGCGCCGATTCGAGCGAACGGCTGACCAGCGGATGCTCGATGGCCTCGCCCTCGGGCATCTTGAGGCGCACCATGATGGTGTTGAGTCGCTCGCCGGCGAAGATCTTGAGCAGCGAGTCATCCAGCGCCAGGTAGAAGCGCGATGAGCCCGGATCGCCCTGGCGTCCGGAACGGCCGCGCAGCTGGTTGTCGATGCGGCGCGACTCATGGCGTTCGGAACCGATGATGTGCAGGCCGCCGGCGGCCAACACCTGGTCATGCACCTTCTGCCATTCGGCCTTGAGCGCGGCGGTGCGCGCAGCCTTCTCTTCCGCGCTCAGGGACTCGTCGTCGCGGATGGCATTGGTCGGCTTTTCGATGTTGCCGCCGAGCACGATGTCGGTGCCGCGGCCGGCCATGTTGGTGGCGATGGTGATCATGCCGGGACGTCCGGCCTCGGCCACGATCTCGGCTTCGCGCGCGTGCTGCTTGGCGTTGAGCACCTGGTGCGGCAGCTTTTCCTTTTGCAGCAGGTCCGAGAGCAGCTCGGAATTCTCGATCGAGGTGGTGCCCACCAGTACCGGCTGGCCGCGCCCGTGACAGGCACGGATGTCGGCGATGATCGCCTGGTATTTTTCCGGCGCCGTGCGGTAGATCTGGTCGTTCTCGTCCTTGCGGATCATCGGCCGGTTGGTGGGTATCACCACCGTTTCCAGGGCGTAGATCTGGTGGAATTCGTAGGCTTCGGTATCCGCCGTGCCGGTCATGCCGGAAAGCTTGCCGTACATGCGGAAATAGTTCTGGAAGGTGATCGAGGCCAGGGTCTGGTTCTCGGACTGGATGGCAACGCCTTCCTTGGCCTCGACCGCCTGGTGCAGGCCGTCGGACCAGCGCCGGCCGGTCATCAGGCGGCCGGTGAACTCGTCGACGATGACCACTTCGCCCTCCTGCACCACGTACTGCTGATCGCGATGGTAGAGGTTGTGCGCACGCAGGGCGGCGTAGAGATGGTGGATGAGCAGGATGTTGGCCGGCTCGTAAAGGCTGCTGCCCTCAGGCAGCATCCCTAAGCGCGCGAGTATCTCCTCGGCCTTTTCGTGACCGGCTTCGGTCAGCAGTACCTGATGCGCCTTGAGGTCGACCGTGTAGTCGCCGGTATCGGGATCGCCCTGCTCCTTCGCCGCCTCGCCGATGGTCAACAGCGGCGGAACAGCATTCATGCGGACGTACAGTTCGGTGTGGTCTTCGGCCTGGCCCGAGATGATCAAGGGCGTGCGCGCCTCGTCGATCAGGATCGAATCGACTTCGTCGACGATGGCATAGGAGAGGCCGCGCTGCACACGCTCGCCGGACGCATACACCATGTTGTCGCGCAGGTAGTCGAAGCCGAATTCGTTATTGGTGCCGTAGGTGATGTCGGCGGCGTAGGCGGCCTGCTTCTCGTCGTGCGGCATTTGCGAAAGGTTGATGCCGACGGTGAGCCCGAGGAAGCGATAGATGCGCCCCATCCACTCGGCGTCGCGCCGTGCCAGGTAATCATTGACCGTAATCAGGTGCACACCCTTGCCGGGAAGCGCATTCAGGTACACCGCCAGCGTCGCCGTCAGGGTCTTGCCTTCGCCGGTGCGCATTTCGGCAATCTTGCCGTGATGCAGTACCATGCCGCCGACCAGCTGCATGTCGAAATGGCGCATGCCCAGCACCCGGCGGCTCGCCTCGCGCACCACGGCAAATGCCTCCGGCAGCAGGGCATCCAGCGTCTCGCCCTTGGCATGGCGGCCGCGGAACTCCCCGGTCTTTGCCTGCAGGGCCTCGTCCGACAGCCCGGATGTGACGGCTTCCAGGGCGTTGATGCGGACGACCGTCTGCGAATACTGCTTGACCAGCCGCTCATTGCGGCTGCCGAAAATCTTCTTGAGTAGGCCGGTGATCATGGGGTACACAGCCGCAAATCGGCCGGGAAAAGCAAAACGGTGATTTTAGCATGGGGGAGGAAGCCCTCCCCCCGGATCAGCGCTTTGCGGCGAGCGGAGACCGCGCAAACGGCTTGGCGGGATTCTGCGCCAGGCGCAGGAAACGATCGGGATTCTGCGGCAGGCCGCGAATCCGGACTTCGAAATGCAGATGCGGTCCGGTGGAACGTCCGGTAGAACCCACTTCGGCGATTTTCTGGCTGCGTTTCACCAGTTGCCCGACCTTGACCATGATTTTCGACGCATGGGCGTAGCGGGTGGTCAGGTCGTTGCCGTGGTCGATTTCCACCAGGTTGCCGTATTGCGGATGGCGCTCGGCGCTGACAACGACTCCGGAGGCGGCAGCGGCAATGCTGGTGCCGGCCGGCGCCACGAAGTCCACGCCCTCGTGCAGTGCCCGCTCGCCGGTGAAAGGATCGACCCGCCAACCGTAGGCCGAAGCGCTCCACTGCGCCTCGATCGGCAGGCTGGTGGGCAGGAGGCTCTTCCGGATCCGGTCTTCCAGCAACTGCGATTCGATCATGGAGATCGCGTCGGACTTGGCTTCCACCTGATTCGCCAGCGCGTCAACGGCGCGCTGCAGTTCGGTCGCCGACATCGCTTCGGGACGCACCAGCGGGCCGCCACGACCGCCGGGTTTGGCTTCGAACGCCTTGAGATCCTGGGGTTTGACGCCGGCCATGCCTGCCAGCCGCTCGCCGATGGTGTCCAGGCGCAGCAACTGCGCCTGCATTTCGCCCAGTTTGACCGCCATGGCGTTAAGGTTTTCACGGGCGAAATCCTTCGAACGCTGGGTTTCCTCGGCATTCATCACGCGCAGCAGGTCCTGCAGGAAGGGCAGGCGGATTTCCGCGGCGTGGCGGACGGTGACATAGGAAAACAACGACGACAGGACAAGAACCGAGCCAAACATGGCCGCGGCGAACAGGATTGCATGGCCCCAGGTCAGGGTTATGCTTCTTGCAGTTGCCAGCCGGTCAGAGACGAGAATAATATGCAATCTCTTCCCTCCCAATCAGGTTGGTTTCAGTATCGGCATCACGGTCAGCCCCTACTGAAACTTCATTTTCGATGACATCGCGCAGCCTCCAGGAACATCTTGCCTCCGGTGACAGCATGGCGCGGCTTGCAGCCCACGCCCAACGTCTGCTCCAATTCCAGCGTCTGCTGGAAGCTGCGCTACCGGCGGCGCTGAAGCCGTATGCCCGGGTAGCCAACTTCCGTCTGGGGAAACTTCTTATCCACGCCGAGAACGGCGCGGTCGCGGCGAAGATCCGTCAATTCGGACCCAGTCTCGCCAGCGATTTATCGATCAAGGAGTCGAAGGTTACCCAAATCGAGGTCCGAGTGCAAGCCCGAAACCGCACTTCTGCCATGGTTTCGCAGGGAAGACCGCCTCTGCCTGGGCCTAAACAGAAGCAAGGACTCACTGTACTGGCCTCCGGTCTGCCCGAGGAGTCCCCTCTCAAGGGTCCGCTGGAGCGCCTGCTGCGCAGTATCAAAGAATGATCAGGCGCTCGGCGGCCATCAAGACCAGAACCACCAGCGCGAAAATCAGCGCGGCCTTGGCAACGCGGGCTGCCAGAACCAGATAGCGCCGGTCACGGGTAAACAACCAGGCGACCAGGCTGCTGCCTATCGTGATCGCCAATAGTATGCCGACGATCCGGAGCAGTAGCACGGGAAATCCCTAAGCCAGTTGCGGGTAAAGCCGGGCGATGGTTCCCGGCGTTTCCTCGGCGCGCTGGAAACTGGCAAATTCCCAGGCGGATGCGTCGGCCAGCAAGGCACGCAACAGGAGGTTGTTCAGCGCATGGCCTGACTTGTGGGCCGCGAAAGCCCCGAGCAGGGGATGGCCGGCAAGGTAGAGGTCGCCGATGGCATCGAGGATCTTGTGCTTGACGAATTCGTCGGCATAACGCAGGCCGTCACTGTTCAGTACCCGGTATTCGTCCATCACGATGGCGTTTTCCAGGCTACCGCCCAGGGCGAGGCCCTGGTCGCGCAGGGCTTCCACGTCCTGCATGAAGCCGAAGGTGCGCGCCCGCGCCACTTCGCGCAAGTACGATTGATCGGCAAAATCCACGCGCGCCCGCGAGCCGGCGCGATCCACCGC
>JBIKKY010000091.1:0-8825 GCA_044360105.1 Sulfuritalea sp.
GGAAGTCGACGGCCAGCCGAAAGCCCTGGACATGGTGCGCCACCTCGTCGCCGCGCAGGAAGCCACGGCGCGCACGGCGAGGAAGCTGTTCCCGTTGGTGGACAAGGCCAACGACCAGCCCAGCGCCGATTTGCTGACGCAGCGCATCGAAGTCCACGAGAAGACGGCCTGGATGCTGCGCAGCCTGCTCGAAGAGTAGCCGCCCTCTCAAATGCTTACCCGCAAGGAGAACATGCCATGAGCAACGAAACCAAATGTCCCTATTCCGCCAACCCGGCCGCACAACACGGCGCCCGCACCACTGCCGCCGCCCGGTCGAATGCCGACTGGTGGCCGCAGCAGTTGAACCTGAACATCCTGCATCAGCACTCCGCGAAGTCGAACCCGCTGGGCGCGGATTTCAACTACGGCGAGGAATTCAAGAAGCTCGACCTCGCCGCGCTGAAGAAGGACCTCACCGCGCTGATGACCGACTCGCAGGACTGGTGGCCGGCCGACTGGGGCCACTACGGCGGCCTCTTCATTCGCATGGCCTGGCACAGCGCGGGCACCTATCGCATCTCCGACGGGCGCGGCGGCGCCGGCACCGGCAACCAGCGCTTCGCGCCGGTCAATAGCTGGCCCGACAACGTCAACCTCGACAAGGCACGCCGCCTGCTGTGGCCGATCAAGCAGAAGTACGGCAACCGGATTTCCTGGGCCGACCTCTACATCCTCACCGGCAACGTGGCGCTGGAATCGATGGGCTTCAAGACCTTCGGTTTCGCCGGCGGACGCGTGGACATCTGGGAGCCGGAAGAGGACATCTACTGGGGCGGCGAGGCCGAGTGGCTGGGCGACAAGCGCCATGAACCCAAAGGCGGCGGCGAGCGCGATCTCGAAAACCCGCTGGCTGCCGTGCAGATGGGCCTGATCTACGTGAACCCGGAAGGCCCCAACGGCCAGCCCGACGTGCTCGCCTCCGGCCGCGACATCCGCGAGACCTTCCGCCGCATGGCGATGGACGACGAAGAGACCGTGGCGCTGGTCGCCGGCGGCCACACCTTCGGCAAGTGCCACGGCGCGGGCGACCCGAAGCTGGTCGGCGCCGAGCCCGAAGCCGCCCCGCTCGAACAGATGGGTCTGGGCTGGAAGAATGCCCTTGGCACCGGCCGTGGCGGCGACACCACCAGCAGCGGCATCGAAGGCGCGTGGACGCCGAACCCGACGCAGTGGGACAACGGTTACTTCGACATGCTCTTCGGCTACGACTGGAACCTGGTCAAGAGTCCGTCCGGCGCCTGGCAGTGGGTGCCGGCCAACGTGGCCGACAAGGACCTCGCCCGGGCCGCGCACGACGCATCGAAGAAGGTCACCACCATCATGACCACGGCCGACCTGGCGCTGCGCATGGACCCGATCTACGGCCCGATCTCGCGTCGCTTCCACACCGACCCGCAAGCCTTCGCCGACGCCTTCGCCCGCGCCTGGTTCAAGCTGACCCACCGCGACCTCGGCCCCCGCTCGCGCTATCTTGGCACGGAAGTGCCCGCCGAAATGCTGGTGTGGCAGGACCCGGTGCCCGCCGTCGACCACCCGCTGATCGACGCTAAGGACATCGCCGAGCTGAAGGCAAAGATTATCGCCAGCGGCCTGTCGGTTTCCGAACTGGTGGCGACCGCCTGGGCCTCGGCTTCCACCTTCCGCGGCTCGGACAAGCGCGGCGGCGCCAATGGCGCGCGCATCCGCCTGGCGCCGCAGAAAGACTGGGAAGCCAACCAGCCCGTGCAACTGGCCAAGGTGCTGGCCGCGCTCGAAGGCGTGCAGAAAGCCTTTGGCAAGAAAGTTTCGATGGCCGACCTGATCGTGCTGGGCGGCTGCGCGGCGGTGGAAGCGGCTGCCAAGGCCGCTGGCCAAACCGTCGAAGTGCCCTTCACGCCGGGCCGCACCGATGCCTCGCAGGCACAGACCGATGCCACGTCCTTCGCGGTACTCGAACCCGTCGCCGACGGCTTCCGCAACTTCATCAAGGCCACCGGCGTGCCGGCCGAGGAACGGCTGCTCGACAAGGCGCAACTGCTGACGCTGACCGCGCCCGAGATGACGGTGCTGATCGGCGGCCTGCGCTCGCTCGGCATCAGCCAGGGCAGCCACGGCGTGTTCACCGCGCGGCCCGGTGTGCTCGGCAACGACTTCTTCACCAATGTGCTCGACATGGGCACGGTGTGGACGCCGACCTCGGAAGCGGGCGATACCTTCGAAGGGCGTGATCGTGCCACCGGCAAGGCGAAGTGGACGGCGACGCGGGTCGATCTGGTGTTCGGTTCGAACTCGCAGCTGCGAGCACTGGCCGAGGTCTATGCCCAGGCCGATGCGAAAGAGAAATTCGTGCGCGACTTCGTCGCGGCCTGGAACAAGGTGATGAACCTGGATCGCTTCGACCTCGCGTGATTCCGGATGAGGGGCTTTGGAAATAGTTCTGCGCGGGACGGCGGCATCGCCGCCGTCCCGCCAGCGCCGACTTTTTCAGCGATCGCCCTGCACTGCAGGCTCAGCCGGCATCGAAACCCGCGTCCTCAATCACCGCCATAAGCTGATCGCGGCTTACCTTCGCCGCGTCGAACTCAACCACCGCCTGCTTCTGCTCCAGCGAAACCTCGACCTTCGCCACGCCGTCGAGCGCGGTCAATACGCCCGTCACGCTTTTGACGCAGCCGCCGCAGGACATGCCGTCCACCTTGATAGTCGTCGTTTCCATTTCAGTCCTTGTTTGCCTGCCACCGGCGCAAGAGCAGGGAGTTGCTCACCACCGACACCGAACTTGCGGCCATCGCCGTGCCGGCGATGACCGGGTTCAACATGCCCAGCGCCGCCAGCGGAATGCCGAGAACGTTGTAGATGAAGGCGAAGAAGAGATTCTGCCGGATCTTCGCCAGCGTCGCCCGCGACAGCGAAATCGCATCGGCCACGCCGTTGAGATCGTCGCGCATGAGGGTCACGTCGGCGGCCTGCATCGCCACGTCGGACCCGGCCGCCATGGCGAAGCTGACGTCGGCCGCGGCGAGCGCGGGGGCGTCGTTGATGCCGTCGCCGGCCATGCCGACCAGTCGGCCGTTCGCCTTGAGCTTGTTCACCGCCGCCGCCTTGTCGCCGGGCAGCACCTCCGCTTCGAAATGACTGATGCCGGATTGCTGCGCGACTGCGCGGGCCGTGCCGGCATTGTCGCCGGTGAGCATGACGACCTCGATGCCGAGCCGGTTCAGTCGCGCCACAGCGGCGCACGACGTGGCGCGTAGCGGATCGGCGATGCCGATGAAGCCGAGCAGCACCCCGTCAGCCACCACGGCAACGACGCTGCGACCGGATTGCGCCAGGGCATCGGCCTCGGGAGCCGACCAGCCCTGTTCCTTGATCCACGACACCGAGCCGACCAGCACGCGACGGCCGTCGACCTCGCCGGCCATGCCCTTGCCGGCGGTAGTCACCACGTTTTGCGGCGCAGCAAGAGCCAGGCCGTCCAATTTGGCCCGCGCCACGATCGCCGCGGCCAGCGGATGCGTCGAGCCCTGTTCGAGGCTGGCCGCGAGTTGCAGCAAAACCGCCGTATCGCCGGCGCCGACTATTGATGCGGCGGGGACAAGGTCCGTCACCACCGGTCGGCCTTCGGTCAGGGTGCCGGTCTTGTCCACCACCAGCACCTGCAGTTTTTCGGCCAGTTCCAGCGCCACCGCGTTGCGGATCAGCACGCCAGCCTTCGCGCCCTGCCCGGTGCCGACCATGATCGCCGTCGGTGTCGCCAGGCCCAGCGCGCAGGGGCAGGCGATGACCAGTACCGCGACCGCATTCACCAGCGCCTGGGTGAAGTCGCCGGCCAGCGCCCACCAGGCGACAAACGTGACGAGCGCGATCGCCACCACCACCGGCACGAAGATCGCGGCCACCTTGTCGGCCAGGCGCTGCACCGGCGCCTTCGAGCCCTGCGCCTCCTCGACCAGGCGGATGATGCCGGCCAGCAGCGTGTGGCTGCCGACGCCCGTGGCGCGGCAGCGCAGCAGGCCATCGCCGTTGAGGGTCGCGGCATAGACCGTGTCGCCACCGCCTTTCGCCACGGGCAGGCTTTCGCCGGTGAGCATGGATTCGTTGGCCGACGATGCACCGTCGATCACCTCGCCATCGACCGGCACGGCCTCGCCGGCACGGACCACGAATACGTCACCCGGGATCAGCGTCGCCACCGGCACGTCGACCAGCTCGACAGTTTCGCCACTGCGGCGCTCGATGCGCGCCGTTTGCGGCTGCAGGCGCGCCAGTGCCTCGATTGCGGCGGATGTCTTGGCCTTCGCACGCGCTTCGAGGATCTTTCCGAGCAGTACCAGCGTGATCACCGTGGCCGAGGCTTCGAAATAAACGTGCTGGTGGTGCAGGTCGGTGACCGTTACGACGAAGCTGTAGGCCCAGGCCATGCTGGTGCCCAAGGCCACCAGCACGTCCATGTTGCCGGCACCGCCGCGGATCGCGTTAAAACCACCGACGTAGAAACGCCAGCCGATCCAGAACTGCACCGGCGTGGCCAGCAGCAGTTGCCACCAGCGCGGGATCACGTCGTCGTGCGAGTCGGCGCCGAACATGAAGGCCATCTGCGCCACCAGCGGCAGGGTCAGCGCGGCGGAAATCCAGAAGCGGCGCACTTCGTCCCGGTAGAGCGCGAACTTCTTCGCCTTCTCGTCGGCACGCGTGTCGGCGGTGGAAACATCGGCGGTGAAACCAGTCTTGACGATGGTCGTGATAAGCCGGCTGACGTCGACCTCGCCCGGCGCGTAGCGCACGTGGGCGCGCTCGGCCGCGAAATTGACCGCCGCCTCGACACCCGGCAGCTTGTTGAGCTGCTTTTCGATGCGCGCCGCGCAGGCCGCGCAGGTCATGCCACCCAAGGCCAGTTCGACGGTGTCGCACTTGCTTTCGGCGGAGTCGGTCAACACGCTCATGCGATCTTCGGAATTGAATATCAGGGGATGCTGATTATGATGCCGCATCAGCCCTGCCGCAAGTTGCGGGGTACGCCAGGACGCAACCGCCGTTCCGTCAGCGCCGACTGTCAGGCCCTGCCGACCACCCCATGCCAGAGGTTGCCGCCGAGAGCCGCGGCATTGAACAGGCCCCAGACGCCGAAGCCCAGCACGATCAGGCCGGAGGCCAGGCGCACGGCGCGCCCCTGCACGACATTGCGGAAGCGTGCCAGCAGCAAGCCGGCCAGCATCAGGTTGGGCAATGTGCCGAGGCCGAAGGCGAGCATGGTCGCGGCGCCGCGTGCCGCACTGCCGGAGACCAGCGTCATCGTCAGCACGCTATAGACCAGCCCGCAGGGCAGCCAGCCCCACAACATGCCCAAGGGAAAGGCCTGCGCCGGACCACGAACCGGCAGGAAACGCTTTGTCGCCGGCTGTACGCGCCGCCACAGCCATTGGCCGGCACGCTCGGTGAATGCCAGTGTCTGTGTCAGGCCGGTCAGATACAGGCCGAGCGCCACCATCATCAGGTTGGCGGCGATGTACAGCGCAAGCTGCACCGGCAGCGCCTTGCCGAGCAGCAGGCCGAGGCTGCCCAGCGCGCCCATCAGGGCGCCGGCGACGGCATAACTGCTGATGCGACCGAGGTTGTAGGCAAGGTGGATGGTCCACGCCGGTCCGCCGCTGCCGGGTTTGCCGGGCATCTGCAGGCTCAGGGCCGAGACGATGCCGCCGCACATGCCGGCGCAATGCACGCCGCCGAGCAGGCCGATCAGGAATACCGCAAGGAAACCGCTGTCAGGCATCACGTGAAATCGAAAAGTCGGCGCTGGCGCAACGGCGCCTTGCGCTCAGATGACCTTGGAATAGCGGACGCGCTCGCGGTCGGTGCGCAGGTAACGGTCGAAGGCCATGGCGATGCCGCGCACCAGCAGGCGCCCGCGCGGCAGGACGGTGATCCACTGGTCGTCGATGGTGAGCAGGCCGCCCTTTTCCATTTCGCGCAGGTCGTCGAGTTCCTGCGCAAAGTAGGACTTGAAGTCGATCAGGTGGGCGATCTCGATGGATTCGATGGAGAGCTCGAAATGGCACATCAGGGCCTGGATGATGCTGCGCCGCAGGAGGTCGTCGGCGTTCAACTCGATGCCGCGGAAGACCGGCAGCGTGCCCTGGTCAAGGCTGTCGTAGTACTCGTCGAGCGTGCGCACGTTCTGGCAGTAGCTGGGGCCGACCTTGCCGATGGCCGAGACGCCGAAGGCCATCAGGTCCGCTTCGGCATGGGTCGAATAGCCCTGGAAGTTGCGATGCAGCCGGCCCTGGCGCTGCGCCACGGCCAGCTCGTCGTTCGGCTTGGCGAAGTGATCCATGCCGATGAAGACGTAGCCCGCGTCGGTCAGGCGGCGGATCGCGAGTTGCAGGATCTGCAGGCGCGCGTCGGGCGTCGGCAGGTCGGCTTCGTTGATGCGGCGCTGCGGCTTGGCCAGGCTCGGCAGGTGCGCATAATTGTAGATCGACAGGCGGTCGGGGTCGAGCTTGATGACCTCATCCAGCGTGTGGTTGAAACTGATCACGTTCTGCTTGGGCAGGCCGTAGATCAGGTCGACCGAAATGCCCTTGAAACCGAACTCGCGCGCCGAGTCGATCACCAGCGCGGTTTCCTCGAGGCTTTGCACGCGATTCACGGCCACCTGCACTTCCGGCGAAAAATCCTGCACGCCGACGCTCATGCGATTGAAACCCAGGGCGGCAAGCTGCCTGACGTTGTCCCGACCGACCTTGCGCGGATCGACCTCGATCGAGTACTCGCCACCGGGCAGCAGGCGGAAATGCTTGCGGATGATTTCCATCAGCCGCTGCATTTCATCGTCGCTGAGGAAGGTCGGCGTACCGCCGCCGAAGTGCAGCTGGACCACGTCGCGGCTGCCGTCCAGCGCTGCCTCCTGCATGGCGATTTCCTTGCCCAAATACTTGATGTACTTGGCGGAGCGGCCATGGTCCTTGGTGATGATCTTGTTGCAGGCGCAGTAGTAGCAGATGGTATTGCAGAAAGGGATGTGGACGTATAATGAAAGAGGACGTCCTATTCCGCCCACCGTCCTCTTGCCCAGCCAGCGTATGTAATCGTCGGCGCCGAAGGCCTCGACGAAGCGGTCGGCGGTTGGATAGGATGTGTAACGCGGACCGTTGACGTCGAAGCGCCGGATCACCTGCGGGTCGAAAATGAGTTCCTGATAATCCATGGGCTTGAAGTGGGAATTTGCGGTAGGTGCGATACAACTATTCCAAGTCTATACGATGCTGCAATTGCAAAAAATTTGCATTGATAAAAGTCAACGAGGTCCCCTGAACCGGGTAGCACATCCAGCGTGCATGCAAACGTCAAGCAGAATGTAATTCCCCTGATAACCCCGGGGCTCAAGGTCGCCTGTTCGCAGTGCAACCTGCGCGAACTGTGCCTGCCTTTCGGCTTGTCGGAGGGCGACATGGGGCGGCTCGACAAGCTGATCGGCGGCGGGCGCAAGCTGAAGCGCGGCCACCACCTGTATCGTGCCGGCGAAGCTTTCGAATCGATCTTCGCCGTCCGCTCCGGATTCTTCAAGACCGACGTGCTGACCGAAGACGGCCGCGACCAGGTCACCGGGTTCCAGATGGCCGGCGAGATCCTCGGCATGGACGGCATCAGCACCGAGATCCATACCTGCAATGCCGTCGCGCTGGAAGACAGCGAAGTCTGCCTGATTCCGTTTACCGAACTGGAAATGCTCTCAAGCGAAATCCACTCGCTGCAGCACCATCTGCACAAGGTCATGAGCCGCGAGATCGTGCGCGACCACGGCGTCATGATGCTGCTTGGCACCATGCGTGCGGAAGAGCGCCTGGCCGCCTTCCTGCTGAATCTTTCGCAGCGCTTCAGCTCACGCGGCTATTCCCCTACCGAGTTTCACCTGCGCATGACGCGCGAGGAAATCGGCTCCTACCTCGGTCTCAAGCTGGAAACCGTGAGCCGTGCCTTCTCGCGTTTCCAGGACGAAGGGCTCATCTCGGTGCAGCAGAAGCACATCCGCATCGTGGATATCCCCCGCCTCAAGACCCTGCTGGCGCCGCCGGACGGGCGTATCGGCTAGAACAGCGCCGCGAAAAAGCCTATCGGCTGGCGCGTCAAAGCCACCGACACGATCCAGCCGAATACCGCAAGCGACGCAAACCAGCAGATGATCCGCATCCGGCGCGTACTCGCGTCGCGCAAGGCCAGGGCGCCGAGGATGATGTAGGCAATCACGCCGAGCACCTTCGCCGTGATCCAGCCGACCACGAAGGGATACTGCCCCGACATTGCGGCCAGCGACAGGGCCGCCACCAGCAACACGGTATCGTTGATGTGCGGTAGCACCCGGACCCAGCGCACGCCGAGCAGGGGCGAGTCGCGCATCATCAGGATACCGCGCAGGAAAAAGCCGGTCAGGCTCAAAACCACGCTGATCACATGCACGTACTTGACGGCGAGATACATGCGCCTAACCCGGTTTGCCGTCTGCGCGCGGGCGCCAGAAGGCCGGTGCAAACCGCCACGCCCACAGCCCGAAGCTGCCCAGCCAGAGCAATGAAGACAGCCACATCAGCACATGGGCACCCGGCAGCGCCGGCAGTTCGCTGACCACCCGCAACACGGCCGCCGCCTGCATCAGGCAGAACGCCAGCCACATCGCATCATCCGCGGCCACCGGCCGGCCGGAATGTCCCATGGTTACGCGCGACGCCATCCCGATCAGCATGGAAGCAAAAAAGCCGAGCGTCAAGGCATGCAGCGGTGCCTGTCCGAGCAAACCCGGAACCGATTTC
>JBIKKY010000047.1:0-25550 GCA_044360105.1 Sulfuritalea sp.
CGGCAACACGCTGGCCGTGCCGGCCGACAAGCCGACCTCGATCGATGCCCTGATCAATTCCTCGACCACGCGCAACCTGATCCGCGTCTTTTTCCTGCAGGACCGGCTCAAGGGGTTCGGCAAAGATGCGAAGGCCTTCGCACCGCAGCGCGTGCATGTCGTCGGCGCCGGTGTCATGGGCGGCGATATCGCCGCCTGGTGCGTGCTGCGCGGCATGACCGTGACCCTGCAGGATCAGTCGGTGGAACGCATCGCGCCGGCCATCGGCCGCGCCGCGAAGTTCTTCGAAAAGAAGCTGCGCGACAAGAAGCTGGCCCGTTTCGCGCTCGATCGCCTGATCGCCGACCCGAAGGGCGACGGCGTGCGCCAGGCCGATGTCATCATCGAGGCCATCTTCGAAAACCTCGAAGCCAAGCAGGCGCTGTTCGCCGACATCGAGGCCCGTGCCAAACCCGAGGCCGTGATCGCCTCGAACACGTCGTCCTTGAAGCTGGCCGACATTGCTGCGACCTTCAAGGATCCCTCGCGCCTGGTCGGCATCCACTTCTTCAACCCGGTGGCGATGATGCCGCTGGTCGAGGTGGTGGCCGGCGAACGTACTTCGCCCGAAGCGGCGCAGAAGGCGGCCGCCTTCGTGCGCAAGATCGACAAGCTGCCGCTGCCGGTCAAGGACGCGCCGGGCTTCCTGGTCAATGCCGTGCTCGGCCCCTATATGCACGAAGCGATGAAGTGCGTGGACGAGGGCATCGCGCCCGAGACCATCGATGCGGCGCTGGTCGCCTTCGGCATGCCCATGGGTCCGATCGAGCTGGCCGACACCGTCGGCCTCGACGTCGCGGTGCACGCCGGCAAGCAACTGGTGGCCAACGCCGTGCCGCCGAAGAAGCTGGTGGAACTGTTCGAGGCCGGCAAGCTCGGCAAGAAATCCGGCCAGGGCTTTTACACCTGGGTGGATGGCAAGGCGCAGAAAGTCGGCCCTTCAACAGGCTCAGGACAGGCTGCCGGCGATGCGGCGGCTTTGGCCGATCGCATGCTGCGGCCCCTGCTGGCCGCCACGCAGCGCCTGGTCAAGGACGGCGTCGTCGCCGATGCGGAACTGGCCGACGCCGGCGTGATCTTCGGCACCGGCTTTGCGCCCTATACTGGCGGTCCGATGAACTATCTGAAGAGCGGAGGGCACTGATGTCCCACCAGGGTGTGCTCATGCCGGGCCGTGAGCCGGTGTTGCGGGTGGTGCCTATGCCGGCCGACATGAACCCCAACGGCGACATCTTCGGCGGCTGGGTCATGGCGCAGGCCGACGTCGCCGGTGCGATCCCCGCCCTACGCCGGGCGCGTGGCCGCATCGTCACCGTGGCGGTCAATTCCTTTCTCTTCAAGCAGCCGATCTCGGTCGGCGACATCGTCAGCTTCTACGCCGAGGTGGTGAAGGTCGGCAGGACGTCGATCACCGTCGATGTCCAGGTCTATGCCGAGCGCCATCCGGCCAATCCGGTGGTGGTCAAGGTCACCGAGGCGCAGCTGACCTATGTCGCGATCAACGACGACGGTAGCAAGCGCGAGCTGCCCCCCGGCTAGGGAAGCGCTGATGTCGGAGCATTGAAAAGCCTTCCCGTCGTTCCCGCGCAAGCGGTAATCCAGAGTGTTTCTCCGCGAAGGCCGCTGGATTCCGGCATACGCCGGAATGACGGCTTGCCATGGGCGGCGACGTGAAAAGTCGGCGCTGGCGCTACGGCGATTAACCCGGCCGTCGTCATTCCCGCGAACGCGGGAATCCAGGCTTTTTCTCGGTTAAGGTCGCTGGATTCCAGATTTCGCGGGAATGGCCAAACATTGACCCGCGAGCTGCGCTTTGCCGGCAACACTTCATCAGGGCGGCGGTCCGCGCCTTCCTGATCGTGTCCCGATTCAGGCCGAGTCGATAAAATTTCCATCGCCCCCTTGAAGAACAGGCCTTTTGGCCCTATTATTAGCACTCGTTGGCGATGAGTGCTAATAATTTAGCCCTCGCCCGATTCAGAGCTGCGGCCCGCCCGCACCGGCTTTTTCCTGTTCCAACCCAGTTTAGAGGAGATCAACCCCATGAAAATCCGTCCTTTGCATGACCGCGTTATCGTCAAGCGCCTCGAAGAAGAGAAGAAAACCGCTTCCGGCATCGTCATTCCCGACAACGCCGCCGAGAAGCCCGATCAAGGCGAGGTCCTGTCAGTCGGCTCCGGCAAGATCCAGGACGACGGCAAGGTCCGTCCCATGTCGCTGAAGGTCGGCGACCGCGTGTTGTTCGGCAAGTACTCCGGCCAGACCGTCAAGGTCGATGGCGACGAGCTGCTGGTCATGCGTGAAGAAGACATCATGGGCGTAGTTGAGCTCTAATCGATACAGAATTACAGGAGATACATACAAATGGCAGCTAAAGAAGTTCAATTCGGCGACTCCGCTCGTCAGCGCATGGTCCGTGGCGTCAACATCCTCGCCGACGCCGTCAAGGTAACCCTCGGCCCCAAGGGCCGCAATGTGATTCTGGAGCGTTCCTTCGGCGCCCCGACCATTACCAAGGACGGCGTTTCCGTCGCCAAGGAAATCGAACTGAAGGACAAGTTCGAGAACATGGGCGCGCAAATGGTCAAGGAAGTCGCTTCCAAGACCTCCGACGTCGCCGGTGACGGCACCACCACCGCCACCGTGCTGGCCCAGTCGATCGTCCGCGAAGGCATGAAGTATGTCGCCGCCGGCATGAACCCGATGGACCTCAAGCGCGGCATCGACAAGGCCGTGATCGCCGTCGTCGAGGAACTCAAGAAGATTTCCAAGCCCTGCACCACGACCCAGGAAATTGCCCAGGTCGGCTCGATTTCGGCCAACGCCGACGCCGAGATCGGCAAGATCATCGCCGATGCGATGGACAAGGTCGGCAAGGAAGGCGTGATCACCGTCGAAGACGGCAAGTCGCTGGAAAGCGAACTCGAAGTCGTCGAAGGCATGCAGTTCGACCGCGGCTACCTGTCGCCCTACTTCATCAACAATCCCGACAAGCAGATCGCCATCCTGGACAACCCCTATGTCCTGCTGCACGACAAGAAGATTTCCAACATCCGCGACCTGCTGCCGGTACTCGAGCAAGTCGCCAAGGCCGGCCGTCCGCTCCTGATCGTCGCCGAAGACGTCGATGGCGAAGCGCTGGCCACCCTGGTGGTGAACAACATCCGCGGCATCCTCAAGACCGTCGCCGTCAAGGCCCCTGGCTTTGGCGACCGGCGCAAGGCCATGCTGGAAGACATCGCGATCCTGACCGGCGGCACGGTGATCGCCGAGGAAGTCGGCCTCACGCTGGAAAAGGCCACGCTGGCCGACCTCGGCCAGGCCAAGCGCGTCGAAGTCGCCAAGGAGAACACCACCCTGATCGACGGCGCCGGCAAGGAAGATTCGATCAAGGCCCGCGTCACCCAGATCCGCGCCCAGATCGAGGAAGCCACCAGCGACTACGACAAGGAAAAGCTCCAGGAGCGCGTGGCCAAGCTGGCCGGCGGCGTGGCGCTGATCAAGGTCGGTGCCGCGACCGAAATGGAAATGAAGGAAAAGAAGGCCCGCGTCGAAGACGCGCTGCACGCCACGCGTGCTGCCGTTGAAGAAGGCATCGTCGCCGGCGGCGGCGTTGCGCTGCTGCGCGCCCGTTCGGCCATCACCGTCAAGGGTGACAACCACGAACAGGACGCCGGCATCAAGATCGTGATGCGCGCCCTGGAGCAGCCGCTGCGCGAAATCGCCGCGAATGCCGGCGACGAGCCCTCCGTGGTGGTCAACAAGGTGCTCGAAGGCAAGGGCAACTTCGGCTACAACGCCGCGACCGGCGAATACGGCGACATGGTGGCGATGGGCGTGCTGGACCCGACCAAGGTCACGCGCTTCGCGCTGCAGAACGCCGCTTCCGTGGCCGGCCTGATGCTGACCACCGATTGCATGGTGGCCGAACTGGTCGAAGACAAGCCGGCCGGCGGTGGTGGTATGGGCATGGGCGGCATGGGTGGCATGGGCGGAATGGATATGTAAATCGGTTTCACCGATTTGCATATCCCCAGTTCGAAACAGGGGGAACCCAGGTTCCCCCCGTACCCCCTTCCTACTGGATCAGCAGTAATCGAAACCCCCGACTCTGGAAACAGGGTCGGGGGTTTCGCTTTGTGGGTTGCAAAAAGTCGGCACTGGCGGGACGGCGACTGGCTGTCCTTGAAACCCGCCTGATCCGGAAGGTACGGAGAACAAATAGTCCGTGCGGCCACGGACACGTTATCATCTCCCAAAACCAGAAATACACGGAGGGGTTTAATGGCCGACAGCGGTATTTATCGCAAGACCGAAAAAGGCCGCGACGAGATCGCGACCCGCGCCAACAAGCTCGGCCTGCGCGAGCGCACCATGCTGATCATGGTTGACGACAAGACCACGCGCGCCGGACTGCTGGCGAAAAATTCCCACCCCACCAGCGAAGGCATCCTCAACGACCTGCTGGCAGGCGGCTACATCGAGACTGCTCCCGGTACCGCGGCGGCGAGTCTCGAACCCGCTCCGGCAGCGGCCGCCGCGCCACCCGCGGCCGCCGAGCCTGCTGCAATCGCCGCCGCTCCCGCCGCCGCGGTCGAAGTATCGATGCAATCCGCGTCGCGCTTTGCCTGCCGTACCCTGGTCACCTTGCTCGGCCCGGGGGCGGATGACCTGACCGCATTGATAGAAAAGTGCAAGACGGTCGAAGAGCTCGCGGCCCGGATCGAGAAGTGCCGCGACGTGGTCCAGGCCATGGCCGGACGAAGGAAGGCCGAGGAATTCTGGGCGGGAGCAAGCGCCCGCTTGCCAAAAGCCTGATCTGTGGCAAGCTTGCGGGTACTCCGGGAGCCGCCCGGAGCCCGACCAGGCATTACCCACGATGAGAATACTGCTGGCTGAAGACGACCGCATTATTTCCCAGGGTCTGATCGCGGCCCTGCGCAAAGCCGGTTACGGCGTGGATCACGTCAATAACGGCGCCGATGCCGACACGGCACTGCTTTCCCAACCCTACGACTTGTTGCTGCTCGATCTCGGCCTGCCGCGCCTGTCCGGCATCGACGTGTTGAAGCGCCTGCGCGCGCGCAAGGTCACCATGCCGGTGCTGGTGCTTACCGCCCAGGACGGCGTCGAGGACAGGGTGCGCGGGCTGGATGCCGGCGCCGACGATTACCTGACCAAGCCTTTCGCGCTGCCGGAGCTGTTCGCCCGGGTGCGGGCGCTGACCCGGCGCGGCACCGGCAACCCGACCCGCATCGAGGTCGGTGCCCTGTCCTATGACCAGTCGGAACGCATCGCGCGCCTGAATGGCGAGATCGTCGAACTTTCGGCGCGCGAACTTGGCCTGCTCGAAATCCTGCTGCTGCGCGCCGGGCGGCTGGTCGGCAAGGACCAGTTGGTCGACCAGTTGTGCAGCTGGGGCGAGGAAGTCAGCAACAACGCCATCGAGGTGTATATCCACCGCCTGCGCAAGAAGCTCGAACCCGGCGGCGCACGCATCACCACGGTGCGCGGCCTTGGCTATTGCCTGGAGAAACCGGCAGATCCGGCAGATGGAAAAGCCTGACCCCGCCGCGCCAGGGGGCGGCCGGGCCATCCCGGGCATGGGAAGGTTCGCGGCCTTCGCGGCGCGACGCCGGGCCCGCAATCCCTTCGTCAATTTCGAGTACCCGAATTCGCTGTTCGGCGAAATCCTCGACTGGATGCTGGCGCCGCTGCTGCTGCTGTGGCCGATCTCGATCGCGGCCACCAATCACGTCGCCGGTTTGATCTCCAACCAACCCTATGACCAGCACCTGGTCGACAATGTTACCGCCATCGTGCAACTGGTGAAAATCGAAGGCGGGCGCGTCACGGTAAACCTGCCGGCGTCGGCCCGCAGCCTGCTGCGCGCCGACGATACCGATGCACTCTATTATCAAGTGATGGGCCCCAATACCCGTGTCCTCCAGGGTGACAAAGAGATTCCGTCGCCACCCTTGCCCGACAAGATCGAAGCGGGCAAGGTCTTGCTCCGCGATGGCCGCATCGATGCCGACAGCGTCCGTATTGCCTACGCTTTCCTGCCGGTAAAACCGGGCGCGCCGCCGGTCGTGGTGCAGGTCGCGGAAACCCTGAAGAAACGCGAGGCCCTTGCGGCCAGCATCATTTCCGGCGTGCTGCTGCCCCAGTTCGCCATCATTCCGCTGGCGGTCATCCTGGTCTACATGGGCCTGATGCGCGGCATCGCGCCCCTGCGCCTGCTGCAGGACCGCATCCACCGCCGCCGCCCGTCCGACTTGTCGCCGATACCGGCCACGCGCGTGCCCGAAGAGGTGCGTCCGTTGGTCATCGCCTTCAACCAGATGATGGGGCGCCTGGAAGAGAACCTGCAGGCGCAGCAGCGCTTCATCGCCCAGGCCGCGCACCAGATGCGTACGCCCTTGACCGGGCTCAAGACCCAGACCGAAATCGCGCTTTCCGAAACCGATCCGGCGCAGATGCGCAACGCCCTGCAGTTGATCGCCGAAAGCACCGACCGCGCATCGCACATGATCAACCAGCTTCTGATCCTGGCGCGCGCCGAGGCTAGTCACGAGAAGCTGCACCAGGTCGTGCAACTGGATCTTGATGAACTGGCGCGCGGGGTTACGGAAGAATGGGTGGTGCGTGCGCTGGCCAAACGCATCGATCTGGGTTACGAAGATTGCGGCTGCCGCCTGATGATCAACGGCGTGCCCCTGCTGCTGCGCGAACTGCTGACCAACCTGGTGGACAACGCAATCAAGTACACGCCTGCAGGCGGCCATGTCACGGTGCGTACGCGCGCCGACCGCCTGGCCATCATCGAAGTCGAAGATGACGGCATCGGCATTCCCGTGGAAGAACGCGAGAGCATTTTCGAGCGCTTCTACCGCGTACTGGGCACCGACGAGGAAGGCAGCGGACTGGGCTTGCCCATCGCCGCCGAAATTGCCGACTTGCATCAGGCGGTCATCGATCTGGAGAGCGGCCGCGACGGCCGTGGCAGCTTGTTCCGCGTCAGCTTTCCCCGTCACCGCGCGGCCGAAGAAAATGCTGCACCGCATACTCGACCGAACCCGGGGGACTTTCCCATCGGCCTGTAAGGGGAATTGTAAGCTTGGTGTCAGGATGGCTGACAGACAATGCCGGGCATCTTGGGGCAATTGGCGCTGGTGTATGCCATCGGTAGTACTGCTCCGGGAACACGACAGGCGCGCAACACAGGGGAATCCCGGGGTGCGTCTCAGGAACGGCGGACTGTTCCGGTCCGCCGCATAGCCATAAAAGGAGGAGTGCCAGATGCAACTCACTGAGAAGCACAAGCAGTACTGGAACATCAACCTGAAGATAAGCAGCGCCTTGCTTGTCCTCTGGTTCGTGGTCACGTTCGTCATGGGCTGGTATGCCCGCGAACTCAACGCAATCGAGATCATCGGTCCGTTGGGCTTCTACATGTCGGCACAGGGTTCCTTGATCATTTACGTCCTGATCATCGCCTACTACGCCTATTACATGAACAACCTGGACAAGGAATACGGCGTCCATGAAGGGGAGCTCGACTAACATGGCTGAAGTCACCCAATCCCAATTCACCTCCAACCTGAAGCGCTACTACAGCTTCTATACTGGAGGTTTCGTTGCCTTCGTCATCCTGGTCGGCATCCTCGAGCAGATGGGCGTGCCGAACAAGATCCTCGGCTACGTCTTCCTGTTCGCCACCATCGCCCTGTATGCCGGCATCGGCTTCATGTCGAAGACGGCGGACGTCGGCGAGTACTACGTCGCCGGCCGGCGCGTTCCAGCCTTGTTCAACGGCATGGCTACGGGTGCAGACTGGATGTCGGCGGCCAGCTTCATCGGCATGGCCGGCACCCTGTACCTGTCCGGCTATGACGGCCTCGCCTTCGTGCTGGGCTGGACCGGCGGCTACTGCCTGGTGGCCATCCTGCTGGCGCCCTACCTGCGCAAGTTCGGTCAGTTCACGATTCCGGACTTCCTCGGTGCGCGTTATGGCGGCCATACCCCGCGCTTCATCGGCGTGGTGGCGGCCATCGTCTGCTCCTTCACCTACGTGATCGCGCAGATCTACGGCGTCGGCCTCATCACCTCGCGTTTCACCGGCCTCGAGTTCCAGGTCGGCGTCTTCGTGGGTCTGGCCGGCATCCTGGTCTGTTCCTTCCTCGGCGGCATGAAGGCGGTGACGTGGACCCAGGTGGCGCAGTACATCATCCTGATCGTGGCCTACCTGATCCCGGTGGTCTGGCTGTCGGTGAAGCATACCGGCAACCCGATTGCGCAGATCTCGGCTTACACGAGTTCGCTGCCGAAGATCACGGCGCTGGAAAAGGAGTTCAACGACAAGGCCTCGCCCAAGGGCGCCAAGGAAGAGTCGGTGCGCGCCATATTCCGTGAGCGTGCCGCTGCTGCCGATACCAAGCTGAAAGGCCTGGAATCGGGCGGCCCGGCATTCCTCGCCGCGGAGAAGCAGAAGCTGACGGACAAGGTTGCGGCCCTCAAGGCTGAAGCCACGCCGGATGCCAAGGCGATCGAAGCCGCGGAGAAATCCATCAAGGACTTCCCGGCCGATGCTGCCGCGGCGAAGAAGGCATGGACCGCCGAGAAAGGTGTCGGCGCCCGCGCCGCACCGGTCAAAGCCCACGCCGAAGCCTTTGCGGTCGGTGGCAAGACGCCGGAAGAGATCGAGAAGAACCGCGGCATCGCGAAGAAGAACTTCCTCGCCCTGATCGCGTGTCTGATGATCGGTACCGCCGCCCTGCCGCACATCCTGATGCGCTACTACACCACGCCGTCTGTGCATGAGGCACGCGTCTCGGTGTTCTGGGGCCTGTTCTTCATCTTCCTGCTCTACTTCACGGCACCGGCCCTGGCCATCCTGGCCAAGTTCGAGGTGTACAGCAACCTGGTGGGGTCGAGCTTCGCGTCGCTACCCGCCTGGGTCAGCAACTGGTCCACGGTGGACAAGACGCTGATGAACATCGCCGACATCAACAAGGACGGTATCGTGCAGTTGGCGGAAATCGTCATCGGCGGCGACCTGATCGTGCTGGCTACCCCGGAAATTGCGGGTCTGCCTTACGTGATCTCGGGCCTCGTGGCGGCCGGTGGTCTGGCAGCGGCGCTGTCTACCGCTGACGGCCTCTTGCTGACCATCGCCAACGCGATGTCTCACGACCTGTACTACAAGATGATCGACCCGAACGCTTCGACGGTGCGCCGTCTGGCGGTGTCCAAGGGTCTGTTGCTCGTAGTGGCCTTGTGTGCCGCCTACGTCACCAGCCTGAAGCCGGGCGACATCCTGTTCCTGGTCGGCGCGGCCTTCTCGCTGGCGGCCTCGGGTTTCTTCCCGGCGCTGGTGTTGGGCGTGTTCTGGAAGCGGGCCAACTGGCTGGGTTGCGTGCTGGGCATGAGTCTGGGTCTGGGTGTCTGTGCCTACTACATGTACCTGACCTATCCGTTCTTCGGCGTCAATGCACCGAAGTGGTGGGACATCAACCCGATCTCCGCCGGTACCTTCGGCATCCCCGCCGGCTTCCTTGGCCTCATCATCGGCAGCCTGATTTCCCCGGCGCCGAACAAGGAAATCCAGGAACTGGTCGACCATGTCCGCTATCCGAGTCTGGAAGGCGACATCGACACCAAGGGCGCCTGATCAAAAGTCTAATGGAGGAGGAGGAGGGCTAGGGAGCATACCCAACCCTCATTTAACCGGCCCCCGGGAAACCGCGGGCCGGTTTTTTTATGGCGGAATCGGAGAGTCCGACGGTATCTCCTTGTGGGATATGGCGGACTCGGAGAGACGGATCCCCTTATGGAGATAACAATTTCGTCGTCCCGGCGAAGGCCGGGACCCAGCACCTACTGGATTCCGGCTTTCGCCGGAATGACACCAGTGTATTTTGCCGGCCTCGCCGTGTCGCCCCGGCCTCTCTCCCATCCTCTCTCCCGGAAGGGAGAGAGGTGCCATCAGCTTCCCTCTCCCAAGCGGGAGAGGGATCGAGGGAGAGGATGGCCGACTTTTTACCGGCGGATCGGAAAGTCAGAAAGGAAGTTCGGGAATGAATTTCATCAGGTCGGCGCGCTGGGTGTCCTGCGCTAGTTTCCTCGCGCGCTTGGGCTCGAAGCCGACCAGGCGCTTGAGGATTTTGGTGACGTCGTCAGGTCGGTTGGCATGGTGATAGGCCATGCCCAGTTGATAGAAACCTTCACCGCTCATGGGCTGCAACTCGACCACCTTTTCGAGCGCGGTCACTGCCTGGTCATGCTGGCCCAGTCGCGCGTGGGCCAGTCCCATGCCGTACCAGGCCATGTCCTGTTGCGGCACCAGGCGCACCGCCTCGGTGAAGGCGGCGATGGCTTCTTTCGGCTTGCCGGCGTGTTCGCAAACGTAGCCGAGGTTGAACCAGTTGGCGCCGTCGTCCGGCGTCAGCGCCAGCGCCGCCTCGAACCACTTGATGGCGACTTCGTAATTCTTCCGCTTGGCGGCGATCGCGGCCAGGTGGCGCGCCGACTGCACGTCCTGCGGGTTGATGCGAAACGCCGTCAGGTAGGCCTCGAAGGCGCTGTCGTCGCGGCCCAGGAAATGAAACACCCAGCCGCGGGCATAATGCCGCCAGTGATCGTAATTCATGCGCTTGACCAAACTAAAAATGGAGACCGAAACATACCATGAGCCACCCTGAACTGCTCATCCTCGGCGTGCTGCGCGCGCTGGCCGAAGTCGCGATGTTGTTTCTGCTCGGGCAGGGCCTGCTGGCCCTGCTGGCCGGCGGCCGCCGCCACGACAACACCATGTACAAGCTGTTCCTGATCGTCACCGCGCCGGTGTTGAAAGCCGTGCGCGTCGTTACGCCACCGCAAG
This sequence comes from Sulfuritalea sp., assembly GCA_044360105.1. Taxonomy (GTDB): domain Bacteria; phylum Pseudomonadota; class Gammaproteobacteria; order Burkholderiales; family Rhodocyclaceae; genus Sulfuritalea. The sequence goes on from JBIKKY010000047.1 coordinate 10,922, forward strand.
TCATCGACAAGCATCTGCCCTTCGTTGCCTTCGCCTTGCTGTTCTGGTGCTGGATCGGCCTGGCGTATCTGAAGAGGCTTTACTGCGAAGCCAACATGCTGCAGTGCTTTTGAGATAGACCGGCGCCGGGTCCAGCCCGTGGCATGACGATGTTCGCCGGGTAGCACGCGGACTGATCTACACTCCGCAGCTGTGAACCCCAACTTTGACCGGACGCGCCTGGCCCTGCTGCTGTTGCTTGCGGCATTGTTCGGCATCGGTGTCTGGGCCTATCGCGGCGTCGGCGAATCCCTGCGCGAGATCCGCGCCACCGGCCTGCAGACCCTGCTCAATACCCAGGTCGGTACCCTGGAGCAGTGGATCGCCGAGCGGCGCAATGAGGCGGAGCAACTGGCCGCGAACGCCGAATTGAATGCCGGCATCGTCAGGCTTGCCTCGGGTCGGACGGACGACGGCGGGCCTGTCGTCGACGCTGCCCTCGGCAAGGCGGCCGCCATCGGCGTCACGGCGGTGCTGGTGATCGATCCGCGCGGAACCATCCTCGCCGCCAGCGAGACGCAGCGCACCGGGCGCACTGTCAGCCCGGATTTTCTTGCGCACCTGACGCCGGTATTCAAGGGCCGCTCGACCTTCGTGCGGCCCTACAGCACGCCCGGCAGCGTCGCCGGAACGCGGGATATCGGCCGTGCCTGGGTGGTGGCGCCGATCCGGGCCGCGAATGGCGGGATCGTCGCCGCGCTGGCGCTCGGCTCGCCGGCGGACAAGGGCTTCGCCGGCTTGTTCATGGCAGCGCGTCCCGGCGAAAGCGGCGAGGCCCTGGTCTTCGATGCCGACGGCTGGTTGTTGTCACCGAGCCGGCATGCCGCGGATCTGCAGCAGCGTGGTCTGGCGCCGCAGCTGGTGCTGCCCGATGGCGAACCGGAGCGCCTCACGCTGCTGGCCAAGGAGGCGGTGGCGAAGCGCGGCGAAGATGGCGAGGGCATCCTGCTGTCGCCTTACCCGAACTATCTGGGCCGCGACGCCATCGGCGCCTGGCGCTGGCTGCGCGAGCACGATATCGGGGTGGCGATCGAACTCGAGGCCAGCGAGGCCTATGCGCCGCTGATCTACCTGCAGATCGGCTTCGGTGTCGTGCTGGTGCTGATCTTCGGTGTCTGGCTGTCCGGCTTCCTCTCGCCGGCTACGCTGGCCGGCCTGCTGCGGCGCGACGGCCGGGCGCGCCAGATGGGCCCCTACCGCCTGTTGCGGCAGATCGGCGAAGGCGCGATCAGCAACGTGTATCTGGCCCAGCACCGCATGCTCAAGCGCCCGGCAGCCGTGAAAGTGCTCAAGATGCAAAGCACCAAGGAAGAATGGACAGCCCGCTTCCAGCGCGAAGTCCAACTGACCAGTTCGCTCCACCACCCGAACACCATCACCATCTACGACTACGGCACGGGGCCCGGCGGCGAGTTCTGGTACGCCATGGAATACCTCGAGGGCCTCTCCCTGGCCGACCTCGTCGAGCGCTACGGCCCAGTGCCGCCGGCACGGACCGCCTTCATCCTGCGCCAGGCTTGCGCATCGCTGTGGGAAGCGCATTCCTGCGACCTGGTGCATCGCGACATCAAGCCGCAGAACATCATGCTGTGCGAAATCCGCGGCGAGCGCGACTTCGTCAAGGTGCTGGATTTCGGCCTGGTCAAACAGATCTCGGGCGACCAGACGCGCGACCTTACCGCGCACATGCGCATCCTCGGCACGCCGCTCTACATGTCGCCCGAACGCATCCGCAACCCGAGTGACGCGGACGGTCGCGCCGACATCTACGCGCTGGGCGCTGTCGGCTTTTTCCTGCTAACCGGCAAGCGCCTGTTCGACACCGAAACCGAGCACGACCTGACCTACCACGTGCTGCATACCCTGCCCCGGCTTGCGTCGGAATGCTCACCGTTCGAGGTGCCCGCCGAACTGGACGCACTGATCGGCCGTTGCCTGGAGAAGGACCCGGCGGCGCGCCCGCAAGGCATCGCGGAAGTGGCCAGCCTCCTCGACGGGGTGCTGGTGCATAAGCCATGGACGCGCAGCCAGATAGACGCGTGGTGGAAGCAGAACTGGGTGAGCGAGGGCGATCCGGGGCGCAGGTTCACGGCGCCCGCCGCCTGAAACGAAAAGGCCGGCCCGACGAGTTTATTCCAAGCGCGATCTCCTTCCCCTTCAAGGGGAGGGCCGGGATGGGGATGGGGCGCAGTAAGACGCCCACAATGATCCCATCCTCCCTTCAACTCCCCCCCTTGAAAGGGGGAGAGCGTCATTCGTGCCTCCCGTAGTCGGTCGGCTGACGTTCATTTCTAATCAGGTACCCCATTGGACAATGCTGCCCTTGGACAATGCTGCCCTTTGACGGCGCCGACCCGAGCGCCTATAATTTGCCGCCTTTCCGGCCAGGTAGCTCAGTTGGTAGAGCAACGGACTGAAAATCCGTGTGTCGACAGTTCGATTCTGTCCCTGGCCACCAGACACAAGAAGGCCCCGTGAGGTTCATACCTTGCCGGGGCCTTTGCGTTTTCAGTTCGATTCTGTCCCTGCCACCAGACACAAGCGATCTCCATGGTCAGCGCAGAACGCCGAGCACGCTCCCCAATCAGGGGTCGATAATCCCTAAATTGGGGAGTACTCGCCTATCTATTGGCCTTGCATTTCCCCAAATCAGGGCCAATAATCCCCAAAATGGGGAATAATAAAGCAACTTCGATCTCGGATGTCCTGTTCACGGGGGTACAGCAACGGGTGCTCGGACTGCTGTTCGGGCAACCCGATCGATCCTTCTACGCAAATGAAATTGCCAGGCTGGGCAACACGGGACGCGGCGCCTTGCAGCGGGAGTTGGAGCGCATGACGGCCTCCGGCCTGATCACCTTGAGCGCCATCGGCAAACAGAAACACTACCAGGCCAACAGACGTTCGCCCGTCTTCGGCGAGCTTCGCGGGATCGCTTTGAAGACCTTTGGCTTGTCCGATGTTTTGCGGCTTGCCCTCGCGGAATATGCCGATGCGATTGCCCTTGCTTTCATTTTTGGCTCGGTGGCAAAAGGCACCGACACGGCGGCCAGCGACATCGATGTGATGGTGATCGCCGATGGCTTGACTTACAGCGCGCTGTTCGAGGCGCTGGCGAAGGCCGAGGAAACCCTGGGCCGCAAGATAAGCCCTACCCTGTATTCGCCGGAGGAATTCAACAAGAAGATTCAGGGCGACAACCATTTCGTAACCCGCGTCATCAACCAGCCGAAAATCATCCTGACAGGAGACGAGAGTGCCATTCCCGCAGGAAAGCCTGCAGAATTTGCAGAAGACCGGCCAACTCAAGGCTGAAGCGCCCGACCAGGCCGAGTTTGACGGCATGGTCGGGTCGGCCAGGAGGAAACTGCCGGATGCCGAGAACACAGGGCTGTCGCCGGACAGTCGCTTCATCCTTGCTTACGACGCAGCCCATTCGTTTGCCCTCGCCGCATTACGCTGGCATGGCTATCGCTCGGAGAAGCGCTACATGGTTTTCCAGGTTCTGGGCCATACCCTTTCATTGCCCACCGCCAAATGGCGGTTTCTCGATGACTGTCACCAGAAGCGGAATGCCGCGCTCTATGAGGGCGACAACTTCAATGACGAGCAACTGATCAAGGAACTCATAGCAGCGACAAGGGAACTGCAAGCTGCGGTGGATGCCCTTGGGCCAATTCGGGCCTGACTTGATCGCCGACTGGAAACACTGCGTGAAACCAGCCCCTGACTACCAACGCCGCTTCGGCGGCCTCGAGCGCCTTTACGGCGCCGGCGCCCTGGCGCGCGCCGCGGCGGCGCATGTGGTGGTGGTGGGCATCGGCGGCGTCGGTTCCTGGGCGGCGGAAGCCCTGGCGCGCTCGGGCATCGGCCGGCTGACGCTGATCGATCTCGACCATGTCGCGGAATCCAACATCAACCGCCAGGTCCAGGCCCTCGGCTCGACCCTGGGCGCGGCCAAGGTGCTGGCGATGCAGGAACGCATCCTGGCGATCAATCCGGATTGCGTTGTCACGCCGATCGAGGAATTCATCGACGAGCGCAACCCGCCGGTCCTGATTCCGGCCTGCGACGCGGTGATCGACGCCATCGATCACGTCCGCGCCAAGGCCGCGCTGATCGCCCATTGCCGCCGTGTCGGCATCCGCATCGTCACCACCGGCGCCGCCGGCGGGCGCACCGATCCGACGCGCATCGAAGTTATCGACTTGTCGCGCACCACGCAGGATGCGCTGGCGTCCAAGGTAAGGGCGCTGCTGCGCAAGGACTACGGCTTTGCGCGCGAGCCGAAAAAGAAGTTCGGCGTCGATTGCGTGTTCTCGCCGGAGCAGGTTCGCCGTGTCGCCAGCGCCGAGTTTTGCGCTGTGGAGGGCGTAGCCGCCGATATTCCGGTCGATCCGACGGCCGGGCTGAATTGCGCCGGCTATGGGTCCTCCGTCGCGGTCACCGCGGGTTTCGGTTTCGCCGCGGCGGCACGGGTACTCGCCGGTATACTCGCGCCATGACAAATGCCCCCGTCGTCCTGGTCACCGGCGCCGCCCGTCGCGTCGGCGCCGAAATCGCGCGTACCCTGCATGCCGCCGGCGCCCGCGTGGCGATCCACTACCGCGCCTCGGGCGCCGAGGCGGAGGCGCTGGCCGCGACGCTGAATCAGGCAAGGGCGGGTTCCGCCGCGACCTTCGCCGCCGACCTGCTCGACAGCGAGGCCTTGCTGCGCCTGGTCGAAGCCGTCGTGGCGCATTTCGGCCGCCTCGATGCGCTGGTCAACAACGCGTCGTCCTTCTACGCCACAAAAGTCGGCGCTGTCGACACGGCGGCCTGGGACGACCTGATCGGCTCCAACCTCAAGGCGCCGCTGTTCCTCGCGCAGGCCGCGGCGCCGCATCTCGACCAAAGCGGCGGCTGCATCGTGAACATCACCGACATCCATGCCGAACGCCCGCTCAAGGGCTATCCCGTGTATTGCGCGGCGAAGGCCGGCCTGCTCGGGTTGACGCGCGCGCTGGCGCTGGAACTGGGGCCGCGGGTGCGGGCCAACGCCGTGGCGCCGGGCCCGATCGAATGGCCCCAGGGCACGAATGACTTTCCGCCGGAAGCGCGCACGGCTATCATTGCCCACACCTTGCTCAAGCGCACAGGTTCGCCTGCCGACATCGCGCAAGCCGTGAAATACCTTATCTTCGATGCACCCTATGTCACCGGGCAGGTGATCAATGTGGACGGCGGCCGTACCGCACATCTATGACTACTATTCCCCCAGCCCCCTTTACCCAAAAGGGGGTGACTGTGGTTCAGCCGCTGTCGCGGCTTCCAAATCCTGGCTTGGTGCCCCCTTGGGGCGGCCCGGCAGAGGCAGCATGAACGCTCCGCTTCCCGCACATCCGAATCCGGCGCCGACCGCCCGTCAGGCGCGGAAGACAGCCTTCGAGGCCAACAAGCTCGCAAAACGCCTGCGCCGCGAAGTCGGCCAGGCCGTCGCCGACTTCAACATGATCGAGGCCGGCGACAAGGTCATGGTCTGCCTCTCCGGCGGCAAGGATTCCTTCGCCCTGCTCGACATCCTGCTCTTCCTGCGCGAGCACGCGCCGGTCGCCTTCGACATCGTCGCCGTCAACCTCGACCAGAAGCAGCCCGGCTTTCCCGCCGACGTGCTGCCCGACTACCTGCGCAGCATCGACGTCCCCTTCCACATCGAGAACGAGGACACCTATGCCATCGTCAAGCGCGTGATTCTGGAAGGCAAGACCACCTGTTCGCTTTGCTCGCGCCTGCGCCGCGGCGTGTTGTACCGCGTCGCCGGCGAACTGGGGGCGACCAAGATCGCGCTCGGCCACCATCGCGACGACATCCTGCAGACGCTGCTGCTCAACATGTTCTTCGCCGGCAAGCTCAAATCCATGCCGCCCAAGCTGGTCTCCGACGACGGCCGCAACATCGTGATCCGGCCGCTGGCCTACTGCCGCGAGAGCGACCTCGAAGCCTGGGCCGTGGAGCGCGCCTTCCCCATCATCCCCTGCAACCTCTGCGGTTCGCAGCCCAACCTGCAGCGGCAGCAGGTCAAGCAGATGCTGAACGACTGGGAGAAGCGCTTTCCCGGGCGCATCGAAACCATGTTCAGGAGCCTCGCCAACGTCGTGCCCTCGCACCTGCTCGATGCGCACCTGTTCGACTTCGCCGGGCTGGCGGCAAACGGGATACCGGATCCGCAAGGCGACATCGCCTTCGATGCGCCTGCGCTGGGCGCCGAGCTGGCGCAAGCCGTGAATTTCCGGGCGGGAAAAGACTGATGGATGCGCGCCGCCTTTCCGCCCGCCACGGCTTCCTCTGGCTGCTCGCCGGCCTTGCCCTGTTCCGCCGCAATCCGCCGCTGACGACCGCGCTGACCTTCGGCTACCTGCTGACGGTGATCGTGGTGAACCTGATTCCGACCATAGGCCCCATCGTGCTGCCCCTGTTGCTGCCGGCGCTGACGGTCATGCTGGCCAACGGCTGTCGTGCCATCGAGCGCGGCCAGGCCTTCAGCGGCGACATCCTGCTGGCCGGCCTCGGTCCGCAGCGGCTCGGCATGATCCGCCTCGGCGGCCTGCACCTGATCGGCTCCACCGTGCTGGTGCTGGTCGCGTCTTTTTTCGGCGAACCGATCAACATCAAGGAAGGCATGACCCCGGAACAAGCCGAAGCGCTTCTCACCGATCTCGGCATCGTCATGGTGCTGGCCACGCCACTGCTGATGGCCTTCTGGTTCGCGCCGCTGCTGACAGCGTGGAACGGCGTCAGCGCCGGCAAGTCGCTGTTCTTCAGCTTCGTCGCCAGCTGGCGAAACTGGCGCGCCTTCGCCATGTACGGGCTGACGCTGGTGGTGGTCGGCGCGGTGCTGCCGGGTCTGGTCCTGATCATCGCCGGACTGATCTCGCAGGCCCTGCTCGACATCCTTTCCATCGCGCTGCGCTTGGTGCTGATCTTCGTCCTCGCGCCGGTCATGGTGGCCAGCGTGTATCTGTCCTATCGCGACGTCTTCGAAACGCCCGATCCGGTCGAGCCGCCACTGGTCGATCAGCCCCCGGCCCTGCCCGATGAGTGAGGCCGGCACGGGCGTCCTCGGCCTCCTCGGCGGCACCTTCGATCCGCTGCATGTCGCGCACCTGCGCCTCGGGCTCGAAGCGCGCGAGGCGCTGGGCCTGGGCGAACTGTGTTTCATCCCGGCCGGCACCCCGCCCCTGCGCGCCCTGCCGCAGTGCGCCGCCGCGCATCGCCTGGCGATGGTCGAGCGCGCGCTCGCCGGCATGCCCGGATTCAGCGTCGATCCCGGCGAAGTGCTGGCCGCGGCCGGCACTTCGGCGCCCAGCTATACCGTGGCAACACTGGAACGCCAGCGCCGGCAGCACGGCCCGCAACGGCCGCTGCTGCTGCTCTTGGGCGCCGATGCCTTCGCCCGGCTGGAATCCTGGCACCGCTGGCGCGAGCTGTTCGCCCTGGCGCACATCGGCGTGGCGACGCGGCCGGGGCACGAGATAAAAGTCGGCGCTGGCGATACGGCGCTGGATGCCGAGTTCAATGCCCGCCGGGGCAGCGCGGCCGACCTCGCCGGCGCTCCGGCCGGCCGCATCGTCCCCTTCGCCATCACGGCGCTGGAGATTTCCGCCACGGCGGTCCGCGAGCGGCTGGCGCGCGGCTTGAGCGTGCGCTATCTGGTCCCCGATCCCGTTCTCGACTATATTGAAACCCACCAGCTCTACCGGACCCCGCATGGACATTAGAAAACTGCAGAAAATCGCCGTCGCCGCCCTTGAGGACATCAAGGCCAAGGACATCGAGGTGCTCAACACCAGCAAGATCTCGGCCCTGTTCGACCGCGTCATCATCGCCACCGGCGATTCGAATCGCCACGTCAAGTCGCTGGCGAAAAACGTGCATGACAAGGTCAGGGAAGCCGGCGGCCAGGTGATCGGCGTTGAAGGCGAAGAGACCGGCGAATGGGTGCTGGTCGATCTCGGCGACATCGTGGTGCACGTCATGCAGCCGGCCGTGCGGGTGTATTACAACCTCGAAGAGCTGTGGAAGGTCGTGCCCAGGCGTCCGCGCAAGAAGGCCACCGGCGACGCCGCGGACGAATGAAACTGATCGTCGCCGCGGTGTCCGCAAGGCCGCCGGACTGGGTGGCGGCCGGCTGGACCGAGTATGCGAAACGGATGCCGCGCGAATTGCCGCTGGAACTCCTCGAGATCAAGCCCGAACCGCGCAGCACGGGCAAGACGGCAGAGGCCATGATGGCACTGGAAGCCGCGCGCATCGACGCGCAACTGCCGGCCGCCTGCCGCCGGATCGCCCTCGATGAACGCGGCGATGCGCCGACCACGCGGCAACTGGCCGAGCATCTGGAAAAATGGATGGCAAGCGGCGACGATGTAGCCTTCATCATCGGCGGTCCCGACGGGCTTGACCCCAGGATCAGGAAATCTGCCCACGAAACCATGCGCCTTTCCAGCCTGACCCTGCCCCATGCCCTGGTCCGCGTGATCCTCGCCGAGGCGCTGTACCGCGCTGCGAGCGTGATAAAGGGTCATCCCTATCACCGGGCCTGACGCTATGCTTATGGAAACCGTCATCAAGGCCGTCCACCCATGATCGATCCTCGCATCTATCTTGCATCGAGAAGTCCGCGCCGCCGCGAACTGCTGACCCAGATCGGCATCCGCTTCGACCTGCTGCTGTTTCGCAGCGGGGCGCGCGAGGATACAGAAGTCAGCGAGGACTGGTTGCCGGGCGAGACGCCGGAGGCCTACGTGCAGCGCGTGGCGCGCATCAAGGCCGCATACGGCGCGGATTTGCTGGGCTCGCGCAAGGTGGTGCCGCGTCCGGTGCTGGCCGCCGACACCACGCTCGACCTGGATGGCGAGATCATCGGCAAACCGAAGGACGAGGCCGACGCCGCGGCGATTCTGGCGCGGCTCTCCGGCCGCAGCCACCGCGTGCTGACCGCCATCGCCATGGCCCGCGACCAGCGTATCGAACACCGACTGTCGATCAGCGAAGTGCGCTTCCGCGTCTTGAGCGCGGAAGAAATCCGGCGCTACGTGCAAAGCGGCGAGCCGATGGACAAGGCCGGCGCCTACGGCATCCAGGGCCGCGCCGCGATGTTCGTCGAGGACATCAAAGGCTCCCATTCCGGCATCGTCGGCCTGCCGCTGTGCGAAACCGCGCTGTTGCTGCGCGACTTCGGATATCCGCTATGAAGACCCCGGCGCCGGGCCGCCCCAAGCCGGGGTCAGCGTATGACATGGAGGCCGCGTCTTTCAGCGGCCGAACCACAATCACCCACTCCCCCGGGGAGGGGGAAGGGGGGAGGGTTTCGAGGTGACTGAACAATTCCTGATCAACTTCACGCCGCAGGAAACCCGCGTCGCCTTGCTGCAGCAGGGCGTGGTGCAGGAACTGCACATCGAGCGCAGCAACGGCCGCGGCATCGTCGGCAACGTGTATCTGGGCCGCGTGGTGCGGGTGCTGCCCGGCATGCAGTCGGCCTTCATCGAAATCGGCCTCGAGCGCACCGCCTTCCTCCACGTCGCCGACATCTGGAGCGAGCGCATCAACGGCAACGGCTACAACAGCCACGAGACGCGCCCGATCGAACGCATCCTCAGCGAAGGCCAGTCGATCATGGTCCAGGTGCAGAAGGACCCGATCGGCACCAAGGGCGCGCGCCTGACCACGCAGATTTCCATCGCCGGGCGCCTGCTGGTACACCTGCCGCAGGACACCCACATCGGCATCTCGCAGCGCATCGGCGATGAGGCCGAGCGCGAAAAGCTGCGCGCCCGCATCGTGGCCCTGCTGCCCGCCGATCAACCCGGCGGCTACATCCTGCGCACCGTAGCGGCCGAAGCCGGCGATGACGAGCTGGCGGCCGACATCGCCTACCTGCGCCGCATCTGGAGCGAGATCAAAAGCCGCAGCATCGGCGCCCTGCCGCCCATGATGCTGCATCACGACCTGACGCTGGCGCAGCGCGTGCTGCGCGACCTGGTGACCGGCGAAACAGACGGCGTCATCATCGATTCGCGCGAGAATTTCCAGAAACTGCAGAACTTCGCCCAGGAGTACGTGCCGCAGGTCAGCGACCGCCTCATGCATTACACCGGCGAACGGCCGCTGTTCGACATGCATGGCGTCGAGGACGAAATCCAGAAGGCGCTGGCGCGCCGCGTCGACCTCAAGTCGGGCGGCTACCTGATCTTCGACCAGACCGAGGCGATGACGACCGTCGACGTGAATACCGGCGGCTATGTCGGTTCGCGCAATTTCGACGACACGATTTTCAAGACCAACCTCGAAGCGGCGCAGGCCATTGCCCGCCAGCTCCGGCTGCGCAACCTGGGCGGAATCATCATCGCCGACTTCATCGACATGGAAGACCCGCAGCACAAGGAAGCCGTGCTGGCCGAGTTCAACAAGGCGCTGGCGCGCGACCATACGCGCATCACCGTCTCCGGCTTCACCCAGCTCGGCCTGATCGAGCTGACCAGGAAGCGCACCCGCGAGAGCCTCGCCCACGTGCTGTGCGAACCTTGCCCCACCTGCGGCGGACGCGGCGAAGTGAAAACCGCGCAGACCGTCTGCTACGAGGTACTGCGCGAACTGCTGCGCGAGGCGCGTCAGTTCACCGCGCGCGAAATGCGTGTGCTGGCCTCGCCGGCCGTGATCGACCTGTTCCTCGACGAGGAGTCGCAGGCGCTGGCCATGCTCTCCGAATTCATCGGCCTGCCGATTTCGCTGCATGCCGAAAGCGGCTATACGCAGGAGCAGTTCGACATCGTTCTGATGTAGTTCCGGCTCGCATTGGTCAGCCAAGCGCGATCTCCTTCCCCTTCAAGGGGAAGGCCGGGATGGGGATGGGGCGCAGTAAGACGCCCACAATGATCCCATCCCCCCTCCAACTCCCCCCTTGAAAGGGGGAGAGCGTCATTCGTGCCTCCCGTAGTCGGTCGGCTGACGTTCATTGCTAATCAGGTACTTTGTTGACTGCGCCTTGCCGTGCTACAGCACTGTCTGCGGCTTGTCTTCGCGTCTCGTTTCCAATGCGAGTCTGAATAACGTTAAAATTTGTGCCCGACGCGGGTGTCGTATAACGGCATTACCTCAGCTTCCCAAGCTGATGAAGAGGGTTCGACTCCCTTCACCCGCTCCATAGATTCCATATCCATCTGATTTCAATAGTAGTCAGTTGGATTGAATGCGAGACACCCAGCAGGACTACTACAAGGTAGTCGCTATGGCTGGTAACTCAGCACTGTATCGTCGTCCCAGCGGTATCTACGTCGTCCGCATTGCAGTCCCAACACGACACCGCCACACCCTCGGCAAGACTGAGATGCACATTTCCACCAGCCTGCGTGAGTGGAATGCTGCCAAACTTGCATCATTACGAATCCAGGTTAATTGGCAGGAACACTTCATGGCGCTGGACATGGGCACACTGACAAAAGCGGAGACATTGCTGCAAGGGCAAGGACTTGTGTCGGTTGATGAGGCGGCGCGTCTGCTTGGTGTCTCAACAACCACCCTGCTGACTGAATTACTCAACGGTAAGTGTCCAATTACTGCCTACGCCAACGAATGGCCGTGCTGGCAGGTTGATACCTTGGCGACGATCGCACAGGAATCCAACGGCTCGTATTTGATGAACGAGGTGGAGGAAGCTGGTAAACACTGCATCTACTCGGGTCCAGTCCAGCCACTTGATAGTGCAGCGGCAATTGGTAGCCTGATTGCGACGAGCAGTTACATCGGCGACATTTTCCGCGTTAGCACTGGTGGCGCTGTTTTCTGCGATGCCAAGCACGAAATAGGTGTTGCGGCGGTATTGGCCAACAAGTCAGACGTGGATGCCATTCGTGCGCGATTGGGCGACCTGACCGCGAATGCATCGTTTAACCCTGTACAGAAGCGCGAAATCCCGACGACTGACCCGATAACATCCAAGCATGGCAAAAAGCGGTTTTCTACATTGTTTGACCTGTACAAGAACAGCCGCGAGTGGAAACCAGATCAGCAAAAGCGCATGAGTACCGAAGCCAAGCTGTTCGTGGATTTGATGAATGATCCAACTTTGGACGCCATAGATGTTGAAGCCATTTTGGAATATGCACGGCGTCTGGCATTGGTGCCGTCTGACATCTACTTGGCACGGCGACGCTATAACGTAACCAATGTCGAGGAATTGATCGAAGTTGCTGAGACGCAATCTCTGGGCCGCAAGTCCCCACAGACAATCAAGGGACACATTGGGCGCATCAGCGAAATCATCAACTTTGCAGTACGCAACGACATGATGCGTTTCAATCCCGCCTCAGACTTCAAGCGAGGTCGAGGAAAGAACTCAACAAAGCGGGCGCAGGATGAGCGGGCCGTATTTGACGCAGAAGAACTCAGGAAGATTTTTAGCGTGGAATGGTTTGTGATTGGCAAGGACGAAAGCAAGAACTGGCGACCACACTACTATTTTCTGCCACTGATAGGATTGCTTTCAGGGGCTCGATTGACAGAGATTGCACAGCTTTACCTCGACGACATAAAGCAAACGGAAACAGGGACGTGGTATCTGGACCTCAACCTGATTCAGCCTGACAAGATTGAAGATGCTGACAACATTGATGCGAACGACAAAACGCTCAAGACAGTAAATTCAGTTCGTGTCGTGCCAATGCACCCTGTTTTGATTCACCTTGGCCTTCCCAAGTACGCCGAGGCACTTCGTAAAAGCGGTGAGGTACGGCTGTTTCCAGAATTGAAACACGATGCAGTAAAAGGCTACGGTAAGCCTGCGGGTTCTTGGTTTAACGATAGGTTCCTTGGTAGAAGGCTTGGCATTGTTCGCAACAACACGAAAACATTTCACAGTCTGCGGCATGTCTTTATCACAGCACTGGAACGCCAGAATCTGCCTGAGCGCGTAATGACGCAGCTTGCGGGACATGAAAGGGGTCGCTCACAGTCTGCGAAGCGATACGCCAAAGACAGGGACGCTGACGAATTGGCATCGTTTATCGCGGCGCTGCAATTCAACTTCCTGCAGGACGTTACACCGATTGATATTGATGCCGCACTTGTCGCGATTGGTGTGGCTAAAAATCGAAAGCGTGTGTCGCGGCGTGCAGCGCTAAACCGGAAAGCAGCTCAGTAGCAAAATTCTTTGAGTACGAATGGCTCTTATTACCTACCGATCGTAACTTGTCATGACGTGCGTATTATTCCGTTACACCAACGGAGGACGCCATGCGTGAAGTAGTCGGATACATCAGAGTCAGCACCCAAGATCAAGGGCGCAGCGGTTTGGGCCTCGAAGCTCAGCGCGAAAACATTGAACGGTTTTGCCAAGCAAACGATTTCACAGTAGTAGAGTGGTACTCGGATACGCAAAGCGGTAAGGGTGATGAGACAGACAACTTTCGCCCCGGTCTGACAGCTGCATTGGCACACGCTCGGAAGTTGAAGGGCAAGGTGATGATTGCCAAGCTTGATCGCCTCAGCCGCGAAGTCGCCTATATCTCCAACCTGATGAAGAAGCAGCGAACGCCATTCGTTGCTTGTGATCTTGGCCCGAACGCTGACGATTTCAACCTGCATATCTATGCTGCGTTTGGCCAACGGGAGCGCACATTTATATCGGAAAGGACCCGGGCAGCACTGGCGGCAAAACGAGAACGTGGGGAAAAACTTGGTAATCCTAATCTTGATGCTGTGCGGCTACTCGGACATCAGCGTAGAGCAGAGATCGCCAATGATTACGCGGAAAAGATGCTTCCGACCATCCAGGCATTCCGCGGGCTTGGATATAGCCTGCGAAAGACAGCAGCGGAGATGAATAAATCCGGTCTGGTTACTCAGCGATGCGGGCGCTGGAGCGCAATGCAAGTTGCTCGCGTATTGGACAGGCAGAAACAGCTTGCCATGAAAAGCGAACCTGCTACCATCAAGCTAATGGCATAGCGTTGTCTGTGCAGGGATAGGATGATGAACTTCTCGCTTTTTGATACGCCAGTCCTCGATCATGTTGCGTACTTTGATCGCGTGTATGTCTGGCTCAAGTATCCGCTTTGGGAAGAACAGCTCGAAGCAGCAAGGCAGCTATCCGGTGCGAACATAAAGGACTGGAACTACACGATGCCTTGGGGTCCGTACCATCAGCGGCTTGACATCCGGCAACCCACACGGGAACAGCTTAGATTGCTGCAACGATACATTCCATCCGATGCACTGGTTAATGGAGCGGAATTTGCGTACGACTTTATTGCGGCGGGGTCAGAGTCTGCACGGTTGATGCAAAGGGAATGGGACGCCAGATCATTCAAGACGTTCCAGACCAGAAATAAGTGGTACGAATCGGGTAACTCAGTGAACGGCAAGCATCAACCATATACGGTTGAAACCAGCTATACAGACCGACGCGGCGCATCAAGCAACTTGGTAGCCTACTCAAGCAAGGTGTCAAAGGTAAATGGAAAGCCGTGCTTGCACGTGGAACTGCGGTTGTCCGGGAAGGCTGCAATGGTAGCGGCTGGCATTACCAAGTTTAGTGATTTGGCTACGTTTG
>JBIKKY010000048.1:0-24517 GCA_044360105.1 Sulfuritalea sp.
GAACGCGAAACGCTCCGCCGCGAAGCCGAGGCCAAGGCGGCAAAGCGCGAAGCCGAAGCGCCGGGCCGCGAGGCCAAGGATCAGGCCGATGCCGAGCGCTTCCGCGAAAACGAAGCCAGGCGCGCCACCGAGCGCGAGAAGCGACAGGCCGAGGAACCCGCCAAGCTCGAAAGCCGTCACGACAAGGTCGCGGCCGAAAAGGCGGCGCGCGAAAGAAAGCTCGAGAAGCAGAGGAAAAAAGATGCCAGGCAAGCCGAAGCGGCGGCCGACCGGGCCCGCGAGAAGGCGGAGAAGCAAGAACAGCAGGTAGAACGGATCAAGCGAATAGACGAGCGGAAGCGAATTAATGCCGAACAGGAAAAGCGGCGCCTGGCAAAGCAGGCGGCGGCCGAGTCGGCCGCCGCCGCCCGGGCAGGGGTCGAGCGAAAGTAAAAAGTCGGCGCCGGCGGCACGGCGCCGCGCCGGCACCCGTGCCGGCACGCCCGATATAATCCGGTCTTCTTTCGCCTGCCGACAACACACGCATGGACAACCCCAACAACCTCGTCTGGCACCCGCACAGCATCACCGGGCGGGACCGCGCCCGGCACAACAGCCAGCGTCCCTTCGTCATCTGGCTGACCGGCCTTAGCGGGTCCGGAAAATCCACACTGGCAGGCGCCCTCGAAGAACGGCTCTTCGCGCAAGGACATCGCTGCTATCTGCTCGACGGCGACAACATCCGCCACGGACTCAACAAGGACCTTGGCTTCGGCGATGCCGACCGCGTCGAAAACATCCGCCGCGTCGGCGAACTGTGCAAGATCCTCGTCGATGCCGGGTTGATCGTCATCGCCGGCTTCATCTCTCCCTTCGCCCGCGACCGCGCCATGGTCCGCCAACTGCTGGAACCCGGCGAGTTCGTCGAAGTCCATCTCAACACGCCGCTGGCCGTATGCGAACAACGCGACCCCAAGGGGCTCTACAAGAAAGCGCGGGCCGGCGAAATACGTCACGTCACCGGCATCGACTCCCCCTACGAAGCCCCCGAAGACGCCGAAGTCGTGGTCGATACCTCCGTCCGGGACGTTGCTGCTTGCGTCGATCAGATCCTGGGTTTCTGTCGCCAGGCCGATTTGATACCAAGCGGGGTATCCAGTTGAATCGGCACGCCGCCCAACCCGCATCCCTGTGGCACCGGGCAAAAGCTTCTGGCGCAACCGGCAGTTCATCCTGAAGCAGAAAGCAATGAGAGCACTCTTGAAAAGTGCCCTCATATCGCCATGATTACTGGCGGAGACGCAGGCCGCCATCCGCCATTATCAGGAAGTTCCGCAGCGTCCCGTAGTGTCTATTTTTACATAAATAATCATTGTGTTGTAAGAGTTGATGCGATATGGGGGTTCTTGTAGTTCCATGGCATCCCCTGTAAAATGGCATACACAATGGCATACATATAAGGGGGCGTCGATGGGCAAGAGTACGCACAAGCCGGGCAAGCTGGCGCCAGTAGCGCTCAAGGCCCTTGGGGATGGCTGGCACTCCGACGGTGGCAACCTGTATTTGTTTGTTCGTGGCGATAGTCGAGGGTGGGTGTTCCGTTTCGTAGCTCCTGACGGCAAGCGTCGCAATATGGGGTTGGGCTCTCAATACTCCGTAACCCTCGCAGAAGCACGCAAGCAGGCCGCTCTCCTACGTGAGCAGATCAAGCATCCCACGGCACCCAATGACCCCTTGGCGGCACGGCAGGAAGCTCGCCTGGCGCAGAAGCTGACGGCGCGCAAGCGCATGACCTTCAAAGCCTGTGCTCTGGCCTACATCGAAGCGCACCGCGCCGAGTGGAAAAATCCAAAGCACGCGCAGCAGTGGGAGAACACCTTGGCAACGTACGCCTATCCGGTTTTTGGTGACTTGCCGGTGGCCGCCGTAGACGACGCGCTGGTTCTGAAAGTGTTGATGCCGATCTGGGAGTCGAAAACAGAAACGGCAACCCGCCTGCGTGGCCGCATTGAATCGGTTCTGGACTGGGCTACGTTCAGCAAGTTCCGGCATGGCGACAATCCCGCCCGTTGGAAGGGGCACCTCGACAATTCGCTGGCCAAGCCCAACAAGGTGGCGAAGGTCACCCACCACGCCGCGCTGCCGTATACGGAGATTGGTCCATTCATTGTGGAACTTAGGAGGCGCGAGGGACTGGGGGCGAGGGCGCTGGAGTTTGCCATTTTGACCGCCGCCCGATCCGGCGAAGTTCGCGGCGCGACGTGGGACGAGATCGACCTGAAAAACCGCCTGTGGATCATCCCCGCCGAGCGCATGAAGATGGAGCGGGAGCACCGTGTGCCGTTGTCTGACGCCGCTGTCAAACTGCTGAAGACTCTGTCCCGCTTGGATGACGAAGTGCTGGTGTTCCCCAGCGCCAAGCCAAAGCGGCCTATGTCCGACATGACGCTGACTGCCGTATTGCGCCGCATGGGGCGCGGCGATCTGACTGCACATGGATTCCGCTCGACGTTCCGGGACTGGGCAGCAGAGGCCACCAACTACCCAAGCGACATGGCCGAAATGGCCCTGGCGCATTCCATCGGCGACAAGGTCGAAGCCGCCTACCGGCGAGGCGACATGCTAAAGAAAAGATTTCGCATGATGAATGAGTGGGCGAAGTATTGCGGCACTGTACGCAAGGCTGATGCAAATGTAGTTCCGATTAGGGGTGCGGCATGAGCGATAAATACATGCGAAACCAAAGCAGATTTAAGCCTTTGGCCGTTGACACCCCGCAGATGCGCGCTGCCGTCAATCTCGTAATTTCCGTAAAGGACGGTCATAGCCCCGACATGCATAGTCTCAACATTCTCGCTGACGCAATGTTGAGCGTATTCGGCGGCAAAAACCCGAAGGAAATTTTCGGTGGAACTCTTGGCTTAGTCCCTACCACAGGGAGGCAAGCGGACTATGGGTTTACTCCCTCAGACATCGTAAGCGCCGTGATTGAAATGGAACGAAGGAAACTCGGTAGCAAGCGAGGCGCTCTTGCCGAGGCCAAACGCACGGCGTTGGCTGCGTTCTCCGATATTGGTGGGGACAGTGCTGCCCGTTCAATAGAACGGGACTGGGCTAAGGGTCGCAGAACCGTCGAAGGTCTTCCCGACGCCGATTTGATTGAACTAGTGCGGCCCTACAAATACTGACAATAACTCGCTGACTTGTTGTCAGCAGACGCATGGAGTCCCACGGGACAAAATTGGCGCGTTATCTAACAGGAGCGCCACACCATGCAAACCCAAGCGACCACCCCAAACCGCAAGGCACTTCGCCTTCCGGCCGTTGCCCAAAAAACCGGTCTGTCCAAGACCCATATCTACCGCCTGATTCAGCAGGACAAGTTTCCCCGCAGTTGTCATTTATCCGAACGAGTTGCCGTCTGGGACGAGGCGACCATTGACGCCTGGCTTGCTGAGAAGTTCACTGCGAGCCAATCATGATCCCCGCCGACATGACCCCATTCATTACCGAAAACATCCTGGCACGGCAGGCTTTCTGTGCTGCACTTTTAGCCCTCGATGGTATGACACAAGCGCAGTTCGCGGCCCGGTACCCTGATGCCGACATGGCAACCCTGACCAGCGACGCCGAGTTCCTGCAGCAGATGGAGTGTTTTGCCGGTATACCGGCAGTACAGGAGTACGCCCTTGATGCCCAGCTTCGCCGTGGGCTCGCGGAAAGCGTTACCGGCCTGGTGGCGAAGATACAGGCACCTGATGCCAGCGGCGCGGCACTTGGTGCTGCGTCTGATGCGTTGACCAAGATCAGCAATCTGCTTGACCGGAGAGCAGCGGCAAAGCAGGACGGCGGCACTCAAGGGCTTTGTCGCCACTTGCGGCGCACCTTTGGCGGGAAGGTGACGATCACGACCCCCGAAGGCGGTACCGAGTTCACACTGGTTGCGCGGCTGGCGTACGAGCAAAACATCGCGGCAGTGCGCGCAATGCGCTGCACGGGGCTGGCGGAAGTTGCGCAGGTTTTGAACGCGTTGCACTCCAGCCAGCCGGTTGCCGTCTTGACCTTGCAAGGGTTTTGACATGATGCGCTCCCCAATCCATGTGTCCGCCCGGGGCTTCGGGCTATCCATGCTCCCCAGTTTCTACGGTACGCGCCCAACGCATGAGGAAGCGGCGGCAATGGCGGGCCGCATTGCCAACTTGATTGCGCCTGATGATGGGCCGATTGTCGTCGCCGAAAAGGACCGTGCGCTGTACTTCGTGCCATGCGTACTGAAGGATGCGCCGCTGACCGGGAAAACTCTTGAATGGGCAGAAAAACACGGTCTGCCTACCACCGGAAAAATGCGCAGCGGGTCGCATGTCACGGCAGGTGCATGGGCCAAGCTGGATGGTGACGGGCTGACCAGGGATCAACTTGCGGCGGTGCAGGCAATCCTTACCCTTGCGGGAATAGCGCACATTATTTACAGCACGCACAGCAACGGTCGAAGCGAGAAACCGGGCATCCGGTGCCGCATCATTATGTTCTTCGACAAGGCGCTTGAACCCGCCGACTATCAGCGCGCCGTACTGTCATTGTCGGCATGGTTGCTCGGTCAGTCCCTTGATGAAAGCGAAGCCCGCCTCTGCCAGCAGGCGGGCGTATGGGCGGCACATCCTGACCGTATAGGACAAGCATTTTGCATTCGGCACCTTGACGGCGTATGCGTGTCCACCGATGCACTGCTCGCGGCAGCGCCGCCGGCAACAAAACGGCACAGCATAATCTCTGGAAATGCGGGGCCGTTGCCCCTTGACGCGGCGCGCATCAACGGAGCGTTGAACTGGATAAATCCAACCGAGTACAAGGCATGGACTGACTGCGCGATATGGTTGAAAGCGGCCTACGGCGGTGCGGCCTATCCGCTGTGGAAGGACTGGAGCGAGCGCGCAGACGAGGATGCGCAGGCGGGCAACGAGGGCCGCTATGCCCCTGAAAATGTGTGGGCCGGGATAACCCCCCGCCTGACGGCTGAACAAGGCGCTGGGGCGCTATTTGGGTGCGCCAAGAATGCCGCAGTAGTCACCGTGGAAGATGCAGCCGCACGAGGTCAATGGGCGGGACAAGGCAAAGCCTCGCTCGTGTACCTGCGACGGTTCCATCCCCGGTTGTACGACGAACTTTTTGGTGTATCAACATGACCCTGAGTGCAGCCGACAGACTTCGGGCGAAGATCGCACCGCAGGCCGGCACGGGCGCGACCGCTTCGATTATCCAGCACCCGGCGACGGTGGAAACTCCTTCAGGTGGCGGCAAGATTGATATACCCGACGACCTGCGCGGTGAAGTCGAAGGCGAGGCGAAACAGGGTAGCCAACAGGATGATGCCAACAAGCTGTCGCGGGCGATGGACGTGCTCAAGGCGGGGGCTTTCGAAGATCAGTTCGGCGAGTTCAATATCAGTGTCGTGATCGGCAAGCGGCGCGAAGCAGTCAACATCGAGAGCGGTGCCGGGAAAGATGCAATCCGGCAGGTTGTCCAGGCAGAAACGGGCAAGCTACCGCCGAAAGCCCATATCGAGAACATTCAGGCGCTGGTGAGAATGGCGGCGCGCAACGGGGGCAAGAGGGGCACGATCTTTCAGCGAATCGCGCGCGCGAATGGCTCGCGCCTGATTGACCTTGGGAATCTCGAGGGCCACTCTGTAAGCATCACGCCCGGACAGTGGGAACTGACGCAAGACGCGTCTGTGGCTTTCCTGCGTGGGCGCGGTTATGGCGAACTTCCGGTACCGGTACGGAGTCGCAGCCCGAAGCACGCGTTTCAGATCGTCTACGAATGGTTGATCGCCCTTGGCGTGCGCGAGTCAAAGGCGGCGCTGGTGGTAATCGCTCTGGTCGCGTGGCTACGAACCGGAAACACATACCCCATTCTGCTGCTCTATGGACCGCCCGGCAGCGGCAAAACCGTTGCAGCGAAGCTGATCCTGCTATTGATCGACCCGACGGAATCACGCGCATTACCGAATGTCGGCATGGAAACCGAACACATCGCGGCGGCGGCGCAGCATCGGCATGTACTCAGCTTCGACAATCTGAGCAAGTTGTCAGCGGCGAATCAGGACACGCTCTGCACCTGCTCGACTGGTGGCGAGATTGTTGGCCGCAGGCTTTACAGTGACGGCGATGTTGCGGTGCTGCCGATCCATCGACCTGTGCTGATGACGGCGGTACAGCCGGTCATTACCCGCCCCGACCTTCTGAGTCGTGCGCTACCGATTGAGTTCGGCCAACGGGAAACGCGCAAGGGTGAGGACGAAATCATGGCGGAATTTATGGAGCTGCGCCCGGTGCTATTCGGGGCGCTGTGTGATCTGTTGGCAGCGGCGGAGATTTGACCATGAGCATGGACCATCGGATGCACGATTACTGCCTGCTGGGGCAGCGGCTATTTCAGGCGGCGCGATTGGACCCTGACATTTTCACGCGTCAGCTCGACGAACTTCGGCGTAGTACCGGGGCCGAGATTGCCGCCGGCGATACCTTCGTTATTGCCATGCGCGCGGTACTGGAAAAGCTATCCAAAGGCGCTGTCGCTGGTGACAACCTGCCGGGGTGGAAATCTTGGTTCCCGCTGGGGTGCGCCGCCGTGAGGGCGGACGATGGGGCCATGGTGATTGGTATCCGGCCCAAAAAACTCACGGAACTGGTTCGCGCTCAACCATTCATGGGGGGCGACTGGTTGCCGCGAAACGAACGTGAAGCCGGGGGAGCGTTGCTACGGACAATCCCGATATTTTCTGACATCGGTGTAAAGGTCCTCAAGCGCGAGCCATCGAAAGGGAACGTCTACTGGGAATTCAACTTGACACCCCGGTATCGGGCGGACGGACAGTGATGTATACCCGTCCGGTGCCCGTCCGCTGGAAACCCTTGTGCCGCAACGCTTTAGGTACTCCGGACGGACTGGACGGGCATGTTTGGTACTTTCTTCCTAAAAAAGGAGATAGGTATAAGGAGGAGAGAGATAGAGAAATATTAGTCAACATGCCCGTCCAGTCCGTCCGCGCCCCTGAAACCCCTGAGAGAGTAGGCGCTAGCTGGACGGGTATACCCCGTCCGGTGCCCGTCCAGTCCGTCCGGCATGCCCGTCCGCCGCTATACATCCCCCTGTACTTGACACCATGACGCAACACCAAATTCGCGTATACCTCGCCGTTGGTCAATGGCAGCGTACCCATACCCCTCGCCAGCCGTACCGATTGGTTGAGTTGACGCGCGCCTTTAACGTCGACGCGGCGACCGCCGCCTTCGTGCTGAGACTGCACGGCTGGACCCGTGACCCGGTGCGCGTCACCCGCCATAACCGCCGAGAACTGCATACGTTCTGGGTGCCACCGGACGGCAAATCGGTTCCCCGCCGCAGGCGCGGCCGCCCGAGTTTTACTGACCTATTTCCCCCGACCTGAAAGCCGACACCATGAAACGTAACCGCCTGCCAGATACCCTAGCGAATGCGCCGCCGCTTCGTCACGCGGATGCACATAGAACCGACCTGACCGATGCTGAGCGGGACGAGCGAATGGATATCGCCGTTCATGAAGCCGCACATTTTGTCGCCGCGTGTCGTTTGGGGTTGCCCATACTTAGCGCTTTCGTTCGCGTACCGCGAAAACAACCCAAGGCTGGCGTTGCTGGGGCATTGGGCGCTGTGGCCGCAGGAGGAACGCTGATCCAGGACGCTGTGTTTGCCTATGCCGCAGTTATCGCGCAGCAGTTTTTACCGGCCAACAAAGAACAGGCGGAGATAGCCTGTAGCGATGATGTTGCGACCTTTCGAAAATGGGCAGACTGGACGGGGGATTGGGAAACCGGCCCTCGGGAGCCGTTATCCCGCGAGGACGAGTACAGACTCCTTGACGGGGTGTCGCTCATGGTCAGAGACAACTGGATGGTGATAGATGCGGTCGCCGCCTGCCTGCTTCACTGCTCCGATTCGACAGGGGTTTTGTCCACTGCATTCACTTCGCGCCTCGCCGCGCTTGTTCACGACTCACCCCCGAGTATGTCTCGTACCCCCGAGTTCGATGGTCCGGCGGCAGTCTGTGAACACCTCAGGATTGAAGGCCCGCAGATACGAATAAGCAGGGATTACCCCTTCGTCCGAGTTACCGCGCCACCGGGTTACCAAAGCCCGTTACTTAAGGCAGCATGACGACTACACGCCCGTATTCACCTCGATGTAGTCCCCCACCTTTAAGCCATGGGTTGAGGCCGGGCGTGAATTCTTAGCGCATAATCCATCGCTGGTGTGAAGCTGCTATAAATTGCACAGGGAATTTCCATTGAGACCGTTTTCGATAAAAATATTCGTACCATCCGGCGACCCCGAAGGGGTTCGTGTGGTGTCCCGTGACGATTGGCCCGGCAAGGCAATTGTTTTTTCTCGCGATCTACTCGGTGAGGTTAAGGGACGCAAGGAATACCAGCAACCGGGGGTGTACCTGCTGTCTGGCGGAAAGCGGCTCTACATCGGCGAAGGCGACCCCGTGGGTGACCGACTCGGTGACCACGCCAGGAAGAAAGCCTTCTGGAAAAAAGCAGTGTTTTTTACTGCTGAAGGTGGGCGGCTTAACAAGGCGCATGTTCAGCATCTGGAGTCGAGGCTGGTTGCACTTGCGCATGAAACCCGTCTTGCTGAGATTGATAATGAAAATAAGCCAACCGCTCCGGCCTTAAGCGAAGAAGAGCGGGCAACTGCCGAAAACTTCCTGCTCGAAATTCTCCTGATGCTGCCCCTTCTTGGTTTCTGGCAATTCGATGACGACCGTACTGAAGAGGCGGACGCGGAGATTCAGGAGGAAGTGCAGCAACAGTCGACAGCGAGAAAAGCGGGGAAAAGAGCAGATCTGTATTCTGAACTGCCCCGTGAGATGGTGTTTTTTTTCAAGGGTGGAAGTTCGCTGACGGCATCCCTGGAACTGGTTGAGGGTGGTGTACTCGTAAAACAGGGGAGTAAAGCGATCCTTGAGCCGAAGCAGCACTTTGAAATACATGGTGCCAGCTATGCCGCAAAGCGCAGGGAGCTTATCGAGTCGGAAGTGCTGAAGCGGGAAGGAGCCTTCTATGTGTTTAGCCAGGATCAGTACTTCGCGTCCGCGTCCGCCGCAGCATCCGTGATTGCCGGGCAGAACCAAAATGCAGATCACTGGACAACAAGTGATGGCCAGAACCTTGGCGATCTGCTACGCACCATAAGGAACAGAAAAGAGCCTTCGCAGCTACAGCCCTAAGGTTGGTTTGGAAATGACCGAGAATCAGAACCCAGAACAGAAGGCTCGCGACAACATTGACGCGCTGCTGAGGCAGGCGGGTTGGGTCGTTCAATCGGCGAAGAAGATCGACCTCAGTGCAGGGCTCGGGCAGGCCGTGCGCGAGTATCAGACCGATGTAGGGCCGGCCGACTATGTGCTGTTTGTCGACAAGAAGGCGGTAGGGGTAATCGAGGCCAAGAAGGAAGAGCTGGGCCACAAAATCACGGAAGTCGAAGCCCAGACGGAAGGCTATGCCGCCGCCAAGCTCAAGTGGGTGAATAATAAGGAGCCGCTTCCGTTTCTGTATGAGAGTACCGGCATCATCACCCGCTTCACCGATGGCCGCGACCCGAAGCCGCGTTCGCGCGAGGTGTTCAGCTTCCACCGTCCGGAAACAATCAAGGAATGGCTCTCTCAGGGTGCGAGCCTGCGCGCTCGGCTGCTGACCATCCCTGAACTCAATCCGGAGCTTCGGCCGGCCAGCGAGTTGCGCCTGCGCGATTGCCAGGAAGCGGCCATCACCAATCTGGAAACATCGTTCAAGATCGGCCATCCGCGCGCGCTGATCCAGATGGCGACGGGGGCCGGCAAGACCTACACGGCGATTACGTCCATCTACCGCCTCCTCAAGCATGCGGAGGGCAAGCGCATCCTGTTCCTGGTGGATACCAAGAATCTCGGCGAGCAGGCCGAACAGGAAATGATGTCGTATGTACCCATCGACGACAACCGCAAATTCACCGAGCTTTACAACGTGCAGCGGCTCAAGTCCTCGTTCATTCCCAAGGACGCCCATGTCTGCATCAGCACCATCCAGCGGCTGTACTCGATCCTCAAGGAAAAAGAACTGGACGAGGCCGTCGAGGAAATCAATCCAGCGGAGCTGGCCCAGCCCAAGACGCCGATGCCTGTCGTGTATAGCGAAAAAGTCCCGCCCGAATTCTTCGACTTCATCTTCATCGACGAGTGCCACCGATCCATCTACAACCTGTGGCAACAGGTCATCGACTACTTCGATGCCAGCCTGATCGGGCTCACGGCCACGCCGGACAACCGCACCTACGGCTTCTTCAAGAAGAACGTGGTCAGCGATTACAGCCACGAAAAAGCCGTGGCCGATGGCGTCAATGTCGGCAATGAAATCTACGTCATCGAGACGCAGGTCAGCAAGGCAGGCGCGCAGCTTACCGCGCAGCAGCAGATCGAGCGCCGCGAAAAGCTGACGCGCAAGAAGCGCTGGGAGTTGCAGGACGAGGACGAAGCCTATTCGGCGACCCAGCTTGACCGGAACATCGTCAATCCTGACCAGATTCGAACGGTAATCCGGACTTTCCGCGAAAAACTGCCGGAGATTTTTCCTGGTCGGCTGGAGGTTCCCAAGACCCTTATCTTCGCCAAGACCGACAGCCACGCCGACGACATCATCCAGACCGTGCGCGAGGAGTTCGGCGAGGGCAACGCCTTCTGCAAGAAGCTCACCTACAAGATCGAGGAAGACCCAAAGTCGGTGCTGGCGGATTTCCGCAATGCCTATTTCCCGCGCATCGCCGTTACAGTGGACATGATTGCGACGGGGACGGACGTCAAGCCGCTTGAATGCCTTTTGTTCATGCGCGACGTGAAAAGCCGCAACTACTTCGAGCAGATGAAGGGGCGCGGCACACGCACGCTGGATATGGATGATTTGCGCAAGGTCACTCCCTCTGCCGTCAGCGCCAAGACGCACTACGTCATCGTGGACGCCATCGGCGTCACCAAGTCACTCAAGACCGCCAGCCAGCCGCTCATCACCAAGCCGACCGTGCCGCTGAAAGACCTGGCAATGTCCGTGATGATGGGTGCGACGGATGAAGACACCGTGTCCTCCCTTGCCGGACGTCTGGCGCGACTGAACAAGCAACTCGACACCGACGACCAAAGGCAAATCCGCGAAGCAGCCGGCGGCATGGAACTGAGCCAGATCGTCGGCAAGCTGTTCGCCGCCATTGACGCCGACAACATCGAAGCGAAGGCCCTGGAACTGGCCGGCCTTCCCACAGGCAGCGATCCAGGCGATACCAAGCGCCAGGAGGCTCAGGAACAACTGGTCAAGGCCGCTTCCCGCATGTTCAATGGGCCGCTGGTGGAACTGATCGAAACGATCCGCCGTGACAGGGAACAAACCATCGACCACGACAACATCGACACCCTGCTGCGTGCCGAGTGGGACAAGGACGCGGCGAACAACGCCCAGGCCTTGACCGATGAATTTGCCGACTACCTGACAAGCAACCAGGACAACATCACCGCCCTCACCATCTTTTTCAGTCAGCCCTTTCGGCGACGGGAGGTCAGCTTCGCGATGATCCGGCAAGTGCTGGACAAGCTAAAGGCCGACAAGCCCAAGCTTGCTCCTTTGCGGGTGTGGCAAGCCTATCGGCAGTTGGACGATTACAAGGGCGCGCAGCCGGTCAATGAACTCACCGCACTGGTGGCGCTGATCCGCCGCGTCTGCGGCACGGATGCCACGCTCGCCACCTTCGACGACACGGTGCACCGCAACTTCCAGAACTGGATCATGGCGCACCATTCTGGTGGCGGTGAGAAATTCAACGAAGAACAAATGAACTGGCTGCGCATGATCCGCGACCACGTCGCCAATTCCTTCCACATTGAGCGCGACGATCTGGAGATGTCGCCATTCGACGGGCAGGGTGGCCTCGGCAAGATGTATCAACTGTTCGGGGCAAAGATGGATACGCTGCTGGATGAGTTGAACGAAGTGCTTGTAGCGTGATGGCCGACAATGAGGTGCCGACTTGGTGGGAGGTAGCTCCTCTAGCTGATGTTTCGAGCAAGTTGGTCGACGGCTCACATAACCCGCCTGCAAAACAAAGCGCTGGGCATCCAATGCTTAGCGCGGTCAACATTTGCGATAACAAGATAACGTTTTCAGACTATCGGTTAATCGCAGACGATGCCTTCTTGCTTGAGGACCGAAGAACGAGAATTGCCCAAGGTGATGTTCTGCTGACCATAGTAGGAGCTATCGGCCGTTCAGCATTAGTATCGAAAGCGACTCCGCGATTTACGTTGCAACGAAGTGTCGCGGTCATTACGCCCCTGTTTTTGGATTCCAAGTTCCTGATGTATCAGTTCGAGGCTCCTCGAATCGCACTTCATTTCAAGAAGAGTGCGAGGGGAACTGCGCAAAAGGGCGTCTACCTAAAGACACTCGGAAGTACTGAAATATGGATTCCGCCTCTCGCCGAGCAGCGACGTATCGTCGCCAAGATCGAGGAACTGTTTTCCGAGCTGGACAAGGGCATCGAAAACCTGAAGACCGCTCAGGCTCAGCTTAAGATTTATCGCCAAGCCCTGCTGAAACATGCCTTCGAGGGCAAGCTCACCGTGGCATGGCGCGCCAAGAACAAGGACAAGCTTGAAACCGCCGAAGTGCTGCTCAAGCGCATCCAGGCAGAGCGCACAGAACGCTATCGGCAGGAGTTTGCCGATTGGGAAGCGGGTGGTAAGCAAAAAGGAAAGCCAAACGCGCCGAAGTTATTGCCGCCGCTTCCGGCTGAAGAATTAGTTGGCTGGCCATCGTTGCCAGAGGGGTGGGTTTGGCTAACGGTCAAGCACGTTTGCGACGTTGTTCGAGGAGGCTCGCCAAGACCAGCTGGTGACCCAAGGTTTTATGGTGGAACCATTCCCTTTCTGAAAGTTGCCGACATCACTCATGCGGATACCCCATACATCAGAAGCTTTACATTCACGATCAAGGAAGCCGGACTAAACAAGACAAGAGAGATTGTTCCCAACACCTTGCTACTTTCGAATAGCGGCGCAACACTTGGCGTCCCAAAAATTTGCCTTATTTCGGCAACGATGAATGACGGCGTTGCTGCTTTTCTGGGCCTTCCAAGCGAGTCTCTGCTTTATCACTACTATTTTTGGCAGAGCAAGACAGCGCAATTGCGAAACATAGATCAGGGTGCAGCTCAGCCGAATTTGAATACGGATTTAATAAAGGACACATTCATTCCTCTCTGTTCACAACCAGAGCAACTGGCCGTAACTGGGGAGTTAGAGGCGAAGCTCTCCGAAGTGGACCAGCTCGACCAAACCATTTCTGCCTCTTTGCAACAAGCAGAAGCCTTGCGGCAGTCCATCCTGAAACGCGCCTTCTCCGGTCAGCTCGTACCTCAAGATCCAAAAGATGAACCCGCATCGGTCCTGTTGGCGCGCATCAAGGCGGAAAAATCCGCACAACCCAAAGGCAGGAAAGCCCGTACATGAACGCAACCGCATCCATTGTTTCCAAGGTCTGGAGCTTCTGCACAACGTTACGCGATGACGGCGTCGGCTATGGCGACTACCTGGAACAGCTCACCTATCTGATCTTCCTCAAGATGGCCGACGAGTACAGCCAGCCGCCGCACAACCGCAAGGTCGGGATTCCCGCTGCATACAACTGGCAAAGCCTCAAGGCGAAGCGCGGAGCGGAACTGGAGGTGCACTACGTGACTCTGTTGCGGGAATTGGGCAACAAGCCAGGGATGCTGGGAACGATTTTCACCAAGGCGCAGAACAAGATCCAGGACCCCGCGAAGCTGTACCGCCTGATCGACATGGTGAACGAAACCGAATGGGTGACGATGGGCGCGGATGTGAAGGGCGACATCTACGAGGGATTGCTGGAACGCAACGCGGAGGACACCAAGTCCGGTGCCGGTCAATACTTCACGCCGCGCGCCCTGATTCGCGCAATGGTGGAATGCGTTCGACCCGAGCCCAACAAGACCATTGCCGATCCGGCTTGCGGTACGGGCGGCTTCTTTCTGGCGGCGTATGACTTCTTGGTCGCCGCCCACAAGATGGACAAGACGCAAAAGGCCTTCCTCAAGCATGAGACCTTCTTCGGCAACGAGATCGTGGCGGGTACGCGCCGGCTGGCCCTGATGAACATGTTCCTGCACAACATCGGCGAGATCGACGGCGAGAGCATGGTGTCGCCGAACGACGCACTGGTAGCCAGCAGCAGCAAGAGCTTCGACTATGTGCTTGCAAATCCGCCCTTCGGCAAGAAAAG
This sequence comes from Sulfuritalea sp., assembly GCA_044360105.1. Lineage (GTDB taxonomy): Bacteria > Pseudomonadota > Gammaproteobacteria > Burkholderiales > Rhodocyclaceae > Sulfuritalea. Next base: position 14,346 of record JBIKKY010000048.1, read on the forward strand.
TTCGATGAGCTTCACCAACGAGGAGGGCGAGCAGGAGAAGGACGACCTGACTTACAACCGCCAGGACTTCTGGGCGACCACATCGAACAAGCAGCTCAATTTCGTGCAGCACATCCGCAGCATGCTGAAAACGACAGGGCGCGCCGCCGTGGTCGTGCCGGACAACGTGCTGTTCGAAGGCGGGGCCGGTGAAACGGTGCGCAAGAAGCTGATGGAGACCACCGATCTGCATACAATCCTGCGTCTGCCCACCGGCATCTTCTACGCCAACGGGGTCAAGGCGAACGTGCTGTTCTTCGACAACCACGCCGCCAGCAAGACGCCCTGGACGAAGGAGGTGTGGATCTACGACTACCGCACCAACGTCCACCACACACTGAAAAAGAAGCCGCTGCGCTTCGAGGACATGCAGGATTTCATCGCCTGCTACAACCCGCTGAACCGCTTCGAGCGCAAGGAGACCTGGAATGAGCAGAGCAATCCGGAAGGGCGCTGGCGCAAGTACAGCTACGAGCAGGTCATGGCGCGCGACAAGACCAGCCTGGACGTATTCTGGTTGAAGGACAAGAGCCTCGCCGACCTGGACAACCTGCCCGAGCCCGACGAGCTAGCCGGCGACATCATCGAGAACCTGGAGGCGGGGCTTGCCAGCTTTCGGGCGGTTGCGGCGGCGTTGTAACGGAATCGTCAAACACTACCGTCTTTGTAATGCTGGTGTACTGACGTCCCCGGCAAGTCGCAGAGTTGAGCGAGTTGCTACCGTCGTTTTCCCATTCCGTAACATCCATCAGCAATGAGGCGCGAGTCAAGAATATCTTCTGACTTCTCATCTGGGTTAATCGCCTTGGCAGCGTTGATTCTGGCTGCGCCAAAGACCGCGTTTATATCGCCCTTATGTTTTGCAAGATATGTGGATAGATCGGAACCTTTTGGTGTCCGGCTTGGGGCAATCTTGAATTCTGCGTGTCCGCCAATTGATAGGCTGTACGTCATCGCCCCACTGTCGCAAATCCACTCCGCAACGGCGCGGTAGTACGCGGTTCTCTCAAGGGCCTTCATCATTGTGCTTGCGGGGGTTGGGTCCTTCCCGCTAATGGCAGCGGAAATAACTGCGCTCACACACTTCCGAAACGGTTTGGATCGTACGAGTAGATCCGAGTCAATTGCCGCTGCGTACTCGGAGGACATGAACTTGACCAGCGACTGAACGCGATAAAGCCCCTGGCCGCTGATCGCCACAGCATCGGTCAGCGGAGTTTGTGTGTGTGGCGGACCTATCGTTACCGCAGGTTTGGCGCGGAGTTCCTCAATGAGGGCTTGCTTGACTTGCTTCTGACGCTCTTGTTCAAGCGCACGACGACGCTCCGCTTCTTCTTTGGAACCTACGATGTTGGTTATTTGCGTGCATGTATTACGCTTCGTCTTGACCGATACCTTTGGCGGACGCTTTCCCAGTACAGCCTCTGCCTGGCGCTCCGCTTTGGTCATCAGCGGAGGTTCCAAGTTACCGCCTTTCCATGTGTCTGCTTTTGACGATGCTGTGCTCTCAATTTTCCGTGCCGGTATTGGTTGTACGGCGACAGCTGATGAATGTCCTGGCCTTGCTACCGGTGGCAATGCCGCGCTCTCCACCCTCTTCATTTTTTCCAAGTGGCGTCCGATTTGTTCTGCTTCTAGCAGCGCGCGCCGCTGTGCATCAAGTCGTTTCGACATTGTCTTCTTCACCGGGATACCGCAGGCAGCGGTTGACGCCAAAGGAACACTAAGAACTACTTAGTACAAAGTCAACGGAAACCTAAGATTCTCTTAGCCCTAATCAACCAGTTGCACAGGGGCTATGGACGAGTTGCCGGTTCTGTCGAAGCGTTTGCGCGAAGCTCGTGCGGCAGCCGGTATTTCTCAAGAGCAGTTGGGCGTCCTTGCTGGTATTGATGAGTTTTCGGCCAGTGCCCGCATGAATCAGTACGAGCGTGGAAAACACTCGCCAAATATTCAGTTAATGGGAAGAATCGCCAAGGTGCTAGGTCTGCCGATAGCGTACTTCTACGCCGATGATGATCAACTGGCGACCATTCTGGCCGTGTATGGAAAGCTGAGTGCAAAGCAGCGCAGAAGGTTGCTGAATTTCCTCACCGAGATATAAGGTCGCTGATCTGCGGGGCTTAACGTTGCCAGTGATTCGACCGTTCGGGAGTTTGTTGCCGGCCCCTGCGACGGATTGTCTAGTGTGGCTTTTACCGTTCTTTTTTGGTTACCGGAGTGAAACTCTCCTCCTTGTAGTTTTTCAGCACTTCCGTTTTTTTCTGGCTTCGGTGTGTTTTCAATTCGGCGCGTAGCAAAGCCACGAGTTTGCTTCTTGCCATCTTTGCTTTCTGTTCTTTGAGTTCAACCGATTCGCTGTTCACAGCACACCATCCTTGAAGTCGTGCAACTTCTTCAACGCGGCGCGGCGCTTCGCCAGATTATCCATGCCAACAGTATCCTCCTGTTTAACTTCGCGTGCCGCTGGCACTATCCCCTTCGCCGCGAGCTCTGGCCTACGTTGCTCAAGTTCCTGCGCTAACTTTGCTGCTCTGGTCGGATTCGTCATGATTCTGTACCGTCGTAAATTGTGACCCCGTCTATTGGTTGGTGAGCATCTGCATTAGGCGTTTCGATTTTGCTTCATTCGGAGGAGTATCAACGCTAGGAGTTTCTGAAGCAGTTCCTCTCGCATTCTCTTCGCAACTGTCGGCAGCATTTCTATTGGGGTGTAAAACAATTGGCACCCGTACTTTTTGATCATTTCTTGTCTGATCTTCTTTCGTGCTTCTAGACGCGAATTCGTGGCTCGGGATGGCGTTTGCACTTGTGACCCTTCCGAAGTGGAATCTGCATAGTAGGGGATGTTTGTCTGCATTACTCGATGCGGTGGAGTTATGTAAAGTAAAAAAGGCCGGTTCCCCGGCTCCCGGCATTTACTTCTCGTCGTTCGCTGCCTTGTCGTTCGGTGCGGTTTCTTCATCCAGCCACACAAACGCCGTCAGACGCTCCCCGTTGCCGATGTACTGCCCGCGGCTATAGGTCTTGCGGTCGATGCGCTGTTTGCCCGTTGGTGATGCCTTGGCTGGCTTCTTGGGCTTGCCTTGGTAGTTCAGCTTGCCGTGCCGCTGATTCGCTGCTGGCTTGCCGATCTGGTCCGCCTGGACTTCGACGGTGCGGGTGACGATGAGGGGGATGGTGGAACCGGCTATTGGCCGCCGGTCGGGCGGTTTGATACGTTTCTGCATGGCACTCTCCTAGTTGATGGCGGTGGACGTAACTTCCCCGTTCGGGAAACCGTCTTGACCGCAATGCTGGAGAGAGTGATTACGTATGCATCGCGTCAGTGTAGGACAGGATTTGGTACTGTCAAGAAAACTTGGTCTCAAACTTTACACAGTCCGATTTTTTTGGAAATTTATGTGAGCACCCCTTCAGGCGGGGGTGGGGGTCTTGGTCGCTGGGTCCCTGGGGGGGTGACTTTACTTAGCGCCATAGGTGCAAGTTAACCTATGGAGAACCCCATGACCCGCAAGCACTTCAAAGCGCTGGCCGACGCTATCCGTCAGAACGTCATCGACACCGCACAACGCAAGGCACTGGCCGAGGCACTACTCCCCGCACTACGCGCCAGCAACGACCGGTTCAACACGCAGAAGTTTCTCGAAGCGGCGACAGGCTGACCGGCCAGCAAACGGCAGCAAGCCCTCTTTACGGGAACCGTATGCTTGGAGGCTTAAAAGGAAGAAACGGACCCAACCCGCCAAGGCGGGTTTTTCTTTGTCGGTAACGTGCTTACTTGTAATCTTTAACGTGTTGAAACAATGAGAAATATTGTATTGATGCGTGCAAGGCAACTGCCTATACTGAAACCAGTGGGGCGCACGTGAGTACGTTGTGCGGCGACAGTTAAGGAGATGCAACATGCAAGCATTACGAATAGCCGACGTGTCTGAGAAGACCGGATTGGCGCAGCAAACTATACGGAACTGGACGTCGCTCAACCGATTTCCAAGGCCGTTCAAGCTGAGTTCCACGGTGGCTGTGTGGGATGCGGCTGACATCGACCAATGGTTGCTGAGGAAAAAACAAGGTACGTGCGGGGCAAACCAGAAATGAAATCGCCAGTAACCTTGAATTGGCATACAGAATGGCATACGGGAAAACAAAACGCCCCGAAAGGGGCGTCCTGTCTGATTCACTGGCGGAGACGCAGGGATTCGAACCCTGGATCCAGGTTTTGCCCAGATGCGCCCTTAGCAGGGGCGTGCCTTCGACCACTCGGCCACGTCTCCGAAAACGGCGACGAGCTTTGCGCTCACGGCCATTTGCAGGGGGCGGAGTATACCCGAATCGTCAGTCTCTGTTGCCTTGCTCTTGCAGCCTTGCGCCCGGCAAAAGTCGGCGTCCGCGATACGGCGGCTAACCGCGCAGGCTGATCCGCAGCCAGTCGCGCTCGGCGGCGACCTGTGCCAGCGTGTCGTCGGCATCGACCGCCACGGGGTGCGTGACTTTCTCCAGCAGCGGCAGGTCGTTGTGCGAATCGCTGTAGAACCAGCTTTGCTCGAAGCTGCCCAGCCACAGGCCGAGCGATTCCAGCCAGGCATCGACGCGGAGGATCTTGCCTTCGCGAAACGAGGGCGTACCGCGCGGCTGGCCGGTGAAGCGGCCGCTATCCTGCGCCGGGATGGTCGCGATCAGGTGCGGGATGTCGAATTCGCGGGCGATCGGCCCGGTGACGAAGCTGTTTGTGGCGGTGACGATCGCCAGCAGGTCGCCTGCCTCCGCGTGCAGCCGCACCAGAGCGCGCGCCGCCGGACTGATCAGCGGGCGGATGCGCGTGGCGAGGAACTCGCGGTGCCAGGCATCGAGCTCGTCACGCGAGTGGCGCGCCAGCGGCGCCAGCTGGAAATCGAGGAAGGCGTGGATGTCCAGCGTGCCGGCCTTGTATTGCTCGAAGAATGCGATGTTGGTCGCCTCATGCACTTCGCGGTCGAGCACGCCCTTGCCGATCAGGAACTGCGCCCATTCGAAATCCGAATCGCCGTTGAGCAGGGTGTTGTCGAGGTCGAAGAGGGCGAGTTTCATTCTTTATCCAGGTCGAAGGAGGTCTGCATCAATTCGCGCAGCAGGGGCAGTGTGGGCGGGCGTTTTTGTTCCAGCGAGGCGCGGTCGAGGCTGTTGAGCATGGCCATCAGCGAGGGCAGGTCGCGGCGGCCGTGGCGCAGCAGGTAATGCACCACGCCGGGATCCATCAGCATGCCGCGTTCGATGGCATGGCGGCGCAGGGCCGCGACTTTTTCGTCATCCGAAAGCGACTGGATTTCGTAGATCAGTGTCTGGCCGATGCGGGTGCGCAGGTCTTCGCGGAGTTCCAGTCGCAGCGGCGGTTCGTTGCCTGCCAGCAGCAGGGCGAGGCCGAGGAAGCGCGCCGCGTTGAAGGCGCGAAACAAGGCGACTTGGGCCTCGGCGCCGAGTTGCTGGATGTCGTCGATGACCAGCAGGCTGCCGGGGGCGAGCGACAATTCCGCCCCCGCGTCGACTGCCTGCAGGTGGACCACGGGCCGCCGGCTCTGCGCGTTTGCGGCCGTGGCCGCCAGCAGGTGGCTCTTGCCGCAGCCCGGGTCGCCCCAGAGGTAGAGCGCTTCGAAATTGCCGGTGCCGCCCAGTCCGCGCAGGCGCTCGACCAGTTCGGCGTTGGTGCCGATGACGAAATTCTCCAGCGTCGGCGGCTGCTCCGGCTTCAGGTCGAGCAGCATCTGCTGTTGCGGCGTTTCCACTCAGGCGCCCCGAACGAAACCGCGGACGGGCTGCCGCCGGTCGCAGTGCAGGATGGCTGGAGACGAGGTCATTTCCGGTAAAATTCGCGCATTAGTTGTGGATCCCAGCCCGGATTATCGCCCATCCGCCTCCAATCCTTGCTGTTCCCCTTCATTCCGCCCGCGTTTCCAAGGACTTCATCTTGACTGTTTCCACCCCACCCCCGTCCCCGCTCACCTATCGCGATGCGGGTGTCGATATCGATGCCGGCGATGCGCTGGTCGAACGCATCAAGCCTGCGGCGAAGCGCACCATGCGGCCGGAAGTGCTGGCCGGCATCGGCGGCTTCGGCGCCCTCTTCGAACTGTCGAGGAAATATCGCGAACCGGTGCTGGTGTCGGGCACCGACGGTGTCGGCACCAAGCTCAAGCTGGCCTTCCAGTGGAATCGCCACGACACGGTCGGCCAGGACCTGGTGGCGATGAGCGTCAATGACATCCTGGTACAGGGTGCCGAGCCGCTGTTCTTCCTCGATTACTTCGCCTGCGGCCGGCTCGACGTGAATACGGCGGCGACCGTGGTCGAAGGCATCGCCCGCGGTTGCGAACTCGCCGGCTGTGCGCTGATCGGCGGCGAGACGGCGGAAATGCCCAGCATGTACCCGGACGGCGAATACGACCTGGCCGGCTTCGCGGTCGGCGCCGTGGAAAAGTCGGCGATCATCGACGGCCGGTCGATCCGTCCCGGCGACGTGGTGCTGGGCCTGGCTTCCTCCGGCGCGCACTCGAACGGCTATTCGCTGATCCGCAAGATCCTCGAGCGTGCGGCGCCGGACCTGAAGATGCCCGTCGGCGGCGTGCCGCTGGCCGACGCGGTGATGGCGCCGACGCGCATTTACGTCAAGTCCCTGCTGGCGCTGATGCAGGCCGCTCATGTCAAGGGCATGGCACACATCACCGGCGGCGGCCTCACCGAAAACATCCCGCGCGTGTTGCCCGGGCACCTGACGGCGATCATCGAGCGCAGCGAGTGGCCCCTGCCGCCGCTGTTCCAGTGGCTGCAAAAGGAAGGACAGGTCGCCGACGCCGAGATGCATCGCGTCTTCAACTGCGGCATCGGCATGGTGGTGATCGTCGCCGAAGCCGAGGCCGGCGCGGCCATGCAGCTGCTCGCCGCGGCGGGCGAGCAGGTCCATCACATCGGCCTGATCAAGGCGCGCGGCGAGGGCCAGGCGCAGACGATAGTGGTCTGAGATGTGGGGCGGACTTCAGTCTGCCGTGGCCGGCTGAAGCCGGCCCCACAGGAGTTGACGCCGTATGGCCAGCGCCGACTATTGGAGATGGGCCGCGACTGCTGCCAGCACGGCTGCGGTGGGGTCGCCTGCCAGGGGATCGAAGATCCGTAGTTGATCCATGCCCTTCAGCCAGGTCAATTGCCGCTTGGCGAACTGGCGCGTGGCGAACACGCCGCGATCACGCAGCTCGGCGCGCGGCAAGTTCCCTTCCAGCATGTCCCAGACCTGGCGGTAGCCGACGCAGCGCATCGAGGGCAGGCCGCCGTCGAGCCGGTATTTCTCGCGCAGCATCAATACTTCTTCCACCAGACCGGCATTCAGCATGGCGTCGAGGCGCTGTGCTATGCGCCGGTGCAGTGCGCTGCGATCCTCGGGGACCAGCGCCAGCGTCAGGATGCGGAAGGGCGGCGCAGCGGCTTGCTGTTCGGCAAAGAAGCTGCCCAGGGTGCGGCCGGAGAGGCGCAGCACTTCGACGGCACGCTGGATGCGCTGGGCATCGTTCGGCTTCAGGCGCGCCGCGGTTTCCGGGTCGAGCCGCGCCAGCTCGGCATGCAGCGCCGGCCAGCCGCGTTCGGCCGCTTCGGCGTCGATCCCGGCGCGCAAGGCGGCATCCGCCGGCGGCAGGTCGGCAAGGCCTTCGCGCAGCGCTTTGACGTAGAGCATGGTGCCGCCCACCAGCAACGGAATGCGACCGGTTGCGGTGATGTCCGTCATCTCGCGCAGCGCATCGCTGCGGAAAGCGGCCGCCGAATAACGTTCTTCCGGCGTGATGAGGTCGATCAGGCGATGCGGAAAGCGTGCCAGCGTCGTCGCGTCGGGCTTGGCCGTGCCGACGTTCATGTCGCGGAACACCTGCGCCGAATCAACGCTGACGATGTCGCAGGGGAAGCGCGTCGCCAGTTCGAAAGCCAGCGCCGTTTTGCCGCTGGCGGTCGGCCCGATCAGAAGAATCGCGGGCGGCAGGACCATCAGCGGCCGCGCATGAACAACTTGTCCAGTTCCGCCATCGATAGCTGAACCCAGGTCGGGCGGCCGTGGTTGCACTGGTCGGCGCGTTCGGTTGCTTCCATCTGGCGCAGCAGGGCGTTCATTTCGGCGAGGCCGAGCGTGCGGTGGGCGCGCACCGCGCCGTGGCAGGCCATGGTCGCCAGCAGCTCGTTGCGCCGGGTTTCGACCACGCGGCTGGCCGGATGGTCGGCCAGGTCTTTGAGCAGCGAGCGCACCAGGTCGGCGGCATTGCCGCCGGCCAGCAGCGCCGGCAGCGTGCGCACGGCGAGTTCGCGCGGTCCGGCGGCGGCGACGGCGAAGCCGAGTGCGGCCAGCACTGCCTCCTGTTCCGCGGCTGTCGCCATCTGGGCTTCGCTGGCGGAGAGCACCAGCGGCACCAGCAGCGCCTGCGTCGCCGGCGGGCCGGTATCGAGGCTGTTCTTCAGGCGTTCGTAGAGGATGCGTTCGTGCGCGGCATGCATGTCCACCAGCACCAGGCCGGCGGCATTCTGCGCCAGGATGTAGACGCCGTGGATCTGCGCCACGGCATAGCCGAGCAGGGGCGCGGCGCCTGCATCCGCGTCTGCAGGAGTCGGCGCTGGCGCAACGGCGCGCTGGCGCTCCTCGTCGGTTGCGGCAGCATTGAAGGCGGCGCGGGCGAAGTCGAGATAGGACCGCGCCGCCGGTTCGCCGACGGCGAGGCCGGCCTGGCGCGCGTAGGAAAATGCCGCCGGCACGAATGTCGTCGCCGGTGCGGCCGACTCGGCGGCGGACAGCGGCGTCGCCAGGGTGCGCTGCAGGGCATGGAAGACGAACTGGTGGATGCCGCGCGCATCGCGAAAGCGCACTTCGGTCTTGGCCGGATGCACATTGACATCGACGCCGGCCGGATCGAGTTCGAGGAACAGCACGTAGGCCGGGTGGCGCTGGCCGTGCAGGATGTCGGCCCAGGCCTGGCGCGCGGCGTGGGTCAGCAGCTTGTCGCGCACGAAGCGGCCATTGACGAAGAAATACTGCTCGTCGCGCCCCGAGCGCGAATACGCCGGCAACGCGGCCAGCCCCAACAGGCGCAAGGGGCCGGCACCGGCATCGAGCGGGCGGGCATGGGGAAAGAATTCGTCGCCGATGATCTCGCGGGCGCGGCGTGAAAAGTCGGCGCCGGCGAGACGGCGTTTCATGCTGCCGTTGTGGCTCAGGCTGAAGGCGACGTCGGGCCGCGCCAGCGCCATGCGCCGCAGCACTTCGTCGCAATGGGCGAACTCGGTGGCTTCGGTCTTGAGGAACTTGCGCCGCGCCGGGGTATTGAAATACAGGTCGGCGACTTCGATCACGGTGCCGGCGGCGAGCGCGGCCGGTTCGACGCCGACGGCATCGCTGCGCAGGCGCCAGGCATGTGTTTGGGATGCGTGCTTGCTGGTGACGCTCACGCGGGCGACGGACGCGATGGAGGCCAGCGCCTCGCCGCGAAAGCCGTAGCTGGCGACGCGCTCGAGGTCGTCGAGGCTGCCGATCTTGCTCGTCGCATGGCGCGCCAGCGCCGGCGGCAGGTCCTCGGGCGCGATGCCGCTGCCGTCGTCGGCGACGCGAATCAGGCGCACGCCGCCTTCTTCGAGCTGCACGTCAATCCTGGTGGCGCCCGCGTCCAGGCTGTTTTCCAGGAGTTCCTTGAGTACCGAGGCCGGGCGTTCAACCACCTCGCCGGCGGCGATCTGGCTGATCAGGAGGTCCGGCAGCGGCTTGATGATTCCCATGGGGGACGGATTATAGCTTCCGGTAAAATTGCGCTTTTAGCCCAGTGTCCGCCACCCCGTGGAACTTCTCGCCCAGTTCATCGACATCGTCCTGCATGTGGACAAGTACCTCGCTCTGCTGCTGGCGCAATACGGCACCTGGATTTACGCCATCCTTTTCGTCATCGTTTTCTGCGAGACAGGACTCGTCGTGACGCCCTTCCTGCCCGGTGATTCGCTGCTGTTTGTCGCTGGTGCCCTGGCCGCGACCAGTGGTGGCAGTTTCGACATCAACATCGTGATCGCCGTGCTGCTCGCCGCCGCAATCCTCGGCGATAACACCAACTACTGGATCGGGCGCTGGGCTGGCAAGCGCATCC
>JBIKKY010000092.1:0-8194 GCA_044360105.1 Sulfuritalea sp.
CTGCGCCGAAAACAGGTCGTAATTACTTCCCAACCTGTTTTTGGCTTCGGTTCCTACGCTTGACGTTCGCTGCGCTCATGTCAGCCTGCGCCGAAAACAGGTCGTAATTACTTCCCAACCTGTTTTTGGCTTCGGTTCCTACGCTTGACGTTCGCTGCGCTCATGTCAGCCTGCGCCGAAAACAGGTCGTAATTACTTCCCAACCTGTTTTTGGCTTCGGTTCCTACGCTTGACGTTCGCTGCGCTCATGTCAGCCTGCGCCGAAAACAGGTCGTAATTACTTCCCAACCTGTTTTTCGCGGTGCTCTTCCAGCGTCTTGCAGTCGATGCACAAGGTGGCCGTAGGCCGGGCTTCCAGACGCTTCAGGCCGATTTCGACGCCGCAGGAATCGCAGTAGCCGTATTCGCCATCTTCGATGCGGGCAATCGACTCGTCAATCTTCTTGATCAGTTTGCGTTCGCGGTCGCGGTTGCGCAGTTCGAGGGCAATGTCCGACTCCTGGCTGGCGCGATCGTTCGGATCGGCAAACACGGTGGCTTCGTCCTGCATGGTATGGACCGTGCGTTCGATGTCCTCGCTCAATTCGTCCTTGAGGGAAGCCAGGATGGCATGAAAGTGCGCGAGTTGCTTCTTGTTCATGTACTCCTCACCCTTCTTCGGGGTGTAGGGCGGGAATTGCTTTTTATGCAGCAGATCTTCAGCCATTGCAAAGTATCCGTATTCTCGGAGAACCGGCTTTATAAACGAAACGGAGGGCGACTGCAAGTCAAGGTTCTTTGGCTGTCGTTGCCATGCTTGACGCCGATACGGCCGGCGTCAGTCTCCGATGAAACTCCGCTTCGCTTCGTTAAGGACAAGCTTCTCGGCCGAATGATTGACCGCTGCTCCCCAGGTTCGGTAAAATTGCCCGGTTCGGGGTGTGGCGCAGCCCGGTAGCGCGCTTGCTTTGGGAGCAAGATGTCGAGAGTTCGAATCCCTCCACCCCGACCATTTGATTTCCAGGGTTTCCGTCGAAAGACCGAAACCCTTTTTTCTGTCGCTTCTTGCGGCGATACCCTCTGAATATCAAGGGATAGAATGTTGATCGGTAGCTGGTTTTCCGATCCATCTTCATGTCCGCCACAGACGGGGGCGGTCAGGTTTGAATAAGGGGCCGCATGCTTGAGTTCGAGGTGAAGGGACAGTGGCTTGCGCTTGTTCCGGTTCCGGCGGTCGCGGAATACTTGGCCGTCGGACCGATAATTTTCGCTTTATGCCTAAATTCGACAGGCCATCGGCAGTGTGCCAAGGTTCATGACCATCCGAATGGGGTACCCGAGGACGCAATTGCCCCGGCGTCTTCTGGATTCCGGGGAGCCCATGGATTCAACTTGGTTCCCGCGAAAGCATTGCAGGTGATGGCCCGGCAACGGTTCCAGCCTGGGGCCACTCAATCGAGTTCCGGCCTGGCATGACCTTGAACTGGAGGTTGATTTGCTTTCCACTGATGATCTGTCTGGCTCAGGTGCCGGCCCGCGCCGCGGAGCCGAAAGAGCCCCTAGCCGAGGCAAGTACTAAACGCAAGGCGGCGGCAACGGCGAAGCCCAAGCCCAAGGTCAAACCAAAGGCGACGGCCAAACCCAAGGCGGCAGCGACTAAACAGAAGGCGACACCGGCCAAAGCCAAGGCGAATCCGGCCAAACCCCTGGTGGCAGCAGCCAAACCCCAGACCAGGAGAGCAAATGCCGTCCGTCATGAATCCGCCGCGCCTGCGGCGGATCTGGCTGCTGTTGATGAAAGCAATCTCGATGCCGAAGCAGTCGCCGCGCGACGGGCCGTGACTGATAATCCAGGCGATGCCAGGGCAAGGGAGCGCCTGGCTCGCATCACGGTGGTTCTTGTCGACGCGCTGCTGCGTGCGGAAGCCATAGGTGAGACCGGAAGATCCGGCGAACTCGCCAGGAAACTGGGCACGGATTTGCATGACACGGGTTGGCGTGTGCAAAAAATGGCCCAAAGCGGCGATGTGATGGCGCGCCAGGCCACGGGCTTTCTTCTCGAGCGCGGCGTGCTTCTGGAAAAGGATGAGAATAAATCGTGCGCCGAATTTTTTATGGCCGCAGAGCAATTGGCATCCTCCGGTTGGCATGCCGCCCAGTGCCTGATGACGCGTGCACCCGACCAAGCCTGGTTACAAATGGAGCGTGCTGCCGTCAGAGGGCATGCGATCGCGCAGGAATCGATGGGGCGTCGGTGCCTCGGGGAATTCGGCGCGACCGGGTCGGACTATGTCTGCGCCCGCTCCTGGCTGGCGCAATCCGCCAGTCAGGGGCGGTCACGGTCGCAGACGCTGCTTGCCTACTTGCTGATGAATGGCCACGGCGGGCCGGTCGATGAGCCCAGGGCCGCCAGACTTTACAAGATGGCGGCAGAGCAGGGGGATGCCGACGCACAGAACAATCTGGGCGAAATCCATGAGATGGGGCACGGCACCGCGCCGAATCCGGAAGAAGCCTTGCGCTGGTACGAGCGTGCAGCCGAGCGCGGGCTGGGTTCGGCCCAGTTCAATGCCGGCAGGCTATGGGCCATTGGTGCCGGTGACAAGAAGGATCCGGCAAGAGCGCGCGCCTTGCTCGTCCAGGCCGAAGGCAAGGGCATTGCCCAGGCCAGGGATGTCCTGAATTGGCTTGACCGGCAGATTCCGCCGGCGTCGGCCGCAGTTTCCGACGGGACACCCGAAGCGGCAACCGGCGTCGAGAAAAAGGATTGACCAAGATCCGACTCCTCATGCCTTCCGGCCGGCAACAGGCTGGTTCGAAGTTCCCTGGCCCGGTTCATTGATCGCAGCGGCAAGGGATTGTTCCGGGGGTCTTTACGGTAGGTTCAAGGAATCGCACACCACAATCGCCGTTCCGCCGGCGCCGACTTTTCAACGGCCCTTGTTTCCCAGCATCGACTTGAGGTTGGCGAAGGGCGAGTGGGTCGCCGCCGGTCCGTTGCCTGCACCTCCCGCATCGCCGCCCGCGGCTTCGAGTTGGCGCTGGTGCTCGTTGTCGTGGCAGTAGAGGCAGAGCAACTCCCAGTTGCTGCCGTCGGACGGGTTGTTCTGGTGATTGTGGTCGCGATGATGCACGGTCAGTTCGCGCAGGTTGCTGCGGGTGAATTCGCGGGCGCAACGGCCGCAGATCCATGGATAGATTTTCATGGCCTGTTCGCGATAACCCTGATCGCGCGCGTCCGCCGTGCGGCGGGCGTCGGCGACGATGCGGTCGAGCCTGCCTGACGAGGAATCGGCCATGCGGATTACTTTTCCTGCAGGAGGTTGTTCAGTCGTTGCGCCCGGCTCTTGGACTCGGCCTTGTTGATTTCCGATACCTGACGCCCATAGGCTTCGCGCGCTTCCGCGCCCTGCTGGGTGGCTTCGATGCTGCGGATGCAGCGCCAGCGCTTGCCGGTCTTGGTGACCATCAGCCGCATTTCATTGCGCGGGTGATGCGTGCGGCAGTGGTAGCAGTAGGTTTGTTCGGTGGCCATGGACGTATGCGGGATTCCGGCGGTGACAGCAAGTGATTATGCCTCTCCCGGCGCCGTTTGTTCCATCTGCGCTAAACTCGCTCCTCGTGCGAACAGCGCATCCGCCCGTAGCTCATCTGGATAGAGCACCGGCCTTCTAAGCCGGGGGTAGTGGGTTCGAATCCCGCCGGGCGGGCCAATTTTGTTTGCGTCCATTGCCCCGACCGACAGCCGCCGCAGTCCAAGCCATGAATTCCACCCCTGCCGCCACCTACATCTGCGTTGCCCGGCATGGCGAAACCGACTGGAATGTTTCCGGAATCCTGCAGGGTTGGCTGGACGTTCCGATCAACGATCTGGGCAGGCGGCAGGCTTATGAGATGGTGGCCGGCTTTGTCCATTCCGGGTTCTCCAAAGTCTATTCAAGCCCCCTGATTCGCTCGCGCGAAACCGCGGAAATCGTCGCCCGTTCGCTGCGCCTGGCACCGCCTGAACTTCATGACGGGCTGAAAGAGCGCAACTTCGGTGCCATCCAGGGCATTCCCAAGGCGGAACTGGCGGAATTGAATCCGGTGCTGCTGCAGCAGATCCTCAAGAGGAATCCGGCGACCTCCTTCGAACAGGGCGAGTCGATGGATGAGTTTGCCGACCGCGTGCTGGGCACGATTGCCGACATCGCCAAACCGAATTCCGGCAAGCGGATTCTGGCGATTACGCACGGCTGGACCATGGACGTGATTACCCGGCATATCGCCGGATTGTCGCGCAGCGCCATTCTCCGCATGAAGCGCAAGAATGGCGAATGCGTGTGGCTGGACGTTCGGGGCAAATCGATCCGGCCGCTGTGAAGCGGCGTCGGTCAGGGCGCTCGTGATCGATCAGCCCGGAAGCGTTTTATTTCGCCTTTATCTTTGCCTCGTAGCGGGCCAGGATTGCTGCATGAGTACCGTCGCTCTTCATTGCGTCGAGTGCCTTCTGCAGTTTGTCGGCGGCCGCTTGTGACATGCTGAGGTTACAGGCCAGGTAGTTCTGCGAGGTCTGGAACACCCAGACCGGAACGACATCCTTAACCCCGGTTTTCGCGGCGATATGGGCGCCTGAGTAGTAACCCGTGACCCACAGGTCGATCTTGTCCGGTTCTGTCCGGTTGAGCGTGAGTTTTGACGGATTTTTTGCATCGTCGGCCTCCGGGACGCGGAATGTCACCCTGAGATCCTTGAGATAGCGCTCCTTGACGTCGCCCTGGAGCACGCCTACGCGGTACTCGCCAAGGTCTTCAGGTCGCGACAGCGTGCCCTTGAAGCCCTTCTTGGCGAATGCCGCCCACTTGTTTTCAACGATCGGCCCGATCCACTTGAACACCTTTTCGCGGTTTTCGGAGCGCGAGGTGCTGTAAACGCAGGTGTCGGGATGCAGTTGGGCCCGATCGTAAGCGTCCTTCCATGACAGCATTTCATCCTTGTGGGCGATGCCGGCGCGTTTGAAGGCTTCAGTCACAACCTCGACCGCCATGCCGGTCAGTTTCTTGTTTTCCAGGTACTGGAACGGATAGGCGTCTTCGGTCAGCAGGTTGATGGTCTGCGCTACGGCGAGGGCCGGCGCAGCGGCAAACATGGCAACCAGCAAGACAGTGCGATATGGTTTGAGGATCATCCTGTTCTCCAAAGTGCTCGGCACTACGCCGACATTGCAGTAACGAGGGAAGCTCGTCACACTAACCGGATCAACTCTATCAAGAAGTGCCGAACAAGGCAAAAAAGCCTGCCGGGCCGCAGGCTGTTGCAGTTCGGTTGCAGCCGGATTTGTCCTGGCTGCCAACGCCGGGTTTTGACGGATATTCGAAAACCTGATTGGCAGGCGGAGGCACTTGACTCTAAATTGCGCCTGCGGGAAAGACATTCATGGAAAGGAGGGACGGGCAATGAAAAAAATCATTCCGTCGCTGCTGATATTTAGCCTCAGCACCTGTGCAACTGCCGACTGGGTGTTGATCTACAGGTATTCGGACGCGGATGTTTATGCCGATCCTGCCAGCGTCAGCCGGGTCAAGGACAAGTCGGCGATGTGGACCGTGAGCGACTCCCGGAAGGACAAGGATTTCCTGGGTACCCTGTACCGGTCGGTGAGGACGCAGATGGAATATGACTGTGCCCGGATGACGTCGCTACACGTGAAGTCGATGTATTACAAAGGGCAAATGGGTCAAGGGGAACTGGGTGGCACGGTTCCCCCGGCAGGAGGCTATTTCCTGGGTTTCCAGGCGCTCCCCTTGCAGCCCGATACGCCTGACGAGGTCGCATGGAAAATTGCTTGCGGTGGGCAATAACGCCGCAATCGCGCCGTGGATACCTGCCTTGAGCCGATCTGTTCGCCGTCTCGGTTGGTTCGCGGGGTATTATTCAGACAATTTGTTCCGCCGGTGAATCACGCCAGAGCTCATGCCTGCTCCTATCCTGTTCTTCGTGCCATTGTTCTGCGCTGCCCGTGAGGGCAGGTGCGGACACGGGGTCGGCGCATGATTGATTTTTCAACGCTTAACGCGCGCGACTACGCCTTTCTGGCCGCTGTGCTGGTAGCGGTTTATGTGGTCTTCTCGATGTTGCGACTGTTGCGACTGGGCATGAATCGCCGCAAGTCCGAGGCATTGGTGCGCTCCGAAGAGCCTCACGATCGCAATCCGGCTTCAGTCGCCGGTGCCGAGACCTATCGAGAGACGCAGTGGGCGGCACACGCCGAGTCGTCGCCGGCGAGGGTCGTCGCGGAGGAACGCCCGCACCCTGATTTTGCGCGGGAACTGGCGCATTCCAGTCTGGAGCTTGAAGTCCAGCACCTGCGGCGCGAAGCCGAAAAACTGCGTGCGGAGATGAGCTGTCTCGCCGAGGAGGTGAGGCATCTGAAGGCGTCGCGGAACGTTTCACCGGTCTATGGCGAAGCCATGACTCTGGCGCAGCAAGGCGAGCCGCCAGCCGGCATTGCCGCCCAATGCGGCATCTCGGTCGGCGAGGCGGAACTGGTCGCCGCGCTGGCGCGCAGCGAACCCGGATTTGACCTTCACGAAAAAGAAAATGATCCCAATGACCGATACACCGACTCTGGAGGAAACTTGCGTGAGCGCCACCATGGAAACTGATCCGATAGACGACGAGGCCTTGAAAAAACGCTTGCTGAAGCAACTGGCGATTGCCGCTGTCGTCCTTGCCGGTTTGATGAGCAGTTTGCTGATATATGACGGCATCAACGCGCCACCACCGCCCGCACCCGCCAGCTTGGCGGTACCACCACCCGCGCCCGAGCCGTTGGCGACAGCCAAGGAGCCTGCGATCGCCGAGCCGGCAGTCAAAGAAGCGGCCAAAGAGCCATCAGAAGACGCGATCAAGTCGTCGCCGCCGACGGCAAAAGAGGAAGAAGGCGTACCGGAAGGCACCGGCGCGCCCCAAACCGTCCCGCCGCGAGCCGGGCCTGGCGAGAAACCCCTGACCAAACCGGCCACCAGCCGGCTCGCCGCGCTGCATCCGGCCGGGCCGAATCCTCCTGCCGCATCTCGCCCGGAGCCTGCGCAGGAGTTGGTCCGATCCAAGCCGTCGCCAACTGCCGCGGCCCCCGCTCAGCGTGTGCCCGAGCATCAACCCGCCTCGCGTCCGATTACCCAGGCGACCGAACGTAATTTCGGCCTTCAACTGGGTGTGTTCAGCAATCTCGCCAATGCCGAAGAGTTGCGCGCCAGGATGGTACAAGGTGGCATTCCCGCCACCATCGAGGCGAGGGTGCGCGCCGGCCCGTTTGCTACACGCGCCGAAGCTGACGCCGCGCGCGTCAAGCTGAAAGAACTTGGGATCACCGACAGCGTGCTGATTTCGATGAAACCCCGGGCTGGGCCATAAACCGGGCTTGTTCGCCGTAGTGCCGCAGTATCACCGCGCGAGAATGAAACGGCAGTGTCATTGCGGGGCAGAGTCCTGTCTGCGTTGGCCAGCCAAAGCCGGTCTCACAGGGGTTCGCTATTTGGAGAGAACTCGTCAGGGCCGGCCAGCGTCAAAAGGTTCCGGGCAGTGGCCTCATCCACATCCAGGCGTCGCACCAGAGCTTCCTGATCGATGTGGAGCAGATCGCGGATGCCCCGCAAGTCGTCGGGCAGGGCCGGGTCGTTCCAGCCATTGGCGGTATGGCGGGCAAGATCGACGGCAAGTTTGACGTTTCGTACGCGCGGATTTTCGGCGCGGCGGTCATCCAGCAACTGGGCCAGCAGATCGGGAAGCCGCCAGGCCTCGGTCAGCGCCAGCTTTAGCCGGTAAAGCGGCACGCCATAAATCTTCTCCTGGAGCGTTGCCGAGCGCTGGTGCGGTTGTGCCCGCTGGGCGTCGCGAACCTGCAGCGCCAGCTTGGGCGCGAAAAGCCACATCAGGAGTTCGGCGACATCATGCAGCAGTGTCGCCAGCGTGATCTCATCGACATCCACATCGCGCCGCAGAATCGCCCAGTCGCGTCCCCAGTGCGATGCCCGGCGCGCGCGTGTGATGGCCCTGAACAAGCCAAGCTGGGCCGTCGGGTAAGCCTGCAGCTGACCCTCAATCATCGGCAGGTTCTGAAAATCTCGGAAAAAAGGCTCGATGCCGATCATCATGATCGCCCGGTCGATCGTGGTGATATCGGTGGTCTGCCGCGCGCGGCGATGCGCCTCGATGTAGGCCATTACGCGCAAGG